>NZ_JBQQCI010000003.1:0-603106 GCF_052246715.1 Halobacillus sp. H74 | reverse complement strand
TTTGACTTGCTCATTTGCACACCGAATGTGCTTGTTTCAAATCTCTTCTTTATAAGAAGAAATATCTTGACGTACTGGTTGGTTCGTTCAGTTTTCAAAGATCAAAATGTTGTTTGCCGCTTCAAAATAGCGACTCAACCATCATATCATTAAAGCTTCGTTAATGTCAATGCTTCATTTGATATTTTGTTTGAGGTCTTTTTGGCGACAAGTAATAATTTATCACTATTTGATGTTAATGTCAACATCTTTTCGTGATTGTTTTTCACTTGCCCTCATCGCTTTTGCTTTCTTAATGCGACGTTTAATAATATAGCATGCCGGAAATCGAATCGTCAATAACTTTTCTCAAAAAATGCCCTCTTCCTATAAATATAGAAAGTGGGCACTTTTACTATTCATTGATATGTTGGTGAACCGGTTTGTATCTTCTGTGAAAGATTTGAGGACCTTTCGTTTCCTGCGGGACTACCTCGATCACGTCACTATCGACCAAGTATTCAATCATGGAGGATAAATCCAAAATGTATTCTTGAATTTCAGGATGAACTTTCAATTCTCCAAATGACCATGGCTCTTCCCTTTCACTCATCAGTTGAAGCAAATGTTGAGCACTGGATCTGGATCTCTTACTGATCGCATGTTCCACCGCAAGAACCATCAACTGGATTCTCTTTTCCGTCGGCTCTCCGCTTTCAATGAGCTCCTGATATAATTTATAGATTTCTGGTTCAATCCGCTTCACTTGATTCCATACTGTCACTTCTGGATGAAAACCTTTTTCAATGATGGAAAGCCGTGCCAAGTAATGAAGGGAGTTGACCATTCTACTATATGAATCCAAATACTGTTCTGAATCATAAAGATCTTTGGATTCGCTATAGCTGCGGATCAGCTTGGCAAATTCAATAGCTTTCTTCAAATCACGTGTCTGCTGTGGAAACTCGCGCAGATGTTCTTTCATTTCACTGACATATTCATTGCGTTCAAAGATTATCGAACCGTTAATGATCCATTCTACAGCCCTTCGATTGGAACTGGTATCAATCCAATGCTGTAACAAAGTCTCATCTACTATATGCATTGCCGCTGATTTATTATCAAACTCATAATGCTTCACATACCATAGTTCTTCTGCATCCCTGACAATAATGAATAAAATGACATCAAAATTGTCGGTTACGGGACTGATCGGCTTCTTCTTTTCAAGTATCAGAATGCCTAGTGTATTGCTTTGGCTGGCTCGTTCTTGATAGATCGGGCGTAGTACATCTTCCATTATCTTTCCCCCACATTCAATTTCCCTTCCCTGTTTTTATTCGCTATTTTTTTTCAAATTCCTTTTTTCGCAATATATTTGCACAAAGAAAATATGCTATACTACGGGTTAGATAGTAAGGAGGGACCTTTAGTGGCTTTAAAATACAGCAACAAGATCAATAAGATACGTTCCTTTGCTTTCTGGCTTATTTTTCTCGGCATCGGTGTCATGTATATCGGTTTACTCTTCAAAGATACAGTGTGGCTGATGGCGACTTTCATGATTTTAGGAATGGGTTTTGTAGGGCTGAGTACAGTGGTGTATTTTTGGATCGGGATGCTATCGACTAAGACATTACAAATTGTTTGTCCGTCCTGTGAGAAACCTACTAAAATGCTCGGGCGTGTAGATGCCTGTATGCATTGTAATCAACCATTGACGATGGATAAGTCATTAGAAGGTAAAGATTTTGATGAGAAATATAATAAGAAACGATATAAAAAACGGAATACCCAAGAACAATCCTGATAAAAAAGGATCCGCAGAGCAAAAGCGGATCCTTTTTTATTTAGATAATATTAGCTTTACTTCAGGAATGCCTGTTAGCCATGCTATGACTTATTGAAGTTAAAAAAAACGGAGAAAAGGATAGGTGTCGTAGTTAGTGGCCCCCCTTTCGAGAGGGGCATTGGACATGAAAAAACTGAAAGCAGTAACGCTTCCAGTTTAGTGAGTGTTATTTGATTGGCAATTTGAGCACGTTCCATAGACTTCCATGCGATGATGACTTACATCAAATCCAGTCACCTGTTCAGCTAATGATTCCACTTCATTCAAACTCGGGTAGTGAAAATCGACAATTTTACCGCATGTATCGCAAATCGCATGATAATGATCACTGGTATTACAATCAAAGCGGCTTGATGAATCACCGTAAGTCAGCTCTCGGACAAGTCCGATTTCACGGAATACACGAAGATTGTTATAAACCGTTGCTACACTCATATTCGGAAATTTAGTTTCTAATGCCTTATATATTTCATCAGCTGTTGGGTGAGTCATAGAATTCAGCAGGTATTCAAGCACCGCATGACGCTGTGGAGTGATACGCACACCAGAACCTTTCAATGTATCTATGGCTTCTTGGAGTCGATGATCTGACACAGTCATGCACCTCGCTTTCATAAACTGATTCTTGATTTATAATATTATTAAATTAGAATCCTTACAATTAGTTTAACCTTTTTCTGAAGTCATTGTCAATATTAAGAAGCTTGGATTAAACTTTTAGACATCAGGATTTAATGGTGTTTCGGTACCACCCAGTTTTTTGTTGATATATCTTGCGGCTACAAATAGGAAATCAGACAGACGGTTTAAATAAGAGACAACCAACTGATTATCCAGTTCACTTTCCAAGGTGACGGCTACCCGTTCAGCTCGTCTTACAACGGTTCTGGATAAATGGAAAGTGGCGGATGCTTGATGCCCCGATGGTAATATGAAATTTTTTAAAGGGTCAAGTTCTTTGTCCCAAACATCAATTTGGCGTTCTAATTCCTCTACATGCTCTTTCTTCAACTTCCAATGTACTTCTTTCCCTTGAGGAGTAGCCAGTTCAGCACCTACATGGAACAGTATGGTCTGGATTTTCTGCATCGTCTCCATAAACGCTTCTTTATCCGTCCACTCTTCTTTCCTCAAATGGCTCAATGCAAGACCAATGGTTGAGTTCGCTTCGTCACATGTACCATAAGCCTCTACTCTGATATCATTCTTAGGTACGCGTTGACCATAGATCAATGATGTTTCTCCCTTATCTCCCGAACGTGTATAAATTCTCATTTCAATACCCCCGTTTTGGATCGATAATATTTCGAATGGTCCCTTCCCCACTCAGGAACACTTCTAAGTTTTCTTCAAAAAGTGCGAAACCCCGTGGAACATAATGAGGAGAGAGTCCAGATATGTGAGGGGTTACGGTTACCTTCTCTTCTGACCAGAGTGGATGCTCCTCCGGTAGTGGTTCCTCTTCAAAAACATCAAGGACTGCATGTAAGATATATGATTCTGTTACAGCCTCCAACAATACTTCTGATGAAACCAAATCACCTCTTCCCATATTCAAGAACACACAGTGATCAGGCATCTTTTTAAAATGATCAGCTGTCAGAAGGTGCTGGGTCTCAGGAGTACTTGGAAGGACAGCTACTATAAACTCGCCTAGTGGCAGCACAAGATCGATTTGGTCCACCGGGAAAACTTGATCAAAATGGTCACGCATACGCCCGGATTTAGATACTCCGATCGTCTTCATATTAAATGCTTTTGCCAACCTGGCTACTTCTTGGGCAATAGCCCCTGTACCTAAGAGAACCATTGTACGGCTGTTGATTTCATTCATCACTGGTTGTCTGTTCCACTCATGGCTTTGTTCAAAATCTATCAGATCTTTTGCTTTCCGTGATACTTGAAGCAACATTGAAATCGCATACTCAGCCATGGGTTGTGCATGGATGCCTTTCACGTTCGTCACTAAGATATTCCGTTCAGAAATTTCCTCAAAGGGCATTTTGTCCATACCGGCAGATAAGACCATGATCCACTTCAACTTCTTGGCAGCTTTAATTTTTTCTGCATCCAAATCTTCCCCATATGTAATGAAAACATCCGCTTCTCCTATATAATGGCGGGCTTCATCAATGCCATGACAAAAGATGAATTCAGCGTCAGTGAAACGAGTGATCAGGCGTTGCTGGATTTCATCAGGAACACGCTTGATCGCAGAAACGATTTTCATGGTAACACTCCCTTCCTTTTGCTTCTTATTTTAGACTAAAAAGGAACCATAGTCACATGAAGACTATGGTTCAGGAATAGTTATTGGAGATTTTCTCGGATGTATTCAAGGGCTGCTTCTACATGTCCGTCTACTTTCACTTTGCGGTACTCTTCGGAAAGGTTCCCCTCTTTATCGATAATGAAAGTCGAACGCTCTATACCGTAATATTCTTTACCGAAATTCTTCTTCAGCTTCCATACACCAAACTGTTCGGCAACTTCATGATTTTCATCAGCTAATAGAAGGAATGGCAAATCATGCTTGTCTATGAATTTCTCATGTGATTCTACAGGGTCCGGGCTGACTCCTAAGATAACAGCGTCAAGGTCTGCGAAGCTTCCGTGATGGTCACGGAAATCACATGCTTCTGTCGTGCAGCCTGGTGTCATATCTTTTGGATAGAAGTAAAGAACTACGTTTTTCCCTTTGTATTCAGATAATGATACGGATTCTCCATTATTCGCTGGTAATGTGAAGTCTGTTACTTGTTTCCCTTTTTCAACTGTCATTATGAGACCCTCCTAAATAGTTTCTATCTACAAGGGTACCTTATCTTTCTTTAAACTTCCAACCTTAACGGTTCACCTGATGTTTCTGCCAAACCTTTGCGACTAGTGCTGCAGGGAGAGTATACCCGATCATGGCCTCTATGATTGATAACCACTTTCCTACTCCTACAGGAATCATATCTCCGTACCCTACTGTAAAGAGCGTTACTCCGCTGAAATAAATACTTCTGGCGATTTCAGCTATACCCAATGCGCGGGGAAGATTGGCTTCCATACGGTAAACGATAATCCCCTGGCGCATCAGACCAGCATAGATGATACCAAATCCGATCATGACTATAGTGTAAAGAAGCATGATTGAAAGAAATAACTGAAAAGAAAAGATATTATGTTCAAATTCCAATGAAATGAAAATTTGACGAAGGCTGATGATGATCAGAGTGAGGGAAATGGAACTGATGATGATGGTGAACATAGGAAGCTCCTTTACTGGAAGCTGGAATATATAACAGTACAAGCCTTTACTTTTTCTTATGAGAGCCTCACGCTATTTATACCTCCTAAAACCTGGCACCTCAGGTCATCCAAAATTTGGATGACCTGAGGTGCCAGGTTTTCCCTTCAAAATAGTTGTTCAACTATTTTCGTTACAAAACCGGGCGAACGCACATCCCCCCTTCCACTAAGCTGCATAGGATACTGTAAACAATGGAAAGGGGGAATTGTAAATGAGTTACGGATATGGCGGAGGCTTTGCGCTAATCGTTGTTCTTTTCATCCTTCTAATCATCGTTGGTGCAGCGTTCGTATACTAAAAACGGCATAAACTGATTCATGAGTATGCTCATGAAGTGGTATGCTTATTTCCTCACGTAAACGATCGGATTACTGTTTCAACGCTCTAGAGTGAAGGAACCTCGCAAAAGACACCTTTTTTAAAAGAAGGGTGTCTTTTACTAATCTTTCTCACATGGACAAGCATGCTACAATAAGAGTGAAAATGTTTGATTAGGAGGCACGAAAATGAATATGAATCAATCCGAACAATTATATAAAGAAGCGACTGAACACATTGTAGGAGGGGTCAACTCTCCTTCAAGAGCCTATAAAGGTGTAGGAGGCGGAACTCCGGTGTACATGGATCGTGCTGAAGGGTCCCGCTTTTTTGATGTTGACGGAAATGAATACATCGATTACCTGGGAGCATATGGACCAATCATTACCGGGCATGCTCACCCTCATATCACAGAAGCGATTACTAAAGCAGCTCAAAACGGCGTATTGTATGGGACACCGACAGTGCTTGAAAACCGTTTTGCAAAAATGCTCAAGCAAGCCATCCCTTCTTTGGATAAAGTCCGTTTTGTCAATTCAGGCACTGAAGCGGTCATGACAACCATCCGTGTAGCCAGGGCCTATACAGGAAGAAATAAAATCATCAAATTTGCTGGTTGTTATCATGGCCACTCAGATTTAGTGCTGGTTGCGGCAGGGTCTGGACCATCCACCCTTGGTACACCTGATTCAGCTGGGGTTCCTGCTTCAATCGCTCAAGATGTCATCACGGTACCATTCAACGATATTGAACCATTTAAAGAAGCATTGGATAAATTCGGGGATGAAATCGCCGGGGTACTCGTGGAACCTATTGTCGGTAACTTCGGAATCGTCGAGCCTAAACCAGGTTTTCTTGAACAAGTAAATGAACTTACCCACGATACTGGGGCACTGGTCATTTACGATGAAGTCATTACAGCTTTCCGCTTTACATACGGGAGTGCCCAACAATTGTTGAACATTGAACCAGATATGACAGCAATGGGTAAAATCATTGGCGGCGGCTTACCGATCGGTGCTTATGGCGGAAGAGCGGACATTATGGAACAAGTGGCTCCTCTTGGTCCAGCCTATCAGGCTGGAACCATGGCAGGAAACCCAGCATCCATGTCAGCAGGGATCGCCTGCCTTGAGGTACTGCAACAAGATGGTGTTTACGAAGAAATGGACCGTCTTGGAAAGCGAATGGAAGAAGGAATTCTCCAACACGCAAAAAACAATGATCAGTCTATTCAGATCAATCGTTTGAAAGGAGCCTTGACCGTCTATTTTGCTGAAAAAAAAGTTGAAAACTATGAACAAGCTGAAAATACTGATGGTGAACGATTTGCCCGCTTCTTTAAACTGATGCTCGCGGAAGGCATTAACCTTGCCCCTTCTAAATATGAAGCATGGTTTTTAACAACCGCTCATTCCGACGAAGATATCGATCGCACATTAGAAGCTGTTGCAAGAACATTCCGTACAATGGCCAATGACTAATCAACAAATCCCCACTTTTTTTAAACAAATAGTGGGGATTAAATTTTAGCGATTTTTTCTGAAAATTCAATTGATTATCTTTTACCTTCGTGCTATTATATATACATAATTCTGAATATTCCCACGAATTATGATCTTTGTTTCATTTCTTTCCCTTTTCATAGGTTCCAGCATCAAGCTGGTCCCCCTTGCCGCTTATGCATATATTATGCATAAGCTTTTTCTTTGCCTTTTTTTATTAGTAAAATAAGGTATAATGGTTCCATTGATTCTCTTACCTTAAAGAGGGAAGCTTCACATTAAAAGAAGGATGATGCTTGTTATGAAATTGGGCGCAAGAATGATGAAAACCGGGTTAGCCGTTGGTATAGCCCTTTATATTGGCCACTTGATCGGATTCATTTCTCCATTATTAGCTGGCATTGCTGTTGTGTTTTCCATCCAGCCTTCAATCTATCGTTCTTATCAATCCATTATTGAACAAGTGCAAGGAAATACGATCGGTGCGATCATTGCTATACTTGCCGTATTCACATTAGGTAATGACCCATTCATCGTTGGGTTTGCCATCATTTTGGTTATTGGTATGACGACAACCTTAAAAATGAACGAAAATACAATCGCTCTTGCTGTGGTGGCGGTCATAGCTTTAATGGACTCGACAGACCAAACCTTCCTGTACTTTGCAGGTTCTCGTTTCTCATCCATGCTCCTTGGTATCTTGGCTGCATTCATCGTCAATCTCGTTTTCCTTCCACCTCGATATGAAACGAGATTGTTCTCTAAAATCGATCATGCGACTACAGATATACTCCAATGGTTACGTGTGACGACGAGACAATTATCGGATGAACCAGCTTTAAAATATGAAATCACCCGTATTCAAGATAATATCCGGTGGGTCGATCATACTTATCTGCTTTATTCAGAAGAAAGAACATACTTCAAAGGCAGCCGTTTCTCCAAAGGAAGAAAGCTCGTACTTTTCCGCCAACTGATTACCACGACTAAGAAATCCTTTGACGTATTGAAGGCTTTCTATCGGTTAGAACACAAAATCGAACAAATACCAGGAGACTTTCAGGATTCAGTCGTCAATGAACTTGATAAGCTCATCAATGCTCACGAGAAATTAGTTTTAAGTTTGAAGGGGAGAATAAAAAGGACACACAAACAGTCCTTACGAAAAATTGAAGAACCGAATATCCCGCTGCTTGTCGAACAACTCATGCATGTGTATGAAACGAGCAACAATCCGGATAAACTTATCTTCCTGCCTCTCGCTTCCCAGTTAATGGAGTATCATTATCAACTGGAACGATTGAAAAAACTTTTAAAAAGCTACCAAACGCATCACCAGGATGATTTCATCCAAACATCAGATAAGTAAAAGGCTGTCGCTAATTTGAGCGACAGCCTTTTTTCAAGTTCCCATATATTCTTGTTTATTATCGTCCAATTCCTGTACTTGATATAAATCATAATAATGGCCACGCTGCCTCATCAGTTCATGGTGAGAGCCGACTTCAACGATTTCGCCATTTTCAATCAATACAATTCGATCTGCGTGCGTAATCGTAGAAAGTCTGTGTGCTACGATGAAGGTGGTCCGCTCTGAAGCCAACCGTTCAAGCGCGCCCTGGATGAGGTTTTCACTCTCAAGATCCAATGCGGATGTCGCTTCATCCAAGACAAGTAATGGAGGGTTTTTCAAAAACACTCGAGCGATCGCTACTCTTTGTTTCTGTCCTCCAGACAATTTCACACCACGTTCTCCCACTAAAGTATCATAGCCATTCGGCAGATTCATGATGAATTCATGGGCATTGGCTTCTTTAGCCGCATTCACCATTTCTTCATCTGTCGCCTCTGGGTCCCCCATCCGGATATTCATCGCGATAGACTCACTGAACAAGATGTTATCTTGCAGGACCATTCCGATATTGTCTCTTAATGAACGGGCCTCCAAATCACGGATATCCGTCCCATCAATCATGATTTTACCTGAAGTAACATCATAAAAACGGGGAATCAAGCTGATGAGTGTAGACTTTCCTCCGCCACTCATCCCGACAAAGGCGATGGTTTCCCCTTTTTCGATATCCAAATTGACGTTATTTAATACGAGAGGGTCTTCTTCATCATATCTGAATGAGACATTCTCAATCTTGACATCTCCATCGACATTCTCTAACTTCTTAGCGCCAGGGCGATCGACGATGTCATACTTTTCATCAACAAATTCGAACACACGGTCCATGGAAGCGATGGATTGGGTCAAAACTGTAGCTGAGTTGACCAAACGCCTTAATGGGTTGTAAACACGGTCCATATACCCGATAAAAGCAACCATCGTCCCTACCGACAAAGACCCAGTGATGACCTGGTAACCTGCAAAGGCAATAACAAGCAATGGAGCTAAGTCCGTGATTGTGTTTGTGACAGAATACGTATAAGCATTCCAATTCGTATGGGTGATCGCTCTGTCCAAAAAGTTTTTATTTTTAACGTCAAACTGTCGTTGTTCATGATTTTCCAGAGCAAAGCTTCTCGTTACGGGAACCCCCTGGACACGTTCATGCAAATGGCCCTGCACCTCTGCTAGCGCCTGTGAACGGTCGCGGGTCAGATTACGTAATCTTGCATAAAAGAATTTGACCGCAAACCCGTAAAACGGAAACAAAGCCACTGAGACTAATGTCAACCAAGGATCCATAGTCAGCATGATAATGATAGCTATCACTATCGTAAACATATCCAGCCAAATATTCATCAATCCTGTGATAACAAATGTTTTCGTCTGCTCGACATCATGAATGACACGGGAAATAATTTCACCGGTCTTCGTTCTTGAATAAAATCTCAAACTCAACCTTTGGATATGGTCAAACAGCTTTTCCCTTATATCGTAAAGAATGTTGCTTCCGATCCATTGAGCCAAATATTGACGGATATACTCGATCGGCGGCCGAAGGATTAGGAACACAACAAAGGCGCCTCCCATCAAAAGGAGCAGTTGATCCATTTTTTCAGACTGAGCTAAAGAATCAGCATTGATAATATCATCAATCACATACTTGATGATCAACGGCATCAATAATGGAATAGAAAATTTGACGACTCCGATCAGTACAGTAAGAATGATTTTCTTTTTATAAGGTTTCACAAATTGCAAATATCTTTTGATGCTCCCCAAAACACTCACCTACTTTCTAAACCATTCAAACAACAAGGATTGCGCCCTTTTTATACGGGCGCAATCCTTCATCATCTATACGTTAAATATCGTTCATACCACTGGTCGATGAATTCAGGTGAAAAAGGACCTTTCCGTTGTCTGATCCACCTGATCAACGTATCGATATTGTTATATAAAATCCTGTCAAATACATGCGGATAATTCATTCTCCGTTTATGAATTTCATACTCATCTTCATCAAGGATTTTGTACGTCATGTCGGGGAAAACTTTGACGTCTAAGTCGTAATCTATATATTTGATCGTCTCTTCTTCATAAATAAAAGGCGAGCTGATGTTGCAGTAGTAGTAAACCCCGTCATTACGTAACATGCCTATCACGTTGAACCAGTGTCTTGAATGGAAATAACAGATAGCAGGCTCTCTTGTTGTCCACCTGCGGCCATCACTTTCTGTTACTGTTGTACGGTCATTGGCTCCGATGATGACATGTCTTGTCCCTTTTAGAATGGTAGTACTCTCCCAAACTCGGTGCAATTGCCCATTGTGCTTATAACTTTGAATTTCAATGCGTTTTCCTGCGTCTGGGCCGGGCATGAAATCCCCCCTTCCCTTCTTTTTCCGTATCACCTTCTGTCTATTATAACGACAAATGTAAAGGAATGAAAACAATTGGTCTGCAGAAAATATAAGTGCAACAAAAAAAGGCAAGCACAAATATTTATTTCATCGATACAAAAAGGAATGAGCGCAAACTTCTAAATACCGGTAAACGTTTCAAGTGATTTGAAACAATCACTACTAAAAACAAAAAGAAGCCGCCTGCATCAGGCGACTTCTTCGTTCGGGGGATTGATACAGGCTAATAAACAGCCTGGCCAACCTTACCAACAATTCAGGTTATTTTTTCTTAGCCTGAGATTTTTGGTTCTGCTCACGTACTTGTTGTGCATCAGTTTGAGATGCAAATTCAGCACCATATTGGTCCTGACCTTTTTGAGCAGCTTGTTGGTTCTGTTGTTTCACATGATTTTTGTCTGTACCAGCAGCTGTTTTGTTTTGTTTCGGTTGCTTAGCCATGTTTATCACCTCCGCAAAAATTATTGTGTACAGGTGAGCGATGTTTCATTCCTAAAACGAAAAAATTATTTTTTCGAGACATAGAAAAACGGCGCACCTTTTAATTGGTGCGCCGTTTTGGATGAATTAGTTGGTGAATCTCTTTGTGCCGATGTAGCGTGGTCCCCAATAGTTGCTGGACAGGGAGCTGATTTCAATACCATTTGTCGATCCACTATGAATGAATTGATTGTTGCCCACATAAATTCCAGCGTGAGATGCTCCGGGTTTATAAGTTTCAAAAAACACCAGATCCCCGATTTGACGATTAGAACTGCTCACATGTTCTGCACGACTATCTGCATAAATAGATGCTACTGTTCTAGGGATGCTGAACCCTTCCTGATTAAATACATATTTAATGAATCCACTACAGTCGAAACCAGCAGGTGATGCCCCGCCCCACCTATATGGAGTACCAATGTGTTTCTTAGCTTCTTGGACTAATCCGGTGTTTGAAGCCGCTGGTTTTGAGGTAGAAGTATGACTATTAGATGGTTTCCCACTAACTTTTAACTTCTGCCCAGCATAGATGACATTACTTTGTAAGTTATTCAAGCTTTTCAGGCTTGAAGTGGACATATCGTATTTCGTTGCAATCGCCCACAGTGAATCTCCGCTCTTGACCGTATATGTAGTTGATGAGTCTGAAGTTGTTTCAGATTTCGGTTTTTCGGTTTGAGTAGACTCTTTCCGATCTGAGGTATTCGTTCCTTCTGTCAATTTCAACTTTTGACCAGAATAAATGATATTACCGCTTAAATTATTCAGGCTTTTCAGGTCAGATACACTCATATCATGTCTTGTAGCAATTGCCCAAAGCGAGTCACCGCTCTTAACCGTGTATGTATTAGTTGAAGAAGATTTTTTTGGCTGTGATTCGGTAGAAGTAGTGCTATCAGTGGGACCTTTTTCGACGACCAGGGATTGTCCTGCATAAATGGTATTAGAATTAAGATTATTCCACGATTTGATGTCCGATACAGAACCTTCGTATTGAGTACTAAGTCTCCATAGAGTTTCACCAGATTTGACTTTATGTAATTCATCGGCAAAAACAGAAGATCCCCAAAGTGAAGCGCCAATCAATGAGCCGCAGACAGCTGTTGCCACCTTCTTCTTATTCATACTAAAAACCCTCTCTTTAATTATATATGGGTGATGAAATTAGTCTAATCGATTTGGTCTATATCTAATTATTCCTAAATGTCATTGAATTGTAAATAGTCTAAAACTTCACCAAATACCTACATTTCTTACTTGAACCTTGTCGTATAAAGGATTCTTGGCTTACATTACATTTACTTTACAAGTTTGTTACATTCTTCCCGGCACCTATTTGTGTATGATGACATAAAAAATGCATAAAGTAAGTTCGAAGGAGGTTGAGCTATGTATGTAGGAAGGGATTTATCTGCTTTGTCGATGGAATCTAAACAACAATGGGAAGAAAAAGAGCTGGGATATTTTCATTATGCATTATCTCAAAGTTCACCCTATCTGAACTCCGAAGGCATAACACTTTTAAGAGAAATCAATAACGAAATTAAGCGCCGCGGCGGCCTCCAGACGCAGGAAGCAACTTGGAGCCACGGCACTCATCCTGTTATTGACTAATATAAGGGTGCGCTTTTTGATGGGAAACTGGAAAGGGTAAGTCGATCATGTCTGTAGGATTTATGAATCTTGCCCGATCGTGATCCAATTCTCCATCCTTTACGGTAGCTCTTACAACTCCCATTTCCCAAATCAGATGAGAAAACACGTGCCTGATGTCCGTGATCGGTTCCCCTAATTCTATTTTCAAACCATATTCACCGAAAAACCAGTGAGGTGCTGTTTCCTTATCTATATCTTCTAGGGGTACCATCGGGTATTGCCACAACGAAGCGAGGAGACCAGATTCAGGACGCTTTTCAATCAATACTTCCCCTTTTTCATTTTGGACGAGCAATAATAAATAAGGGGATTTTTTCTGTTTCTTTTTTGAAGACTTAATGGGCAATTCCGTCTCTATTCCCTGCTCAAATGCTCTGCAATTGTTTTGTACAGGACACAACATACAAGAAGGCGTTTTAGGAGTACATATCAGCGCCCCTAGTTCCATTAGTCCCTGGTTGAAGGAACTTGGGTCCTGACGGGAAATCAAGAAGCCCACAAGGCCCTCAAAAAGCTTTCTTGTACTCTGTTTACTAATATCATCCTCTACATGAAGAATTCTTGAGAGGACACGCATGACATTCCCATCTACAGCAGGCTCCGGTGTATCATATGCAATGCTTAAGATTGCTCCTTTCGTATAAGGACCTACCCCTTTCAA
Organism: Halobacillus sp. H74; assembly: GCF_052246715.1. NCBI lineage: Bacteria > Bacillati > Bacillota > Bacilli > Caryophanales > Bacillaceae > Halobacillus > Halobacillus sp. H74. The sequence goes on along the minus strand of NZ_JBQQCI010000003.1, from coordinate 589,538 downwards.
TTCACCCAGCTCTTCTGGGTTGTTCGGAACAACTCCCCCATACTCTTCTACAACTTCACGAACAGCGTTTTGCAAATTTCGAGCACGGGAATAGTACCCTAGACCTTCCCAGGCTTTCAGGACCTCTTGCTCCTCTGCATCTGCTAGTGCTTGTGGGGTGGGAAACTTTTCTAAAAAATAATTAAAATAAGGAATAACTGTATCAACCCTGGTTTGTTGGAGCATAATTTCTGATACCCAGACTCGATAGGGATCCTGATTCTCTCTCCATGGTAAAAGGCGTTGTTCTTCTTTGAACCATCGAATCAAGTCGTCCCTGAAAGATTCAGCATTAAAATATTCTAAGATCGTCTGTAGTCTTTCTTTATTTTTCATTTAAAATCATCCTTCATGATAAACTACTAACGTATTGTCTGACCAAAGGAGGCATAAAATTTGGACACTGGAACCCACGTCGTTATGGGCGTCGCCCTTGGAGGGATAGCAACCCTTGATCCTGCTGTGAATTCCGATCCCGCACTCTTCAATGCAGTGCTTATCGGTACACTCATAGGGTCGCAGGCGCCTGATTCAGACACTGTACTAAAACTAAAAAACAATGCTGTATACATTCGTCATCACCGCGGTATCACGCATTCTATTCCTGCGGTGCTGTTGTGGGGAATAAGTATCCCCAGCCTCATTTATTTATTCACACCAGGAGTGGACTTCCTCCACCTTTGGCTATGGACTTTTCTTGCTGTCATCCTGCATGTATTTGTCGATATTTTCAATGCTTACGGAACTCAAGCTTACCGCCCCATTTCGAACCGATGGGTCGCATACGGGTTCATAAACACTTTCGATCCTTATATTTTCATACTGCACCTGGCAGGTATAGTCGGGTGGAACCTTGGAGCTAATCCTGGCCTCATGTGGCTGATCATATACTTTGTCATCGCTCTTTACTATGTGAAAAGATATTTTGACAAAAGAGAACTTGTCCGGCTCATTCATGAACATTTCGAAAATGTCGAGCAAATTGCCACATCGCCGACTATCCAGCAGAATGTGTGGCGGATTGCCATTACAACAACGACCAACTATTACGTAGGAAGAGCTGAAAATGGGCATCTCACTATCCTTGACGAATTCGTCAATAAACCCATCGATTACGAGGATCCAGTCGTCCAAACTGCCTTGACCGATCATAATATCAAAGCCTTTTTATCCTTTTCTCCAGTGTTCCGTTATGAAATGAGCTTTCATGATGAGTACACAGAAGTGAGGTTCATCGACTTACGCTACCGTTCCCGTGGACGGTACCCATTCGTCGCCCTCGCACAAATCGATGATGAACATGGAGAGGACCTGAAGGTATTGAATTCCTACACAGGCTGGGTTTTCACCGAAGAAAAACTGCAAAACAAACTCAGCCCAATGGAGTCTAAGTAAAATCAAGTGTGCAAGCACCTTGACAGCCCTGACAAGCATAAGACAAACAACACAGTGAAGAGCTTTTCCTTCACGGAGTTGGTTGACTTATGACCTCGAAGGGCTAGGCGCTGGAACCGGATAAATTAAGTGTGCAAGCGCCTTGACAGCCCCGACAAGCATAAGACAAACAACATAGTGAAGAGCTTTTCCTTCACGGAGTTGGTTGACTTATGACCTCGAGGGGCTAGGCGCTGGAACCGGATAAATCAAGTGTGCAAGCGCCTTGACAGCCCCGACAAGCATAAGACAAACAACATAGTGAAGAGCTTTTTTCTTCACGGAGTTGGTTGACTTATGACCTCGAGGGGCTAGGCGCTGGAACCGGATAAATTAAGTGCGCAAGCGCCTTGGGCAGCCCCTAAAAGCATAGACGTATATAAAGAAGGAGTCTCTCTTACATGAGAGGCTCCTTCTTTTCTTATTAATGTAAATATCCCTTTTTTTCAAGCATCTTCTTATACTTTGGGTTCGTTGCTACGAATTCGTGCAGTTTAGGCCCATAATGATTGATCCACTGCACAACGATCTGTTCGGTCATTTGCTTCCCTTGATAATCATGGCCTGCTTTCGCTCTTGTCGATTCAAAGTCTTCCCAAAGCAATTCCACCCACGTTCTAGCTTCTTCAATCGTCAATTGCGGGTTCTTCTCATATAATAGTTCAGCTAACCGCTGATAAATTTCGTGCATAGGACCACTCCATATTTGGCAATGTTTTCATCACCATTGTACCACATACTTTGCAACGAACGGTACATAATACTATTGTCTCTTCATTGAGACATGAGGAGGGTAACTGATGCGTAATAAGGCTAAAAATTTCCCTAATGTAAAAATGACGCACGCACCGGATGACCAAAGTGAGTATCTCGCTTTACGTCCTAATGGAAAGATCAACAGTAAGCCACAGGAAAGAGCGGCAAGATCCAGACACCGGGACGTCAATGATACAGGGAGGAATTACCATGGGTAAGCGTAATTTCAAAACTAATGCCTCTGCTATACGTTCTCATCGCAGTATCAAACATTTAGGCAGTCGAGTGAACGGAGAGACAGAACAGACGCAGGCAGACCAAATCACTGAAGTTCAAGCTAGAAAACGAAACTAGATCCCAAGCTGGGTGCGGTTAACCGTGCCCAGCTTTTATGTTACTTTTTCTCCCAACATGGAAATCGGCAATGCCTCTTCCTCTTCTACACTCACTTTTTCTCCATTATTATTTTTACGGTAACCCCAAGCGAAAATCCCGTTCATATATTGAATATAAAAGGCATGAGCAGGATCGCCTTCAAGACGATATGTTTCACCTGCTGAAAAGACCCCAGGATCCAGCATATATGATTTTGCCATGATGATCTTACGCTCATGGACAGCAAATTCATTCACCATTCCCATTTGCTCCGCCTTCTGTGCTTTTTCCGTTAGTTGAGCAATCTCTTGTCTTAATTCATTTTGACTATAATCACTGTAACGTCGTTCCAATTTCATACCTCCTAATAAAACTTTACCCTTTCTTTACATTTTAGCAGGCTTTGTTCACAATGAATATGGTGAACACTGAATTATAGAGGAGAGAAACCATATGAGTCATGTAATGATTACGGGCGCAGGGACAGGACTCGGTCGTGCGTTAGCCCATAAGTACGCTAATGAAGGAAACACCATCTATCTTTCGGGACGGACAGAAAAAAAACTGCTGATCGTCCAGGATGAAATCAAAGAATCCGGGGGCAGGGCAGAGGTTCTTATTTGCGATATTTCAGAACCTGCATCTGTTTCTGAAGCATTGAAACAAATCGGAACTTTAGATGTATTGATCAATAATGCAGGTCTTGGTATTTTCGGCGATTTAGCTGGTTATACTGAACAAGACATTGATAAAATGCTGGATACGAATGTCAAAGGGACTTTATTAATGACCCAATATGCTTTACCAAAATTAAAGCAATCAGGAGGAAGGATTTTGAACATCATTTCTACTGCAGGCTTAAGAGGTAAAAAGAATGAAAGCATCTACTGTGCAAGTAAATTTGCTGTGCGTGGCTTTACAGAAAGCTTGCAAAAAGAATGGGCAAAAGGAAACATGTCAGCTACAGCGGTTTATATGGGGGGCATGAACACACCATTCTGGAGTGAAACCAAACACGTAGACGACCCCGAGTGTCTAAAAGGCCCGGAAGTTGTTGCCGAACAAATCTTTAACGAAGACGATGGCCGCGAGGAGATAATCGTCGATCGCTAATCAGCACCTCATTCATAAGACCTCAAGAAAAGTGAACCGTTTCCCGAATCCTGGATTCAGGCAAAAAAAGAAGCTGTCCCTTTTTAAAGCGACAGCTTCTTTTTGTTTGTCTTACTCTCCAAGACCTTCTTCTTTTGCTTTTGCCACGACGGCTTCTACTGCTTCTGCTTCATCAGAACCTTCCGCTTTGAAAGTCACTTCTGCCCCATTAGGGATACCAAGAGACATAACACCCATGATGGATTTCATATTCACGGATTTACCTTTGTACTCAAGGTTCACATCTGCTTGATATTTCCCTGCTACTTGTACAAGAGCTGTCGCTGGACGAGCATGCACTCCATCAGCTGCTGTAATTTTCATTGTTTGTTCTGCCATGTTCATTCTCCTCTTTATTCTTTGATTTCAATGATATCTGGATCATTGTGATTGACTTGACCTGAAGCTTTAACGTTTACAGACTGACCTTCTTGAAGGTTGGTGAATACAATCGGTGTTATAACTGATGACGCGTGTTCTTTGACATAGTTCAAATCAACTTCCATCAATGCCTGCCCTTGCTTCACTTCGTCACCTTCAGCAATTTTATCTGTAAAACCTTCCCCTTTCAAGCTGACTGTATCGATACCGATATGAATTAAGATTTCCATTCCATTATCTGCTTCGAGACCAATCGCATGCTTTGTAGGGAATACGTTAAGAACTTTACCGTTGATCGGCGAAACTATCTTACCATCTTCCGGCTCAATTGCAAAGCCATCACCCATCATTTTACCTGAGAAAACCTGATCCGGCACTTCGGTGATCTGCATGATTCTCCCTTTGATCGGGCTGACAAATTCCAATTCTCCTTTTGTTACAGGAGCTTCTGCTTCTTTCTTCTCGTTTACGATCTCAGAAACATCTTCTCTGGAACGAGGTGTTTTACCATCAATGATATCTTGCATTTGACCGCGCAATGTATCAGACACAGGACCGAAAATCGCTTGGATATTGTTTCCGACTTCCATAACGCCAGATGCTCCGAGTTTCTTCAATCGGTTCTTATTGACGCTTTCCTTATCATTTACAGAAACACGTAACCTTGTAATACATGCATCCAAGTGGTCGATATTCTTCTGACCGCCCATTGCCTCCAGAATTTCGAAAGGCAGGTCGCCTACTTCTCCATCGTCCTCCTCGTCTTCTGCTTCATCCTCGCGTCCTGGAGTCGCCAAGTTGAACTTGAGGATCGCCCAGCGGAATCCGAAGTAGTAAATCACAGAGAATACCAGGCCGACGATGATGACCCACCACCAGTCTGTACGGTTCGGCATGACTCCGAATAGAATGAAGTCAATCAAACCACCAGAGAACGTTTGGCCGATTTTCACTCCAAGAATTTCCATGATCATGAAGGAGAAACCAGCGAAAACAGCGTGAATCGCAAACAATAGTGGAGCTACGAATAGGAAGGAGAACTCAATTGGTTCTGTGATCCCTGTCAGGAATGAAGTCAAGGCAGCGGATGCCATGATCCCCCCTACTACTTTCTTGCGTTCAGGCTTCGCCGTATGATAAATAGCCAGCGCTGCAGCGGGTAGACCGAACATCATGAACGGGAACTTACCGACCATGAATGTACCTGCTGTGAATTCAACGCCATCTTTTAATTGTTCAAAGAAAATCGTTTGGTCACCACGAATGACTTCTCCTGCTGCATTCGTATAGCTACCGAACTCAAACCAGAACGGCGAATAGAAAATATGGTGTAAGCCGAATGGAATCAATGATCGTTCAATCAAGCCAAAGAAAAAGGCTGAAATCGTCTGATTCCCTTCTAACATCAAGTGAGATAATGCATTAAGCCCGGATTGGGCAAATGGCCAAACACCCAGCATGATTATTCCTAAGAACAATGAAGTAAAAGCTGTAATGATCGGCACAAAACGCTTACCAGCAAAGAACCCTAAGAACTGTGGCAATTCTATATTGAAAAATCGATTATACATCGAGGCGGCTAATATACCGACAATGATACCACCGAAGACACCAGTTTGCAGTGTGGGTATTCCTAACACTTCTGCATAGGCAGGATCTGAAGTCATGTCGGCATCTACGTTACCTAAGACACCCATGACGACATTCATAATCAAGTAACCGATGATGGCAGCGAGTCCTGCTACACCATCCCCTTTGGCTAACCCGATTGCTACACCGACAGCAAATAATAACGGCAGGTTATCAAAGACTATCCCGCCGGATTCAGCCATTACTTGCAGGAATTTTTGTACCCATGGAGTCCCGAAAAATGGCACTTTATCAACGAAATTATCTTGCGCAAAGCTTGTACCAAAAGCAAGCAGCAGTCCGGCCGCTGGTAACAGGGCTACAGGGGTCATCAACGCTTTACCGACTTTTTGCAAGGTGCCGAAAGCATTCTTGAACATTATATTTCCTCCTTTTGTTTTGTGAGTAAAACAGCTGCCCATGTCCAATTTCAGAAAAATAAAACGTTTTCAATTTCAAGTAAAGGATATGCGCCCTCCTGTTGGGCGCAATTATGGATGAAAGCACTAAAAAAGGCATGAGTACAGAAGATTCGCCGGCTATCAAAGGGCAGTCTTCTCCCTATGATAACCACTAAATCTTCTTGTACTCATGCCTGATCGTGTCAGTAACACGTACGTTTAGGATTTATGGGTTAAACGTTGTAAGTGAATCGTCAAATAGATCGCTTCCGATTCATCTACAGGTTTATTCAGCTGTTTTTGCATCACTTTTATCAATTTCCATGCTAAATTATAGCACACTGGGTACTCTTCCTTCAACATCTTTGCTAAACGAATTTCATCCCCTACATTTTCATCTTGATATACCCTGTCAATAGCCCGGTGCAAATGCTGGACTAACCGATGGTAATCGACACTGTTTTTATCAATGGAAACTTGCATTGTATCTTCCACTATCTTCACAAGCTTCGATATGAGCAGATTATGTCTATTGATCTCACGCAACGTTTTGTCTGTTACAGCACTATGAATGTGAAGAGCAATGAAACCTACTTCCCCATCAGGGAATTGAATCCCCATTTCATCATAGATCAGTGTTACGACTTCCATAGCCACTTGATACTCTTTCGGATAAAGAGATTCAATTTCCAACAAAAATGGATTGGAGAACTGGAGATTCTGTTTAGCACGATTGATGGCGAAAGCCAAGTGGTCAGTCAATGCCACGTGTATGTGTTGATTAAGCTCTTGTCCCATTCTTAATTCAACATGATGAAGGACATCGTTCATGAAATCAATGAGCTTCTCGTCTATGTATGGGAGCAAGTTGACATATTGTTCTTTTTCACGCTCATTACTCAACAAAAAGGTTTTGTCTGCTTTATCGAAGGAAATATCATCGCCTTTCTTTCGGTTAAAGCCGATGCCTTTTCCTATCAGCACCACTTCTTCAAAGGTCGGGTGGGCGGCAATGAGGACGTTATTATTCAATATTTTTTCTATTTTTAATTGTTGCTCCATAAAGGACCTCCACTTAATTTACACTTAAAAGCGTTTTCAGTCTTCTCATAAATACTATCGTATATTCGTTTTGTATTTTTTACAAGAGGTTATGCTAAGAGGGGATTCGTCTTCTTTGTCAGAAAGCGGTTACGTCATGTACAATCATCTAGGTATTCAGAATACAAAAGGAAAATTCGGAGAGGAGATTATTATGATCAAACTGTTCGTTACAGATCTTGACGGCACATTACTAGGAATGGATCATTATATAAAGCATGAAGATGTTGATGCTTTGAAACAAATGATTGAACAAGGGACACCCCTGGCAGTCGCTTCTGGGAGAATGGATCACGAAATCGCTGAAGTATTGAAACGAGTAGGTGTTAATGGTCACCGGGTCAGTCAAAACGGTGCCTTTGTATTTGATGATAGTGACAAGGAGATTCACTCTAAGACATTTGAGAGTGAATTAGCTAAACGCATTTTAGAAGCCATCGATAATGAGCCGATGATCAAAACCGTTTCTACTGCAAAAGAAACATTCACAAAAGAACATAATGAATGGATCGATATAATATCTGCACAAATGTTCCATGACATCATCGTAAATCCGGAAGTTAAAGAGCAAATCGGAGCTTCCATCACTCCATCCAAAATCACATTGCATGGTAAAGAAAAAGATGTTGTAGCTGCTGCCGAAAAAATAGCCGATACATTCGGTGATGAAATTGACAGCTTCATTTCTCATGAAACCTGTGTGGATATGATGCCGAAATCCATTAACAAGCAAAGCGGTCTACGCCATTTGATGGAGGGTCTGGGGCTTAAAGCGGATGAAATCGCTTGTGTCGGAGATTCATTTAACGACTTAAGTATGTTTGAAATGACACCTCACAGCTATGCTATGTCAGCCGCCCATCCTGAAGTCAAAGCAAACGCCGCCCATACAGTCGATCATGTCCATGAAGCGATCGAAGACTTAGAGAAAAAAGGATTACTCTATAAAAAAGAACAAGCTGCTGACGTATAAGTCAACGGCTTGTTCTTTTTTGTCGCCAAGTTGACTTTCACTTCTCTTGTTAAGACGGCTCATTGATATGTCACTGTGGATGTATTTGTATAAGCTCATCACCTCGACTCAAGCCTTCCATAATTCTGCCATACATGCGGGGTATCCACTAAAAGAAAAGCCCCTAGCTATTCCGGCAAACGGTCTACGATTCCATAAGGGCGTACATGATAACTCTCTACAGGCACCGCTTCTTTTTGCATGGCATCAAAAATCCTTACACGGAATTGATCTCTCGTCACCCATTTTGTGAGATCAATGGACTGCACATCTTTGAAGAGAGCTTCTTTTGTTTCACCAGGTAAGGGGCGCGGCACTCCACTCTTCTGATATCCTTTAAAAACAATGCAGACAATGTCTCTGGAAATATTGTGATAGACACCTGTAACTCCGTCGATTTCCACTTCGACACCTGTTTCTTCTATTACTTCCCTTTTCACAGCGGTTATAAGGCTTTCCCCATACTCTACACGCCCACCAGGCATTTCATATGTATCTTCTCTATGTTCATTTTTAACAAGGAGTACTTCTCCTGCATCATTTGTGACAAAAGCAGATACAGAGACGATATATTTCGGAAAATGATAGTCCCCTGTCTTCTCAAGCATCTCCACTTTAACTTCCAGAAAAAGCTGTTCGATATCTTCCCTCTCTTTCATTGCTTTCCTGTATAGATCTGATTGCTTTATTTTTTCCTGAATGTTATGAAATTCCTCATGAGAATCGTACTCCCACAAACATGTGACCTCATTACTTTCCTCTGTCTTATACCTTCCAATAAGCCTGGCTCCATGCCCAAGGTGGAGCGGAAGTTCATACTTATGAAAAAACTGAGTGACTCTTTCATAATCCTCCGGGTATATGGTGATGATTTCTTTTTTATAAATCATCCTGCTCCTCCTCATCATTCTAAAATCACAGTTAATAGTATACACGAAGACAAGGGAGGAGGAAGATTCTTTATAAAACCTTATTCGGCTCAAGCCTCATCACATTATACTTCAACATATTCATCTATGAAACGATCGATTAAATCGAATGTAAATCCTTTTCTATAAAGCCCTGATTTCACTTTCTGCTTCAGTTCATATCCTTCAGCTTTGGACTGAAACTTACGCAACAGTTTCTCTCCTTGATACACGACAGCCTCCCATTCTGCATCTTCATCCTCTTCTTCAGGCAGATTGGCCAAAACCTCTTGAATGACATCCCCCTGGAAGCCTTTTTGCATCAGGGTCTGGTGCACATTTTGGATTTGCTGACGATGAGATTTACGTCCATCGTTTTTCAATTTCTTTTTAGCGAATTTGAGCGCCTTTTCATATTGCTGATCGAAGGAATACTGAAGAATCGCTGCCTCTGCTTTGGGGGCAGCAACGCCTTTTTCCAGTAAATCTTTTTTTACGAGGAGCGGACCTTTGCTTGAGGTCATCATCCTCGTCCTTACTAAAGAATTAGCAAACTCCTGATCGTCTATTAACCGGTCATTTTTCAAGCGGGTGACAATCTCATCAATATGTTCAGGATCTGTTTCTTTTCCCTTGAGATAATCCCGCATCTCTTTTTCAGAACGCATACGGTAGCTTAAATAATTGATGGCAAGGGTATATGATTTATGTAGCGTATCTGTTTGGATGAGTGCTTGGATAGTCGCTTCATCAAGGTCCATATTCTTTTGTAGACGATGTTCGATTAAGACATCCTCATCGACACTGAAACCATACTCCTCCCCTTTTCCATGGTCTAAAAAAATGTTGTATCGGCTTTTGTGCTTTTTCTGGGTAGTAATTCGCGTAAGTTTTGCCATCTTATTCACCTCTACTTTCCATTTTATCATGCTGTGTAACTTGAGGTCATGAATAGGAATCGCAAAAGTTTATTTAGAATTATATATTTACATTCTCACTAATACAGGAGGAATAAACATGAAAATCGCTATTACTGGCGGAACTGGATTTGTAGGCAATCATTTGACTTCACAACTCAAAAAAGAAGGGCATCATGTGTACATACTGACAAGGAGTCCTGAAAAACATTCAGACTCTGAGCGTGTCACTCATGTCGGTTGGCTTAAGGAAGAACATAGGCCCGAAGAGCACCTTCCTTCTTTGCATGCGATTGTAAACCTTGCAGGGGAATCATTGAACAGCGGGCGTTGGACAGAAGAACGCAAACAATCTATATTGAATAGCCGCATTCAGTCGACAGAAGGTGTACTTGACCTGATCGCACGTTTACCTGAGAAGCCGGAAGTTCTTATCAATGCTTCTGCGGTCGGGTATTATGGCCAATCAAAAACGAAGAGTTTCACAGAGGAAACAACAGAACCAGGGAATGATTTTCTTGCCAATGTTGTAGTTGAGTGGGAAGAACGAGCTTCAAAAGCGTCCGAAAAAGGGGTAAGGACAGCTTTTGTGCGTTTTGGACTTATTTTAGGAGAAGAAGGGGCTTTACCTAAAATGGTCCTTCCTTATAAACTCATGATCGGTGGTAACTTAGGTACAGGAGAACAATGGATGTCCTGGGTCCATATTGATGACGTAGTCGGGTTGATAGAATTTGTCCTTCACAACAAAAATATCCATGGCCCTCTAAATGGTACCGCACCGAATCCAAAAAGAAATAAAGATTTCGGTCACACGCTTGGTGAGGTATTGAATCGGCCACATTGGCTGACCGCTCCTTCGTTCGCTTTAAAAACTGCTCTTGGTGATATGAGCACACTCCTTTTAGACGGTCAATCCGTCATACCAAAAAAAGCGATTACAGAAGGGTATACATTCAAATATCCTGATTTGAAACCCGCGTTACACGCTATCCTCTCCAATTGAATCAATTCCCAGAACGAAGCTGAGCGCCAGCTTCGTTCTTTTTATGATCCAATTCGTTAAAATCAAGTATAATAATGGTAATACAAATCGAAGGGCTGTATGTCTATGAACACAATCATAAAGAACATCAATATCCACCCCATCACTTCCAAGGAGATCAAAAACGGCTTTGTACATGTGATGGATGGAAAGATCCATGATTATGGTCAGACGATTGAATTCCCTGATCACGCAGAATATATTGATGGAAAAGGCATGGATTTATATCCTGGTTTCATTGATGTCCACACACACCTTGGACTCTATGATGAAGGCACAGGGTGGGCGGGCAGTGATGCAAATGAAACCATTGAAGCCATTACTCCGCATTTGCGCGCTATCGATGGAGCACACCCTCTTGACCCTGCCTTTTTTTCAGCTCGGAAAGCGGGGGTTACTACAGCCCACATCATGCCGGGCAGTGCTAATATGATTGGTGGCACAACATCAGTCATCAAGACTGTCGGACATACCATTAACCATATGATTTTAAGACCGACAGCTGGTTTGAAATTGGCTTTAGGTGAGAACCCGAAGCGCATCCATTCCCAATCCAAAAATGCTTCCATCACCCGCCTCGGTATCATGGGGACTCTTCGAGAAACTTTTTATGCGGCTATGAAAAATACGGAGCATGATTTACGTGTCCAGCCCATTCTCCAGGCCTTGAATAAAGAAATTCCTGTACGGATTCATGCTCATCGCGCCGACGATATCATTACAGCCCTTCGCTTCGCTGATGAATTCGATCTCGACCTGCGAATCGAACACTGTACAGAAGGGCACCTGATCGTGGATGAATTAGCAGGGAGAGACTTGCAAGTATCTGTAGGTCCCACATTTACGCGGGCGTCTAAGATTGAACTCCGCAATAAGACATGGCAAACCTATAAAATCCTGCATGACCATGGAATCAAAGTATCTATAACCACAGACCATCCTTACACTCCTATACAATACTTGAATATTTGTGCAGCATTAGCCGCTCGCGAGGGGTTGGACATTGAAGATGCATTGAGAGGGATTACCATTACTCCAGCCAAAAATTTAGATGTCGATGATCGTGTAGGCTCTATAGAAAAAGGAAAGGATGCCGACCTTGTTTTATGGAGCGGCCATCCTTTTGAATACTTATCAAAGCCGATTTGGACGATGATTAACGGGAAGATGGTATATTTCCAAGAACAATAAGCGCTTATAAAAGCATTGCCTTCTTCTTCCCCGCCCTCTTAAATAAACTGTGTTAAAGGGCTCTTTAACAGACTAGAATAAAAGAGTATCCTACCATTTTTCACACATGAAAACGTTTGGAATTCTCCCTTGAAAAAATTAATAATCCATTTACAAATAATTCGTTCACTTTTTTTAAAGTTTGGATTATTATAAGTTTAGATGATCTTTTATAAGTTTTTCGTATAGGGAAGGCAAATGGTGCGCCACCAGTTATAACACTGGTTCTAGTGGGTTCGATTCCCACCCCGGATTTTTGTGAGCAATTGATAAAAATTCGAGGGTGGCCAGAACCGGCCAGTGGATGCCTTTTCCCTATGCGTGCGGCCACCCTCCTCATTCAAGGAGGGATTTTTTTATGCTGAAAAAGCGTGATTTACATGATGCCCCGGTTTTATTTGATTTGATGGTGCACCCCGAAGTTTTTCCTTACGTCCGCCATAGAGCTGCATCCAGTGATGAATTTTATTTTTTGACTAAACAAACGATTGAAGCAGAAGATCGGGGTGAATTGATTTCACGTACCATCCTTGATGAGTGGGGGCAGCCGATTGGGACTATCAATTTGTTCGACCTAACTGAAAACAAAGGCTTTTTGGCGACTTGGCTCGGGCGCCCATATTTTGGAAAGGGATACAATCAGTTAGCAAAGGATGCATTTTTTGAAGAATTGTTTTTTCAATTGAATATCGAAGCTATTTTTATGAAAATCCGTAAAACAAATGTGCGTTCTATGAAAGCTGCCTTGAAAATACCTTATGTTACCTCAGCGAATGAAGCTTACCCTGAAGTTCTTTCCCGCATTAACCGCATCGAGGACGTCTACGATTTGTTCGTGATTACAAAAGAGCAATATTTATTCCATTACTATGGCGATCAGGAACAAAATGAAGAAATGTTAGAAGCATAAGCCTTCGCTTATGCTTTTTTTAATAGACCTGTTTGTTTCATCATTGAATGTTATCAACTTTATCCACAGGGTTGTGCACAATGTTAATAACCTCTTATTATACCCCTTCAAATCACATTTGCGTTATTTTCAAGTTGTTGATATTCCTTTAACTGATTTCTGGGGATTGTGTGAGTAAATACACCTTATGCCTATGAAATCAACGTTCAGGTTGTGGATATCAAGTGTAAGAAGGAAAAGGCACATTGGTCTCATGAATATTTTCCTTCAGCAACCCTTCGATAGGAAGTACGATTTCGGGGGTTCCATGGACGCCTGCAGCGATTTCAAACTTATTGAATACCAGTACCAAGTGATCCTCTTGTAAGTAATAAGCTGTGTTATCCCTCACACCCGCAAAGGGCTCTTTTATATACATGTCGGGATCACTCTCGAGTACTTTCTTCACTTCATTGTTCAAGCGATCCATATGAACAAAGTCATTCAACATTTTAATTGAACCGTCATCCATATCATCAAAGTTAATGGACGTAACAGTTGAATTGTACCGGTCTCCTTGAGTAATATGGGAAGTCATCACAACTGAATAAAACTTCTTCTCTTTATAAACCGTAGTTTCTTCATAATAAAGAGAAGACACCCCCATAGTTTCATTTGCCCCCCTCTTCACCATCCGAAAAGTATCTTCTAACTTTTGAACAATCTTATGATTGATATCCTTTTGCATCTCTTCATTCTCTAAACGTTCAAACAACGGATAATCTGCATGGATCTCCCAATCCTCTGTAACTTGATCCTTATGCACAATTTTGTATTGGCTTTCAGCTGTTACGCCTCCACTATGCATTAATATCATACAAAGCATCAGCATAATAATCGAAAAGGTTCTCAAAACACATCCCTCCTGTATCTGTTAGTTTGACCTAAATACTGAAAACTAAAGAAACATGGGACGTTTTTTTCATTTAAAATTACGTCATTCATTGAAGTGAAAGTGAGTAATATCATTTACTCTTTGATAACATAAAGGTACAAGCGCTCGGATCACATGACTTTACAATAATCCTTTCACACCAGGTAAGCGAGCTTGCGGAAGAATGGCGAGGTAATAATTGGAGGCTTTATGGATATAACTCATATAAAACAAGTAGTCACAGACTGCTTCTTAATTCCCGACGAAAAAAAGCGAAAGGATAAATTACCCTCTCGCCTTTTGCTTATTATTATTTGAGGAAACTTTTATCAACAAGTCCGGTCAAATCCGGCTTTTCTTTAAGGAACTCAAGTTCGTAAGAAGAATTTGCGAACTCTTGGAGGTGTTTTTCTTCGATTTCATACGTAAAATCGATACGTTCCCACGCTTGATCAATAACTCCTTTGGAAAGCTCCTGATCTGTGATTTCCTTAATTTTATCGATGGCTATTTGTTTTGCTTCTTCAGGATTTTCATTGATGAAATTGGTTGCTTTTTTATGAGCTTCTACAATGCTGTCGACCATATCAGGGTTGTTCTCAACCAATTCTTGGGAGGTAACAAAAACTGCAGCAGGCAATGTTTCACCATAAGCTACATCTGGTGTATCTACGAGGACTTTACCCTTTCCTTGTTCTTCAATAGAGGAAGCCCATGGTTCAGGTACTGTAGCAACATCCACATTTCCCGCTTCAAATAAGCTTGCATACGTAGCAGGTTTCCCTGTGACATGCTTCATTTCCCCACCAATACGATCGGAAGTCATCCCATACTCTTCATGCATCATCGTTTCAAATTGAACATCATGGGTACATCCGACTCGTGGAGAGATAAATGTCTTGCCTGCTAAATCTTCCGGTGAGCTAATGCCTGCTCCTTCTCTCGCCATGATCACAGTCCCACCTGTAGAACCAGCTGCAACGACATTGATCTTAGCTCCACTGGTAAAGTGGTTCATGGCTGGTCCTGGACCGACAAGCCCCCCTTGGATATCTCCTGTTTCGACTGCTGTCATAAATGAGGAACCATCAGGGAAGTACTGGTAATTCACTTTGGTTCCATCAGGAAGGGTTTCTGAATAAAGGTCTTGTTTCTCTGCTACCATTCCGGCAACGTGATTGATATTAGGAAAATAACCAATTGTTATTTCGTCTGTATTTTCTCCGTCAGAATTGGCACCTGCATCACTTCCGCATGCCGCTAATACCAAGCTAAGTAAAGCTAAAGTGACGATTGATAACCACTTTTTCATATTTTCTCATCTCCGTTTCTATGTTTTAAGTAAACCCCAGCGCTTCATCACATTTTTCTCAAGCTTGGAAAAGACGATTTGATCAACAACAGCACCAATGACTCCAATAATAATAATAATGGCAATCACTTGATCCATTCGTGCATAATCCTGTGCATACCTTAGCGAGTAGCCTAACCCAGGACCATTACTCAACAGTTCACCGGCCATAAGGGCTCTCCAACTGAAAGCCCAAGCTAAACGAAGTCCTGTCATGAAATAAGGAATGCTTGATGGAATCTCTACTCTGAAAAAAAGAGGGATCCCATTCGTTCCCATCGTTCTAGCAGCCCGGATGAGGTGTGGGGGCACACTGTGGATCGCTGTACGTACATTAAGGGCCATAACAAATGTCCCCCCTAATACAACAACAAAAACAACCGCGAATTCGGAGAAACCAAAGAGCATAATTGCTAAAGGTACCCATACGATACTAGGGATACTTTGTAAAGCGATTAAATACATCCCGGCAGTTTCGTCAGATTGTTTAGATTTCCCGAGTAATACTCCAATCACCGTACCGAACAGGATGGCAAGCGATAACCCCATAAATAAATGTCGGAAACTTGCGCCTAATGCTTTTATGAAATCTCCATCAGCAAATCCCTCAAAGAGAGCTCCGCCTACTTTCATTGGAGAAGGAAACACAATATCTTCAAACACCCCTAAAGCAAAGACCAGTTGCCAAATACCAACGACTACGACTAAAAATCCTATCCTTTTAATGGCTGAATTCATGACTGAGCTCTTCCTTCAACACTTTATTGATCTCGGTTTCAAGCAAATTCATTACTTTCCTTTCCAGCTCGATGACATCAGGATCTTCTCTTCTCCTTGGTCTAGGAAGATCAATCTTGAAATCAGCGATCACCTTACCGGGACGAGTCCCCATCACTACTACTCGATCCGATAACTTTATAGCTTCTTGTATACTATGAGTAACAAATAAGATCGTTTTCTGCGTTTCCTGCCAAATCTTCATCAATTCATCATGTAAGATATGTCTTGTCTGCTCATCCAAAGCTCCAAAAGGTTCATCCATCAAGAGTACTTTCGGATCCATCGCGAGCGCTCTGGCAATAGCCACCCTCTGCTGCATTCCACCTGATAGTTCATGTGTATAGTTTTTTTTGAAACGACTTAAATGAACCATTTGTAAAAAACGGTCCACACGTTCTTCGGCTTCTTTTTTAGGCCAACTACTTTTCAGAGGAAAGAGCACATTTTCCTTAACGTTCAACCAGGGAAATAGCGATGGTTGCTGGAACACCATCCCTCGATCGGGTCCGGCTTTCTTTATCGTTTCCCCTTCCAATACGATGGAACCTGAAGTGACCTCTTCAAGACCAGCTACCATTGAAAGCAGGGTGGATTTCCCGCAACCCGAAGGACCAAGTAAAGAAACGAACTGATTTTCTTCTATACCCAAATCAATATCAGAAAAGACTTCGAAGCTTTCTTCTCCCCCTCCATTGAAGGTTTTTCCTACGTTGTTCAACTCTAAAAACAAGCCCCCACCCCCTTAATATTATAATTCCTATCGAATTACTGTGCTTTATGATTATAGTATTAGATTATACATTTGTTCTGAATAATGTGTCAATAAATACCGCTATTACTTTCGTT
This sequence comes from Halobacillus sp. H74, assembly GCF_052246715.1. Classification (NCBI taxonomy): domain Bacteria; kingdom Bacillati; phylum Bacillota; class Bacilli; order Caryophanales; family Bacillaceae; genus Halobacillus; species Halobacillus sp. H74. Next base: position 572,358 of record NZ_JBQQCI010000003.1, on the reverse strand, counting down.
ACTAATTGTTACGTTTCAAACTTGGCCATTTGTGTTAAACAAAATATGAGTCTTCACACAAAAGAAAGGTGGTTATCTTATGAAGGAGATCATTTTCATTCAAACTGGAACTGGCATTGACGTTCACGGTCAAAATGTTACGAAAGCAAGTGTGCGTGCTGTTGAAAATGCCATTCATTCTAACTCCATGCCAGGGATTCAACAGGCTTTACCTGACGAGTCTTTGGATAATATGAAAACCCACGTGAAACTAGCTATACCTTGTGACCATGATGAGTTGAACCATAAGAAAATAAAAGAAGCTGTCCCTTATGGAGATGTGGAAATCAAGCTGGTAGATGGCGGTATGCGTACAACCAGCGGAGTAGTCTTAAATGAAGAAGACGATCATAATGACCAAATGTATATCGTAAACGCTTCAATCGAAGTCGGTTATTAATTTAAAGGTCAGGGAGAAGCTCCCTGACCTTTATTGTGTTACGATAATGAAGAAAAGAAAGGTGGAATGAAAATGGATCAAATGATGTTCATCCAAACTGGAATGGGGACCGACGTACATGGACAAAACGTAACGAAAGCTTCCGTGCGCGCTATCAAAAATGCAATACATACGAACTCGATGCCGGGAATCCGTTCAGTTCTTCCAGATCAGTCCCTCGACAACATGAAAATTAACGTGAAGCTCGCCCTTCCGTGTGATCATGAGAAATTAGATTATGAAGAAATCCGGTCGGCCATTCCTTATGGAGAAGTCACTATTAATGTGGTTGATGGTGGGATGTTGACGACGAGTGGAATATTATTAGAAGAAAAAGAAGATAAGAATGATTTGATGTACATCGTAAATGCGGCAATTGAAGTCGGCTATTAAAAGAAGCCTGAGGGATTCCTCAGGCTTCTTTTCGCTTTCATTCATTTATTCACGGTCTTCAGATTCTTCTGCCTCATCCGCACGATCCATATATTGATCATAATGCTCGTTACGCTCGAAATTGACATGATCAGAACCTCTATAACCGTGGATATCCGTTGATACGAATGGCTCAAATGCTTCTGCATATCCAACCCCATCCTGATTATCCATCAGAGATGAACCGTCATATGTCATGCTGCTTTGATTGAAGGAAGCTACTTGTTCATAAGCATTCTGTTCATTGTACGCAGGGTCTTCTGTGTCACGCCCATAATTATTTTCAAGATCTGAAAGAACTTCTTCTTCAATAGGTCGGTCTTTAGATATCTCTTGATTCGATGACATTTCTGCAATTGTCCGTGCTGTAGGTACAGCCCTTAAACGTTCTTCAGAAATCGTTTGACCCGTCTTTTCACAAACACCGTAAGTTCCTTGACTCATTTGTTGCAAAGAATACTCGATATCTGAGAGCTCTTCCTTTAAATGTCCTAATAATGCTATATCTTTTTCTCTTTCATATAGTTCAGTCCCTGAATCTGCAGGATGATTATCGTATTGCGAAAGTTCTCCTGAGGACATATCACTTGCAAATCCACGCTCAAGACCAAAGGCATTATTTTCAATTAAACGTTGTTCTATTTCATATTTACGCTCTTCCAATTGCTTTTTATAATGTGTGTAATCCATTGGTATTCCACCTCTGATTGATTTTCCTTTTTAGTTTGGACTAACCTTCTGGTGATATACACAAAACCACATGCAAAGTAATGGGAAGCAGAAACGCTCAAGTCCCTTTGAGTTCCACTCAGTTAAATAAGTCTTATTATGTAGACTTAAACAATGAACCATAAAAAAAGCAGTTCAGATAGGAGAAATTTCTTGTCTCCCAAACCTGAACTACTTATAAATTTTTTTATTTTCTTAGCGCTTGCAGGAAATCTTCTTTCAAATCCTCGATATCTTCAAGACCGATTGAAACCCGGACGAGGCCATCTGTGATGCCTAGACCTGCTCGCCGCTCCTTAGGTATAGAGGCATGAGTCATCATAGCAGGCACTGAAATCAGACTTTCCACTGCGCCCAGGCTTTCAGCTAATGTAAAGTAACGGACGTTGCGGAGAACCTGGTCTGCTTTTTCTCCACTGCCGACATCGAAACTGATCATACCGCCATTTCCTCGTGCCTGTTTCTGATGGACCTCACTACCTTTGTGCTCTTCAAGGCCGGGGTAGTAAATATTAGACACCTCTGGGAGACTGGTCAAAAATTCCACAAAATTACGTGTGTTTGCTTCAATTTCTTCCATGCGAATCCCCAAAGTCTTTATCCCTCTCATGAGCAGCCAAGAATCTTGGGGGCCTAGAATTCCGCCAGAAGAATTGAGCACAAAATGTACGTCTTCAGCAAGCTGCTCAGAATTGACGACAACAAGACCGGCAACAACATCACTATGTCCACCAAGATATTTCGTTGCACTATGCACCACGATATCTGCCCCTAAATCGATTGGATTCTGCCAGTACGGGGTGCTGAACGTGTTATCCACGATGAAAGTTAAATCGTGTTTCTCAGCAAGCAAAGACACTTCTTTCAAATCCGTGATTTTCAATAATGGATTCGTTGGTGTTTCAACGAAAATGGCCTTCGTCTTCTCGGTGATTGCTTCTTCAATATTTTTCCCATCACTTGTATCAACAAAACTTGCCTCTAAACCAAAGCGGTTGATCACTTTTGAAACAAGTCTGTAAGTCCCGCCATAAACATCGTCGGTGAAGATGACATGATCGCCATGATTGAATGTCATCAAAACAGCAGTGATGGCTGCCATACCAGAACCGAAAGCAAATCCGCGGTGGCCGCCTTCCAGTTCTTTGATTAACTCTTCCAAAGCGAATCGAGTAGGATTTCCGGTCCGTGAATACTCATACCCCCGGTGCTGGCCAACACCGTCTTGGGCATACGTACTTACTTGATATATGGGAACACTGACTGCCCCCGTCTTTTCGTCACCCGTAATTCCACCATGAATCAGCTGTGTTTTTTTCCTCATTTCTTCACTCCTCGTATATTCCTTGACTTAAATAACGTTCACTACTATCTGGAAAAATAGTGACAATCCGCGTTCCTGGTTCCGCTTGTTCCGCTTCTCTTAAAGCTGCTTCAAAAACGGATCCGGATGAACTTGCCACCAGCAACCCTTCATTCATGGCAAGTTCTTTTACACGCCTGAATGCCGCTTCATCTGAAATCGTGTGAATGGCGTCAAAATATTGGCTGTTCATATAAAACGGGAGGAATTCCATACCAATTCCTTCCGTACGATGCGGCCCGGCATTCCCGCCATTCAAAATAGAGCCTTCCGGTTCGACGATGACCGTTTTAATGGCTTCATCCTGCTCTTTCAAATAACGAGCGGCGCCCATGAACGTTCCTCCCGTCCCTGCGCCTGCGATGAAAATATCTATGTCTTCATTTAAATCACTGTAAATCTCCGGTCCGAGCGTTTCATAATAAGCATCAGGGTTTGCTTGATTATTGAACTGGGAGGGACTGAATGAGTCTTTTATTGTATGACAAAGCTCATCAGCTTTATCAATCGCACCTTTCATCCCTTTTTCCGTCGGCGTGTTGACGACTTCTGCACCCAGTGCACGCATCAGGGTTTGTTTTTCCTGACTGAATTTTTCAGGTGTGACGAATATCACACGAAATCCTTTACCTATCGCTGCAAGGGCTATTCCAATCCCGGTGTTCCCTGCTGTTGCTTCGATAATGGTCCCACCTGGTTTCAATACTCTTCTCTGCAGCGCGTCCTCAATCAGTTTTAAACCCAGGCGGTCTTTGATACTACCACCTGGGTTCATGAATTCAAGCTTAGCAAAAATTCTAGCTTGATTCGGGATTGCTGAATGAGTGAGTTCGATCATAGGTGTTTGACCAATCAATGATTGTATATTCTTCACGTAACTCATTACATTCTCATCTCCCGTTTATTGAAAAACTTCCGTCCATTCGTCACGCTGATTCAATAACTCTCTTGCAAGCTCTTTTGCGCCTTCAAGGCTGTGGCTAGCTGCGAAACCACATTGTACTTCATTGCAAGCAGGTACCTCTTTTGCTTCAAGGACGTCTTTCAACGTATTTTCAATGACATTCAAAACGTTATCGTAACTGTCATCATTTAATACAGCCAAATAAAATCCTGTCTGGCATCCCATCGGGCCGATATCGATGATCCGCTCATGATGGTTACGGCTATTTTCCGCCATCAGGTGTTCAAGAGAGTGTAATGCCGGCATGTTCATATGTTCTTGGTTCGGCTGTTTGATCCGAAGGTCATACTTATATATTTTATCACCATGATCTCCTTCAGTAACTCCGACAAGACGTACATAGGGAGCTTTCACTTTCGTGTGATCCAGGTTAAAACTTTCTACATTCATTTTAGGCATGTAATCATTCTCCTTTTTTTGCCTGAATGAGCCAGGCGTATTTGTTCAATTGTTCAAAATTCACCATGAAACCCTGGTTTTTAAACATCTCTTTTAATTCTTCTAGATAGGCATAGTATTCTTCCTGCAAATCTTGAGCTAAATTTAAGAAACCACTCTTTTCAGCGTTTTTAACCAGTGATTGTTTGTGATCTTTATTTTCAAAAAGGGTGTCGATGAAGATGACTTGCCCCTCTTTTTCTAAACGTCCATGAAAACTTTTTATTGCAGCCTCTTTTTCCTCTGTTGTCAGATGATGAAAAGCGAAAGAGCTGACAATTGAACGGATCGGGCTTAGCAGATGAGGGTATTCTAAAAAATTCCCATCATATATGGCAGCTTCCGGACATTTGACTTTGGCGATCCTCCGCATTTCCGACGAAGGCTCGATACCAAGAACGACTTTGTCTTGGTCGACCATCTTCCGTGTCAGATTAGCCGTCCCTACCCCGAATTCCATAACAGGGGATATGGAAAGTTTTGCTAAACGCTCCAACATTTCATCGTACCCTTCAAATACTTCCCGATATTCAGGATCTTTGCCAGCTACTGTATCATCATATGAACTCGCCCATTGGTTAAATAGGTCGACGAATTCGATCCCCATTAGCTTCATCTCTCCTCATTATTTATAATTCCTATCAGTGAACTCGGAATTATACATTTATTAATGTATCATATTTAAGAAGATTGCTCAATGGTATAGGCTTTAGACTTATTTTCCTGATGAATTTTGGATATTTTAACGATTAGGGCATTAAAAAAAGCCCGGAGCGAATGAACTCCGAGCTGATATTCAAGCTACCTTCTTCGTTTATTATATTTCTTCTTAGGCTGCGGCCTCTCGTCATTTTTGCTTTTTCCTGGGGAAAGGTCCTTTACTTTGCGTCTTTCTATTTTTTGATCGATTTTATTCTCGATGACTTGGAGAGCTTGTTTATCTTTAGGAGCAGCAAACGTAATCGCTATGCCTTTGCCTCCCGCTCGTCCTGTACGTCCGATCCGGTGAATATAACTATCTGCATCCTGAGGGATATCATAATTGAACACGTGCGTGATCCCTTCGACGTCAAGTCCTCTTGCTGCTACATCTGTCGCAACTAAATATTGGATTTTTGCGTCACGGAAACGCTGCATCACTTTTTCCCGTTTAGCCTGCGAGAGATCACCGTGAAGCTCATCCACCTCATACCCCTTTGCAACCATAGCATCATTCAACTTTTTAGCACGCCGCTTTGTGCGGCAGAAGATCACGGCTAAGAATGGACGATGTTCGCTCATGATTTGCAAGAGAGTATCCTGTTTTGCCCTGTCTGTTGTTTCATAAAGCAGTTGCTTGATGTTAGACACGGTCACCTTTTCTTCTTTAACCACAATCCGCTTTGGATTTTTGGTGATTTTCTTACCCAGGTTTTGGACTTGTTGAGTAATGGTCGCTGAGAATAACATGGTCTGGCGATCTGGAGAGGTTTGATCCAAAATTTCCTGGACATCAGGAAGAAAGCCCGCCTCCAACATTTGATCCGCTTCATCTAGAACCAGATGACGAACGTGTCCAAGGCTCACAGTCCCGCGACGCAAATGATCCAGCATACGTCCAGGGGTCGCGATGACAATATGTGCTTTGCCGTCCAGCTTGTTTGCTTGCTTGGCGACATCTTGTCCACCATAAACCGCCAACACGTGAGCATTATCCGGTTTCAATTTCGTCACCTCATGCGTGATTTGAAGTGCCAGTTCCCTCGTAGGCGTGATGATGACCCCTTGTACATGCGGGCTCTCTATATTAATATTCTTCAAAATCGGCAATAAAAAGGCGAAGGTCTTTCCTGTTCCGGTTTGTGCCTGTGCGATAACGTCCTGCCCTTCCATTAATGCAGGAATCGATTGCTCCTGGATAGGAGTCGGGGTCACAATTCCTTGATGTTTAAGTTTTTCTGATAAGTGCTGTGGCACTCCTAATTGTTCGAACGGTTTCATATATCGATCACTACTTCCTTTTTAAATACATTAACCCTTATTGTAACTGAAAAAATACATTTATGTGCAGCTCTTTGTATATCCGCTTCTAAACGTTTTTAGAAAATGGCTTCATGCCTCCCTGCCTTCGTCCATATAGTTATAAAAAGGACATCGTAAAGGAGGACATCCATTGAACATAAAAGTAAGAAGTGGTGATACACTTTGGTATTATGCCAACCTCTTCAATATACCATTAAATTTAATTATTGATTCTAACCCGCAAGTCAGTCCTACTTCACTTATGATCGGACAAACGATAAAAATTCCTGGTTATCAAACGAGTTCTTATAAAATACAGTCCGGCGATACATTCTGGAAAATCGCTAGTGAAAGAAGAGTTTCCATCGATACTCTAGCTCTTTTGAATCCTGATCTGAATCCCAGGCAGCTTCAAATTGGCCAACAGGTTCTCATCCCTGTCCAAGTAACGTACCGTGTCGTGAATGGGAACCGGCCATATGACTTCCAAGTACTTATGAATGACATAAATGAATTGAATGAGATCTACCCTTTCGTCCGAAGAGAGACCATCGGCCGGAGTGTGATGGGGAAAGAACTGGTTGAATTACAGATCGGAAGAGGACCCAAAGTGGTGCATTGGAATGGCTCTTTTCATGCAAATGAATGGATCACCTCAGCGGTCATCATGCAATTTCTGAACGATTACCTATTGGCGCTGACGAATAGAGAAAATATCCGTGGTTTAGAAATCAACCCCTTTTACAATCAAGTGACCATCTCTATCGTACCAATGGTCGATCCCGATGGGGTAGACCTCGTAATTAACGGTCCGCCAGAGGGGGAGTTTGGGGAACAAGCTCTAAGAATCAATCAAGGGAACACTGATTTCTCTGATTGGAAAGCCAATATACGCGGGGTCGATTTAAACAATCAGTACCCTGCTAAGTGGGAGGTGGATGCAGCGCGAAAACCGACAGAACCCGCTCCCCGTGACTTCCCTGGATATCAACCACTTACAGAACCAGAAACGGTAGCGATGGCAGAACTTGCAGGAGCACGAAACTTTGAAAAAATGCTCGCTTTCCACACACAGGGTGAAGTGATCTATTGGGGGTATGAAGGGTTAGAACCTCCAAGATCAATGACAATCGTGAATGAATTCGGCCGAGTGAGCGGATATGAACCAATCCGATATGTAGATAGTTTTTCCGGATACAAAGACTGGTTCATTCAGGATTTTCGCAACCCAGGATTCACTGTAGAACTTGGGCGAGGTGTAAATCCATTGCCTCTCAGTCAATATGATGAAATTTATCAGGAAACCATCGGAATCTTTTTGGCGAGCCTATATATGTAAAATCAAAAGCAGAAGTGGCGGAAGATTCCTGCATTGCCAGCCCCACCACTAAGACGACCAAAGCTAATTCGATTCTTATTCAGGCGGCCTGGGACCAGCATTCTGGAATTACAAACTCCATCCATTGGCATCGTATATTCATCAAATGAAAATCCCGAAGCTGGCATATCGCCCCTCCGGGATTTTCATTTATTCAAAGTCTGTACGTTTCATATGTCCTTCGTGATCTTTAACAATCTTGAGAGCTCGTTCATACTCTTCTTCTTTAATAGTAAAGTGTAATACATGGGTCAAGTGTCTTTTATCCGAAAGCGCTCCATCCTGATCGTGTTTAGGAGAAATGACCTCTGTGAAATTGAAGGTCCCTCCTCCGGAATTGGTAGACCCTGCTAAAGGCACGATGGGAGTCAAATCTGTATCTTCAGGAATCGCTTCAACCATTTCCTGATTGACACTCAGCTTTTGCAGATCTGTCTTTGCACTTTCTGCATTGTTTTCTGTTTTAAAATACGCTTGGACGAATTTAGCCATATTCTTCAATCCCTCTCTAAAAAAAGTGGTACTGTTATATTAGCCTTCACAAAGATTTTCAAACATTCCCCCATATTTGGAAGGTCGGTTTCGTTGATTTTGCGTGGATAAATGGGGTCTTGGAAATGGCTCGCTTTCCGCGGGGAAGTTCCCAAACGCCCCTTCTCCCACCCAATGTCTCGGAATCGAGTCTTCCAGTATACTGCACTTTAACGGGATCACATGGACGTTTAAAAGTGCCAAATAAATAAAGAGCACCTCCTTAGGAGAGATGCTCTTTAGCTAATGCAACTTGGTTAAAGACTTGTTTGAACCCTGTTCCACCTTCACTGTTCCTTGCTGCAACCACCTGGTGCGGAGCCAGTTTTTCATAAATATCACCTTCGAAAAGCGCCGAGAATTCTTGATATTCTTCTAAAGTGAGATCAAGTAAATATTTATCATGTTCAATCGCGTAAAGTACAACCTTCCCAATCACCTCATGCGCTTCACGGAACGGCAGCCCTTTGACCGTTAAATAATCGGCAATATCTGTTGCGTTCGAGTAATCTTCTTTGACAGCATTTTTCATCTGGTCACCTTTCACTTCCATGGAGGCAAGCATCGGTGCAAGAAGGGAAAGTGCGCCTTCCAGTGTTTCTACCGTATCGAACATGCCTTCTTTATCCTCTTGCATATCCTTATTGTAAGCAAGTGGGAGTCCTTTCAATAAAGTTAAAAGTCCCATCAGATGACCGTAAATCCTTCCTGTCTTGCCACGAAGAAGTTCGGGAACGTCCGGGTTTTTCTTTTGTGGCATAATACTTGAGCCTGTACAGAAGGCATCATCCAGTTCAATGAATTGGAATTCCTGACTACCCCACAAAATCAATTCTTCAGATAACCGTGAGATGTGTGTAATTAATATAGAAGAAACTGATAAAAACTCAAGTATAAAATCACGATCACTCACCGCATCCAACGAATTAGGATAGGGTTGATCGAACCCTAGCGCATCTGAGGTCATTTGGCGATCGATCGGGTATGGAGTCCCAGCTAAGGCGGCAGCTCCCAATGGGGACCAATTCACACGCTTCAAACTGTCCTGCAAACGTTCTTTGTCACGCTCGAACATCCAAAAGTAAGCAAGCAGGTGATGAGCGAAGGATACAGGCTGAGCCCGTTGCAGGTGGGTATAACCAGGAAGAATCGTTTCTACATGAGTTTCCGCTTGTTCGACCAAGGAGGATTGAACGGCTTCCAATAGTTCAATTAAACCTTTCGTCTTTTCACGTAAATACAAATGCATATCAGTCGCCACTTGATCATTCCTGCTTCTACCTGTATGGAGTTTTCCACCGACACCACCAATTTCATCAATTAAGAGCTTTTCGATATTCATATGAATATCTTCATGTTCCACTGAGAAAGTGACTTCTCCACTTTTCACTTTCTCCTCGATAGTAAGCAACCCATCTTTAATTTGCTTTACTTCATCCACGGTGATGATATCGCAGGACCCAAGCATATCCACATGAGCCATACTTCCTTGGATATCCTGCAGGGCTAATTTTTGATCGAAACTGATGGAAGAAGTGTACTCTTCCACCAGTTTGTTTGTCGGTTTTGTAAAACGACCGCCCCACAATTTACTCATGAGCGCTCACCACTGTTTTATCGAGGAGGCTCTCTCCTTTATGCACATCAGCATGAACTTTCGTTGGCAGACCCCAAAGTTTGATGAATCCGACAGCTGCGTTGTGATCAAAGGCGTCTTCTTTTGAATACGTAGAGAGTTCTTCGTTATATAAGCTGACCGGTGACTTTTTACCGATGACTGTGTGATGTCCTTTGAACAGTTTCACTTTCACTGTACCTGTTACTACTTGCTGTGTGGAATCAACAAAAGCTGAAAGTGCTGGCTGTAAAGGAGAATACCATAGACCATCGTAAATGATTTTCGCAAGCTGCTGATCGACATTGACTTTGTATTGGGAAACCTCTCTCGTTAAAGTCAAAAACTCCAGTTCTTTATGGGCATTGATCAATATCATTGCAGCAGGGTTTTCATACACTTCCCTCGATTTGATACCGACGAGACGATTTTCAGTATGGTCGATTCTGCCGATTCCATGTGTGCCTCCAAGCTCATTCAAATGCTCAATCAATGGAACGAGCTCCATCTTTTCGCCATTCAACCCGACGGGCTTACCTTCCACAAAATCGATTTCTATGGTTTCAGGGGTGTCTGGTGTCTTCTCAATCGGATTCGTCCACGCATAAGCAGCTTCCGGCGCCTCTTTCCACGGATCTTCTAACACCCCTGCTTCACAAGCACGCCCCCATATATTAGCATCGATTGAAAATGGATTTTCCAAATTGACCGGGATAGGAATTCCGTTTTCTTCTGCATAAACGATTTGTTCGTCACGTGTCATTCCCCATTCACGGACCGGTGCAATCACTTCAAGTTCCGGATTCAATGCCTGGATCGATACTTCAAAACGAACCTGATCATTTCCTTTTCCTGTACAACCATGTGCTACAGCCACAGCTCCTTCCTGTTCCGCTACTTCAACAAGAAGTTTAGAAATCAACGGGCGGGACAATGCAGAAGACAAAGGGTATTTCCCTTCATATAGAGCATTCGCTTTTAGTGCAGGTATCAAGTATTCCTCTGCCAACAACTCTTTCGCATTGACCATGATCGCTTTGATCGCTCCTACATCCAGTGCCTTTTGACGAATTGACTCAAGATCTTTTCCTTCTCCGACGTCAAGACCGAGAGCAATCACATCATACCCATACTTTTCTTGAATCCATTTTACTGAAATCGATGTATCTAATCCACCTGAATAAGCTAATACTACTTTTGGTTTTGCCATGTCAAAATTCCTCCTTATTTTTGTCCATTAAAAAAATCCGTCTCCTATTCATGTAAGAGACGGATTTCGTATTTATCATCCGCGGTGCCACTCTCATTGTCTACTGATATAGACCAACTCGAAACTGATAACGGGGGTTCCCGGTCCAGGCTACTCGCGTTCACCGAACTTCTCAGAAGTGCGTTTCCGTATGTATCGACCACCAGGCTTCCACCGACCCCGGCTCGCTTTGGTCTCCTCCATACGTACTCTCTTCATCAATGAATGTATATTTATTATATATTGTTTATAATTATACAAAACTGAGATCATAAGTCAACAGGGATTTCAAAATAATTTTATAGAAACTTAGTTTAAAAGAAAGCCCCCCAAGAATAAGACCCATTTCATGCGTACTTTCTTTTAAAGAAGTCATCAAAAATAAGATTTTATTCTTTGAAACAATCCATCAGGACTTCATTTAAGAACAATCCATCTTCCTTTTTTCTGCCCTTCCATGTTAAACTTGAAAAAGGAAAAAAATAAAGTCTGCTATCAAGCAGGAGAGGTTCTAGCGACACCCTCTATAAAAAACTAAGGATGGAACTGTACCTTGCCTTAGGTACGGTTTTTTGTAGTTTTGGGTGTGCAGAATTCTCTTTTTAATCACAAAGGAGAATTTTTTTATGGAAAAAAACAATAAAGCTGTCGTTGTCTTCAGCGGCGGTCAAGATAGCACGACCTGCCTTTTTTGGGCAATGAAGAAATTCGATGATGTTGAAGTCGTCACTTTCGACTATAACCAACGACATAAGGAAGAGATTGAAGTAGCCAGAGAAATTGCTGGGGAAATGGATGTTCGACATCATGTCCTCGATATGTCGTTATTAAACCAATTGGCTCCTAACGCCTTGACTCGTAATGATATCGAAGTGAAAGACGGTGAAGACGGTGAATTACCTTCCACATTTGTTCCTGGGCGTAACCTTCTTTTCTTATCTTTCGCAACTATCCTGGCAAGACAAATCGGTGCTAAACACGTGGTGACAGGCGTGTGCGAAACAGATTTCAGTGGATACCCGGACTGCCGGGACATTTTCATCAAATCATTGAATGTAACATTGAACTTGTCCATGGAAGATGATTTCGTCGTCCACACCCCTTTGATGTGGCTAGACAAGGCTCAAACATGGGAAATGGCAGATCAGCTGGATGCTTTCAATTATGTCCGGGAAAAGACGCTGACCTGTTACAACGGGATCCGTGGCGATGGTTGCGGCGAATGCCCTGCTTGTCAATTGCGACGAAATGGTCTTGAGACATATGTAGCGCAGAAAGAGGTGAATCAATAATGTATGGTTTTACAATTGTGGAAAACCTACAAAAAATCGATCAGGACATCAAGCGCCAGGAGCTTAAATACCATCAAAAGCGTGTAATGGTCAGCAAAGAATTTTCCTTTGACGCTGCCCACCATCTCCACTGTTATGAAGGTAAATGTAAAAACCTCCATGGGCATACCTACAAAGTGATTTTTGGAATTAGCGGCTTTGTCGACGACATCGGTCTCGTCATCGATTTCGGTGAGATCAAGAAAATTTGGAAAGAACAAATTGAAATCCATCTCGATCATCGATACTTGAACGATACATTGCCAAATATGAACACAACAGCCGAAAATATGGTCGTATGGATTTATGAGAAAATGGAAGAATCACTTGCGGCCGACAAAAAAGATTGCCGAGTGGAGTTTGTTAAATTGTATGAAACCCCTACAAGCTTTGCAGAAGCACGAAGGGAGTGGATGACCCATGAATAAGTTCCCTGTCCTGGAAATTTTCGGACCGACCATTCAAGGAGAAGGGATGGTCGTCGGTAGGAAAACCATGTTTGTCCGCACCGCTGGCTGCGATTACAGCTGCGCTTGGTGCGACTCTGCTTTTACATGGGATGGCAGTGCAAAAGAAGATATCGAACGACTGACTTCTGAAGAAATTGTTTCCCGTTTGATTGAAGAAGGTGGCAGCCAATTTGATCACGTCACGATATCAGGCGGTAATCCAGCATTATTAAAGAACCTTCATGAATTGATTGAACCACTACATGAAGAAGGGATAGAAGTGGCTCTTGAAACACAAGGAAGCCGCTGGCAGGATTGGTTTTTGGACATCGATGACCTGACGATATCACCGAAACCGCCAAGTTCTAAAATGGAGACGAACTGGATGGTACTTGATGATATCCTATTCCGTTTACGCGAAGGAGGCCGTTTACCACATACAAGTTTAAAAGTCGTCATTTTCAATCAAGAAGATTTAGGTTATGCGGAAGATGTTCACCAGCGTTATCCCGAAGTACCCTTTTTCCTTCAAGTCGGAAACGATGATTTAGAAGAGAATGAATCAAGTTCACTGGCGAGTCATTTACTTACTCAGTATGAATGGCTGATCGATCAAGTGGTTGCTTCTTCAAAACTGAACCGGGTCCGTGTCCTTCCTCAGGTACATGCACTTGTATGGGGAAATAAACGCGGGGTATAAGCTGCAATAAGAAGAGGAGCTCTCAGTTACAGAGCCCCTCTTCCTATTTTTTAAAAACCCTCATTGTGTACTTTTTCAATCCTGCCGCTTCACATGGCATTTCATATACTTGCTGCATTCCTAAACCAGTAAAGATCTCTTTGTATTTTCTCGGAAAAACCCTCCAATGATTGTAGTTTTCTGCTTCCACTATAATCAAATAACCAGAAGTTATTCGAACAATCTCGTTGAAGATCCATTCGCTATCAGGATGAATATGTTCAAGCACAGCCATTGTGAACACCAAGTCAAATTGGCCATCTTGAAGTGTAGGGATGAAATCTTCTACAGGAGCATTGTTAAGGTCAGCTTTATCCGCCAGTTTTGGAAAGCTTTTTTTCAATTCTTGCAGCGCTTCTTCACTTATATCAATCCCGGATAGTTGTTCATATCCATGTTCAAAAAGATGATTTAAGTTCCTGCCGACATTACAGCCGATTTCAAGAACTTTAGCATCTTTGTCTACGTACTTCTTCACATGTGGTGTAAGAAATTCACTGCGTTCAACCTTATTTTTGTATCGGTCTGGAAAGCTATTGTTCACCCAGTAATCATGTATTTCATCTTTCGACCTGTGATGATCATTTGTCATTACTATCCCCCTATTTTTCAAACATAGGATAATATATGACCGTTACTATTATATTGTTTCAGCGTTTTGGCAAAGAAATGAAAACGGGCGGATCCCTGATGGATCCGCCCGACCTTTATATTCGCTTCTTTTGATCATAGTGTCCTTTCACGACCACGGCAGCATGGACTGCACCCGGCACATAAAACAACATCGTCAAAATCAAATTCAATAATGCCTTCATCGGCTTTCCTGTGAAAAGGACAGCCAAAGGAGGTAAGAATATCACTAAGATGTATAACATCGATGCTTCACTCCTTTATAGTATCTATTCCTGACTATTCCCTCTTTTCCAAGTTTTATAACTTCATTTGGCGGCGCCGTTGATGCCAAATAGTGATTTCCAGTGCTACAATACAGACGAACAGCCAAGCGAGACCGAATAAAAATCCTGCAGCAATATCTGTGAAGTAATGAACGCCTAAGTAAACACGCGAAAGACCGATCAATAGAATTAACGATCCTAAAGTGATGTTGATCAACCATTTCCATTGTTTTTTTAATGGACTGATAACAAACAAATAGATAATAAATCCATAAAATACAATGGATCCTGTTGAGTGGCCACTCGGGAAGCTGAACCCTGTTCCATCATGCTCCGCAAGCACTTCTGGCCTTTTTCGTTCGAAAGTAATCTTCAACAGCTTTGTCAATGAACTGATACCAATCATGTTGACCATGAAGTATATGGCCACCCAACGGCTGTATGGGGAAAAGAAGAATAAATAGATGAGCACTGCCACTGAAGCAATGGTGAGTACCAGCACTGACCCTAATTCCGTGATCCAGCCCCAAGCAGTATCCAGCCAAGGAGTACTGATCGACTTAACAAAATCAGCAGCCGTGCGATCAATGAAGAATTTTTCCTTTTCCAGTACATCTGCAGCAAGTTCTGTGAAAAAGTAAACCGCCCCTCCTATGATGGCAAAGCCTGCCAATATTAAAATGAGAGAGGCTTTTGAAAGATCACTAATCTTTGTCCCTGAAAATAACATCCGCTTCCTCCTTACCTTGCATAACCGCCGTTAAAGATGGTTCCCCTATTTATAAGTATGTAAAACTATTTCGGACCCCGTTGGACTTTATACCACTTCACCCTCCCACCCAAAACCTATATTCACACCTAATATATACCAAAATACAGAAATATACATGAAGGGCAGCCTCAGATTGATTCATCATACGAAGATTCGATTGGCTGTAAAACGATGAAACACCTATCTTTTCAAGCGGAAAATTCGTAAGGGGTGGATGAACTTTATATTTCCAAGTGGCTTGTTCAGTCCATATAAAAAACACGGTTTTTAAAGAGGTCACTGAAGAACTGCAACTTTTTGAGTTATGCATCAAATAAAGAAGCCAGGTTGGACGATTTCATCGTTCAACCTGGCTTCTTTCAATGTACAAGAAAAAGAATGCTTTTCTTTGTTTTTAAATAAAAAATCACTTTTTTAGATGGGCCGCTGTTGTTTCCACGAGGAGCATTCTGTGGTGACACATGAGGGAACAGCACCACCGACAAACGATTCGTGAGAAACAAAAACAAACATTAACAGCTCCTCTATATTGAGAAGTCTTTTTCAGCGGAATCTTTTTAAACTGGTTTTTTTATCCTACAATCCAGAAGAAGCTTCAAGCTTTCTTTTAAGAACTTCGTTATCAATGCTTTCAAAGAATTTCAATGCATGCTGATTAAATTGAGGGTACTTTTCGATATTACATACATGCCCACATTCTTTTAAAATCAGTAATTCTGCTTCCTTTTCTTTGCGCACGTGTGTGGTAATCCCCTTCAAGAACATATGATCCTCTTCGCCGGATATATACAGTTTGGGGATTCGATTTCCTTGCTTTCTCAATGTTCTGTATATCATATGGGCGTCCTTCACCGTGAATAACCAATTGATATAGGAGCTTTTACCAAGCTTTAGTGCTTCCTTTATGAATACATCCCTTGATTTTTTATGATTCTTCTTTGGTAAGACAATATAGGCGAAGGTCACAAATGGAATCATATAAGGTAATAATGATCGGACTGGGAAGGTCAGTGTGAATTTTCCGAGTGCCTCTCCCCACCACAACCATTTCCCGACAGCGCCTGATAATACCATGGATTTGATCCGTTCGGGAAACTTAGTGGCTATATCCTGCATGACGATCGTCCCCAATGAAACACCAACCAAGTGAGCTTGTCGTACACCCACTTGATCAAGGAGTTCTATCACTTTCTTACTCGTAAACGCCAGGACATTTTCTTCCCCGGTGAAATCCGGTGATTTCCCATGTCCAGGCAGATCGACAAACAGGAGGTTATAATCTTCCTTAAAATGACTGATCTGCCTATTGAAAATGGTATGATTTCCACCAAACCCGTGAAAAAACACAATCCATTCTTTACGTCTATCATTGATATGGGCTTCATAGTTCAAGGGAATCCCTTTTCCCTTCATCATAGTTATCATAGTTGTCTTATTACACCCTTTACATTGACCCTAACGCCCGGAAATGATCGTATTAAGTACCTCTTCATTGAAGTCGAGAGGTAGATTATTACTTTCTTTCAACAATTGCTGGGTGTTTGAATCGTCAAATGTTAATGTCCTGTTCAAATACTGATGGAAGACTTTCATAGGTTCATTGAACTTCGCCTCTTGTTCTGTTAATTCCCCTTCAAAAGATGTAGGCACCAACTCGACCTGGTTGAAGCGAAGGTTATTTTTTAACGTCTCGAACACCATTTGATTCGTCGGCGGATGGGAGTTTGTAATATGATAGATTTCATTCCTTTTCGCATGGTTCAACCCCAGCACTAATACATCCACCACATAATCTACAGGCACCAGATTCTGCGCCGTATCACTGTTGCACAAAAACTTGACCTTCTTGAGTGGTGTATCTTTTTGTCTTTCCATTCGTTTTTGAAGAATTTCAAAGCTTCTCATCACACCATATAAAGCAAACGTTGTTTCAGCTTCTCCTGTTTTTGAGTCTCCTACAATAATGGAGGGGCGGTAAATATTCACATTAAAACTGTCCCTATAGGTATAAACGAGATGTTCGGCCTGACATTTACTTTTTTCATATTCATTCACAAATGATTGTTCCATGGAATGTAATTCTTCTGTGGCATGTACTTGATTGCCTAACGTATAAGCAGTACTTACATGAGAAAAGTTATCCACTTCAATCTCTTTCGCGAGTTCTAACAGTTGTCTTGTACCTTCGACATTCACATGGTAAGTTTTCTCTTTTTCTCCATCATTGAAAGACAGATAAGCCGCCATATGGTAAACGGTATCGATCTTTCCCTTCAATTCTAGTACCTTCTCATCATCCAGGCCTGCTCTGGGTTCTCCAATGTCACCCATGAATAAATATAGCGTTTCCCTTAAATGCTTCGGAACGGAGTCTATTAAATGATTGGCTTTTTCTTCATTTCTAACTATGGCATAAACAGCATGGCCTTCTTGTAGTAAACGCATGGTCAACCTCTTGCCTACAAATCCAGTCACACCGGTTAAAAGTATATTCATGATGTTTTCCCACCCAGATATCTATTTGCTAAAATTTTACACTTGTAAAGACTTTTGCACATAGCAAAATTTTAACACATTTCAAGGATAGAAAGCACCCTTAAGTATGCCTTTCCAAACATAACCAGTGGAAAATCAATTTAAAGTGGGAGGTAGATTATTTTCCCCTTGATTTTTTTTCGTGCTCTATATAAAATAGAAATTGTCCGCAAATCTTATGGGGCATTAGCTCAGCTGGGAGAGCGCTTCGCTGGCAGCGAAGAGGTCATCGGTTCGAGCCCGATATGCTCCACTTCCTAAAAACACCCTTTTTCTGTGGTTTCACGGAAAGGGTGTTTTTTGTGTTCTCTCTATCAAAATACCTGCGAAACTGCTCGTTTTTAGTAACTGACAGTGGAAATGAATTTTCGAATGGTATCTATAACAACTCAACATCAAAAAACCTCCCGGGTATCAATACAGATGCCCGGGAGGTTCCCTTATTCCTTAATTAAGCATTGGAAGTTACTTGATTCGTCTGATTACCGTTCTTCGTCGTCAATAGTGTGGCTACAATTAAGACGATGACAGCCACAGGTACTGCGACTACTACACTGTTAACTTCAAACGGCTGCTGCAGGATGATCTCCCAAGTCAATGTAGCTACTACACCTGCTACCATTGAAGAAACACCGCCGACTGCATTGACACGTTTCCAGAAGAAAACAGCCAGAACTGCAGGCGTCAGCCCTGCGCCGTATACCGTGTAAGCGTACATCTGTACACTTAAGACTGTTGGGAAGTAACTTATGATCAAGAATGCGAATAGACCAAGGGCTACAATGAAGATTCTCGTCATTCCTAATAGCTTTTTATCTGAAGCGTCTTTATTTACATATTTACCATAAAGGTCATAGGTCAAGTTGGTAGCTGCTGATAGCAAATAAGAGTTTCCTGTAGTAATGATGAATGAAGCTGCAGCTGCTAAAAGAATACCACCGACCGCTATAGGCATTGCTACCGTCGTGGCCATCAAAGCCATCCCAGGATCAATGTCCGGGAAGATCGAACGGGAAGCAAAAGCGATAACAGAAATGGATGGCGATATGATGAGCATCGCAATCAACCATCCAAGTTGAGCCCGTTTAGCTGATTTGTTCCCTTTTGATGAGGCAAGACGCTGGTACATGTTTTGGTCACCTAATAATAAGAATAAGGAAGGCATCAAATAACCGATCATTTGGATGGTTGTCAAACCACCCGTAGCACTCATGTGGGATTCTGGGACGTTAGCGACGATTTCGCTCCATCCACCCGCAACAAAAATGATTGTCGGTACAGTGATGATCAATCCACCAACCATTAGAAAACCACTGATCGCGTCCGTTTGAGATACAGAACGAAGACCGCCGATCATCGCAAGGAAAATAATCATTGCGGCACCGATTACTGTACCTGTTTGTACTGTCATACCAGTCGTTAAATTAAGGATGAATCCGAAGCCTTTCATTTGATAAGATACGATTCCTACATAAGCAAGGATGATAATGACACTCGCAATGTTACGGGATGTACGACCATACTTCGCTTCCAGAATTCCGGCTACGGTGAATTTTCCATACTCCCGGATCTTTGGAGCGACAACATAAAGAATGATAATTCCGACTAACGTTGGGAGCATCATCATCAAGGAAGGTAGAATTCCATATGTAAACGCCATTGACGTTTCTCCACCAGAAATACTTCCACTTCCTGTCCAGGTAGCAAGAAGGGTCCCCATCAAAACGAAAGGCCCTAAACTTTTACCGGCTAATACGAAATCTTCACTGCCGGCCACCTTCTTCGACATAAAAATACCAATACCTATCATAATTATTCCATAGATTGCTATAAACCAAAGCAGAGTTGGATCTTGTTGCAATTCCATAACTACTAAATCATCTCCTGATGTTTTTTGTTTGCTGAGTCCTGGGTTTGCTTCCTTGTGAAAACACCGGCCGATGCATTTTCTTTCCCTTTGAACACAACGTTATCTAAATTAACATAGATTATCGAATTGTGAAAATGCTTTTTTCGCCTCTTAAAAGCATCATTTACAAGCGTTTTTCAAGTCTTACATTTTTTCACAATCTTTTATGAAAGCGATAACCGCAACACTTACAAGAATTGCATTACTGTTATGAAATTTCAAATAAATCAATGATTTCCCGACAGAATTTTGTAGTTAAATTAGTTCTTAAGACCTAACTAAAAGAGACGGAAACCTATTAATAGGTTTCCGTCTCTTTCTTAAATTAGTGCCTTCATCCGATTTTCGATTACGTTTTGCAGCAATTGCTTGCCATCATTCGTACCAATCGACTCAGGGTGAAATTGTACACCTTCAATCGGTAAGTATTCATGACGGATGCCCATGATTTCACCTTCAATAGTAGCGGCTGTTACTTCAAAACACTCAGGAAGATCCTTCAACTCCACGATGAGGGAATGATAACGCATCGCTTCCATAGGGTTGTTGATTCCTTCATAGATTCCTCTCCCATCATGAAAGATACGTGAGGACTTTCCGTGCATGAGCTTTTCAGCGCGTACAACATTTCCACCAAAAACTTGTGCAATCGCTTGATGTCCTAAACAAACACCGAATATCGGCTTCTTCTCTTTAAATGTTTCAATTACTTTTAGAGTGATTCCTGTTTCATCTGGCGAACAGGGTCCCGGCGATAAAAATATCAAATCCGGATCAATTTCCTCTATCTCTTCTAATCTCACTTCATCATTTCTCCGCACAATGACTTCTTCCCCTAGCTCCCCCAAATATTGGACGATGTTATAAGTGAAAGAATCATAGTGATCAATCATATAAATCACTCTGCTCCACTCCCCTCTGCTCTACTTTTGAAAAAGCTATTGAACGAGATTGTTCACCCCTTTGGAAAAGTTCCCAAGGGCCTTGTCACCTTCTCCATTCTCAATATGGTTCAGTTCATCTTCTATTAAACGGATGATTTTACTACCGACAATCACACCATCAGCATGTTCACGCACAAGTTTCACATGTTCATTCGTAGAGATTCCAAAGCCGACCGCAACAGGTACAGAGCTATGTTCTTTTACTTTTTCAATGAAGGACAAAGTTTCTGCAGACATCTCCTTACGCTCCCCCGTTACACCCAGAGCTGAAACGCAGTAAAGAAAGCCCTTGGCATGTTCAGCAATCTGTTTGATTCTTCGGTCTGAATTCGGTGCCACGAGAGAAATGAACTCAATGTCTGCCTGCTCCGACTGTTCCCGAATTTCTTCACTCTCTTCATATGGGAGGTCAGGAATTAATAATCCTTCCACACCGTTGTAGTCTAATAACTCGAAAAATTCCTCATGACCGATTTGTAAGACTGGATTATAATACGTGAAAATAACAATAGGAATCTCCACACCGTGTTTTCGCAATTCAGGCACCAACTCGATGGCTTTGCGGAGTGACATTCCCGCATTCAAAGCACGTTTAGCTGCACGTTGGATGGTCGGTCCGTCTGCAAGCGGATCAGAGTAAGGAACACCTAACTCTAAAACATCCGCTCCCTCTGCTTGCAAACGTAAAGCGAACTGGATCGTATATTCAGGAGTCGGGTCGCCAGCCACGATAAAAGGAATGAACAAATTTTTTGTTTTGGTCAGTTTTCCTTGGAAAGGTGTTTTCGTCAACATGTTAAACCTCCTCCTGAAAATGTTCCATCAAGGTCGCCATATCTTTATCACCACGACCCGACAAATTAATCAAAATCGTTTTATCTGCCGACATATTCCCTGCTTCTTTGAATGCTTGAGCAAGGGCGTGGGCACTTTCAATAGCGGGGATGATTCCTTCTTTTTCTGTCAGTAACTTCAATGCATTCAACGCTTCTTCGTCTGTAATTGCTTCATAGCGAACTTTTTTCGTTTTGAACAAATGGGCATGCTCTGGACCTATGCCAGGGTAGTCGAGGCCGGCAGAGATGGAGTAAGGCTCTGTAATTTGACCGTTTTCATCCTGCATTAAATAAGTCATTGAACCGTGGATCACTCCAGGCGTCCCTTTAGACAGGGTTGCTGCATGTTCTGGGGTATCGATTCCTTTACCAGCCGCTTCTACCCCGACCAGTTCACTTCCATCATCTAAGAAAGGGTAAAAAATCCCCATCGCATTACTTCCTCCACCGACACAAGCATATATTCGATCAGGAAGCTCGTTTTCCACTTCTAAAAATTGCTTCCTGGATTCATCACCGATGACACGTTGAAAATCCCGCACCATACGCGGGTATGGGTGGGGGCCGACAACGGAACCAATTAAGTAAAAATGATCTTCACAGTTCGCAACCCAATAGCGGATCGCTTCATTAGTGGCATCTTTGAGCGTCCCATTACCACTTGATACCGATACGACGTCTGCCCCTAATAGTTTCATGCGGAAAACGTTAAGTTCCTGCCTGCGGATATCTTCCTCTCCCATAAACACTTTACACTTCAGTCCGAACTTTGCTGCAACAGTAGCAGAAGCCACTCCATGTTGTCCTGCGCCTGTTTCTGCAATGATTTTCTCTTTACCCATGCGTTTTGCCAGCAAAGCTTGTCCAATGGCGTTGTTCAATTTATGAGCACCTGTATGGTTCAAGTCTTCACGTTTCAAATAAATCTTGGCACCCCCAAGGTGACCACTGAGTTTATCAGCATACGATAATGAGGTAGGGCGTCCAGCGTACTCTTTCAATACATGATGGTATTCTTTTAAGAAGTCAGGGTCGCTCATAGCCTCGTCCAGAGATTCTTCTAACTCTTGTAAAGGCCCCATCAATGTTTCAGGTACATACTTTCCACCGAAATCACCATAACGTCCTTTAAAATCAGGAAATACTTGCAACATTCCGCTCCACCTCTTTCATAATTGCTTGGATTTTACTGATATCTTTCCCATCATTTTCTTCAATGCCACTCGATAGGTCGATGCCTTCCGGTTTATATTTAAGCAG
Organism: Halobacillus sp. H74; assembly: GCF_052246715.1. Lineage (NCBI taxonomy): Bacteria > Bacillati > Bacillota > Bacilli > Caryophanales > Bacillaceae > Halobacillus > Halobacillus sp. H74. The sequence goes on along the minus strand of NZ_JBQQCI010000003.1, from coordinate 549,509 downwards.
TTCAGCTATGTTTTGCGGTTTGATTCCTCCTGCAATGAGACAAGGTACCCCCTGTTGATAAGCTGCGTCCCTGTACATGGGGACAGCCTCCCAATCGAACCGTACACCTGTACCACCCGACGCCCCTTGTACTTTAGAATCAATGACGTACCCGTCTGCAACACCGCGAAACACTTCCATTTGTTGAATGCCTTCATTTCTGTGATGAATCACTTTCCAGACTGGTAAGCCGAATGCTTCTTTTATTCTTAAAAGCTGCGAGACTGTTTCGTTCCCGTGCAGTTGAATGACATCTAATGAAACAAAGTGGAGTACTTCTTCAACCTCTTCTAATGTCGGATCAATGAATACGCCCACCAGTTTTTGTTTGGGACGGATTTTCTTCACCCAGCGCCTGACATATTCCGGACGCACGTACCGCTTCGTTTTTCTGACAAAAATGAAGCCAAGGTGTGACGCATCTGAGGATGTCGTTTTTGCAACATCGGATAGAGAGTGATTGCCGCATAATTTCACGATGGGTTCTTTCATGATACGTTCACTCCTTCCAACAAAGCCCGTACTGCCTGTTTAATATTCTGCTGCCTCATCAACGACTCCCCGACCAGAATTCCTTCCGCACCATAACCAGCGACTGTCTCTAAATCTTCATGTGTAGAAATGCCACTTTCTGAAACCACCAGAGATTCTTTCGGTGCTAGTTCAGCCATCCGTTCTGTTTGCGACAACTTAGTTTCGAACGTATGAAGATTGCGATTATTGATTCCTAGAATACGGGGAGTGAAATGAGCAAGTATTTTTTCTAATGTCTCCTCACTATGAACCTCGACCAACACTTCCATCCCCAGTTCATAAGCTTGAAGGTACAATTCGTGGAGCTTCTCAGCTTCTAACGCTTCCCCTATAAGTAAAATAGCATCCGCTCCTATATAAGCACTCTCAGCAATTTGAAGCGAGTCGATGATAAAATCTTTTCTCAATACCGGTACATCAACGACTTGTTTGATGTCTGTCAGGTAGTCCCTGTGCCCCTGGAAAAAGTGCTGGTCTGTCAAAACAGAAATGGCCTGAACTCCAGCATGATTATAATCATGAGCAATCCGAACAGGATTGAAATCTTCTCGGATAATTCCTTTAGAAGGCGAGGCTTTCTTCACTTCTGCAATTAACCCAGCTTTATAAGGAGAAGACTTTAAAGAGCTGAAAAGAGAACGATGGGTGAAAGTGTGTTCCTCAGGCAAAAAAAGTCTTTCTATTTCTTGTTTCTTAACTGCTAAGATGGTTTCAAGCATATTGGCGATTCTCCTTCTCCATTATGATGGACTCAAAATAGTCTTTAGCCACTCCTTCACGAATAGCTTTTTCTACTTGGTGGACACCTTCACGAAGGTCAGCTGCTTTCCCTGCTACGTAAAGGCCTGCTGCCGCATTCATAACCACGATTGTATGCGCACTTTCATTCGCCTTCCCATAAAGAACGTCCTTAATGATCTTTGCACTTTGTCCGGTTTCCGTGATTCGGATATCCTCTAAACGTCCGCGGGATAACCCGAATTCTTCAGGACTTACGGTAAATCTAGTAATCTTACCATCTCTCATTTCCACCAAATCGGTTTCACCTGTCATCGTGATTTCATCTAAACCATCTCTTCCTGTTGCTAACAAAACATGAGTAGAACCTAACTTATGAAGGGTTTCGGCCATTTTCTCAGCATATGCTGTATCATAAATCCCAATTAATTGCCGTTTAGCATTGGCCGGATTGGACATCGGCCCCAACAGATTAAAGACTGTACGAAACCCCAGTTCTTGCCTGGCAGGTCCCGCATGCTTCATTGCCTGGTGGTAAAGTGGAGCATACATGAAAGTCATCCCTTTGTCCCTCAAAGCTTTTGCTCCTTCTTCCGGGGTCGTATCAATCGGAATGCCCAGAGATTCCAATACATCGGCACTTCCACTTCTAGAGGAAACTTTCCGATTTCCATGTTTGGCTACCTTTACTCCCATACTCGCTAACACAATGGATACGGCTGTGGATATATTGAAAGTAGAAGCACCGTCGCCCCCTGTACCACATGTATCTACAATCGTCGGGTCTTCGATATCAAGCTTAGTCATATTTTGTCTCATAGCACGGACAAATCCTGTCATTTCTGCAACTGTTTCTCCACGATATCGCATGACACTCAACATACTCATCAACTGGCCGGTAGTCGTTTCACCCTTCATAATCGAATCCATCGTTTCGAAGGCTTCCTGCTCACTAATCATTTCCCCGGATACGACTTTGCTCAGTGTATTTTTCATCTCGTCTCCACTCCTTCTCCGCTCTTCTCAAAAACTTGCTCAGCTAGTTGAATCGTTCTCTTTAGTGCACTTGCTTTATTCAATGTTTCCTGAAACTCTGCTTCTGGATCAGAATCGGCGACAATCCCAGCTCCGGCCTGGATATATAAATCTTTTCCGACAAGTGTCATGGTCCGGATAGTTATACAAGAATCTATATTTCCATCAAATCCTAAATATAAGATCCCTCCACCATAAAGATTCCTTGGCGTAGGTTCAAGCTCTCTCAGAATTTGCATTGCTCTGACTTTCGGCGCTCCGGATAAGGTCCCTGCAGGAAAAGAAGAAATGAGCGCATCAATCGGTGACACCTCTTCTTTCAATACTCCAGTCACTTTACTGATGATATGCATAACCTTCGAAAAACGTCCGATCGTCATATATTCGCTTACATCGACTGTTCCATACTCGGCAACGCGGCCGATATCGTTCCGCGCAAGATCTACTAGCATCCGATGTTCTGCTAATTCTTTTTCATCAGCCAGTAATTCCTCTGCTAGAGCATTGTCTTCCTCGAGAGTCTTTCCTCTTTTCCTTGTCCCTGCTATGGGATGGATTTCAAGTCTCCCGTCTTGAACTTCCAATAAACGTTCGGGAGAGCTACCAATCACTTCCAGATTATTCATTTGCAAAAAGAACATATATGGTGATGGATTGACATTCCTTAACACGCGGTACAATTCAAAACCGCTCCGCTCCGTAACTGTATGGAACCGCTGCGACAACACCGCTTGAAAAATGTCACCTGCACGAATGTACTCTTTGATTTTTTCTACGTCCGCTTTATATTGATCAGGCTCATAATTACTTCCAAATTGTACGGTTTCCTTTTGATTCAAATCGCCAGGGAGCATCAAGTCAGGCAAATCCTTTGAATTCATCAACCTTTTTTGAATATCTTTGATTCGATCATTTGTGCTGTTGAAAACGTCTCTTGAATTTTGGTGTCTGCCCATTCTCGCAAATGAAAGAATGGTCGTCTCTTTCGTTTTATGATGATAAGCAATTAACGTCTGGCAAAATAATAAGTGGTAATTAGCTAAATCCAGTGCATCTTCCGGAGCTCTTGGTACAGGCTCATAATCAGATATCGCATCATAACTGATGTAGCCGACGCCTCCGCCTTTAAATGGTAAGTCCACATCTGCTTGCTTCACTTGCAGGTCTTCGACAACTTTTTGAAAAGCTGCTTCGAAGGATGTCGTTTTTTCGGTAGAATTATAATGGAAATCAGTAATTGAGAACGTCTGATTCTTTTCCTTGATTTCAATCATCGGATCTAAACCAATGAAGGAAAAATTAGACCAGGGCGACTCCGGATCCTGGCTCTCTAACATATAGACCGCTTCATCATTCAGGGCGTGAAACATGTGAATCGGTGTCAATGTATCTGTATAAAAGGATTGAGTAATCGGGATGGTGCGATACGTCTCGGCATCGCTTTTAAATGATTCATAAGTAGTCATGTGCTCACCTCTCCATATAGAATTATGGAGAATGAGACGTTGAGGATTAAAACGAGTGGGTGAAAAATGGGTATAAAAAGGCTAGGCAATCAAACAGCTCCTTCGTCTGATGATCCCTCGCTCACTCTACTCTGCTCATCCTGGTACCTCAACTCAACTCATTCTCTTCTCAACTATTCTACTGCTCTTTAAAATGCTTTCTAATAGTCTATAAAATTCAGACAATAATGTCAACCAGTCCACTTCCACTATTCTTTAACTCAAAGATACTAGGAATGAAAGCTGGTTATACCGAAATAATAAATTCATTTGAACGAAATGCGTCACTCATACGTCTTATGAGTAAGTCGGAAATGAGGAATGATTATGGATCGAAAGGAAATAACACGTGCCCAGCATGGAGACCAGCAAGCGTTAGCAAAGCTGTTGAAAGAGCACTACAGCTTTGTGGTCAAATACTTATGGAAAATGAGCGGGGATGAACAAGTGGCCTATGATGTCACGCAGGAAACCCTCGCCAAAGTGATACAAAAAATCCACCAATATAAAGGGCAAGCCAGTTTCTCGACATGGGTTATCCAAATTGCTACTCACACGTATTTGGATATGCAAAGAAAACAGAAACGAAAGCTGGATTTTGAACAGCAGGAAAGGGAACGTCTTAGACGAGAACCACCACCCATACCCTCCAATCATGATTGGCATGACGTACAGGAAGCTTTATGGAAGCTGGAAGATCAGCACCGCATCCCTATCGTATTGAAGCATTATTACGGTTACGAATACGAGGAGATTGCACGTATGACGAAAGTTAAAGCTGGAACGCTGAAATCACGGGTACATTATGGATTAGAAAAATTGCGAAAGGAGCTGCGCCGTCATGAAGAAACATGATAAAACCAGGGACATCGAACAAATATTGAAGAAAACAGCAACACATACTGACGAACAAATGGATATCAAAGAACCATCCATTCACTTTTTTGAAAATATGGTGCAAAAACAAACCGAAGCCTGGTACAAGAGATTATGGATAGAGATGACGTGTTTATGGATCATAGCCGTTGTTTTTCTCAGTTCCCTAGCAATAAGTGTAATGTACACCCCTTTATTATTTATTGGAACCCAAGTCCTCTCCACTCTTGTGGTCCTGCTTTATTTTATTAAAGAAACTTCTAGAACGGTGGCGTCGCGACAATGAAACATTATGGACCAGAAGAAATACCACTGTGGGGGTTCATCCTTATCGGTATGATTCTCATCACCCAAAGTTCTGTTTTATTCCTCAAAGCTAAGAAGAGAGGAAAAGTCCCATGGCTCTGGGGAATCGTCGGCTTGATTCAGTTCCCTGTCCCAAGTATCGTCTTTTTCATTTTGACAAAAACAGCCTGGCGTAAAAACCTTTGATTATTGTCACACGGATCAGAGAGTAAGTTAGTACTTCAAAATTATTTAACTATGAAGGAGGTTCAATCATGATGATGACACAAACTGCCATTCAATTTATTCAAGACAACCTGGCGATTATCGCTCCTCTCTTGATCATTCAATTAATATTGATGATTACAGCACTCATCAGCTTACTGCGTACCGATGCAACGAACGGGCCTAAATGGATGTGGGTACTGATTATCCTGTTCGTCAACACACTTGGCCCAATCGCATATTTCATTTTCGGAAGGAGGGTAGATTCATGATCAGTGTTAAAAGTTTAGTGAAATCATACGATAAACACGCAGCTGTCAATGATATATCATTTCAGTTATCTCCCGGGAAATGCGTTGCTCTCCTTGGACCTAACGGGGCCGGAAAAACAACTACCTTAAGAATGATGGCCGGACTCATCACACCTTCAAGCGGAGATGTACAGCTAGAGGGAAGTAAGGACGAAGACATACGACACCATATCGGTTACTTACCACAGCATCCCCAGTATCATGGGTGGATGACAGGGAGAGAGTTCCTTATTTATGTGGCACGCCTTGCCCGTCTCTCAAAGAAGGATGCACTTCAGCAGGCGGATCAATTATTGAAACGAGTTGGGATTGATGCAGTCAAAAACCGCCGTATTGCTAAATACTCTGGAGGGATGAAACAGAGGTTAGGTATAGCCCAAGCGATGATTCATAAACCGAAAGTCTTAATGCTGGATGAACCAGTCTCTGCGCTGGACCCTTTAGGGAGAAGAGATGTATTGGATTTAATGGAGGAATTGAAGCAGGAAACCACCCTCCTTTACTCCACTCATATTCTCAGTGATGCAGAGGAAGCAAGTGACGAAATCCTGCTGATGCATGAAGGGTCTATCATTGAGTCAGGACCTCTCGAAAATGTGAAAGAAAGACATCAGGTAGACAAAATTTCACTGAGGTTTGCCGATAATCCTGATAATTACCAGAAGCAATTAGACAAGCTTGAAGTTGTCACTAAAACGGAATATAACAAACAGGTCTTACAGGTTTATGTGAAGAACACACTCGATGCCAGAGACGAAATCTTAACACTGGCAGCGAGGGAGAAATGGCCTCTCTTACAATTCGAGGTAGGCCGGACGTCCCTTGAAGATTTATTTATGAAGGTGGTGAACGAATATGCAATGGCTGACCATTTACAATAAAGAATTATTAGAATCGGCAAGGAATTTCAAGTGGATATGGGTCCCTTTAGTCTTCATATTGCTCAGCATCATCGATCCCTTATCGACCTACTACCTCCCTCAAATTCTTGAAGCTACGGGCGGACTTCCAGATGGCGCAACGATCGACATGCCGACACCCCGCCCCTCTGATGTGCTCATGATGAGTATATCTCAATTGAATATGCTTGGTGTGCTGGTTATAGCATTAATCACGATGGGGACGATTTCAGGGGAACGAAAAAGTGGAGTCGCAGAGCTTGTTCTTGTCAAACCCATTCCTTATCACTTCTATACGACTGCGAAATGGGCAGCTCATATGACCTTGATTCTCACTTCTATCTTATTAGGACTTTTAGCTAGTTGGTATTATGTGAATCTCTTATTTGATCCTCTCTCTTTTTCCGGCATGCTGACTGCCTTTCTATTTTACAGCCTTTGGATCATGTTGATCGTAAGTATCAGCCTGTTCATGAATGCCTTGACTAAATCACCAGGATTGGTTTTATTTTTGACGATCAGTACAGTCATCTTAATGAATTTATTGACAAGTGTTTTTTCTCATCTCCTTGAATGGAGTCCAGCGATGATTACATCCTACCTCCCGGGCATTCTTCAAAATGGAGAAATGGAAAGTAACCTAATGTTCACAAGTTTGATCACGGCAGTGGTTATCATCGCCTTACTCTTTGGCGCAACTTACACATTAAAGCACAAAGAAATCGCATAAAATCCCATTTTATACCACCTCAGGTCATCCATAATATGGATGACCTGAGGTGGTTGATTTGTACTGCCTTACTATAGGGTATAGACTGTTATCAATCCAGATTAAAGGAGAGGTATTGATGAAACCTACTGCACTGATCACTGGCGCCTCTGGCGGCATCGGTTATGAATTAGCTAAACTTTTCGCAAAATCCGGTTATAACTTAATCGTCGTAGCCCGAACTGAAGAGAAGCTGCTACAACTAAAAACAGAGCTTGAGGGACACCCCGTTACAATCATCCCCCAAGATTTGTCAGAGCCCGGCGCAGCTGAAATTGTTTATGACAAAGTAAAAGAGCTTGGTCTGACAGTTAGCGTATTGGTGAATAACGCCGGATTCGGTTTAAACGGCTATTTTGAAGAGCTCCCCCTCTTAGATCAACAAAAAATGCTGCAAGTGAACGTAAATGCACTGACAGAGCTCACCCACTTATTCTTGCCTGAAATCAAGGCTGCACGTTTCCGTTCTATTCCTAAAGGTGTCCTGAACGTTGCAAGTACAGCCGCTTTTCAACCCGGACCGAAGATGTCTGTCTATTATGCATCAAAGGCTTACGTACTCTCCTTATCAGAAGCGCTAGTAGAAGAATTAAAAGATACAAGTGTTACCATCTCTACCCTCTGTCCAGGAGCTACGGATACAAACTTTTTCAAAACAGCTAAAGCAGAGCATACAAAACTCGTCAACAGTACAATGTCCTCGGAATCAGTAGCAAAAGCCGGATTTTTGGGCTTTGTCAAAGGAAAAAGAGTCATCATTCCTGGGACAGCCAACCAAAGCATGGCTTATCTATCTAAATGGCTCCCAAGATCCGTTTCAGCTAAATTTGCTCATTACATCGACAGCTGACCAGTGGCGATCCTGTCAGCCAACTTCCACAGAGTCTGATTATTAATACAAAAAACCAATGACCAGGGCATCCCATGGTCATTGGTTTTTCAGATTTCTTCTGCAGACTTCCGGAATCCATGAAAAGCACGGTAGCCACGGTCGGCATAATAACCTTCGGAGTCGCTTGATGCTAACATCTCCACACGAGTACTCGGAAAACATTCATGTGCGGTCCGGATCAGGTGTTCAGCAACCCCTCTGCTCCGGTAATCTTCTTTGACGAGCAATTCACAAATATACAGTGTAACCGTTCCGTCTGTCAGCCCCCTGAGATAACCGATGATCTCACCTTCTGAAAGTGCTATCAATGCGGGTTCAGAATTCAACCATGCACACAGGGTTTCCTCCTCCCGTTGGACGAGAGTATTCCATCCCTCTTTTTTGTTCAATTGCTGTACGGCGTAAATATCATGTTCCAGAAATGAGCGGATTTGGATATCTTCCATATGATCCTACCTTTCTTCCTGATGAATTTTTATCCCCTTACTACCGTAACCCTGCCTGTATTGTTAAGTGTTTTTTTATCTCTTCCCCTTTGTACGAATCTATCACTGTGTATGTTTCACTTTATACGTAAAAAAATATTTTTTATATACCTATCACAACCAACTAGGAAACATGTCTCTTTCACTCTTAAAATAAAACCCTATAGATCAGAGCCTTACGTAAAAAAGTGTGGTAAAATGTGTACGGAAGTTTTCATAGATTCGAGGAGTTGTAAATAATGGTCAAACGTACTTTTATATTCATAGCTTTCTTATTCTTAATCGCTTGTTCTTCTCAAGACCTGGGTTTGGAAGATTTAAAAGAAGCTCATCCTGATTCTTTTGCCGATCCGATCGAAGCACTCTCTAAGGAAGAGCAAGAAAAAGTCGGTCTCCCAGATGAAATACCCTTTGAGGTGGCCAGCGTAAAAGCTACCACTTCTGAAGAGCAGGTGGAAGTCATTTATGAGTCTAGTAACTCAGAAAACGTCCTGGTCACAACCCTTTTCAATCCAGATAACATTCTTCAAGAATCCGAACTGCAGATTCCGTTGAACTCCGGAGCTGTTGCTGGGGTACAGGAGAAAGAAGACTATGTTTATATTGAATGGTATGAAAGTGAAGCAGATGTCATTTATCAAATCGAATATCATGGATCTGAGGAAGAACGTACAGAAAATGCTATGAATATTGCCAACAGTATTTAAAAGCCGTCACAGTGTTTGTGACGGCTTTTATATATCATAGTTTCTCTAATTTCTTGAAGTTTCGACTGATTGGCCTCGGCGACTTCAATTGATCGAAAAAAATCAAATAGTTATTTTTCTTTTCATCAATATCTTCAATCGCACCTTCCCCAAAGACCGGGTGCTTCACCCGGGTTCCCTTTTCATAGTGGCTCGCTGGTGATGCTATATCCATATGGTGGGATGCTTTGATGAATTCTTTCGCTTCATCCATCAACCCTTCGTCTATTTCACCGATTCGATCAATTAATTCATCTTCCACCTCAAAAATGAAGCGGGATGGATATTTCTTTTGCCCTCCATTTTGAAACCCTTCCGACTCTGTCAAATAAAGTTCACGTTCTGCCCTGGTGACAGCAACATAAGCCAGCCTCCGTTCTTCCTCCAAGGCCCGCTCTTTACGCTGCCTTAATGCTCGTACATTCGGAAGCACACTCTCAGTCACACCAATCAAGAATACATAGGGGAACTCCAACCCTTTTGCTGTATGGATGGTCATCAGCTTAATTGAATCCATTTGATCTTCTCTATCATCATCTGTATAAAGAGATAACATCTGCAAGTACTCCTCCAGGTCAATCGTTTCTCCTAGAGTCTGCTCATATTGGACGATTGAATGCAACAGTTCAGCAAGGTTGTCCAATCGCTGTTGGTCCCCATCTTCTCTTCTGTATGCTTCATAACCCGTCACTTGTAATGCCTCTTGAAGAAGCTCAGAAACCTTCTTTGATTTCCTTTTCTCTCTCAAAGATTCAATCGCATTGATGAATGATTCAGCACCTGTACGTTGTAACCGTTCGTGATCAGAATATTTCTTCAAGGTCTGATACAGGGATAAGCGATCTTCTTCGGCCTTTCGTCTGATAAAGCTCATTCTTTTTTTCCCGATCTGTCTTTTCGGGACATTGACGATTCTATTAAAAGATAAGTCATCTCCAACTGCAATCAAACGTAAATGGGCTAGCGCATCTTTGATTTCCATCCGATCGAAAAATTTAAACCCGCCATAAATCGTGTACTCGATATTCTCAGCAATCAATTCCTGTTCGATAAAACGAGATAAATAATTGGCTCTGTATAAAACGGCAATCTCACTTAATCGAGCTTGATTTTGTTCTACGATCCTTTTCATCTGCTGAACAATCCATTTCGATTCCTGGATCTCATCTTTACCGTGATAATGAATTACCTTCACTCCAGGAGGATTGATCGGTGTCATATCTTTATCTACACGGAAATAATTATTCTGGATCAAAGCGTTGCCGAGGGATAAGATTTCCGGAGTGGAACGATAATTCTCTTTCAATAAAACCGTTTGAGCTTCTGGAAAGTATTCTTCAAAATCTACCATATACTTCGGATCTGCTCCCCGCCATTCATAGATCGTCTGGTCAGGATCCCCGACCACGAACAAGTTTCCGTGCTTTTCTGAAAGCATTTTAACTAGTTCAAACTGTTTGAAGCTGCTATCCTGAAACTCATCGACTTGCAGATAGTAAAGACGGTCCTGCCACTTTTCAAGTACTTCTTTATATTGTTCAAATAAAACAAACACAAAATTAAGCAAATCATCAAAGTCGAGGCCATACACCCGTTTCTGCTTTTTCAAGTAATATTGAATGATCTGACTATCGAGATCTCCAGCTTCTTCAACAGCCGGCATTTCCCCTCGTAGTATCATTTGCTGGACGTAATGGGTATTCCCTTTCAACAATCCGACTTTGTCCAGTATCCTTTTAAATGTTTTGTCATTCATCTTTAAGCCCATATCTTCAAAGATCTCACGTAACAAGACTTTTTGATCCTCAACATCTAAGATCACAAAGTTTTTCGGGTAAAATAACCGGTGGATATCTTCGCGAAGAACCCTCACACAAAACCCATGATAGGTTGTAATGAAACCTGTATCTTGTTCACCGCCGATCAATTTCTTCACCCGTCTTCGCATTTCATGAGCAGCTTTATTCGTAAACGTGACGGACAACATATTTGAAGGATCGATACCCAGCTCATTGACAATAAAAGCATAACGGTGTGTCAATGCACGCGTCTTACCTGACCCTGCTCCGGCAATAACACGAACATAGCCTTCTGTGGAGACCACTGCTTCTTGTTGAGCGTCGTTCAAACCGTTCAATAGTTCTTCCATAAAACTCACCTTCCAAGAACATTTGTTTGTATTATAGCACATCCATGTCCAACGAAACCTGCCTGATCTGTTTATCTGAGCAATAGAACGGTTATGAGAAAACAGAAGGAGATGAATGATATGAATAAAGATTTCAACATACTTTTTGAAGAGAAGAAATTAAAAGATAAGCTATTTAAGAACCGGTATATCGTTGCGCCCATGACAAGAGTGAGTGCTGTAAATAATGGATTAGCGAATGAACGAATGAAACAATACTATGAGCGTTATGCCAAGGGTGGATTCAGTGCCATCATCAGTGAAGGGATCTATCCAGACGAGGAGTATTCACAAGGGTATGATAACCAACCCGGAATGGCCAATGAAAATCATAGGGATGCGTGGAAACCAATCGTCCGAAACGTCCAGGCACACGGCGCCATTTTTATTGCTCAAATCATGCATGCTGGGGCACAGTCTCAAGGGAATCCGCACCGAAGCCATTCAATCGGACCTTCTGAAGTAGCTCCAAAGAATGACCAGCTTGCTTTTTATGGCGGCAATGGCCCTTTCCCAACTCCAAGAAAAATGACTCATGAGGATATGGAGACTGTTAAGAAGTCCTTCGCCAAATCTGCATTACTTGCAAAAGAAGCAGGATTTGACGGAATCGAAATTCATGGAGCTAATGGATATTTGCTCGACCAATTTCTGACCGACTACTTTAACCAAAGGGAAGATGAATACGGTGGAACGACTCAGAATCGCATTAGATATGTATTGGAAGTGATTGAAGAAGTAAGAAAAGCCGTAGGGGAAGATTATATTGTCGGTATTCGGATTTCCCAGGGCAAAGCTTCCGATGGGGACCACCGTTGGGCGTTAGGTGAAACAGATGCACGGACGATTTTTGGAGAACTTGGCAATGCCCCACTCGATTTTATTCACGTTACCGATGAAGATGTTACACAGTCCGGGTTTGGCGAAGGATCACTATCTATGGCGGCAGCCGCTAAAACTTTCAGCAGTTTACCTGTCATAGCAAACGGAAAACTTGAATCCCCTCAGAAAGCATCCTCTCTATTAGAGAAAAATGAGGCAGATTTCATCAGTTTGGGTACAAGTGCTTTGGTGAACCCAGATGCTCCAAATCGGATCCGTGAAGGTAAACCACTAGAACCTTTTGATTTCAAGTCCATCATGCTCCCGCAAGCGGATATTAAAAGTCACGAACTGACGAAAGAACTTCTTAGAAAATGAGTGCTATTTATAAGAGCGGGAATATAACCTGAATGACAGAAGCAACTGAAATATACGAATCCCTTCATTTTAAAAGCCCCTGGTCGTATTAAACGGACAGGGGCTTTTAAAGGATTCACTCAAACCTTGGTTTCAAACCATTCTCTAAAAAGTATTTCGTGGCCTGCTGTATATTCATAAAAGTCCGGACGCCTTCCAACTGGATGTTATTCTGAGTGAACTGCATGACGACTTGTGGACGCATGCCGGCCAGGACAACTTCAATTCCTAAAAGTTTTAAACTCATCATTAAATTTTTCAATAACACCGCCCACTCTTGATCGATCACCGTGATACCAGAAAATTGGATCGCAAGACGGCCCACATTTTGTTCTTGGCACAAAACTGGAACTCTCTCTAATAGAATGTGCCTTTGTTCTTCCCTTAGAATCGGCTGCAATGGCAATAGGGCGTATCCTTTGGCTATCATTACTACATTTGCTGTCATCTCTTCAATCATATGGACGAGCTGTTTTTCTCTTTGTGCCTGCTCGGTAATATCGAATATTCTCGTCAAAATGAATGTTTGCCCTTCATGTGAAAATCGTTTCGTGTACAACTGCAGTACCATGTCTTTGCCTTTCCAATGAAAGTCCATTCCTTCAATAGTTACTTCGTCTTTCTCTTCTTTTGATTTTGTAATTACTTTTTTCTCTGGTGCAAGATCCGGATAAATATCATGAAGATTCTCTCCAACAATGCGTACATCCTGTAATTGAAACATTTTCAAATAGGCTGGGTTGACATAAGTGACTGTGAACTCTTCATCACAGATCAATACACCCTCGTCCAAAAGATCCATTGCATTTCGTAACAGCATCTTCGTCCCCCCTCGTACTTGTCGAAGCTCTTACTATTATTATGAGCCTAATTACTATAAAATCAAGAAGATTCGACATTATTTTCTAAAAATTATGAACATTTATACTTAAGTTTGAATTATGAAAGAAAATTAAGTATTTCAGTGGTTGGATATTCAACTTTTTGGAGTTTTTTTATTATCGTCGATTTGAAGAGCGGGAATCGTTGATCCGGCAGATGGCAAAAAAGTAAGAAAACAGCAATTGACATTATGTGAATAGTTAGGCATTCAGTTGCTGTATTAAAAATCATTAAATAATAAGCATCATCTTCATTTAATTATGTAGTTTTTATTTCGTAAATGTTAAAAAAAATGAGTCTGACCGACCACAAATAAATGGTACATTTTGCTATGAAACGTCTTAATTATTTGTTATTCAGACTTTAAACGCTCAATTTTCCTAGTCAATTCCACCCCGCTTATCTATCCTTCATTTACATCTATTTACAACAAATTAAAAGAGTCTCTTTATAATGGGGGATGTTTCATTTGATAAAGATCCAGAAAGGAGCATCCATCAATGGCAAAAGACAAGACGATGCAAGATTGGATTCAGAATCTCAATGAAGAAACCTTACATAAAGGTGTGGACCGGAGAGGGTTTCTTCAAGGAGCAGGAAAGATTGCAGGCCTTTCTTTAGGGATGGTCATCGCTCAGTCGATGGGCGGAATGGCGGTTCATGCGGATGATGTTGAATTCCAGGAGTATCCGTTTTCACTTGGAGTGGCCTCCGGAGATCCGCTTTCAGACAGTGTTGTTATTTGGACACGTCTTGCAACAGACCCACTGAACGGCGGTGGCATGCCGGACCGGAAGATTGCTGTCAAATGGGAAGTAGCCAAAGATCAACATTTCCGTCAAATCGTCCAGCGCGGAACGGAAAAGGCCAGCCCGTCCCTCGCCCATTCAGTTCATGCAGAAGTTTGGAATCTTGAAGCCAACACTGAGTTTTACTACCGCTTCAAAGTCGGAAAAGATTTCAGCCCAATTGGGAAAACAAAAACGCTTCCTCATCCAGATGCTGATGTTTCAAGTTTAGCTTTTGCTTTTGCTTCCTGTCAGCAGTATGAGCATGGATACTATACCGCTTACAAACATATGGCCAAAGAAGACCTTGACCTTGTGTTTCACCTAGGAGATTACATTTATGAATACGGTCCAGATGAGTATGTCGCGAGTACAGGTAACGTACGGTCGCACAAAGGACCCGAAATCCGAACTCTGGAAGACTACCGCAACCGACACGCCCAATACCGTTCAGATCACGATTTACAATCGGCCCATGCTGCATTTCCCTGGGTTGTTACATGGGATGACCATGAAGTAGAGAATAATTATGCAGATCGGATCCCTGAAAAAGGACAATCCATCGAGGAGTTTGTCAAACGCCGAGTTGCCGCTTACCAAGCCTATTATGAACACATGCCTCTAAGGCAATCGTCAATGCCGCACGGAGAAGATATGCAGTTGTACCGTCAGTTTTCCTATGGAAATTTAGCTAATTTCTTGGTTTTGGATACACGTCAATATCGTTCGGACCAAGCGAATGAAGATAAGAGCTCGCCGCAAACGGAAGAATCTCTAAACCCAGAGCGTACTCTATTGGGTAACGAACAAGAAAACTGGGTGTGCGACCATCTCGAACGTTCGAACTCCTCCTGGAATGTACTCGCCCAGCAAATTTTCTTCGCCAAAAGAAATTATGGACCTAGTCGGGACCAGCCATTGTACAGCATGGACGGCTGGGATGGATACACACCTGCAAGAGAACGAATTATTGATTTTGCCCGTAAGAAAAACCAGAATAACCTGATCGTATTGACAGGGGATGTGCATGCCAACTGGGCATCCAACCTCCTTGCAGACTTTGATGAACTGACTTCTCAAATCCTAGGAGCTGAGTTCGTTGGGACGTCGATCACTTCAGGTGGAAACGGATCGGACAAACGAGCCGACACCGACCGCATCCTTGCCCAAAATGAACATATAAAATTTTTCAATGATTATAGAGGATACGTCCGATGTCATGTCACTCCCACCCAGTGGAAGACCGATTATCGGGTGGTCCCTTTTGTCACTCAACCGGGGGCTGATATTTCCACACGAGCGTCTTTTGCCTATGAAAAAGAAGCAGATGGCCTGAAAGAAGTAGCGGCAACTGTTATACCCCAAGGAAAACAAAAATCTTCCGAGGTGGAAGAAGACCGCCATAAAGCTCACTCCCGAGCCCATGAGAAACAATCCCAAAAAGGGAAAAAGAAACAACTGTACTAGCATGGTTCGTCAAAGGAGGCTGATGAAATGGAAGAGCGCCATGTGGAGATCATCGGTCATTTGGATGAATTGCGGGGACGAGCCATTAAGACGGCCCTCGCCTTTTTCAGCTTTCTAATCGCGGGACTCGTGTTTGTCAAACCTATTTACGAGTGGCTGATCAAAGATTTAGAGATGAAGCTTGCGATTCTTGGGCCAAGTGATATTCTATGGGTCTATTTGATGATTGCTGCAGTTTTCTCCTTAGCAGCGACCATCCCCGTCGCCGCCTATCAAATCTGGCGCTTCGTATCACCAGGCTTGAGTCAAAAGGAAAGAACAGTAACGCTGCGTTTCATCCCAGCCTTGTTCTTTTTGTTCCTTTTCGGAATTGCATTCGGGTATTTTTTGCTGTTCCCGATCGTCCTTAACTTCTTGACTGCCCTATCTGAAGGTCAATTCCAAACGATGTTCACAGCGGAAAAATACTTCCGCTTCATGTTAAATATGACCGTCCCTTTCGGTCTTTTGTTTGAGATGCCATTGATTCTTGTGTTCTTGACTGTGCTCGGAATCTTGAATCCAACCAATCTGAAAAGATCAAGGAAGATCTCTTATTTTCTTTTGATTGTGATTTCAGTATTGATCACACCACCAGATTTCCTTTCCGACGTACTCGTCATTGTCCCTTTACTCGTTTTATATGAAATCAGTGTCACATGTTCCGTATTGGCGTATAAAAGGCGTCAGACAGCGCCGGACACTGATTCAAGTGTTGCGTGAACATCATTTTCATAACACCTTAAGGAGGTTGTAAGAATGAATAAAAACCAGATGAACCGAAGAGCTTTTCTCAAAGCAAGCGGGATCAGCACGGCAGCCCTTGCTCTTGGCACTACTGGGTTAATGTCGTTTAGCGAAAGCAAAGTTTTTGCCGGCACCGCTAAAAACAACAAGGCAACAGGAGGCTATGGTCCCCTTATCAAAGATCCAGGTGGAGTGATGGACCTTCCCCGCGGATTCCAATACCGCATCATTTCAGAAGAAGGCGGGAAACTTTCTGATGGTCGACCGATTCCTGAGAAGTTTGATGGCATGGCTGCCTTTTCAGGTCCCAACAATTCGACCGTTTTAGTAAGAAACCATGAACTGAGCGGAAACAGCAAATATCCAGTCATCGGAAAAAACCCTTATCGAAAGGAAGAAACGGGTGGAACGACGTCCTTGGTCGTCGGTCCTAATCGTAAAGTTACCAAGGAATATGTCTCTTCATCCGGGACCATCCGAAACTGCGCAGGTGGCGCAACGCCTTGGGGCACCTGGCTCACTTGTGAAGAAACACTGGAAGAAGGGCACGGCTACGTTTTTGAAGTCGATCCAAAAAATCCCGAGAACAAAATTTCCAAGACTCCGATCCGGGATATGGGTGCCTTTTCACATGAAGCGACAGCGATCGATCCGGCGACAGGCATCGTTTACCTGACAGAAGATGCCGGTCCGAGCTATCTGTACCGTTTCCTTCCGTACGATCGCAGTCAAAAAATCGGTGCTTTGCAAAAAGGGGGTACACTGCAAGCAGCTGCCGTCGAAGAGTTGAGTACAGATGAAATGAGTGAATTCCATACCGGCCAAAAGTTCGGCATTGTTTGGAAAAATGTCGATCCTGAAAAGCCGACATTGGATGCCGGTAACAAAGGATGTATCGCATTCAGTCGTTTGGAAGGGGCTTATTTCGAAGGCGGCGTTTTCTGGTTTGATGATACATCTGCGGGAGACAAAAACCTTGGCCGAGTCTATCGCTATATTCCGGCGTCAAATACACTTGAACTATTCTATGAATCTACCTCTCAAAACGATTTAGAAATGCCGGATAACATTTGCATTACTCCTTGGGGAGACTTATGGATTGCAGAAGATGGCGGTGGTGTCGACCGGGTGATCGGCATGACCCCTGAAGGAGGAACCTACGTGTTTGCTGAAAACAAAGTGAACAGCTCAGAACTTGCAGGACCTACGTTTTCTACGGACGGAAAAACATTCTTCATCAACATACAGTCTCCCGGTATGACATTTGCGATCTGGGGGCCATTCGCAAGAAAGAATGCCGCACGCAGGAGACTGATGGGCCATGCCGCTCCCCCTGCCCCTTATGCACCGAAAGTGTCGGACAAACTATCGGCTTTTGCAGAGGTTCAAGGGATGTCTGATTTAGAAGCAGCTGCATTCGAACGCCATGGTATGCCAATCTTATAAATCGAGAAAGAAGAGGTGATGATATGTTATCGAATATTGGAATTCCAGGTTTGGTACTCGTACTGGTCATCGCGTTGATCATTTTCGGACCATCCAAATTACCGGAAATCGGCCGCGCGTTCGGAAGTACATTAAAAGAATTCAAGAATGCAACCAATGACTTGATGCATAGCAACAACGAGGAAAAAAGTCAGTCTTCTGAGGAAGACCAAAAGCTGAAAGTTGAGGAAGAAGAAAAGGAGAATGCAGGAAGTTGATATGTTTACAACAAACGTCCAGAAGATTCTCTGGACGTTTGTCCTTTTATAAAAAAGAAAAAGTGCGTCAACGGTTCATAACACTGAGCCGCTGACGCACCTTTTCTTATGCTTTTTCCATTTTAGGGATAATCGCAACATGCTTTAGATTTCCAATCGTATCAAATTGAATTTCCAGGCAGTCACCAGGTTTTACGAATGCAATCAAACGCTCTTTCAAGACAGAAAGTTCATTGTTATGTTCGGATTCTTCAACCAAAATCGCATAGGCCCCTTCATACCGATCCAGTCTATAATGATTCACCGATTCAATCCCCTTCTGTATTTATTTTAATGAAATACGATTATGCCGCAAATCAATTGAAAACTTAGCTATTTTTATCTATTCCCTTAAGTTTTCTTGGCTAAACATGTCGAAAAATCATCTTATGGACAACAGAAAATGTCCATGATACAATAGACTAACAAACGTTAGTTAGTTTTTCAGAAAAGAAGAAGGTGATCATATGACTAGAGAAACCATTATCGAGGAGAGTTTGAATCTCTTTGCCCATCATGGATACGAAAATACTACCCTTGCAAATATAGCGGATGCTGTAGGCATTAAAAAACCCTCCCTTTATAATCATTTTGACAATAAAGAAGCGATCTTTCTGAGTGTGCTTTACCATGTAGCGGATCGCGAAAAAGAGTATATGACTTCTCAAGCTCACTTATCCAGCGAGCAATCTGTAGCAGAGCAGTTACGCCATATATATCAAATCTACTTGGACCACATGGCAAACTCTACAGAAGGAATGTTCTTTAAACGTGTCACTTTCTTTCCGCCTGATGAATTCAGAGATGAGATAAAGAAAGTCTTTTTGATGGTGGAAGATTGTATGACCGAAACAATACGTCCTGTTTTTGAAAAAGGGATTTCTGAAAAGATTATCCGCCCTTTATCTACAGATACGTTGACGTCTGCTTTTTATACGTTAATCGACGGATTGTTCTTAGAAGAAAACTTCTATGATCATGAGGTATTTGAAAAAAGGCAGCAAGCCAGTTGGCATATTTTTTGGCTGGGAATAAAGATTCCAAGTGAGGAGGACTAAGACATGGCATGGATTTATTTGTTTTTTGGTGCTCTTTTTGAAATCGGATGGGCCGTTGGGTTGAAGTTGTCTGAAGGGTTCACCCACCCCTTTTATTCAACTTTAACGATTATTTGTATTTTCATCAGCTTTGTTTTTTTCACGAAGGCATTGAGGGGAATTGAAGTTGGCACAGGCTACGCGATTTTCACTGGAATCGGAGCGGTAGGCACAGCAATCATCGGGATGACATTTCTTGGCGACGGCGGCGGAGCTGGAAAGGTCTTTTTTATTGTCCTTTTAATTATTGGTATCCTTGGATTAAAAATGTCTGAAACGACGACGGAAGAAATAGGACAGGAGGGTTAAGTATGGCTTGGGTATTTCTATTGTTAGCAGGAGCAGGTGAAATGACAGCTATGTTTTTCCTGAAGCTATCTGATGGCTTCCAGAAACGGGCCCCCGCTGTATTCGCTATATTAGCAGGCGGGGTCAGCTTTTACTTCTTATCCCTGTCTTTAAATGAGCTGCCAATCGGTACGGCCTATGCAATCTGGACAGGTATTGGCTCAGCAGGCACTGTACTACTGGGTATCTTTTTCTTTAAGGAAAAAACGAACAGAAAGAAGATTGCTTTTATTACGTGCATCATTGCGGGGGTAATTGGACTGAAAATGGTTTCATAAATACCAGTTTTTTCTTGAATTTTGGACATTGAATAAGTAAAATGAAATAAATAATCTACAATTTTCGACACCAATCGATATGGATTGGTGCTTAACGATTAAAACGTTTGTTTATATATTGATGGAGGAAATGAAATGAGAAGAATTCTACTAGTTATTCTTATGTTGATTGTTGTTAGTTTCGGCTATGTCGGTTACACCAATATGGATATGGATGCAAATCCTTCAATACCTCAAGAAACAGAGAAATATTAATACTATTTTCGGAACTGATAAACCCCTTTGCTAAATCCAGTGAAGGGGTTTTATTCATTTCTGTTTCTTTGGAAGTTCAAGTTGACGATCGTCTCCCCATGTTTCCTCAAGAAATTCATCTCGCCCGGAATTGCCGCGATAATAGTCGTAACGCCACTCATTTTTCTTATAATAATCCTGGTGATATTCTTCAGCACGATAGAATTTTTCAGCTTTATCTATCGGAGTGACGATTTCTTGCTCAAAACGCTCAGAAGAAGCCAATTCCTGCTTTGATTGTTCAGCGGCCTCCTTTTGTTCTTCTGAATGGTAAAAGATTGCCGTCGTGTACTGAAAACCACGATCTACGAACTGCCCTTCGTCATCTGTTGGATTAATCTGCCTCCAGAACACCTCCAGAATTTGCTCATAGCTGATGACATTCGGATCATAATAAACTTGCACGGCTTCTATGTGCCCCGTTTTTCCTGAAGACACTTCCTCATACGTTGGATTTTCTATTTCCCCACCTGTATAACCTGAAACTACTCCCTGGATACCTTTCAACTTCTCAAACGGCGGTTCCATACACCAAAAGCACCCCCCAGCCAAGGTAGCGACTTCATGTCCATCAGGGATCTCATCTGAGGTGACTGCTTCACTTTCATAGTTGCGTTTCGTCAAGTATGAATAGGCTTCAGGAATGCCAACAATGCCGACAAAAATGAAAGCAGTAATCACGATCAACCACTTCATACGTTTACTCACTCATTCCACCTCGCTTTCTACCTATTAATGATAGCATGTCGATTCATCTTTACGGTCTGTATTTTCTCTCTCCTTCATTTTAAAAGGTGAGGTGATTTAAGGTGGTTATATGCTAAAGTTCTGCGTATGTCATCGCTACTACGGACCGGTAAAAACGAGTCGTGCAGGCACCCGCATGCTCATATTTTTAAATATCAGACTAGCACAAAAGTCCACAACAAGCTGTTCCAGCCTATTGCGGACTTTTAGTCAGATAGTATGAAAGTTCTTCATTCTTTACATTCCCACCACGAATTGTATACCTCATGTTAATGGGAAAATACTTCATTCCGGTCTACCTCCGTACTTTTCCCTGTTTCCGCAAACATGGAACGCCTAATGATTTTCAAAGCATTTTCATTATCGTCCTCCTGCTCAGACGCTACGCAATCCTCTGGGACCCAAATATCATATTCTCTCATGTAGGCATCATTCGCTGTGAAAAGCACACAGATATCCCCAGCTATGCCTGTCAAAATTAAATTACGGACTTCAAGGTGTTCCAAAAGTATACTTAATTGTGTACCGAAAAAGCCGGAGTGTTTTGGCTTTATGATAAAGTAGTCATCTTCATCAGGAAGGATTTGTTCAATGACTGGTTTACCTCTTCCCTTTTTGCATTCATCAATTAAATCAGAAACATTATCTTGCCATAACTCAAAATTATCATTTACATAGATGACCGGTAATCCTTCCTCTTTCAATTCCTTTTTGAAAGAATGAAGTCGTTCTGTCATTGGGAGGGTATGTTCTAATAAATATTCTCCCCCATTGAAATCCATTTTGTTGATCATATCTATGATGATCAGCGCTGTATCCTGTTTCATTCCGATATCTCACGCTCCTTTGAACTTGTCTGGCCCTGCCGGTATTTGACGTTTGTGCGCAGTTTTCTCATGACGTTCTTTCAAATTTCTTTCATCTTCAGGGTCAATAGTCACTCCTCTAAGATAGGCATCAATGGTGTCGTAGGACATGCCCAGTTCTTCTTCATCGGTCTGGCCTTCCCATAACTCCGCACTCGGCTTTTTATGGATGATTGAATCCGGTACGCCTAATACTTTTGCCATTTCCCTGACTTCTTCTTTCCTCAAATTAATGAGCGGGACTAAGTCAACGCCACCATCTCCATACTTGGTGAAATACCCTGTGTAATCTTCTGCTGCGTTATCCGTACCCACGACTAGATAGTTATAATTATTTCCTACAGCATAAAGGGTACTCATCCTAAGCCTCGCTTGAAGGTTCGCTCCACCGAGTTGAGACTTTTCATCGTTCCAATCTCCTTTTACATCCAAACGATTTTTTATAGTAGAATAAGTAGTTTCGTATGCATCCGTAAGCTCTATGCCTACATAATCCAGATCAGCGCCTTCTACAAGTGTCAGAGCGTCCGTTTGATCCTCAACACCCTGATCGATCGGTAGAATCACGCCTAACGATTGATTCGGGAAGGCGCGTTTAATCAAATATGAAACAACAGCTGAATCTATGCCTCCACTAATGCCTACAAGTAAGCCATCTGCTCCTGCTTCCTTCGCTTTTACCTGTAACCATTCCGTCAAATATTGAATTCTTTCTTCCATTTCAATGTACTCCCTTCCTTTTACAATCTAATGAATACTTTCCTTTTCTTTGGAATAGATAAACATTTTCGTTTACTCCCCACAAATTTCGGTTAATTTACTTAAACAATATCGAAAGCGAGGCAAACCTCAATGTATCAAAATCATAAAAGGCTTTACCAATTCACTTTAATCTTAATCCTTTTAATACTGATCACAGTCATAGGTTTTATGCAAATCGAAAAGCTGCCCTTCTTCGATAGTTTGTGGATGACAGTGGTCTCTGTTTTAGCGCTTGGCTATGGGGATTATGTTCCTTCACAAACGATGGGGAAGGTTTTGGCTATGGTACTGATTCCAATCACGATGGGATTCACCACCTATATTCTGACGTATATTGCTGCATCCATGATTGAGGGACGATTATCAAAGAAATGGGAAAGGAAGAAGAGAATGAAACAATTAGAGAAGATGAAAGACCATTACATTATTTGCGGATATGAACGAGTTGGAGAACAAGTCCTCAAAGAACTAAATGACCATGGATCTAAGATCGTCATCATCGAAACCGATGATGAATCACTAGAAAGAATACCAGAGGATGTCCCCTACCTGATAGGAGATGCAAAACATAATGATGTATTACAAAAAGCCGGAATAGATCGCGCTAAAGGACTCTTAGCAACAACTTCCAACGATGCTACAAACGTTTTCATCACACTTACTGCAAAAGGATTAAATGAGGAAGCAGAGGTAATTGCTCGTGCAGAAAATGGAGAAACCATCGATAAACTGAAACGGGCCGGAGCGGACCATGTCGTTAATCCATCAGACCTCGGCGGACGTAGAATGGCTTTGTCATTAATCAAGCCTGTCAGTATGCACTATGTCGACTCACTCATCCACGCTGAATCCAACCGTTATCAAATTGAGGAATATGTCATCAAAGCGACCAGTTCACTCTGCTATAATAAGGTCTCCGAACTTTCCTTAAAGCAAGAATTCGGAATATCCTTACTAGGCATCCAACGGAATGGCAGCTTCATGAGCAATCCATCAGAAGATGATGAGGTTCACAGGAATGATGTTTTTGTCATGTTCGGTGAAACACAAGAATTACAAAGATTCTTCAATGAAAATGACTGAATTTCACTGCCAAACAAATGGCTTTTCATTTGTAAAGATTTACGCAATAATGGAGAAATAAACTTCCTCTTCAAGGAGTGAAATTCAATGATCGAAAAAGAAAACCATGTGCTCGTGATATTCCCGCATCCCGATGATGAAGCTTTCGGGGTTTCAGGAACTATTGCATCATATATAAAACAAGGCACCCCCCTCACATATGCCTGCCTTACTCTCGGCGAAATGGGAAGAAACTTAGGTATGCCGCCTTTTGCAACCCGTGAGTCGCTCCCTGAGATCAGAAAGAAGGAGTTGGTCAAAGCATCCGAGGCCATGGGGATTGAAGATTTACGGATGATGGGGTTACGGGACAAAACCCTTGAATTTGAAGATGATATCCAAATGAAAAATATGGTTCGTGATTTAATCGACGAATTGAACCCTTCCCTTGTCATCAGCTTTTACCCAGGGTATGCTGTTCATCCGGACCACGAAGCAACTGCCCGGGCAGTAGTTAGTGCAATCAGGGACATGAAGGAATCTGAGCGACCGAAGTTTCACGCAGTCGCTTTTGCAAATGATACAGAAGAAAACCTGGGGGAACCTGACGTCATTCATGATATTCAAAAAGTGCAGGAAGAAAAATTGAATGCCATGCGTGCTCATATTTCCCAGACTGCGCGTATGCTAGAAATGTTAGAAGAAGGTATTAAAGCGAAGGACCCAGAGGCGATGAAATGGGTGACAGCAGAGAGATTTTATACGTATGACTGGGATCGTGACCTTATCACATAGAGGTGGACTCAAAAGAGTCTCACCTCTTTTTTATAAACACGATGTAACAACTGGTATGAATAACTGAATAATATTGTCACAAACCTGTCTAAAAAATGATCTCTCTGTCAAAACTGAGCATGTTATTCTATAATCAAGATGTTTGTTTTAAGGAGATGAATTATGAAGAAATTTGGATTTTTTGCCCTTTTACTAATCTCAATGATAATGACAGCATGCGGTGAAGATAAAAATGATACATCAAAAGCAGATGAACAGGACACTCAAAATAATGAAGTTCCTGAAACACCGGAAGTAATGGTCAGCTTCGATCACCAGCCTGTGCCTGTCGGGGAAGAGACCACCATTAAAGCGGAAGTGACCCAAGGGGACGAGCCTGTTCCAGATGCGGAATATGTGAAATTTGAAATCTGGAATAAAGGTGACTCACAGGATTCCTCCCAGACGATTGAAGCGGAGCATATAGATGATGGTGTTTATGAAATCACCCATACCTTTGATGAAGAAGGTAACTATCAGGTCATCGCCCATACACAAGTAGATGACCTTCACACGATGCCTAAGAGTGAAGTGTTGGTCGGTAAAGACAGCGAGGCAAGTGAACATTCCCATTCTGAGGAAAGCGGGAAGTTCATGGTTCACTTAGAGACAGAACAAAAGTTCAAAGCAGGTGAAAAATCTCCACTAGTCGTTCACATCAACCACATGGAAGAACCTTTCACAAAAGGGTTGGTGAAATTTGAAATCAGTGCTGATCATATGGAGAAACACTTATATATTGACGCTGAAGAAGTCGAGCCCGGGATGTACAAGACCTCCCACAATTTCTCTGAGCCAGGCACATACACCATTAATACCCACTACGAAAAACCAGACGAAGAGATTCATGGCCATAAAGAGAAGACTATAGAAGTAACAGAATAAAAAAGTGTCCGCTCCTAAATAGGAGCGGACACTTTTTACTTATACATCAGCGTTTTGAAGCTTTTGCTTCTTCGCCATTTTTTCGCGTTCATTTTTATTCAAGTATTTCTTCCGAAGACGTACACTTTCTGGTGTAACTTCGCAATACTCATCGTCATCAAGATATTCAATCGCTTGTTCAAGCGTCATTTGACGTGTCTTCTTGATTGTATTCGTTGTGTCTTTGTTAGCTGAACGAATATTTGTCAGGTGTTTTTCTTTTGTGATGTTTACAGTAAGGTCGTTTTCACGGTTGTGTTCTCCGACGATCATTCCTTCATACACTTCTGTTCCTGGCTCGACAAAGATTGTACCTCGATCTTCCAGGTTCATGATCCCGTATGTGGAAGATTTCCCTTTATCCAAGGAAACGAGAACCCCTTCACGACGTCCACCGACTTGGCCTTTAGTTAATGGCGCATAACCATCAAACGTGTGATTTAAGATGCCATAACCTCTTGTTTGAGTCATGAATTCTGTAGAGTACCCGATCAAACCACGAGAAGGTACAATGAATTCAAGGCGTACTTGACCATTTCCATCATTGACCATATCCTGCATTTCACCTTTACGGTAACCGATGGATTCCATCACAGCTCCCTGATAATCTTCAGGTGTATCGATTTGCACACGTTCTACAGGTTCACACATTTGGCCATCAATTTCTTTCAAGATGACTTTCGGTTTGGATAGTTGAAGTTCAAACCCTTCACGACGCATGTTCTCCACAAGGATGGATAAGTGCAATTCCCCACGTCCTGAAACAGTGAAAGCATCAGGAGAATCTGTCGGATCTACACGAAGACTGACATCTGTCTCCAACTGTGTCATCAGACGTTCTTCAATTTGACGGGAAGTCACATACTTTCCTTCGCGCCCAGCAAATGGACTGTTGTTCACTAAGAAAGTCATTTGAAGTGTCGGCTCATCAATACGCGGAATTTCCATTGCTGCCTGATGATCCGGAAGACAAACGGTTTCTCCAACATTGATATCTTCCATTCCCGCCAAGGCAATGATATCTCCAGCTTTTGCTTCTTGAATTTCCACACGTTTCAAGCCAATGAAACCGAACAATTTCGAAACACGGAAGTTTTTAACTGATCCATCCTTCTTCATTAACGATACCTGCTGACCCACTTTAATTGAACCATTGAATACCCGTCCGACGCCGATTCGTCCAAGGTAGTCATTATAATCAAGCAATGTTACCTGGAACTGCAGAGGGTCTTCTTTCGTATCTACAGGCGCAGGGATGTTGTTCATGATCAATTTAAAGATCGGATCCATCGTATCCTGCTGATCTTCCGGCTCATCTCCTGATGTTCCGTTCAATGCGGAAGCATAAACAACTGGGAATTCCAATTGCTCATCATCGGCACCTAGTTCAATGAACAGATCCAACACTTCATCCACTACTTCGTTCGGGCGAGCATTCGGACGGTCGATCTTGTTCAGGACAACTACTGGTGTAAGCTTTTGCTCGAGTGCCTTTTTCAAGACAAAGCGTGTCTGTGGCATACATCCTTCATATGCATCCACGACAAGAAGTACACCGTCAACCATTTTCAGAATCCGTTCCACTTCGCCACCAAAGTCAGCGTGACCTGGTGTATCTAAAATATTGATACGCGCATCATTGTAATTGATCGCGGTATTTTTAGCCAAAATTGTTATGCCACGTTCTTTTTCCAAATCATTAGAGTCCATAGCGCGCTCATCGACATGCTCATTATCACGGAATGTTCCTGAATAGTGAAGCATTTGGTCGACCAAGGTTGTTTTCCCGTGGTCAACGTGCGCGATGATCGCTATATTACGAATATCATCTCTGTGTTGCATGAAGCACACACCTCTTTCGTATCACAAATTATTCAACCCTTCTATTATAACATAGTTCTCGTTCTGTCGATACCAGTTTCCATACTCTTCTTCTCATTGCGTACCTGAGGGCATTGAGAGTACAATAAGTGACAGTTCATATCTGGTAACAATATGGCCTTTTATTGGACCGGATATTCAGTAATTTAATGGAAGTTAGGTGTAGAGATGAAAACAAAACGTACCGGAGATTGGCTGGAAGTCCAAATTCCTGAAAAATGGAATGGTTACACCATTGAAAAAATACTAAAAAAGGAATGGAACGTCCCCCGGAAATTGATGCACAGTTTCCGTTCAAATCGGGAAGTTACACTTAATAATGAAAACCCTCATTGGAAGTCAGCAAAAGTGAAAGAGGGAGACACCCTGCGTATCCGTTTATTCCGTCCGCAACCCTTAGAGGTAACTCCGACCTATATGGACATTGACGTCATATATGAAGATGACCACCTTCTTGTCGTCAA
Source organism: Halobacillus sp. H74 (assembly GCF_052246715.1). Classification (NCBI taxonomy): domain Bacteria; kingdom Bacillati; phylum Bacillota; class Bacilli; order Caryophanales; family Bacillaceae; genus Halobacillus; species Halobacillus sp. H74. The sequence continues at coordinate 521,521 of NZ_JBQQCI010000003.1, read as the reverse complement.
TAAACCTGCGGGCATTTTCACTCACCCGAATACTCCAGATGATCATGACACTCTAGTCAACGGCGTCGCCTTCTATTTTCTGATGAATGGAATCGAATCGACACCTAAATATGTCCACAGACTGGACCGTGATACATCTGGGGCGATTCTATTTGCTAAACACGATTTGGCGATTGCAATGCTTGGCAAAGAATTGCAAGAGAGAAAAATAAAACGCACTTATATCGCTTTGGCTCAAGGGAAAGTAAAACCAAAACGGGGTGAAATCGACCAACCGATCGGAAAAGACCGTCACCATCCCGTTCGCAGACGTGTTTCTGGAGGAGGTCAGCCTGCTGTCACTCACTATGAGGTGATCACTTATGACCCTGCCCATCAGGCTTCTCTCATAAAACTGCAATTACAAACAGGGAGAACCCATCAGATTCGCGTCCATTTAAGTCATATCGGGCATCCTTTAGTCGGTGATAAGATGTATGGGGGTAAAGGCAGTTTTGATTACAATCAAGCTCTACATGCAGCAAGATTGACATTGATTCACCCTTTTACAGAAAAAGAAATCAAATGTTTGGCAAAGCCTTCATCGGATTCACCCTTCTTCACAAGTGAACAAATAGAAGAATTGGGAGATGAGAATACAGGAATTTAAGTACAATATGTGTGGAGTGGTCGTTCGAAAGTCCACTTCACAATAAGATTGTTCTTAAGCTTGTCGAGGCTTTCGAGGCACTTACACATTCGACTCCTTCCAGCTTCAGTGCCTAGCCTCTCGAGGTCTTAAGTCCATTCTTATTGTGAAGAAAGTCCACTTCACAATAAGATTGTTCTTAAGCTTGTCGAGGCTTTCGAGGCACTTACGCATTCGACTCCTATAATAACGGGCTGGGACAACACTAACTGCCACTGGAAAAGACGAACAATAGGGTGGAATATATCAAGAGTAAACCCGAACGAATTTTCGTTCGGGTTTTCTAACGGAAAAAATCCTTTTGTCACAGCCTCGTTTGTATTACGTTTCTTTAAAGGAATGATAAAGGTCATCGTATTTCACTGCACATTGAAGGTCCAGTTCAGTCAGCCCTTTGGCATTCCAGGAAGTCAGCTTCAATGTGACCATTTTGTAATCAATGCTTATAAATGGATGGTGTTGAATGTCCTCAGAGTATTCAGCGATTGAATTGACAAATTGAATGCCCGTCAGGAACTTACGAAACCTGTAGCGCTTCACGATGAATTTTTCTTCTGTCAACTTCCACCCATCCAATTGTGAGACCTTCTCCTGCTTCACCTCTTCTGGAATACGTTCTTCTTCCACCTTCAGTCACTCCTTTACCAGACTATATTTTAATCTAATATCTATTCGCTTAACTCCATAAATTCATTAAGGTCAGCCAAACAAAGCTTCAGGGCATGCTCCCAAAGATCCGTTTTCTTAAGATCGACACCCAAATGTTTTTCTGCCAGCTCTTCAACAGACATCCTGCCAGTATCCTGAAGTAAGGCAATATATTGATTTTCGAAATCGGCTCCCACTTCCAAAGCTTTTGCGTAAATACCCATACTGAATAAGTAACCGAACGTGTAAGGGAAGTTATAAAAAGGTACATCCGTAATATGAAAATGGAGTTTTGAAGCCCAGAAAGTAGGGTCGTACTCATCTAACGTTTCTACATAGGCCTCTTTTTGAGCCTCTATCATTAATTCATTAAGCCGCTCCGCAGAAACCACACCCTCCTCACGCTCTTCATAAAAGCGAGATTCAAATAAGAAGCGGGCATGTATATTCATAAAGAAAGCTACACTTCGCTGTACTTTATCTTCCAGTAAGCTCATTTTTTCCGCCTCATTTGCTGCATGTTTGACTGCTGCATCAGCAACAATCATTTCTGCAAAAGTGGAGGCTGTTTCCGCCACATTCATTGCATACCCCTGATTCAAAACAGGAAGCTGGGTCATCACGTGCTGATGATAAGCATGTCCCAGTTCATGCGCTAGAGTAGCAACACTAGAAGGGCTTCCGGAATAAGTCATGAAAATGCGAGTCTCTCCACTATCCGGAAAGCTTGTACAGAAACCACCGGGCTGCTTTCCCGGCCGGTCTTCAGCTTCAATCCAACTCTTTTCAAATGCCATTTCTGCAAAATCGGCCATTTTAGGACTGAACTGCCGGAACTGTTTAATGATGAATTCTGCTCCCTCTTGGAAGCTCATCGTATTTTCTGTGTCTCCCAAAGGTGCTTCTACATCATAAAAGCTTAATTGATTCAAACCAAGCTTCTGAGCTTTCTTCTTCATATAAGGAATGTAATGTTTTTTGTAATCTGTAATCGTGTCCCACATTGCATTCAATGTCTGTTCACTCATACGATTATAGTCGAGTGGCTCTTTCAATATATTCTCCCAATTTCGATGCTTATACGTCTGAAGACGGAAGCCGGATAAATGATTCAACGTTTCACTGAAAAGATCCGCTTCTCCTGCCCATGTATTTTGCAGCTTTTGAAAAGCTTCTTTTCTAACCCGACGATTAGAAGAATCCAATTTATTTGATGCCTGCCCGACAGATAATGTTTCCCCATCCATCGTAATAGAAAGCTTGGCAACAAGACTGTCATACATCTGGCCCCATGCGTGGTAGCCATCAACACTCAGATCATTGATCAAAGACTCCCGCTTCACTTCCAATTTATCCTTTGCCAGTTGACGACGTTCATTAAGTATGAAAGATACTTCTTTAAATTGAATCTGGTTCATTAATGATTTCCATACGTCATCATCTACTTGTACAAGTGTTTGGTCCAATTGTGTCAATTGGTTATCCAACCTGGCGCCTAATTCGCTTCTCTTGGATTGCAAAGCACCAGCTTTTACATCGTGAACATCTTGTGCATTCAAACAACTGACGTAAGCACCGAACTCTCCTAATCTTTTTATCACTAATTGAACGTTTTCCAGGATGGTAGATAAATCTTTTGTCTGGTCTGTGTTGCGTGGAGGTGTAAATGATAGAAGAAGAGTTTCCAACTCACTAAGATGACGTTCTGTCTGTTTGATATAATCTCTTAATTGTGGTGAGTCACTGCCCCCTTCAAAAATGCTATCTAAATCCCATGTCATATTATATTCCGCCATGAATAAGTCCCTTCCTTTCTATGTAAACACCATGTTCCTAATACTAGCTTCTTTCATTATATCAGAATTTTCACACGTTCCGATAACCTTGAGAATGGAAATGGCACAAGGAGGAAGCAATTGGAGCGATTCATGCAGTTTTGCGAAAAGGAAGTAGACTACTTGCTAGTTCTTGTTGAAAACCAAAGAAATAAAAATGATATATTTTTGTAACATAAATGAAACCTTTCTGACTATTCAATCGTCTAATAAGTAGACTGTAAAAAATTGCATGCATGACTTTTTGAATTCAAATAACAGAAAGGGGCTTTCAGCATGAAAAAACGTATCGAATATGATGCAACAGAAATTGCAAGTGTTGCAGGAGGTTCCGCCTTCTTGACCACGGTCCTTTATTTAGCCATCTACGTTCTATAAATATCATAAGGAAAGGCCTCGTCCTCTGGAAGGGCGGGGTCTTTCCGTTTCTCCAACCTTTTTGGTTAGAACTTCTATTCCATCCTCATTATAATTAGGAGAGAATCTATTCTAAAAAGGAGGGGTCCAATTGTTTCAAAACCATCGAGGATACCAAACCATGTTACAAGATAACCACATTAGCTTCGGACTCACTATTCCATTAGAAAATTATGACAAGACTCCCCCTTCAATGACTGACCAAATTGAAATGGCGCAATTAGCTGAAACGATGGGCTTCCACTGTCTATGGCTTCAAGACGTATTACTGGAAGACCCGACTTTTGAAGATCCAGCCACTGGACAGATTTTCGACAGTCTTATCTACTTGACTTATTTAGCTTCACATACAAACTCCATAAACCTGGGAACCGCAGCCCTTGTGATGTCTTTACGTCACCCTTTGCGTACAGCTAAAGAAGTAGCAAGCATTGAAAAGCTCTTCCCAGAACGCATGATATTCGGTATTTCTTCAGGCGACCGCAGGAAAGATTTTGAAGGTCTCAATATTCCGATCATGGAAAGAGGAGAGTGGTTCAAAGAGGCTTTTCATTTTTTTAATAAAGCTATATATGAAGAGTTTCCAGAACTGCAATCACCATATGGAGCGTTGAAAAAATCCAACGTGGTACCTAAACCGGCGAAACGCATTCCTACACTAATGACCGGTTATTGTCAGCAGACAATAGATTGGATTGCTGAACATGGAGACGGATGGATGTTTTACCCCCAGCGGCCCGAGCAGCAGAAACAGACCATCGAACAGTATCGAGAAAGAGTGAAACATTATCATGGGGATGTCTTCCGCCCTTTCCTCATGCCGCTCCCTTTAGAGTTATCTGACAACCCCTCTCATCCCGCTGAAAAAATACCAGCCGGATATCGAGTGGGGCGTGAAAATCTTATAAATTTAATTGAAGAATACCGTTCCATAGGAGTCAATCATCTCATGTTCGGACTGTCAAAGAATAAGCGCCCTATAAGTGAAGTGATGCAGGAACTCGGTGAAGACGTTCTTCCATTATTCCGCCAATCCCCATGACCAACAAACGCTCATCGTGGAATCAACGCTGTCCATCTAAAAAGAATATTTTTTTTGATTTATAAGCGAAATCCACTTTGCATGTACAAGGGCCGGTGACGATATTCACAGTCAATATAAAGCGAATACTAAAGCTCATGGAGTAGTAAGAACCCGAATCTCATCGAAATAATGAAGCCGAGTTGAAGTGTAAAATTGTCCTGCTCAGCTTTTCTCATTGATGCATAACTCTGAAAGTTGCAGTTCTTCCGTAGCAAAGAATTTATGATATTCTTTAGAAATGAAGCTGAGCTCCTGAGTATATAAGTATCTTACGAAAAGGGGGAGACTGGAAATGAACAAGCCTGAAATAATGTTGGTCGGCACTTTTCATATGGCTATGGACCCACAGAAAGTAAATGATCAGCAACAACAGATCCAAGATATTGTCCATTCACTAAAAAAATTCCGACCTACGAAAATCGCTGTTGAAAAATCATTCTTAATTGAAGAAGAGTTGATGCGTAAATATCGTGAGTTTCTGAACGGGGATCTGGCGCCTGCGTATGACGAAGTTGAACAGTTCGCTTTTCGAATCGCCCATGAATTAAATCTCCCGCAACTTCACCCTGTCGATGAAATTGTGGATATGGCCTCCCCTTCTTTGAATCAAGTTTTTGAATGGGCTAAAGAGCATCAGCCGGAACTTTTCAAAGAAATCCTCCAAGTTCAGTCACATTTAAAAAAGATGGAAAAAGGTGAGACAGTGCTGGACGTACTGCGTTATATCAACGACTCTGATTATATAAAGGAACTTCAAAGAATTTATATAAAGCTCGCTCGAGTCGGAGATCGTCAACATCAGATCGGTGTACAATGGTTAAAACAGTGGCACCACAGAGATTTAGCTATTGCCGCTAATATTGCCAGAATCGCCCAGCCAAATGATCGCATCCTTGTGTTAATCGGCAGTGATCATCTTCATCTTCTCCAAGGATTCATTAAGGATAGCGGGGATTTTCACCTTCCCTCCGTCACCCCTTATCTGGATACATAATTTTATGTAAAAAACCAAAAACCCACCTCAAGCCATCCAGATTCTGGATGGCTTGAGGTGGGTTAATATGGAAATTAAACCCGAAAAGCAAACCTCTACCAGTAAGTGGAGAGGTTTGCTTTTAAATCTTTAATCTTCATTTTCAGGCTTGTCTTCAAGTGCTTCAAGTGCCGAACGTTTTTTCTTTTTCTTTCTGTTCTTCCAACGTTTAATATGGATAGTACTCGGTTCATAATCATCCGATTCCCGGATATCTGTATTAGAAGCTTTCATAAATGACCATGCAAGTAAGAACATGATGAAAATCAGTGGAAAACCACCGACAATACTTGCTGTCTGCAAAGTATCCAAACCACCGAGAAACATGAGAGCCAGAGGCATGATACACAAAGCAAATGCCCAGAAAAGACGGTTCCAGCGCAGCGGCTCTCCCTCTACATTCTTTTGAACTACAGAAGCCAGAATGTAAGAGGAAGAATCAAACGTCGTGGCAAGGAAAATAATCGCCAATACCGTAAAGACCAGAACCATGAATTTCGCCAATGGCAACTGATTAATAATCTCAATAATCGTGGCTGGAGCTCCATATTGATCCATAAATGCAATCGCATCAAAACTTCCTGTCAATTGCATATACAAACCGAAATTACCCATGATTCCAAAGAAAAGCACACAACCTATCGTCCCATAAACCATTGTGCCAAGAACCATTTGACGAATTGTGCGCCCTCTGGAAATTCTGGCAACGAACAAACCTACGAATGGTGCATACACTAGCCACCATGCCCAGTAGAAGATCGTCCAACTCTCGGGGAAGCTTGTCAGTTCAAATTGACCCAAGTTTCCGAATGGCTCCATCCACGTGGCCATTTTAAAGAAGTTATCAGCTAGAATTCCTAAAGAGTTGAACGTCGTTTCACTAATAAAGCGCGTAGGCCCAAAAATGAAGATAAAGGCAAGCAGGAATAACGAAAGCCAAAGGTTCACATCACTCAGAACCTTAATACCACGCTTCAAACCAGAATATGAGCTGACGGCAAAAATAATGGTACACAAAAGCATGATGGCGGTTTTCATGCCAAGAGTTACCGGAATACCGGTCAAACTGTTGATTCCCTGTGCTATCATAGGTGTTCCAAGAGCTAATGTTGTTCCGGCTCCACCTAGTAACCCAAACATGAATAAAATGTCTATGAGATTTCCCAATGGACCATCAACCGTTTTGCCTAAAACCGGGCGGACAGCTTCACTTACTTTAAGTACTGGTTTCTTCCGCACATAATAGAAATATGCTATCGGGAGGGCGGGTAATGTATAAATCGCCCATGCAATAGGTCCCCAATGAAATATACCATACGCAGAAGCCCATTGAATCGCTTCTTTGGATCCCGGCTCTACCCCAAACGGAGGGCCCTGGTAATAATAAGCCCATTCAATTACAGCCCAATACAAAATACTGGAACCGATTCCTGCAGCGAACAGCATAGCTGCCCATGAAAAAGTACTGAACTCAGGCTTTTCCCCTTCATCGCCAAGTTTAATCGACCCATTCTTACTAAAAGCTACAAAAATAAGAAAAGCAAAGATAACAAAACCCATGATCATATAAAGAACACCGAAGTTCTCAGTCATGAATGCATTTGCTTCGGAAACGAACACTTTCCCAGCTTCAGGGAAAACAATCAGTGGAATCGTCACACCGAATAGTAAAATCAATGCGCCAATAAAAGTAGGCCAATCAATCAACTTCGTTTTCAAGTGACATACATCCTTTCATCTTCATTGTAATTTAGTTTGTTCTTTAAAGGGTTGAAACATGCAGGAGAGGGGTGGAATGTTGAAACATCTTTTAAATACACAAGCATCATTGTAACAATTGTATAGACAGGGGACAAATATGGTCTGTATAGTTTATACCCTATTCTGAAAGACATAAGCACAGGAAGCGGGGATAATCTTTCAATTACGACAATTTGCGACATCCAGGAGAAGATAAAGGGGAATGAAGCAGCTCATTTAGCTTATCTAATTGAATCCGATGGTGTTATTAATCCTATATGTTAAAACGCAGAGGGAGTTAACTGTCATGTAAGTGGAAAATGCGAGCATAACAGCCGTCCACATTTATGAAGATGATTTTTATTTTTTCGTTTGATCAATTGTGAAATTACTATAGAATACATGAAGGAGGGGTTGAGGTTGGCTGAAGAAAAATCGTGGAGAGATCGGTGTAATCCGTTATACCTTCCATTGGTGACTGTATTCCCCCTGGAAGGATGGCTTTTGGTCAAATCCCATCCGTTTTCAGGAGTAGAAATAAGTTTATATATAGTCGGCATCTTTTTTCTTGTTTTTGCAGGTGCTGTTGAAATAGATGACGAAGCAAGGAAGCACCAAGTCTACGGGTATATTTACCTGGCCTCGGCACTCATTTTTGCTAGTCTCGGGCTATCCATGTGGCTATTATAAGTCAGATGAAAAATAGCCACGGTAAAATCATTGGAATCATAATGATGATGGTTAAAATCAGCCAAGCACTCTGGTTATCACTAGTCAGCTGCTTCCGATATGACATCGCCCATGCCAATAGAAGCAGCACCGTCATAATCATACTTCTAATATGAAGTTCCCCATCCTTATTATTCATGAATATATAAACAGTACCTTCTGCAATAATCAACAAACCGACGAGTATATTGAAAATATGAGTAAACCACTTACTCATTCGGCATCCTCCTCAAATGATTGTTCAGTTTATATCCTTCCCAAGTATATTACACCCTATTTTTTTAAGAAAGAAAAGTATCTTTTTTAAACAACAAAGCCAGCAAGGTCCACTTTCAGAACCTCGCTGGCTATAATTTATCGATTAATCTTTTTAATGCTTGTGTCACTTGGTATATTGACCTATCTTGTTTAAGCACGTGCCAGTAATCAGAATAAAAATATACTTCAAGCAGAGTGTCATTATTACTCTTCAATTTCAGTGCACCATTAATCTCGGTCGTTTCTTCTGTTTCTTGCGCTTGAGGGGAATTTTTCATCGCCTTTAGGAATTGACGGATATCCCCTTCCTGCTCAACCCTGTATGACGTCCGTTCTTCCCCATCCAAACTGTAATAGGTAAGCGTCAAAGGGCGTTCATAATCACTCCAGCTATGGGGAGTGATGGCATCTTTACTGAAAACGACAGGATTAAAAAAGTACCTTTGGTCAATATAGACGACACAACTGGCAATCAATGTCACGATTCCAATCAACACTAAAAGTTTTCTCCCCATCCTCTCACCTCTTTACCATGTCTATCATAACATAAAATAGGTATTTTATTCCAATTTATCTGTATGTAAATTCAATAAAATATGATTGTATACTATATACTACGGAAAAAAATGGAGATAGTTTCATATAATTATAAAAAGTTCCTATATAAATACAAAAAAAGATAAAAAAACAGGAGTGATGCCCACTCCTGTTTCTTATCTTTATTCAGGGAAGCCTAAAATTGTTTTCGTTTCCAAATACTCTTCAATTCCGTAATCTCCCCACTCTCTTCCGATGCCTGACCGTTTATAGCCACCGAATGGAGCAGCAAAATCAGCTTCAGCGTCATTCACTTTTACACGCCCAGCCCTGATTCCTGAAGCTACCTTTCTTAGGTTCTCTGGATTTTCACCGACCACGTAGCCCGCTAAACCATAATACGTATCATTAGCTATCTCAATCGCTTCATCAATGGAATCATAGGTAATGATGGACATGACCGGTCCGAAAATTTCTTCCTGAGCAATTACCATGTCATTTTTCACATCTGTGAAGACAGTCGGTTTTGCATAATAACCTTTATCCAATCCTTCAGGTTTACCTGTTCCACCGACAAGAAGAGTAGCTCCTTCTTCCTGTCCTTTTTCAATATATGATTGGACAGTATCCCACTGTTTCTTCGCAACCAAGGGACCAGTACGATTGTCTTCTCGTGGATTTCCAACCGGGAATTCAGGAAGAACATTTTTAACAGCCTTTTCAAAGGATTCCTTCATGGAAGATGGAACAAGAACACGAGTTGCTGCGGAACAAACTTGACCGGTGTTTGTAGCAATATGTCCAACCGCTGTTCTGGCAGCTTGCTCAACATCTGCATCATCAAGGACGACAAGTGGCGATTTCCCACCTAACTCAAGGGCAAAGTTTTTGATTGTTTCAGATGCATTTTCCATAATTTTTTGACCGACAGCTCCTGAACCTGTAAACGATACAAAATCGATATCCGGGTGAGAGCTGATTCCATTACCGATCACTGAGCCAGAACCATTCACTAAATTAAATACACCCTTCGGTACACCAGCCGCTTCAAATATTTCTGTTAAAATGACAGCAGCGAACGGCGTAAGCTCTGCAGGCTTCAATATGACAGGACTACCGGCAGCAAAAGCACTTGCAATCTTAGTGGACGTCTGATTTGTCGGGAAGTTCCAAGGTGTAATAAGACCACTGATACCGACCGTATCTTTCATGACGATATGCCCGCCTCGGTTTTCAATGAAAGAAAATTCCTTCAGTGATTCTGCCGCTTGGGCAAAATGATTATACCCCATCATATAATGTACATTTTCTGATACCGACAAGGGAGAACCCAATTCGTCTGTAATCGTTTCGATTATATCGTCTTTTCTTTTTTCATATTCCTGGGCAATTCTTTCTAGTAATTCAATTCTTTCCTGTTTTGAAGTTTGAGAAAAAGAAGGAAAGGCAGCACGGGCTGCTTTTACAGCTTTATCAAGATCTTCTTTCGTACCTAGACTGATGGTACCGATGACTTCTTCTGTAGCGGGATTGATGACATCTTCTGTCTCATCCCCTGTTGAGTCTATCCATTCTCCATTTATATAGTGCTTCAAGTAGTTACGCATTTTACACGTCTCCTTTAGTAAACGAATTTTTTATCGTTCTGAAAGACTGTAACCGTTTTTTTCCACTTTCAAACATTATCTGTTCTCTGCTCCACTTCTCAAAAGCACTTTACTCCTCTATAATTGGTACAACAATAAGGAAAGGTGAGGAATCATGTCTTCGACTAATCAACAAATCCAACAATATCTGACTAAAAACGAGGACAAGGCTCGATTACTTGTCAGTTGTCCCGATCAACCGGGGATCGTATCAAGCATTTCCAAATTTTTATATGAACATGAAGCCAACATTGTAGAATCAAGCCAGTATACAACAGACCATGTTGAGGGGACCTTTTTTCTCCGCATCGTTTTTGCATCGAATAATATAAAAGATAAAGAAACAATGTTGAAAAGAGACTTCCAATCCATTGCTGACCAATTTGACATGAATTGGCGAATGAGCTTTTTACACAATTTAAAAAGGACAGCCATTTTCGCCTCCAAGGAACTTCACTGTCTAAGGGAATTATTATATGAATGGGAAAGCGGAGATCTCATGACAGATATCTCGCTTGTAATCAGTAACCATGAAACAGGACGAGAGCTGGTCGAATCCTTCGGTATACCTTTTCATTACATCCCAGCAAACAAAGATATCCGGAATGAGGTGGAAGCAAAACAACTTGAATTACTTGAGGAGTATAAAATCGACTTGATCGTTTTAGCCCGATATATGCAAATCCTTACACCAAAGTTTGTAGCGACTCATCCTTCAAGCATTATTAATATCCACCATTCGTTCTTGCCGGCATTCATTGGAGCGAGCCCTCATAAACGGGCTTATCAACGTGGAGTCAAACTGATCGGCGCAACCTCCCACTATGTCACAGATGATTTGGACGAAGGACCTATCATTGAGCAAGATGTCATTCGAGTAGACCATCGCAATAGTGTCAATGATTTGAAGAAAAAGGGAAGACTGATTGAACGCAGTGTATTAGCACGAGCTGTGAAATGGGAAATCGAAGATCGCGTCCTCGTTCACGAGAATAAGACAATCGTTTTTTAAGCGAATGAGTAAAGGACAATGGCTTTTGGTCACCTTTCTGTCTATAAACAAAACCTGGTCCCCTTCCAGGTTTTGTTTTTTTATGAAATTCTCCTTAACCTGGACATAGAATGTTCGTAGAGAGAAATCTTTCTGTGGAGGCGATCTACATGATCCATACGGTTAAACCCGGGGAAACTTTAACGCAAATCTCAAGAGACTACCGTACTCCTCTTGGAGAAATACTGTCTGTAAACCAAATCCCAAATCCTAATTTGATTTATCCCGGCCAAAGACTCGAAATCCCTGGTTTTCCCCCGATAGAAACCATCCCTTATAGGATCGATATATCTGTTAACAATCGTCAATTACGCTTATATAAAAATGGGATATTACAAAAACAATATCCCATCGCTGTTGGCAGAATGCTGTCCAACACTCCCACCGGAAATTTCATAATCATAAATAAAGCACCCGATCCGGGCGGCCCATTTGGGACGATGTGGATGAGCTTGTCCAAAGAACACTACGGCATACACGGTACAAATAATCCAAGTTCTATTGGTAAAGCAGTATCCAAAGGCTGCATCAGGATGTTCAACGATGATGTTGAAGAACTAGCCAGGACTATTCCAATCGGTACGCCTGTCACCATTCATCTTTAGCTCATAAAGAATCAACCAAATTATTCTATGTTCGTCTGCACCAGATACAGAAAGGGGAGGGGGAACAGGAGCTGAGCGGGGTTAGGTCCAGTGATTTCCCAAATAAAAACGAGCTCCCCCTTTCCTTCCTAACAGAAAATAGAAGCCTCCGAAAACTTTACATTAAAAGAGAATGGCAAAGCCCATCACCTTTGTAATTATGTGGCTACTGAAGAACTGCGAATTTCTGAGTTATACATCAAAGAAAAAGCTGAGTTGGGCGATTTTATCGTTCAACTCAGCTCCTCTAGATTGAAAAGGTTTTTTCAGTAGCCTCGTAATTACTGCCCTCTTTTTTCATCTCGATCAATCGTACTTGTAACTTCTACGCCATTCAATGCTTGAGTGGCCAGACGATCTGCTTCCCGGTTATCTTTACGGGTGATGAGTTCAAAACTTGGAGTAATACCCATTTGCTCCAACTTTTCATCAATTCGCTCCGCCCAATTCAATAAAACGTCATCCATAGTCGGCCATTCTTCATTCAATTGCTTAATGACCACTTGTGAGTCCCCTGAAAAAGTTACCGGAAGATTTTTCACGTTAAGCATTTCCAGTTCTTGGATGGCCAAGTATAGAGCTGCATACTCCACCTCATTGTTTGTAGCAAGTTCCTCCACTTTTGCATTTTTCCTTAATCTCATGGATTTACCATTTTGCTCATAATAGATGGCACATCCTAACCCTGACTTACGGTTGTCGATTTCAAATCCTCCATCAAAATAAACGGTCAGATGATGTGGCTCTTTTTCTAAACCTGCCAGATACTTTCTCAAATCCTTCATCTTCCATGTCGTATCATAGTTATCTACAAAAGTTATACGATGTGCTCTGCCCGACCGCTCTAAATCCTCAGCAATGAGAAGTGCCTCCCCCACTGACATTTCTTCTGATTTGAAAAAGGCCTCTGTTTTCTTCGGGGTCTTATATGTAAGTTCGATTGTGATTTTCATTTCATTCCCTCCTTTTCCGTTTAATTACCTCTTCCTTTAATTGTACCCTCCTATCTGCCTCATTATTTAAAAACTCCTTTACTAGATGTGTTTGTAAAAGCCTGTCGCTGTACCTTCAAATCCATAATGACGATAAATTTCATGGGTAGCCTCTCTTTCTTTCCTGTTGCCACTGTTCAGCATCACTGTAGTCGCATCATTTGCTTTCCCCCATTGCTCTGCTGCTTTCATAAGCTTCCCTCCAATACCCTTGCCCTGACTATCTTCATATACAGCAAAGGCAATGACTCTAACATGAGGTTCATCCGTATGATATGCGTAACTCAATCTCATCCCTATCATACCTGATAGTTTCTCATTTTCCTCCCATACAAACGTTTGGTACTCTTCCTTAGAAAAGATCCTTTCCATTCTGGTTCTCATCTTTTCTACTGTTGTTGGATATCCTAAAGTTTTCATCAATGGCACAAGAGCTTCTGCATCTCTGGTATTTGCTTCCCGTAACATGACAAGTACACCTCTTTCCTTTTAATTTTCACCTTAATATTCGCAGTAAAAAACCTGAAGATCATAGTCGACCTTCAGGTTTTTCGTCATTTCTAGACGTTTTCTTTTTGGCGGAGTTCTACACGTCTGATCTTCCCTGATGTTGTCTTAGGCAATTCTTTAATGAATTCTACTTTTCTTGGATATTTATAAGGAGCGGTCAAGTCTTTAACATGGCTCTGTAATTCCTTGGTTAAATCTTCGTTTGCTTCATATCCATCCTGCAAGACGATATAGGCCTTGACGACGTTCCCGCGAACTTCATCCGGGCTCGCTACAACCGCGCACTCTTGGACAGCCGAATGTTTGACGAGTGCATCTTCAACTTCAAAAGGTCCGATGGTATAGCCGGAACTGATGATAATATCATCACTCCGACCTTCAAACCAAAAGTATCCATCTTCATCTTTTGCTGCTTGGTCCCCAGTTACATAATAATTTCCGCGCCTTGACATTTTTGTTCGTTCTGGATCTTTGAAATATTCTTTGAAAAGCGCCGGGGTATCCAGATGAACGGCAATATCTCCCACCTCCCCCGGCCCTACTGGAGCTCCCATTTCATCAATGATCTCCACTTGATTTCCCGGGGTTGGCCGTCCCATTGAGCCTGGACGCACCTCCATATCTTTCATAATACCAACAAGAAGTGTATTTTCTGTTTGACCATAGCCATCCCTGACCGTAACATTAAAATGGTTTGTGAACGTATCAATGACTTCTCTGTTTAATGGTTCACCGGCGGAAACAGCACTGTGCAATCCTGATAACCTATAATCTGATAAATTATCGACTTTCGCCATCAAACGGTATTCTGTCGGTGTACAGCACAGCACATTCACCTCGTGCTCGTCCATCAAGCTCAAGTATTTCTTCGGGTCGAATTTACCTTGAAAAATCAGGCCTTGTGCCCCTGTACCTAACACCGACAAGAACGGACTCCAAATCCACTTTTGCCAGCCTGGACCAGCTGTAGCCCACACGGTATCACCATCTTTGATTGCGAGCCATTTATCTGCAGCGGTCTTCAAATGAGCATATCCCCACCCATGTGTGTGGACGACACCTTTAGGATTCCCAGTGGTTCCTGAAGTGTATGATAGAAATGCCATATCATCTCTTGAAGTATCAGCGAGCACCATCTCATCACTGTAATCTTCCATCAACTCATCGAGAGCGAGCCAGCCTTCCTTAGACCCGCCTACAGAAAAAGTGATAAGTCGTTCGAATTCTTTCACATCGTGAAATTGATCTGTGAAGGGATGATAGCTCACCACAGCGCTGACTTCACCATGTGATACACGGTATTGTAGATCTTTTGTCCGCAACATTTCAGAACTCGGGATAACTACAAGCCCTGTTTTAAGAGCAGCAATATAGACTTGATATGCCTCAATCAGCCTTGGAATCATCACGAGCACTTTATCCCCTGGTGTAAGACCTTGCCCAAGGAAAGCGTTTCCAATTTTGTTTGCATTCTTCATCAATTGATCATATGTAACTTCTCTTTTTTCTCCTTGTTCGTTCAACCATAACAATGCTTTGCGACCAGCTTCATCCGCAAACTTCTCCATTTCTGAGACAACATTGTATCTTTCAGGAGCAATCAATTCTTCTCTGTTCATTTTCTATTCCTCCCCTTTAATGAGCGACTGTTCAGTTTGGTTCATTTCCATTATATCAAGTTTTCTAAATCTTTCAAATACTATATTTGACCACAGGAAACAGAATTGCCCTTATTAAATTGACAGATAATTAAACCTTCTCCTATAATGAGATATAAGAAAAAGAAAGGACCGTGGCTGAATGGAAACACGTCCAATGAAGATACATACGCTGACACCAAAGCTCGCTCTCTTCATATCGACCTTTATGATCATCCCTTTTCTTTTTATTTCATTTGTGACTAATAATTTCAACTATACGATTGCGTCGGTCATTACGCTCTTACTCATAAACCTTACAGCTTTCATTAAGATTTTACGCCTCAAAAAGAAAAAGAGCCTTTGAGTTGTATTTCACACAACCTAAAGGCTCTATTTCTTATCTATATACTCGAACCGATCTCTTTCATCCAAAGACATATAACGAAGACTCGCTTCCATATGTTGATCGATTAAATGAAGTAACCGTCCGAGGTTTTTCCCTCTGAAAGCTTCCAATATTAACTCATGTTCTTTAAAACGTTTCTTTTCATCAAGATTTTCATCGAAAAAGACATCATATAACATTAAATAGACATTTATTTGATCAAGAATCCGCTCCGTAAAATCGATGAGGAAAGAGTTTTTAGTCTTTAAAGCCAACGACATATGAAACTGTTTATTGACTTCTAAATATTGCAGGATATCTTTTGTCTCGTAGGTCTTTTTTTCATGCTCTATCCACTCACTCATTTGGAGAAGATCATCTTCTGAGATCGTTTCATGAATTAACTCAGCTGTCATTTTCTCTAAGTGGCGTCTCATATCAAATGCCTGGCGTATCTCATCTCTCGTGGGCTGGACCACAAAAGCACCACGATTGGAAACGATTTTGACCAGCCCTTCACTTTCAAGTCTGTTCATAGCATTGCGAATCGGCGTTCTAGAAACTTTAAGTTCTTTTCCAATCGCTTTCTCGACAAGTTGAGTACCCGGAGCAATTTTTCGGAATAAAATAAATTCCTTCAAATATTCATATACATCCTCTGTCCGTGATTGTCTCTCTTTTACGGTATCAGTAAATGTTTGTCTTCGGATGATATCCCACCTTTTATGCTAAACGTTTGAAGTTTTCACCAAGAATTTCATTCATTGAATGGACGGTGATAAAGGCTTGCTCGTCCACAGATGTCATATATTTTTTCAAGCGAGTATAATCTTTCCGACTTAATATCGTCGTAATCACTTCTTTGTTTTCTTGCCTAAACGCACCTTTAGCCTGGTGAATGGTCGCTCCTCGTTTCAATTTATTTACGATGAAGTGGCGTACCAGCTCACTTTCCCGACTGATAATGACGATTTCCTTATTATCTTCAAACTGTTGCAACATATAGTCGATGACGAGTCCGTTTAAAATCACTCCGAAGAAGGCGTACATCCCCACAGTAGGACCAAATAGGAAAATCGACGATGTAGCAATAGCGATGTCTGAGAATAGAACACCTTTCCCGACTTCGATAGAAAAGAATTTATTCAAGATCATAGCAAGGATATCTGTTCCGCCTGTAGAAGCTCCCTGATGAAAAACTAATGCCATACCAGAAGCAGCGATAATTTGACCGATGATCAACTGGATCAATAAGTCATTGCTCAAAGCTTCCTGCATTGGAAAATAGGCTTCTAGCCCCCATACCATGAAGGACAAAGCGAAACTTGCATAAATCGTTTTGAGTCCAAACTGAAATCCTAAAAAGATAAAACCGACAATGAATAATATGACATTCAATATAATCATAATAAGACCAAGTGACAGGTCTGGGAACACTTTATTCAAAACGATTGATAGACCACTGACTCCTCCTGTAGCTAAATCATTCGGTGACAAGAAGAAATGAACATTTATTGCTACTCCTAGTGAACCTAAATTCATTAAAAGAAATGACCACACTTTATTAAACATCAGAAAGCCTCCTTTTCTGTGGTATATGAAAAATTTGTCGAACGAAAATTGTAGTACAATCGGGATTATAGAGCCCTTATAACCGTTTGTAAACAGCTTTGTTCAGAAAAAAATATTTTATTTTTTGTAAGCGATTGAAGGCTAAATTTTCAAAAGATTAAGTGTTGTGAAACCATTTTCTTTGGAAAGAATATTTTATAAATTATCAAAAAATGCCGATATTTATAATATGCAGTCAATTTGTGAGGATAAGGTTTTCGTTAGTTATCCAAAAGATATTCCAGTCTATTCCATTACTATTCACCCATGTTTTTGGTGTTATGGATTAATTAATAAGCGTATGGGAGATAAACCAGGAATTGCACACTAAACCGATTGACGCGATTCATTGCATTAGAATAGAACATAAAATCATATACTTGGCAACCGCCTGGCAAGCCCTCCATAGCTGTGGAAATACTAAAATTCCCAGACAGCAAAAAAGCATCAACACTTCGAAGTGTTGATGCTCCCCTACTATATTTATTTTGGTAAGCGTACAGTAACAGTCGTCCCTGCTCCTTTTTGACTCTCATATGAAATAATTCCGTTCAAATCAGCAACGATTTTCTTCGTTACCATGACACCCAAACCCGTTCCTTTCTCTTTGGTAGTAAAGAAAGGCTCACCGATTTTAGTAAGTTCTTGGGATGTCAGTCCTGGACCATTATCTCTAACGGAAAGCGTTAGCTCTTCGCTTGACATTTCAATACTCACCCGGACTTCTCCACCTGAATCTACAGCATCAATCGCGTTTTTGACAAGATTGATCAAAATCTGATTCATGCGTTTCGGCTCTGTTTCAAATGTACCCTGAGTTGTTTCACAATCAAACAAGAGAAGAATCTGCTTTTCATTCGCTTCAGGCTCCAACAGCCTTAATACATAAGAGACCAGTTGCTCAGGATCGACTTGTTCAAGCTGGAGGGAGGACTTCGGCTTAGACAACATCATGAAATCCTGGACAATCGCTTCAATCCGATTGACTTCATCCAAAATGATCTCTTGGTAATTATCTCTCAATTCAGGGTTTGCTGCGCCAATCTGTAAGAATCCTTTGATAGCTGTGAGAGGGTTTTTAATTTCATGAGCAATGCCGGCAGACATTTGAGTAATCGTAGAAAGCTGTTGAGATTTCTCCTTGAATTCCAACATCTCTTTATATTCCGTCACATCTTCATGGATACCAAGGACGTAGGATTTACCATTGTAGTCAACGGGGAATCCTTTTGTTTTAACCCATTTTGACACTCCATCCATACTTTCCACCCGATAATCGATTTCCCGCTCCTGTTCGGCCATCTGGTGAAATGCGGCCGTTACTTTCTCCCGATCAGCCTCATGAATACATTTCATGATGATAGTTGGATTTTCCAAGACCTCACGCCTGGAAATTCCGAACAGGCTTTGAAAAGCCGGGCTGATATAGTGAAGCTCATCATCTTCCGGCTGACTGATCCAAAAGACATCTTTCATATTATTAGCGAGTAAAGCGAATCTTTCCTCTGAGTTTCTCAATGCTTCTAAATGTCTTTTATACTGCGTGACATCCTGAAGGAAAACTGTTATCCCCAATGCTGTCGGATGGACAGTGACTTGGACAGCGAGTTCTGTCTTTTTCAAAAATCCCTCAAATTCTATCGTTTCCTGTGTTTCCATAGCTCTTAAGTAGTTCTGAAAAAAATAATAGTATTCATCAATCGGGAAGATATCCCATAACTTCCTTTCATAATTATCAAAGAAAGATACACCTGTCAAATCCTCCATTTTTGGATTCGCATAGGTAACTTCCCAATTATGATTGATAATCGCTAAGCCATGGGGGAACTTGTCTACCAATTGAGTCATACGATGATTCGACCGGGCGTGATTAGTTTCGGAAAAATGAATGGTTTGTCTCTTCCCTTGCTTTCCGGTGAATTGATTCAAGGGGGGACGCTTCTCTTCATTCTCCTTAGAAGAGAGAGTCAATGGTTCTGGAGTTATCGGTTGTTGTTCAACTGACCTTCTCAATGTAAATGTAATTTGTCCATTTGTAAGATGAACCATTTTACAGTGATACTCCTGTAGATTATTTTTGTCCGTCAACTGGACAGACGTTTCCCGTAAACCTTCAGTCAAAAGCTCATGCAACACTTGTTGCAAGCGGTGTTGAGCAGTATGACGGAAGCTGCGGATCCATTGAGAGAACGACATGTCTGTTTTTTCCAGTTGAAGAGTTCCCTGCATTTCCTGATTGAGCGTTACTGTCTGTAAGCGCAAATCCAGTAAGCATGCCGGTGTACCATTCAAACTTAAAACATCCAAAATTTCCCCACTATGAACTTGGTCAGAATACCTCTCTCTTATTACCAATATTAAGACCTCTTTCCTTTTAGCCGTTCAATATTTTCCAGTACAGTTTTTATTATAACGTAATCAAGTGAAATTTTGAATATTTCCAAATGAATTAACCTTTATTTTTCTTAATATTACATAATATGGTACCGTTTGCAAAAATATGACTGTTTTCTTCATCCTTCTATACTGCGCCACAAAGTTAAGGAAGCATAGCTCAAGTAAGGTTCCCAATTTTCACTCCAAGATTCCATTTGTTGGATCGTCGGCTTTTTGTCCATGCCAAAATAAAATTTAAGCGCGTTCTGAATTCCAATATCAGCTTTTGGAAAAAGATTCTCCCGTCCTACTCCAAACATAAGCCAGTTCTCAGCCGTCCAAGGACCAATACCTCTAATTTTCACTAACGTCTTCATGATATCCTCATTAGACTCTTCAGAAAGTTCCTGTAAGTCCAACTCACCATCAGCAATCAAACGTGAAGTATCAATTACATATTCTGCTTTCCGTTGACTGAATTGAAGCTCCCTCAATGTATCATACGATGTTTCTGCCACTGTTTGAGGAGAGGGATAAAACCAGACACCATCTTTTTTACTACCTAGTTTTTCAACAAATCGTGTACTCAAAGTATAAGCGAATTTCATATTCAGCTGTTGGTGTATGATGACTTTCATCAAACAGTCATATAAATGAAAATCTTTGACGATCGGTGTCCCCGGGTGTGCTGAAAACAATTGTTCTAGATTGGTTCCTAAGAAATGACGGTGGACCTTTTTTATGTCTTTGTCCCACTGGAACAAATCCTTAATATGGTCCAGAATAGCTTCTTTTTCTTCCTCACTTTCACTCGAAACCTCAAAACCAGGTTCAACTGTCGTCCCTAGCCCCTGGACACGGGCAATGTGAAAATCGCCTTCTAACTTGACGGGAATATCAACCCAACGTTCCTCCTTATTCAACTGAGTCAATGGATCAAGTTGCCAACGAAGGAGAGTGTAATCAAAATCATAAAAACTAGTTGCTTTAAATCTTTCTTTCCACAAGTGAAATTTCCTCCTTTTTCCTATCTTTTTTTATCAAAAAACTCATAATAGGCAAATTGAACCACCCTTCATTCCGCTCTGTTGCCTATTTTATCGGTTTTGAAACTTATTTCTACATATAATAACACTTGTAGACAAGATGAACTCCTTTTGCCTTGATTTTTTTATCACTGAAATCTTTCTGGACAACTCAAAAACGCCATGCATAAGCATGGCGTCAGATTACAGTCCCCAGACTGGAGAAGGAACCATCTGTTTGATCATCAAGTCGTTCAAGCTTCCAAATTGATATCCTCTTTTTCTCAATTCATCGATAAGTTGCGATAAAGCTTCGGCATTATCTTGAGAAACAGTATGAAGAAGTACGACCGCCCCAGGATGAATTTGCTCGATGACACTATTATAAGCATACTCCCATCCTTTTTGGTTATTTGTTTCCCAATCCTTGAAGGCAAGTGACCAGAAAGCATGAGTGTACCCAAATTCTTCAGCCCACTTTAGCGTTTGTGAATTAAAGGTACCTCGCGGCGGTCTTACGTATGTCATTACTTGTTGACCAGTCAATTTCTTTACAGCCTCTTCAACACGAGAAAGTTCTGTCTTCATTTTTTCTTTAGAAACTTTAGTGAAATCAGGGTGACTCCATGAATGGTTCCCTATCAAGTGTCCTTCTTCAGCCATTCGCTTCAATAGATCAGGAGCGCTCTCAATATAGTGGCCGGTAACAAAAAAGGCGGCAGGTACTTGCTTCTCCTTTAAGATATCGAGTACTTGTCCTGTGTAACCTTGCTCATATCCATTATCAAATGTTAAATATATTACAGGGTCTCCGGAGGGGTCGACATAAAACCCATTATATTTTTCAAGCATTGCTCCGTACCGTCCTACATCAGGTGCAGATCCGTCCATGCTTTTCTTATATCCCCATCCTTCCGCAGACACATAGCTGGGTAAAAACAAGATGGTGATGGACATAAGAGCCACCAAAATTTTCTTCCACATAACAACCACTCACTTTTTTCTTAGTATGTGTGAAGGTGGAAAGAATATAAAAAAAGACAAGTGGGAAAATTCCCCACTTGCTTGGTTATAATAATAATGAAGCTGCCCAGCCAAATAAGAACAGAGGAATATTGTAGTGCAAAAATGTCGGTACACACGTATCCCAAATGTGATTGTGTCTTCCGTCTGCATTTAACCCCGAAGTCGGCCCAAGTGTACTATCTGATGCAGGCGAACCAGCATCACCTAACGCACCTGCTGTGCCAATCAAAGCTGCTGTAGCCATAGGAGAGAACCCTGCAGTTAAGCAAATAGGAACAAACAAAGCGGCTAATATAGGGATGGTAGCAAACGATGAACCAATTCCCATTGTGACAACAAGACCTACTAATAATAGGATGAATGCGATGAACGGTTGGTTATTACCAAGGTACTCGGAGCTGATTTCAACGAGGGCCGAGACTGACTTTGTTTCCGTAAGAACATTCGCATACCCTGCGGCAACTAACATGACAAAAGCAATGAAACCCATCATTCCAATCCCATCATTTACGACTCTGTCGCCTTTCGCATACGGGACAATCCGAAAGACAAACATCAAGACAAGTCCAGCCAGAGCGGCAAGTATAAGGTTCGACCAAACCGCTTGAATCAGCAGCGTTACGCAGATAGCAACAACGGTCAGTCCATGCTTAAGAGTGAATTTCGTTTCAAAAATCGTCTCTTTCATCTCATCATTTTCTTCAAAAGAATGGGCGGCAGGCTCACGCTTTTTACGATAAGTGATGAATACAGCGATGAATAAACCGACAATCATCCCTGAACCCGGGATGATTAATGACTGTGCGATCGATCCAATACCCAGCTCCATTCCGTTTGATTTCATAGAAGTTTGGATGGTTTCGTGGAAAATATAGCCGAAACCGATCGGAATCATTACATAAGGGGCTTTCAAACCGAAGGTCAATGCTGCCGCTACAGCACGACGGTCAACTTTCATTTCATCAAATAACTTCAACAAAGGTGGAATTAAAATAGGTATAAATGCGATATGAACAGGAATTACGTTCTGGGATAAACTTGCTACAGCAGCAATGACAAATACAATCATCGTCCGCTTATCTTTCAGCACCCGCAATAGATAACCGACTAATAAGGAGGTAATTCCTGAATAACTGATAGCAACGGCAAATGCACCTAATAATATATAACTTAAAGCAACACTTGCCTGATCCCCCATACCGCCGACAAGGATATCCAAAGAACTCTTTAATGATTCCCCGTTCATAAATCCTGCTGTCAAACCAGCGGCAAGAATGGCAATGATGACGTTCACACGTAATAAACTTAACACGGTCATTACGAGGACAGATATGACGACTGCCCAAGCCATAACACATTCTCCTCTCAAACATTTTCGTGCATTAGCGATTTATCATGTTAAAGCATATTTTTAAAAAAATCAACCCTCAAGTAAAAAGAGAGCCAATTCAGAAAATGAATTTTCACTACTCCATATTTCTTTCTAACTCTTCTAACATGGAGATTAAACGATCTATATCTTCGACGGAAGTTTCTTCAGGATCCAGACGTTCGATACGACCCATGAATTCCGCTAATCTCAATTTCAAGTCCTGGATTTTTTCGTGTTGTGTCATCTTTCATGCTCCTTTATATTCACAATCGATTTTTTTCCATGTCCATCATAGTACAAGTTTACTTACCTGTCCATGCGGGACATAATAACTGATAAACATGCTATAATATTCTCCGTATATGAACAGGAGGTACGATTATGACACTTTCAGATCTATTTGACTATATAGATAATACAATTACTTTGAAACTTCTCCTCAGCGGCGTGATTCTTTTTTTCGCTGTCATCATTTTGCGAAAAATCATTCACTCGTTTTTCAAGAAAACAGATTTCATTGAAGAGCGCAAAGAGAAAACACTGGAATCCATGTTGAATTCGATCATCAGTTATGCCGCGATTATCAGCTTCATACTCATTGTCCTAAATGAATTCATACCAATACGTAACATTTTAGCAGGTGCGGGTGTAATAGGGATTATTGTCGGTTTCGGAGCCCAGAGCCTGATCAAGGACTTTTTTGCCGGTTTGTTTCTTTTATACGAAAAACAGCTTCATAAAGGGGACTTCATCACCCTAAACAATACCTTTCACGGGACTGTCGAAGATATTGGGTTACGGTTTTTGAAGTTGCGTGAATGGAGCGGCAAACTGTTAACCATCAGCAATGGACAAATCAAAACAATCGAGAACTACAATTTCGAACATATGCGCGTCATAGAAACAATTACAACAAGCTTCCATGAAGATCCACGTCGAATGTTCCGTGTTTTAGAAGAAGCATGTGATCGACTTAATGAAGAGCTGGGCGATTATATAAAAATGGATCTTGCTGATAAACCGCTTGAACCTTTCCAAGTTTATGGCATGTCCTCTTTGAACGACCAGCATCGTGGTTATGAATATACGATCACCGGGCTTGTCCATGACCTCGTTTATTGGACAGCCGCAAAAAAAACACGCCGTATTCTTGCCGAAACGATGTATGATCACAACATCCTCATGGCAGAACAGCGCGTAGAAATCAATTCTTCACAGAACAGTGAGGAAAATGATCGTTACTTCAATTCAAACGAAAAGCTTACGTGATCCTGGATAGGAATCCATGCTCCTATTCCTTGTCGGGTCACATTCTTGATATTCAGTGTTTTCTTCGAACCTTTCAATTGGATGTACACATCACCGAAAGCTACATCCCCTTTTTCGTTGACAGCAGGGGCATAAGCATGAAGAATACCTACTTTGTTCGTCGGGACAGCATACGTGTTATTTTGTTTAGTCCCTTTACCTATGACTGTATTGAAGGACAACGGGAGCTTTGTGTTCTTCTGGGCCTCAAGTAAAATCAATTTCATCATTTGTTCACTGTGACTGATTCTTGAGGTCAAACCTCCTTTGATCTGTTTCTCTTCCTGCTGTACATAACTGATGTTCTCTGTCTGTTTACCACCATGATTACTCAATTCATTCTTATTGATATCTTGATATTCCCAATTGATATTGGTTTCTTTCGATTCATAGGCCAATGGCCATCTCCCTAAAAAGATTTCACCTCGATATCCAATAGCGAACGGGGAGGGTTTTAAGGAGGTTTCGTTCAACATTTCAATCAGTTGAGGATTCGTAATACGAACCTCCGTGTTTTCCATCAATTCTTTCGTGATTTCCTCAGCTTCCAGTAATTCCTGGTCATCCGTTGAATTCGGATACGTATTGTCTTTAGATATATTTAATACATGATTCGGGATCTCGTTCTCTTTGTCCGCCTTTTTATTTTCAGCTGAAATGGAACCAGCACTGACTAAAGTAATAATCCCAATAAATACGATCAGTCCTAACCATTTTCTTTTCACATCATGGGCCACCTTTCATTTTTTCTTATCTTGCGAAAAATGGCCCAGACTATACATGTTTTCTAGGAAAGCATTTTATTCATAACATGATTCGCTTTCCCATCAAAAAATTGAATGAACGGTCCGATCAAGACCAGAATAATAACCGTACCAATCCCAATCGGCCCTCCGAGAGCTATGGCCAGAACAAGTGCGAAAGCTTCTGTCAAAGTCTTTGCTTTCGTCAAACTGAGACCGAATCTTTTTTGTAAAGCGACCATAAAGCCATCAACAGGATTCAATGAAAACTTCGGTTGTAAATATAATGAAACACCAAATGCTATAATAATGATGCCACCAACAAGCACAGAAAGTTGGGTCCACACTGTATTCAGTTGCAAAGTATCAAACACAGTAAGCATCCAGAAGTCAATGAACTTTCCAATGATTAAAATCGTCATCACAGCCAGTAAATCCGGCTTTTCTTTTGCAATGACAGCGTTTGTCAAAATAAGTAAAGCACCGATAATGATGACCCACGATCCTACCGTCAAACCGACGTGTTCTGTGAGACCGACATTTACAGCGTCCCACGCACCTGCTCCTAAATCAGATTTGATTGTAAGTGTTATGCCGAGGGAAATGACAATTAAACCGACCATGTAAAAAAATGCTTTAATCATTATATTTTTCATCGTACTCCTCTTTTCTCTTTATGGTTTGTATTTAATAAATAGCAATAAATATTATGCAACAATCGTGCAGGATACTTTGAGACTTGATGTTGAGATGTTTGGAGGAAGTTAGGGACGTAGGGGAAGGAGTCGCTTTCCTGCGAGCGTCCTCAGTCGTGGGCACTCCCTGTGGGGTCTCGCCTAGCTCCTTCTCCCGCTTATTAGCCGATATTTGCCATCTCCTATAGAGAGTAATTTTGCTACACATGTGCTATCCAGCTCCAGCACCTAACGGCTAGTGAGACTTCCCTCACTTCTGTACGATAAGTCAACATCGAATCACTCTGTTCTTCGTGTTTCCTTTATCTCCTCCAGCTCAGTCCCGTCCATACGCTGTTGAAGAAGGTGCTTCCGCTTTTAAGTTAGGAGTCTCCCCCTCCCTCAACGCCCCTTGCGATATGCGTTTCTCAAAATTACTTGAGGGGGAAAGCGATCCGTATTCCCAGCCACCATCCCCGCATACAAAAGTCTCGAAACTGAGTCTTCCTGATAAGGGGGCTTAAATGGGTCAAGATTAGGACACAAAAAAAGAGCGCTCACCCAAGAAAAATCTGGATAAGGCTCCCTTTATCTTACTTGCTTAGTTGAATACACTCAAGCGTTTCTTCGACATCTATACTATTTTGGACCGATTGTACCATCGAGCAATTGTTTCGTGATATATCTAAATTCTTCAGCAGCTTGTCTTGATTTAAATGATATCCTTTTATGACATAATGAAGATGGACTTTTTCAATTCGGTTTGATTCCTCTGGATTCCTCGTGACCTCTGCAGTCACTTTAATATCTTCATAATCCACTCTTTGCTTGTCGAGAATTTTCCGGAATACGCCGATACTACAGCCAGCTATAGAAGCGACCATCAGTTGATAGGGGCGAAAGCCGAATAATTCATCTCCCGATATGTTCAATTGTCCATAATCAAACGATGTGCGTACACCATTTTCTTTCAAATAAAAGTCCATTACTTACACACTCCTTTCACAGTTTACGGCATCATACATATATAATAACCGTTTTTGCTATGGAAATAACATTTTGTAGGAAGAAAGACTTGTTCCCAATACAGCTTTTCCTATACGATTAGAAAGTATGACAGACAGGAGGTCATTCTATGGTATCCACAAAAACACGTTTTTGGATTCTGATCGGTCTTGTGACCATTTCTGGATTTTCTCAAGGGATGCTTCTGCCTTTGATCGCTGTCATTCTCGAACAGAATGGCGTATCTTCCTCCATCAATGGATTACATGCGACCGGTTTATACATAGGGATTTTGCTTTCTTCCCCTTTCATGGAAAAACCACTTCAAAGGATTGGTTATAAACCTGTGATAATGATCGGCGGTGCGTTAGTCTTCATATCATTGGCTCTTTTTCCATTTTGGCAAGCCCTCTGGTTTTGGTTCATTTTAAGAGTCACCATCGGAATCGGAGATCAAATTCTCCACTTCGGTACACAAACATGGATTACTGCCACTGCCGAGAAAAGCTCTCGGGGAAGAAGTATCGCCTATTATGGATTGTTTTTCAGTGTCGGATTCACAATCGGGCCTTTGATGACCAATTTGCTTGAATACGGGGTGTATGTACCCTTTCTGATTTCTTCTCTTTTAAGCATGTGCGTATGGTTATTTATGCTCCGGGTTAGGAACGAAACTCCTGAAAAAGACCATACCACCGCTTATGGGACAAGTTCAATCAAAAGGTTCATACGGGCCATTCAAATTGCGTGGGTTGCATTTTTGCCCCCTCTTGCCTACGGGTTTCTAGAAGCGACATTGCATGGCATCTTCCCTGTATATGGCATGCGGATAGGGCATGAGGTCAATGTTCTATCCCTTATTATCCCTAGCTTTGCTGCAGCTAGTTTATTCTCACAAATACCACTTGGATCATTGAGTGATAGAATAGGCAGAAAAAAAGTGATCCTCACCGTTGTTTCAGGAGGCATTCTTGCATTTTTGCTAGCGGCATTCCTTGAACATTCCATTGCAGCTTTATTTGCCACTTTCGCATTAGGTGGGTTATTTGTCGGTTCACTATTTTCTCTGGGGATCTCCTTTATGACAGATTTACTTCCAAGGGAGCTTTTACCGGCTGGAAACATACTCTGTGGAATGTCTTTCAGTATAGGAAGTATATTGGGCCCGTTTTTATCAGGATTCTTCCTGGACATTTTCCCGGATCTGTCGTTTTTTTACGTTATCGTCGCCCTGCTCATTATTGTTTTCTTTGCTACTGCTTATAAAAAAGAGCCCACTTCTACGCCTTCACAGGCATGATCAGGGGTCTAAGCTAACACCTACTAATGTGGTTAATGGTTAATCTAATAAACGAATGAAAGCTGCGGATGTCTGTCCGCAGCTTTCATTTATTTTGATAACGTTTAAGTCAGCAAATTTACATTTGTTCCATAATTGAAAAGTAGTTAGTTTTCTTCATTCTCAATATCTTTCATGAGGACCTTTTCGACCAAGATCATGAATCTCGTTGTGATGCTTCTTTGTCGCAATAGACCTCTTCCCTTTAAATGCATGTTCCTCCGGGTTGAATAAACTTTGAAATATTCTCTGCATAGCCTTCAAGCCCAGTCCACTAGCAGTTTTTATCATTTTCCAGACAATCAAAAGCCAGAGCGATGGATGCTCTGGCTTTTGATCATTAAAGATAACGATTGGATCTTTTTTCCAGATAATCCTGCAATGCTGAAAAAACCATCGTAAGCGGCCAGTATATCAGCGCCGCTGTGATATACATTGTCATCGAATCCACTGTTCGACCCGCTGCGATTTGTGCTTTGTTCAGAATCTCAGGCACAGAAATCATAGCCGCGAGCGAGGTGGCTTTCAATAGGTCGAGAAATACGTTTCCCAGCGGAGGAATCGCAATTCTCGTCGCTTGGGGCATAATGATTCTTCTTATCGTTTTCCAATAAGTAAAACCAAGAGCACGTGCTGACTCCCACTGACCGTAAGGAACACTGTTGAGTGAAGCACGATTGATCTCTGCAATGTAAGCAGCACTATTTGTTCCAAAACCGATGATGGCAGCCAGGGTAGCCGGCATTTTAACGCCGACGACCGGGAGGCCGAAATACAAAACGAATAAGTAAACAAGAATCGGTGTCCCCCGCATGAAAGAAATATAAAATCGTGCCGGCCATCTGAGCCAAATATGATCCGATCCTCGTGCAAGAGCCAAGAAGAAACCTAGTACAAGCCCGATTGCCATTCCAATAACGGCCACAAAGAGCGTTAAAGGAACTCCTTCCAGGATGAAAGGCAAGTTAGACCAGGCACGCTCAGCATTGAAAAGCTTCTCGATTTGGATTTCGTTCACTTCTATTCCAAACATAATAAGCCCCTTACAGGTCTAGTCCTTCAAGTTCACGGATATCTGTTTCAGGTTTTTCTGAAGCATCCTTCCCTCCGAAGAATTCTTCAGAAATTTTTGTCAATGTACCGTCTTCTCTCATTTCTTTAAGTACAGCATCAATTTCTTCTTTCATCTTATCTGCCTCTTTCGGCATAACGATTGCAGAATTTGTAGGATGGAATTTCAAATCAGGATGAAGTTTAACTTCAAGTTCTGGCAATGCCTTCAAAGCTAAAGACTGCAAGTAGTAGTCATTTATTATGAAGTCTGTATTTCCATTCTCCACATCACGCAAATATACATCATTTGTTACATTTCCGTATGTTTTCGTTTCAGCACCGAAATGTTCAGCAATACGGGAAAAGACTGTCGTGGCTCCCCCTCCATGAGTTTTTCCTTCTAGATCTTCCAATTTCTCAATCCCTGAAAGATCAGACTCACGGACAATCATCGTTGAATATGAATACTTATATGGTTCACTGAACGTAAATTGTTCCTGGCGATCTTTTGTAACTTCCATATCATTGATCACTGCATCAATACGACCACTTTTGATTGCTGACAGCAGCCCATCAACACCATATTCTTCAAACTTTAATTCCAGATTCAGCCGGTCAGCGACTTCTCTCATGACTTCTACATCGTAGCCGGTCATTTGGTCTGAGTCTTCCGGGTAGTAAGAGGCAGGAAAAAGTGTTCCTGAAGTACCGACGACGATTTCCCCTGATTCTTGAATTTCACTCCACTTTGAATCGGAAGCTTCTTCTCCACCGTTATTATCAGAAGCACTTTCATCGCTGCTTTCACTTGATCCGCAAGCAACAAGAAATGCTGAGAGCATAAGCATGAATATAAATAAAAGACCTTTGCGCATTGGTTATGTCCACCTTCCTAATGTTTTTTGCACTTGTCTAATATAGCAACATAACACATGTATTTTCAACTGCCTTGCTCTTATTTTTACAAGGTTAAAGATTCCATTGATTATTCATGATAGTGTGGTAATATAATAATGTATACAATATTAAAACTATTATAATCTGAGATCGCCTGTACTTAATAAAAGTGATTTTCATTATCAATTACTTGAAGGAGTTGAGAATAAATATGGATAACTCAAGTACTTCATCCAGAGAAGAATGGTTTAAGTTACCAGGATTTCTTCTTACTTATAAACAAAACACTGAGTTAATAGCTGCTTTGATTAGTGGAGTTTTGATTTTGCTTGCGTGGATAGGTGAGAATTATGGGCCACCTTCTGTTTTTGTCCCCCTTTACCTCTCTGCTTTCATTATTGGAGGGTTCGCAAAAGCTAAAGAAGGTATAGAAGAAACGATTAAAGACAAGTCACTCAATGTCGAAATGCTGATGATTCTTGCCGCTATCGGCTCAGCATCCATCGGTTACTGGACGGAAGGTTCTATTTTGATTTTCATCTTTGCTCTAAGTGGTGCTTTAGAAACTTATACAATGAACAAAAGTCACAAAGAAATTTCTGGTCTGATGAGTTTACAGCCTGAAGAAGCGTTTCGCATTGTAAATGGGAGTTACGAATGGACCCCGGTAAACCATTTAGTAGTCGGTGATTGCATCCTCATTAAACCAGGGGAGCGAGTCCCTGTAGATGGAATCATTGAGAAGGGAACCTCTTCCATTGATGAGAGCACCATTACTGGTGAATCCATTCCCGTCACAAAAGAAAAGCAGGGAAACGTTTTTGCAGGTACGATGAATATTGATGGAAGTCTCATTGTCACTGTCACAAAAGATGCTTCTGACACCCTTTTCCAAAAGATTATTACTTTGGTTCAGAACGCACAAAGTAAAAAATCTCCTTCTCAGCTTTTCATCGAACGTTTTGAAAGTACTTACGTAAAAGTTGTGCTGTTTATCGTCGGAAGCATGCTCATTCTTCCCCACTTTATATTTGGATGGAGCTGGATGGAGACGATTTACCGAGCCATGATCCTTCTAGTAGTCGCCTCTCCTTGTGCACTCGTAGCTTCAATCATGCCGGCTACATTATCTGCCATTACAAATGGGGCACGGCAAGGGATCCTTTTTAAAGGTGGTGTTCACCTCGAGCATTTGTCTCACCTGGAAGCAATCGCATTTGATAAGACAGGGACATTAACCAAAGGTCAGCCGAAATTAACGGATTATATGACGAGTGAAAATGTATCCCCCGAATTCGTATTATCGATTGTGGCTTCAATTGAACAACAGTCGAATCATCCTTTAGCTAAGGCAATTGTCCAATATGCCAAACAAAAAGAGATCGAGCCCGTGGAAGTCACTAATGTAAAAAACAGCAGTGGGAACGGTGTGACAGGAATTTATCAAAATGAAATATGGAAAATCGGAAAAGCAGACTTTGTAGGAAAAGAAGCGGCCGATTCTTTTCAAAATGGACGATTTGAACAATTAGCTTCTGAAGGGAAAACGATTATATTCGTGAAACAAAATGACGTTGTGATTGGCCTTTTCGCGTTGAAAGATACGGTAAGAGAAGAAACGAAACAAGCAATTAAGTCACTCAAGAAACAGGGGATTTATACCATCATGTTGACAGGCGATACTACCTCAACAGCAAAAGCCATAGCTGAAGAAGCTGAGTTAGACCAATATATAAGTGAATGTATGCCTGATCAAAAACTAAAGGAAATAAAACTGTTGCAAAAACATTTTTCCCATGTAGGAATGGTGGGAGACGGGATTAACGACGCTCCTGCACTCGCTGAATCTGATATTGGTATCGCAATGGGGGAAGGAACGGATGTCGCCCTGGAAACGGCTGATGTCGTTTTGATGAAGAACGATCTTCCCAGAATAGCCAATGCCCTATACCTCTCGAAACGAATGAATCGCATAATTAAACAAAACATTATTTTTTCAATTATTGTGATCATGCTTTTAATCGTCAGTAACTTTCTGCAGATTCTCGACCTTCCTTTAGGGGTCATCGGACATGAAGGAAGTACGATACTGGTCATTTTAAATGGGTTGCGTTTATTAAAAGGGTAATCGTGTAATAAAGGTTTTTAATCCAATAATCAGTATTATTTATGAATTTCTATAAACAAAAGCTGTTCCCAAACCATAAAAAATAAAATTGGGACACAACGATAACTGCCACTGGAAAAGACGAACAGTAGGATAGAATCGATCAAATGGAGCGTAGCAACATACGTAGACTCCCTGCGGGAAGAGCACGAGGCGAAGCCCCCGGAAGGAAGCTGTCTTTGCTTGCTTACGAAGCTGAGGCCGTGTCCGCGGATAGCGAAGTATGTTGCCGGAGCGGCGTATACATTTATTGCTTCAAAAAGAAAACCCGAACGATTTTTTTCGTTCGGGTTTTCTAGTGGGAAAATTCTTTTATCCCAGACTCTTTTTTTATTTATCCCCATGTTTTTTTAGTACGGCGGTGATGAATCATTGCATTGATTTCTCCTCCCAGGATAATGACAACCCCAGATAGATAAAACCAAATCATCAATACAATCACACCACCTAAGCTTCCATACGTAGCTGAAAAATTACCCAAACTGCTCACATAAAAAGAGAACATCAACGAAACCAACTGCCACCCGAAAGTTGCAAATACTGCACCGGCCACAGTATCTTTGTATTTCAAGCGTTTGTTTGGAGCTGTCACATATAGAAACGATAAGACAATATAAAAAATTATTGACGAAATCACCCAGCGTATAGCGTTCCATAAGGATATGAAACTTTCCGAAAGCCCAAAAAAGGAGAACAAATGGACGCCGATTGTATGGCCTAGAACAGGTAACAAAAAGGCAATCCCTATTACCAGAACCATTGCAACTGTCAAAATGATTGCAATAAAACGATTAATAAGGAAAGGGCGATTCTCTTCCACATTATGGGCACGGTTAAATGCACGCATAATGGCATTCACCCCATTAGAAGCAGCCCATAAAGTCCCGATGAGACCGATGGACAATAAGCTGCCATTTTCACTGCGTAATAATGAGGAAACATTTTCTGTAATCATATCGAATGTATCCGGAGGAGCATACGTACTAACGAAAGCCAATACCCTTTCTTCATCGATATGTAAATAGCCAAGCAGTGTCAGCAGGAATATCATAAACGGGAACAAAGATAGTAAAAAAAAGTAGGCAAGTTGAGCTGCCATCCCTCCTACATCATCTTCACCAAAACGGGAGAACAGCTCTTTGCCGAAATTCATGATGGACTTCACGATATTCCTTCACCTCTTGATATCAAGAAGCCTCTTTTGGATCATCGACAGCTTCTAGCTGCTGCTTCACTTCTTGATTGATTTCTCCTACCTTATTAAGCATACTCTCAGCCTTCTGTAATAATTCAAGAAGATCTTCAACTCCTTTATTAAGTTGAGAGGAAAAAGAGTCGTAGCATACTCTTAAGCTGTGAATCGCTTCTGATGGATGTTTAACATAACCTTGGCATGTTGCTCCTGCATTCCTGGACTTCTCTCCTACATAACGCCGCGTATCTTGATCAATGAGCGCAATGGCTCCTCCGATTGCTGCCCCTAATAAAATACCCTTCCACAAATTTTGCTGTCCCATAAACATCCTCCTTCATAGATTGTGATCTTGTATAATTTTTTCTAGTAATCGCTGACAACCCTCTTCCACCAATTCGAACACATAATCAAAATTTCCAGTGAAATACGGATCGGGTACTTCCACTTCTTTTGTGTATGGTACGTAGTCCATCAATTTGCCGACCACTACATCATTCTTTTCCCGTATGCCTTTCAAGTCTTGGATATTTTTATCATCCATAGCTATCAGGTAATTGAAGTCATCCCAATCCGCTTCTTTCACTTGTCTTGCGGAAATTCCTTCATAAGAAATCCCTTTTGCCTCAAGCACTTTCCGGGTCCCTTCATGAGGATCAGACCCTGTATGCCAATGGCCGATTCCCGCAGAGTCTGCCGAAATTCGACCATCAAGTTGAGATTGTTTAACTAAATCCTTGAAAATTGCCTCCGCCATCGGAGAACGGCAAATATTTCCTAGACAAACAAATAAAACACGTATCATGCTTCTGCCTCCACTTATAGTATTTCTAACTCTTTAATTTCTATGAAAACTATAAAAATCCTGCTGAACTAGCCAGTTCATAGTGAATATCTTCCCATTTCATGTCGATATCAACCGTATTTTTAATGTTTGTACGAAATAACCTTGACATTTGTTTGAAATTTTCGGAATATTTTATACATGGACGATTTTAAAACATAATACCAAAAGGGGGATGACGATCATGCACGATTTTCTCAGTTATTTAAGCGGGATTGTCTGGGGACCTGTCTTACTTATACTCTTAGTAGGTACAGGGGTGTATTTAACACTTAGACTTGGATTTCTTCAATTTAAGACATTGCCTTATGCGCTTAAGCTTGCTTTTAAACCAGGAAAAGAGAAGAAGAAAGAAGAAAAAGGAGACATTTCACACTACCAGGCGCTCACCACTGCTCTTGCCGCTACCATTGGGACAGGTAATATAGCTGGGGTAGCAACCGCAGTAGTTTTAGGTGGGCCTGGAGCCGTTTTCTGGATGTGGATCACTGCAGTTTTCGGAATGGCTACTAAATACGCTGAAGCTGTTCTTGCAGTGAAATACCGTATTCAAGGCAAAAATGGTGAAATGTCGGGTGGACCGATGTATTATCTATCACGGGGTCTGAAGACAAGATGGCTGGGGCAGCCGCTTGGTATGCTCTTTGCAATCTTCGGTGCTGTAGCTGCTTTCGGAATCGGGAACATGGTTCAATCGAATTCTGTCTCAGACGTCATGGAAGGAACCTTCAATGTCCCGACTTGGGTGACAGGCATTATCTTGACAGCACTAGCTGGTCTTGTTTTGTTAGGCGGTATTAAGAGCATTGGAAGAGTGACTGCTTTCTTTGTACCAATAATGGCTATTTTTTATGTGATAGGTGCTCTTATTATTCTTATACTTAACTACAATATGGTTCTACCCGCATTTGGAACGATTTTCAATGATGCATTTACCGCAAGTGCTCTCGGAGGCGGTTTATTGGGTACAGTAATACGGTACGGTGTCGCTCGAGGAGTCTTCTCCAATGAAGCTGGTTTGGGTTCAGCGCCAATTGCTGCAGCGGCAGCTAGAACGGATTATGCCGGTCGTCAAGCATTGGTATCTATGACGCAAGTGTTCATTGATACGATTATCGTTTGTACAATGACTGGACTAACCATTGTTATGGCTGGACAATATAAAGGGGGATTGGATGGGGCTGACCTTACCTCCACGTCCTTTCAAATTTTCTTAGGCGATATCGGTTCGTATATTGTAACCATCGGTTTGGTTTTCTTCGCTTTCTCTACTATCGTCGGATGGTCTTACTATGGAGAGAAATGTTTCGGTTATATAACGAAGCAGCGAGGTATCGGACTTTACAAAATCATTTTCGTTGCATTCATTCTGATTGGCTCCATTGCACAGCTTGATACAGTGTGGGTTTTCGCTGATGTTATGAACGGTCTCATGGCCTTCCCTAACTTGATTGGACTATTACTCTTATCAGGTGTAGTAGCTTCTGAAACCAATAAATTTTTAAAAGTAGCCAAAAAAGAACGACAACAGGAAAAAGAACAACGACAGACAGGGTAAATTTCAAATGGATATGAATTGTGCGTCTCAATGAGTTACGCACAATGCCCGTGAAACTCAATATGAAATAAAACCCACGGGGCTGGATATAGCCTACCGTGGGTTTTTCTCATTCATCTCAAGAACGTTCATTCTTTGAAGCAACTGTCGATAATTATGTAAACGGGAAGCGCATAAGTTTTTCACTGCTCCCCATACTTTCTTCAATTGACTGGTGCTGGTTTCTTATTTTCTATAAAGCCTTCCAGTCTTTAAAATGTAACAGGGTGTTTGTATCCATTTCCAGTGTTAGACTCCTCGCTTTGAATCATATTAACAATATTACGAAGGGCTAAAGACCCAAATAAAAGTCCACATAATACAGTTCATCAGGTTATTGGCCTTATGCATTCTTCCCCTTCATTTTTAGCTGAACTTACATACTCGCTCACTTCATATCCCTCTAAATCCTGCATGGATAGCTGCTGTATAAATCCATTTGCTTCATCAGGGGACCATTTTACCGGTTCAATCCAATGATCTTGACTCTGTTTAGGTAAAATGACCGGCATGCGATCATGGATCGGCTGCATAAAGTCATTTGCTTCCTGAGTCAATATCGTACATGTAAAGAGATCTTCACCCTCTTTTTCCCACCGGTCCCAAAGGCCGGCAAATGCGAATAACGATTTACCTTTCGGAGATATCCGTATGGGTAGTTTGCCGCTTTTGGTTTTTTTCCACTCATAAAAACTATCAGCAATGACTAAGCATCTCTTTCTTGACATTAATGTTTTAAAGCTTGGCTTCTCATGGGCGGTTTCACTTCGAGCATTAATCATTTTATAACCGATTTTCGGATCGTCGGCCCAACGCGGTACAAGCCCCCATTTCATATAACCCGCTCTTTTTTGCTGCCCATCATGAATGACAGACAAAACCTTTTGACCTGGTGCAATGTTATATCTTGGCTCATAACCTTTGATCGGCTGTCCTATTCCGAATTCTCTCAATATCTCTGCTTCTTCTGCAAGCAATGTATAACGTCCACACATTTATTACCCCTCCTTAATCTTTACTATATTATCCATTCCCTCTATATTCTGCTTTACCCTGCAAAAAGCGTATAAACCTGGACTCGCTTCTGAATAATAAGGCTTTATAAAGAGAATAACGCTCCCGTCACTTTTTTCGTTAAATAAAAAACACAGTTTCAACTGTGCTTTGAAAACGTACCTAATCAATGATTTATTAGTCAGAAACCGAAACGACGGTGAATTTTATTTTCATACTGACGATAGGCTCCTGACTCACTTGATTTTCTCTTTTCCATCATCATATCGTATCTCAGCTTCTTTTCTTTGAATTCTTTTTTGTAGTACATAGATAATTGTGGATCTTTCACCTCGTGAAGGAGTTCTTCCAATTCTAAGATTTCTTTTTTAACCACCATTTCTTCTGGTAGCATATTAGCGTTCTTTAAGATCCGGTAACTGTTCCGAAGTTCTTGAGGAAGATAGGCAAACTCATCTTTAGGTAGGGGACGCCCTTTTCCAGGTAAGTCATCGAACTCTCCCCGTTGTATTGACTTTTTGATTTTTTCCTCGATTAGATGGCCGTACTCCATAAATACCGCTCCTTATTTATGTTTATTTTCATACACCACCGGCAATAAACCCAACTTTATAAAAGCTTTAATAAGGCTTGCTTCAGGCTTTCGGATAGAGGGTCTACAGAGGTTATCTCTTTAATTTTCCGTTTATTATCGCGATCGTGATAGCGCACCTCGTTGACATCTTCAACAGTCACTCCATCCGGATGTTGTTCAATTAATGTCATATAGGCACCAGGGGTTACATTTCCTTCTCTCAAAACGCGTAAATAAAATCCAGTGTAGCCCTTTTCTGTCACTCTTGCGGGAAAGTCGTCGATTCCATGCGTCCTTGCAATGATATAGCATGGTTTCCTTGGTTCTGAAACTTGCAGCACAGCATCCCCCAGTGAATAAATATCTCCAATCCTTACGTTCTCCTCTTTGATCCCTTCCACTGTGATATTCTCTCCAAAAGAAGGAAAAGAGAAACTTTTGCCATAATGCTCTTCCCAATGGCGATAATGTTGGGCAGGATACAAACAAACCGCCTTATCCTTTCCCCCATGATGCTTTTTATCGGCCTGCTCATCACCTTCGAAGTTCAAGTGTGTCAAGTAAGTGGTATCACCGACTGGAGTTTTCCTATAAGCACTTTGCAACTCACCTTTATCTGTTTCGTACGTTTCTGGACGCCCAACATTCAAAGATAATAGTTTATACTTCACTTAACGTCCCCTCTCTCCATTTTTTCACCCATGAAGGAAGATAGTCATAGGTCCATGCATCCATCGGATAATCTACGAATACCTCTTCACCGTTTTCATAAAGGGCCTGAACCAATTCATTGATTGCACCAAAGTAAAAAGTGTAAAGGAACTCATAACTGAACGGTTCAGCCGGCATATGGTTTTCTGCACAAACTTGAGGATCACTGTAGTTCAAATATGTCCGACAAGGAATAGGACGCACCTCATAAGCCATACAAAGCTGAGTCTCAGGATCAAGCATGGGGCAGGGTAAATTCAGTTTTTTATATTCCAATTTAGTTTCTGGCGCTTCATGGTCCATCGCAAAAGCTTTCGTCAATTTTTCCTCTTGCTGAACGTAATACTGCTCCCAGTGATTAAAAATAGCCGTTTTCCGTTCATCCGAAAACTTTTCAATGGATCGGAACATCATTTTCGCTTCCATCTTAGTCATGACAATAGGAAAATAACAACAAAAAGCACATCCCATAAAACAATTCGGCTTCATAGAACTGAAATCCTCCATACGCTCAATTTCATGGTCGACTTCTGCCAATAATTTTTCGAACCCTTGCAGGATAACCGTGTCAGTGTCCATTTCACTATCTAAAAGATCATCAACGATACCATCAAAGAATTGCTCGTCAATTTCGTAGGATTGATTGATTTTTTCACATCTATTCAATATTTCTTTATGTTTTAAAAAATTCATAAGGAAAAACTCCTTCATCTATCATTATTTATATTATACATGGGTCACAAGCCTTAAGACCACCTTAATACTTCCCCACGAATTTCCTCTTGTTTAACCCCCATAAAACTCCTATCATATGAGAAGATATATAAGAGAATTTGTCATCTTTGGAGGTACGCCTAAATGTTATCTAATGCAGAAATCGGTATCGATCTTGGTACTGCAAATATATTAATCTATTCAAAATCTAAGGGAATCCTTTTGAACGAACCATCCGTTGTAGCTTATAACACAGAAACTAAAAGTGTAGTGGCTGTAGGAAAAGAAGCAAAAGAAATGGTCGGAAAGACTCCTCGTAATATCATCCCTGTCCGCCCGTTACGCGATGGAGTCATCGCAGATTATGACATGACTGCCCAAATGTTAAAAGAATTGTTGAAGAAGGTCTCCAAAAAATCCGGAATTTCTATGCGCAAACCGACCGTTGTGATTTGCACGCCTTCAGGTTCTACTTCAGTCGAACGCCGCGCCATTCACAATGCTGTGAAAAGTTATGGTGCTAAAAATGTCCACTTGATTGAAGAACCGATCGCCGCAGCTATCGGAGCTGATCTACCTGTTGATGAACCGATCGCCAACGTTGTCGTCGATGTCGGAGGAGGTACAAGTGAGGTTGCTATTATTTCCTTCGGCGGTGTTGTATCCTGTAAATCCATCC
This sequence comes from Halobacillus sp. H74, assembly GCF_052246715.1. NCBI lineage: Bacteria > Bacillati > Bacillota > Bacilli > Caryophanales > Bacillaceae > Halobacillus > Halobacillus sp. H74. The sequence continues at coordinate 481,763 of NZ_JBQQCI010000003.1, read as the reverse complement.
GTACTGGTGGTGATGTGATGGATGAAGAAATCATTCAATATGTCCGAAAAGCTTACAACGTATTGATTGGTGAGCGTACAGCCGAACTCATTAAAATGGAAATCGGGTATGCCTTGATCGAGCACCCCGAAGCCACTATGGAAGTTCGTGGTCGTGATATGGTGACAGGACTTCCGAAAACCATCGAATTGAAATCAACAGAGGTTCAAGGAGCTCTTAAAGAATCATTAGAGCAATTGCTTGAAACTATCCGGGCGACTCTTGAGGAATGCCCACCGGAATTAAGTGGAGACATTGTCGACCATGGTGTTATTTTAACCGGAGGTGGCGCTCTCCTGAATGGCATGCAGGATTGGTTAGCTAATGAAATTTCCGTGCCCGTCCACATGGCGCCGAGCCCATTAGAATCCGTTGCCATCGGTACAGGACGGTCATTGAAAATGATTCAAAAACTGCAAAAAGCAAGTAAGTAAGAAATCCCCACCGGGAGGCTCGCAAAACAGTTGACTTATGCGAGTATCCTTCAGCCATTAACCTGCCCCCTTTATGAGTATCTTTCATGAAGGGGTTTTTCATTTTCTTTTTCAAGTCTTTTCACTATTTTAAAGGGTTTGTGTTTCTTTCTGTCGAATTGAAGCATGTAACGTAGATAATGTACAACACTTACTGATAAAATGTTTCACCAGATCTCTTAGAGTGAAATACATTCTAGAGAGACTGGAAATAAGGAGTCGTTTCATATGAAATTTTCTACAATATTAAAATGGTTGACTGGAGGCTGTGAAGCTTTCTTAGCCATTCCTTTAGCTGGAGGATTATTTATATTCAGCAGCGGATGGTCCGCTCTGTTGTTTATGTTCGTCTTCCACCTCATAACATTGGTGGTATCTGTAAAAGATAAGCGCACATACGTTGGTAGTGTGCTTGGTATGATTACGAGCGCCATTGGAGCGATTCCCGTTGTGGGTTGGATCATGCACACAATTACGGCAATCATCCTCCTCATTGATGCTGGGCGCTCCACAAGAGTGGAAAAAAAAGCATAAGAAGCACGAACATCTATCGCATCATCAAGTATCAGGGGAGGGAAAAGATGTATACAATCATTTGCATATTCAGAGTTAACCAAAGGAATTTAGAAGAATTCATAAAAGTGACATCAAAATCCGGCGAGGTTTTGATGTCACATGGCGCTGTAGACCATAATATTCTCTACTCGAAAGAGCTGACTGGAAAACAGGGGTCCATGGGCATCTTGAATTTGGTTGAAATGGAAGAGGATGAAGAGTTATTACTTGGTCAGTCTGTCTTCAATGATGAAGCCCATTATTACAAAGTTATGAAGTCCGTAGGTTCCGATGATATCATCCATTACTTAGATGGAAATATCAAAGAGCTGGTAGAAATGAACCGTGTAATTACTTCAAGATTTACTACCGAACGTACGCCACAGCCGAATTGATCAATTTTTTTGGAGGTGCATCGAATGAAAATTGTAGTATTAGGAGCAGGGGCATTAGGGGCTTATTTTGGGTCCCGTTGGGAAGAAGCCGGCCATGAAGTCATTAACCTGGTCCGTGAAGGACGAGCGAAGCAAATCGAAAAGAACGGTCTAACCCTACATAGTGAGATGGGCGACTACAAAGTGTCTGAACCTAAAATAGCTCAAAGTCCTGAGGAAATTGACAATCCTGATCTCGTTTTCCTTGCTGTTAAAGGCTACCATCTTCCCGGAACACTTGAATGGCTGAAAACACTAGTCAAGAAAGGGGCAAAAGTTTACCCTGTATTGAACGGAATGGAGCACATCAATACCTTGCAACAAGAGCTTGGTGAAGAAGCTGTGCTCGGCGGTCTTTCCTATATTATTGCTACATTGGATGATGTAGGCCATGTCCTCCATACAAGTTCTTTCCATGACCTTGTTTTCGGCCCTCTCCACCCTTCCCAACAAGCGATTTGCGAAGAACTCGCACTTGCTTGTAATCAAGCGAACCTAAATGGAACGCTCAGCCCGAACATTTTAGAAGATATGTGGAAAAAGTACATGTTCATCACAGCCTTTTCCGGTATTACGACAGCTGTTAATCAAACGATCGGTGAAGTCAGGAGCTATCCGCAAACATTCCGAATTGCAGAACGTATGCTTGAAGAGATGAAGGACTTAGCAAACGCTCATAAAATTGATCTTACAGATGAACACGTACAAAATGCCTTCGAAAAACTCCGTGGATTAGATGATGGGATGACGTCTTCCATGCATCAGGATCGTACCAAGGGGATGCCTCTTGAAGTCGAGCACCTTCATGGAGGAGCATTGAGATTAGGCAGTGAAGTAGACCTCTCTATGCCGTACATCGAAACAATATTCGGTATTATCAAACCTTTTGAAGCTTACGAACATTAAGAAGGTGCTTCCATTTTGGAAGCACCTTCTTAACTACTTATTCATCAGCGTAATCATCCACATTCGGGCGCTTGCCAAACTTCAGTTCACGGATCGACAATCCAAAATCCATTTGTAAGTGAGGATAGTCTTTAAAGTTCTCCCAATCCCCGCCCCAATCAAACCCTAACTCTTTTGCAACATCTACAATTTCCATCCAATCGGAACGGCCATTTCCATTATCGTCACGTCCTGTATCCCATACGACCTCCCCATCATCCGTCTTAAGGGCAAAATCAATTGCCAGCCCGTAATTATGATAAGACTCTCCGCCTTTCGCATGAGTGACAATACTCCCCTCTTTGGAACGTCCTTGTTCATAAAGGTTATTTTGCCTTTCCTTTGTCCGATGGCCTTCAGTGATGATAATATCGATTCCTTTTTCTTGAGCTCTCGCTACCAACTCGTCTTTTTTCTGTTCTACTTCAGGGTGCAAACGGCTCGGGAGAGGTACTTCTTCTTTATAAAAAAGGCCTTGAGGCATTTCCTGTTTCATTTGAGGCAGCAAAAATAAAAATAAAACAAGGATAATACCGAAACAAAAAAACAAAGCCATTAGACTGTTTAGGATTCTCACAAAGACAACCCTTTCTTGAAGTGATTAATTTGAGAATATCACAGCTCGTCCCATATCTAAATAATTTAATTCATTCAATACGCTTATTTAATGTTTCGAGATAATTTCATTGACTGATAGTGCGTTAATTCAGGGTATAAATTATAAATTGTTTACTTTCACTAAGACACTATTAAATTGAATTAAATAACGACACGCCACTTCAAGATTCAGGCTGCTTTGTTTACAGTTGGATTGAGACGCCGTGCCCTTTACTAGTTCGAATGATATAATAAGGTGAATTCGACAAATTCAGAGGAAGGGAGAAAAATTATGAAATTATTAAATAGAAAACCCGGGAGAACATTCTATGAAATAATCATGATTTTTCTCGCCGCCTTATCTGTAGCTACCATTTGGCAGCAGACAGGATACAATAGTGTCATCGTCTGGACAACATGGAGCATTTTTTTCTTGGACTTTCTTTACCGTCTTTTCAAAAGCGAGAGCAAATGGGGATTCATTAAAAAGCATCCATTCATCGTGATCGCAGCCATCCCCCTTGATGCGATCTTCCAGTTTGCAAGGTTTGCTCGCATCCTTCATCTGCTAAGATTGAAATCCATCACCAAATATTACACCATGCCTTTTATCCGTTTTCTAAAAAGACAACACCTTACTATGGTAACTGGTGTGACGTTCATTCTCATATTCTTATTGATCATCCCGTTGAATCTCATTGAAAACGAACTGGATTCATATAGTGATGCTTGGTGGAGTGCTGTACTTTCTCTCACCTTTTTCGGACGTTCAGGTTTTGAGCCTGAAACCTTCATGGGCCATATAATCATCGTCATCTTTACAATATTAGGGGTAATTATGCATGGTTTGATCCTCAGCACAGTCTTTGACTATCTTCTCCATTCTTCATTAGTTAAATCTTTTAAAAACAGATTCATAGATAATAAGTAATCATCCGTCCGTATCCATATGGCGGATGATTATATTTATATTTACTTTATTTACCACTCCCTACGTTTAAATTCATAGAAAAAAAGGAAATGTACTCAAGAAACTTTATTCGTTGGAGGTGAAAGAGTTGGCTGATAAAAAACGAAACAAAGTAGCGGAGAATGACCAAAGCTTCCAAGAAAAATTGAAGAAAGAACAATTGACAGATGAAATTCCAGATGAAGATGTTAAAAAAGAAGAGCGCGAACAAAAAAAAGGAAGGAAATCAAAGAACGATTCCTCTTCTGAAGAAAAATATAACGAAGATTTAAGACCTTAATTGTGAGGTGGAATTATGACAAAATTTCAAGCATTTAAAATCGACCAAACCGATGGAGGGGTCCAAGGAGAGATTCAGACGCTCTCCTTAAGTGACCTTCCTTCCAGCGAAGTATTGATTCGTGTCCGTTTTTCCAGCATTAATTTCAAAGATGGTATAGTCTCCCAACCAGACAATGCATTGGTTAAAGACTATCCGATTATCCCGGGTATCGACCTCGCTGGGGAAGTCGTTAAATCATCCGATCAACGATTCAAAGAAGGTGATCGGGTGATTGCTACCAGTTATGAAATCGGCGTTAACCATCATGGTGGATTCAGTGAATATGCAAATATTCCCGCCGATTGGATTGTCCCATTACCCGAAGGGATCACGTTGGAAGAAGCGATGATTTACGGTACGGCAGGATTCACTGCAGCCCTGTCCGTCCACTGTTTAGAACAAAATGGCTTGTCCACTGATGACGGGCCTGTGTTGGTCACAGGTGCTACGGGTGGTGTAGGCAGCATGGCAGTCGCTATGTTAGCGAAACGCGGTTATGAAGTAGAAGCAAGTACAGGCAGCTTTGAGCACAAAGAATACTTAAAAGATTTGGGCGCATCAAAAGTGATCTCACGTGAAGAGGTTTATGATGGAAAACTCAAACCTATTGGCAGCCAGCGCTGGGCAGCCGCTGTCGATCCAGTCGGTGGTGAACAGCTAGCTTCTTTGCTTGGCCAACTGAAATATAATGGAGGAGCAGCAGTCAGCGGATTGACTGGAGGAACAGAAATTCCTACTCAAGTTTACCCTTTCATTTTACGGGGTATCAGTCTCTTAGGTATCGACTCTGTTTTCTGTCCAATGGATACGAGAAAGAAAGTTTGGCACCGGATGGCTAATGATCTGAAAGTCAAAGAATCTTTCAACCGTATTAAAGTCGTGCATTCCCTTTCCGATGTACAGGACACGCTTGAACAGATTCTACAAGGGCAAACTCGCGGACGTTCAATTGTAAAAATGGATCATTGATAGTGATAGTCTTTATAAGAGGCCATATGTTGACATACAAGAATATTTAAACTATACTATTAGATAGTGCCTTCAGAAGAAGGTAACTCGGAAAAGAAAAGAGTGATTTGTATGAGACTGGCATTCTGCTACGTTTTGATACAACTTAATCACACTGGATCAGCTTCGGAGCTGTAAGGATGCGATAGAGGTAGGGATTGCGTCGTTTAAGTTGACAAAAAACTACCATGTAGAATTAATGAACCGCGGCACATGGATTTTTAATTCAAATGAACTTGTAGATAACAAGAAAAAATAACTTGATATTTTCCGAAACATATACAAAAGCGAGTGAGACGACGGTCTGACTCGCTTTTTCCAATTCTTATAGGTTTAAGACGCTTGCTTTCATGGTAATATAAACTTTAGAAGCTATGAAGGAGGTCATTTCATGTCACAGTACATAGGACGTATTGATCCGGAAGATGTCCGCTTTCTCATGGATCTCTCTGAGTTCAAGGAGTTTGTCACTGATATGCTCGGGGAAGCTCGGGGCCTTGTAAATGTAGAGATTGATTACGACATCATAGAAGAACAAGCTGGAGATACTCTCATACGGCCGATGGTCCTACTCAATGAGATTAGCCGTTTTACTGAAGAAGACCGCCATACCTTGTTAAGTTCGGGATTCTCCCTTGACCGTGAGCCCTATAAAAATGGTGATTATGCGATGGAGCAGATTTTCGGTACTTATTACACGATTTTAGAAGCTACAGAGGATGAGGATGGTGCATTTTTCACCATTGAACTTCCCTATCATCATTTCATAAATGAGAGAAATAAAGATTAAAAAATAGCCCTCCTGCACGCACGGGGGCTATTTTTTTGTTCAAGGATGAATTTGTTTAACCCTGCCGACCTGACCATCTTCCAGTCGTACTTTGATGCCATGAGGATGATTCGGAGACTTTGTTAAAATATCCTTCACTTTCCCACGAGTCAATGCACCACTTCTCTGATCTTTTTTCAGTACAATATCCACTTCTGCTCCAATATTAATATTACTTCGTGTCTGTCCATCCATTAGGATCCCTCCAAAATATAAGCATTACTCAGCTATTTTACCATATCCATCCTCGTATTCGTCCCAAAACTAAACCACAAGTAACCTTGTCATACTTCCCCAGGGTTAAGCAAACTTTTTTGTCAAAGCAGATTGAGTTCGGCTAAAAACGCCCCGTGGGCCAAAGACCTCGAAAGTCTAAGTGCCGGGATTGGAAGTGATTTATGCAGCACTGGACTCGAAAGTCAGTATTTTATAACTGCCGGAATCATAAAAAAGCACCTTCACCAGGTGCTTTTTTCATTCATCACTATTAATCTGAATAATTATATTGATTTTGAATGGAACCTTCTTTTGTGTGTATAACTGCTGAGGTACCCTTATTTTGAGCAATTTCTTTCGCGCGGTTGATGGCATCCTGTTTATTATCATAAACTTTCGTAGGTTGTTCAGCACCCTCAGCTTTTACAGCCCACCCATCTTCATGTGAAACAACATGTTCGGCCTGATTACTTGTGTCAGCCAATTTCATTCCTCCTTAAGTTGATTTATATGCTATATATCCGTCTTGAAAATTTTGTAAACCTAAGATTTACTTTCATATGACTTTTTTTCTTGAATACTGCCATTTTCTTTGTGAATAATGGCTTGCGTCCCTTTGTTTTCAGCTATTTCTTTCGCCCTTTTAACTGCATCTTCTTTCTTTTCAAATACACTAGATGGTTTTTTCGCGTCTTCTGCTTTAACGGCCCATCCATCTTCATGTGAAATGACGTGTTCACCCTTATCTAACAACTCTGGTCTATTCTCATACTGTTCGTCCTCTTCATCTCTGCCCTTCAAAGCTTGATCGCTCATCTGTTTCACTTGATTGATTTCTTCTTTTCCGGCATTGTCGTACCATTCTTTTGCTTGTGTTGTGGCAATAGGGATTGCCCGGTTTTCGTCATACCCTTCATCAATCATTGCGTTAGCGATATCAATGGCTTTTTTCTTTGTTGGAGTATTTAAGTTTTTGAGTGAACTTGGATAATTTTCCGTATCCCAAGGCATTAGGTCGTCCTCCTTTTTTGTTTATAGATATATAATTACCGCATCCTGACGTTGATAAACAATTTATTTACCCACCTACGACGAAGTCCAGATTGAAAGGTCTTATTAAATAGGATAGGATGAAAACAGTCAGATTTTTCTTATATTTATGTAAATCTCTTTCACTTTCAATAGCGGAAATCATCAAACATATTTAGGAGGTCTTTCCATGTCAATAAATGTCCAACCATTCGGGGATCAGGCGATCCTTGTTGAATTTGGAAGCTCCATTAATAAGGAAACAAATAAAGAAGTAAGAAAGTTTTCTGCCCACCTTGATGCCAGCAGTCCTGAATGGATGATTGAATATATTCCAGCATTTACGACAGTGACAATCATTTATGATCCACTGTACATAAGCCACCAGGTCGGTGGAGAAACTCCCCTCCCCTACGAATGGGCGCAGCAGCAGGTAGAAGAGTTGTTATCCAAGAATACAATTGATCGCAATCAGACAGACCGAACGATTGAAATCCCTGTCAGTTATGGTGGAGACTTGGGACCAGACCTCTCGTTTGTAGCTGCTCACAACAAAATGAGTGAAGAAGAGGTAATAAAAACCCATATGGCCGGGGATTATTTGGTTTATATGATTGGCTTTGCTCCAGGCTTTCCCTACATTGGCGGGATGGATGAAAAAATTGCTGCCCCACGCAGAGATGACCCCAGATTAGCAATCCCAGCTGGCTCTGTAGGGATTGCCGGGTCTCAAACAGGAGTCTACCCAATCGAAACTCCTGGAGGGTGGCAACTGATCGGACGCACACCACTGAGACTCTTTCAAGCCGAGCAAGCCCCTCCTTCCCTACTGCAAGCGGGTGACCATATCAAGTTCACTCGTATTTCAGAAGATGAATACAAGTCAATGAAGGAGGATGAACGATGATTCGCATTTTAAAATCCGGACTTCTGACTTCCATTCAGGATCTTGGACGATATGGCTATCAAAAACATGGAATAATCGCATCGGGAGTCATGGATTCCGTAGCACACCGCATCGCAAACTTCCTTGTTAATAATGCGTCTAATACACCAACATTGGAAATCACCCTGATGGGTCCAGTCATTGAATTTCAAGAGGATACATTGATTTCTATATGTGGGGGAGAACTTTCCCCAATGATTGATGGTGAACACGTGAACATGTGGAAATTAATCTATGTCAGAAAAGGGAGCGAGTTACGATTCGGACAGCCTAAGCAAGGCTTCCGTGCTTATTTAGCTATAGCTGGTGGTTTTGATGTTCCTAGAGTCATGAATAGTGCTTCCACATATATGCGCGCTGCAGTTGGTGGTTTCCAGGGCAGAATGCTTGAGAAAGGAGATGAGATCCCTGTATATCCGGACACAGATTTATCCGGCATCTTCCAATCTCTATCATCTAAAATTAGAAAAGATTCTTTTATCGAAGCACCTTGGTTTGTAGCGCCTGAAATTACTAGCTACACTAAGACGAACGAGCCCATACGTATTATGCGTGGCCGGGAATTTGAATTGTTCGATGATGCGAGCCAAAATAACTTCATGAAAAATACATTCAAAATCGATCCTAAGTCTGATCGAATGGGGTATCGTTTAAAAGGAACAACGCTATCTTTAAAAGAAAAAAAAGAAATCGTTTCAGAAGCTGTTACGTTCGGTACAGTTCAAGTCCCTCCAGAAGGGAACCCTATTATCCTATTGGCTGACCGTCAGACCACAGGTGGCTATCCTAAGATCGGGCAAGTTGCTTCAGTAGATTTACCAAGAATTGCTCAAATGAAACCTGGAGAAAATATGACTTTTCGACACATCAGTCACGCAGAAGCCCAGCATTTGTATCTCAAAAGGGAAAATCAGTTGCGCCAACTAAAACGTGGAATACATTCAAAACATCACTAAGGAGGCACAAATATGTACAGCGTTGATTTGAACTGCGATATGGGGGAGAGCTTCGGTGCTTATAAAATCGGACGTGATGAAGAAATATTGAAGTACGTTACCTCCGTCAATATCGCTTGCGGTTTCCATGCGGGCGACCCCTCGATCATGAAAAAAACTGTCCGCATGTCTATTGAGCATAAAGTAGGTATTGGGGCGCACCCAGGACTTCCTGATTTGGCGGGATTCGGCCGCAGACCTATGGACATCACCCCAGAAGAAGCTTATGACATGGTCGTTTATCAAATTGGTGCCCTCAAAGGCTTTGTCGATGCAGAAGGAGGTCAATTACAGCACGTAAAACCGCATGGAGGTTTATACAATATGGCAGCAAACAAACCATCATTGGCTGATGCAATAGCTAGAGCTGTGTACGACGTCGATCGTAACCTCGTTTTGTTTGGACTATCCAGAAGTGAACTTGTCCGAGCGGGGCAAAAATACGGTCTGAGAACAGCAAATGAAGTGTTCTCAGACCGAACATATCAACAGGATGGAACACTCACTTCAAGGAGGAAGCCCGACGCATTAATCACAGACCATGAGCAAGCAGTGAACCAAGTCATACGTATGGTCAAAGAAAACAAAGTCCATTCCCTTCAAAAAGTTGATGTGGATATTGATGTTCAAACTATATGTATCCATGGTGATGGAAGTCGTGCTGTCGAATTTGCCAATTATATAAGTCAAACCCTAAGAGGTGCCGGTATCCAATTACAACCCATAGGTGAGTTTTCCACTCGTTGAAAGCTGTTTGAACACCTTTTCGCAAATAATACGTGTAAGGAGAGGATAAAGTGAATTCTCAAGATATGTGGACAAATGTGGATCAGTACTTCCTGGACCACCTCTTTCCTGAAGGAACTATAATGGAAGAGGTTTTGGAAGCAAATAAAGAAGCAGGACTTCCATCCATTGATGTATCACCTACTCAAGGAAAGCTCCTTCACCTCTTAGTGAAGATGAAAGGTGCAAAAAACATCTTGGAGATTGGCACCCTCGGCGGTTACAGCAGTATTTGGATGGCAAAAGCTTTACCTGAGGATGGAAAGATGACGACACTTGAATTCAATCCTAAACATGCAGAGATAGCAGCAGCGAATATGAAAAAAGCTGGAGTCGAAGAAAAAATCGAGATCATCGTCGGGCCAGCTTTAGATACGCTCCCTACACTAGAAATGAACGTACCTTTCGACTTTATTTTTATCGATGCAGATAAAAATAACAATCCTCCTTACGTAAATGAAGTTTTAAAACGGTCTCAATCTGGAACGACTCTCATCATTGATAATGTCGTAAGGAATGGCGATATATTAGAAGCCCAAAGTGAAGATTCCAGCATTCAGGGAATTCGTGAAATGTTCGAAATGCTGAAAAATGACTCGCGAATGGACTCTACCGCGTTCCAAACTGTGGGAAGTAAAGGTTATGATGGGTTCGTCCTAGCTATCGTAAAATAAAGAATCCTTTCCCATTGTCGGTCTACAATTAAAGTTTGTGGTTACTTCTCACGAATTGCTTGACGGTGGGTGCTTACCGCGGGCACGGCCTCAGCTAACTCGGTCAAGAAGATCACTTGACCAAGTGGATCTTCGGCTCGCGCTGTTCCCGCAGGCGTCACCACCGAACGCTCCTCGTGGAATCAACAGTGGCCCATCTGAAAAAGAGACAAAGAAAATCACTGTTTTTCTTGTCCATTGAAAGGAGCCGAGTTGGACGATTTTATCGTTCAACTCGGCTCCTTCGTTTGATGTATAACACTAAAAATGGCAGTTCTTCAATAGTCTCCTTAACCTAGTAAGCTTTTGTATTATCGATTGCTATTCCATTCTTCAGCAAGCATTCCATACACGACATGGTCGGTGTACTCATCATACAAGAGAGCAGCTTGACGAACGACACCCTCTTGCACAAAGCCTAAGCGTTCAGGTATCCCCCGACTCTTGATATTCTCTTCTGCTGCCCGTATTTCAATACGATTGAGTCCCATATCTTGAAAAGCATAACCAAAAAGTGTACGACAAGATCTTGTGAGCAATCCTTTTCCCTTGTAATCCGCCCCCATCCAATAACCTACACTCGTATTTTTGTTTCCCCAATCAAATTCCAGAAAATCTACTACACCTGCAATTTTGCCATGATATAAAATGCACACCGTGAGTCCATCGTTGTCTGCATATCGTTGTAAGCTCGCTTGAATGAATTTTTTCGTATCGTCAGGCGAATGGGTGAAATTGATCCATGGAAGCCATGTGCGTAAATGATCCCTTGATCGATCCGAAAGGTTATAAAGCTCCTCTGCATCTTGATAATCTATTAATTTCAGTGAAAGATCTTCATCTACCTTATGTACAAACATCCCATACTCCTCCTCCATTAACATCTGCATTTCGTTCGATAACTGAAATTTTACTCCTTAATTGAACAAGCGCTGTCCATGATTCACACAGCGCTTGTTCAGATGAGCTGTCCCCTTTTGTGGTATTCACATATAGATTCACCCAAACTATGAATAGGGAAAAGTTAAGGTTTCAAAACCAGTTTACCTTTTGTTTTTCTATTTTGCATCATTTCATGAACATGAGCAGCTTCCTCTAATTTATAGACCCCTCCGATGGTTAACTTCAATTCACCAGTATTGACCATCTTCAACAGGTGATCCAAACTTTTTTCAAACAAGACAGGCTTTCTCATAATTTGCGGTAAAAAGAAACCGATCACCGATAAGTTACGATTCATCAAACCTGATGGGTACATCTCTGCCTGGTTCCCACTAGCTACCCCATATACGACAACTCGACCAAAGGCACGCATGCATTTGACAGTTTCATGAAATATGTCGCCACCCGCCATTTCCAGGGCAATATCAACACCTTTTCCATCAGTTATTTTCATAACCTCATCGCCCCAATGTTCACTTGTATAATTAACTGTATGGTCTGCTCCTAGCTCCTTTGCTAACTGTAGTTTTTCTTCAGAACTTGCGGTCGCAATCACATTCCCTGCCCCGAATTGTTTGGCTAGTTGAACAGCAAGGGACCCTACACCTCCGGCTGCAGCATGGACAAGGACCGTCTCCCCTTTTTCAAGCCTCCCCATCGTTGTTAATAAATGGTATGCTGTCAGTCCTTGAAGGGGCAATGCAACGGCTGTCTCATCATTTACACCATCTGGCAGAGGAATTAAAGAGCTTTCTTTGGTCGTGACATACTCAGCATAGCCACCCGATCCAATCAGAGTCACTACACGGTCCCCTTTTTTAAAACGGTTCGTACCTTCTCCTACTTCCTCTACCACACCAGCCACTTCTGCCCCAGGTATGAAAGGAAGAGGCGTAGGTATTACATAAGCACCTTCACGCCTCGCTGTGTCTGCGTAGTTCACGCCAATCGCTGTCACTCTCAAAAGTACTTCTCCTTCATAGATTTCCGGAAGTTCCATTTCTACCCTTTCTAAAACCGATGGATTCCCATATTCCTTAAATTGAATAGCTTTCATCATTTCCCTCCTATTTTCCAATAAAATTTGGTTTTCGTTTTTCCTTAAAAGCCTGGACTCCTTCTCTATGATCTTCAGTTGATACCATCATCGCTTGAGTCACCCGTTCTTGCTCAAGGATTGTAGCCAGGTCTGATTTGTCTGCTTGATCAACAATTTTTTTCATCATGCCAAGTGCGCGACCTGGTCCTTTCGCAAGACGAAGTGCATAATTCATCGCTCCCTCCTCCAAGTCTTCTAATGGTAAAACCCGATTGACCAAGCCCCACTCCACAGCTGTTTCAACCGGTATCGGTTCTCCCCGGAATAACAACTCTTTAGCTCGATAAGGGCCTAACAGTTTTGATAAAAAGTAGTGGCCACCGCCATCTGCCACTAGCCCTACCTGGGCAAAACTCAGTACGAACTTACTCTCTTCTCCTGCAATGATTTGGTCACAGGCAAGAGCTAAATTGAAACCTGCGCCAGCGGCATATCCATGAACGACCGCAATCACGGGCTTAGGAATATCTTTGAGCATTAATACCAAACGATTCAATTCGCCCACGTGTTCATATAAATGATTTGCTGTAACTTTTTCCCCCATATTTTTCACATCACCGCCTGCTGAAAATGCCCGCCCGGCACCTGAGAGGACAACTACCTTCACTTCATCATTTTCAGATGCTACCTTGATAGCTTCCTGTAAACCTATGATCATATCATCTGAAAAAGCATTTAAGGAATCTGGCCGATTCAACATACAAGACATGACGGGTCCATTAATAGAAACATTCAAATGCTCGTTTCCCAGTTTCATAAGTATTCTCCCCTTTTAAGATACATATTGGCCTGCTTCTAACATTTTTTCCGCAATATCACGATTTCGTTTCAAGCTATTCTCCATTTGGTATTCACTTAAGAGTGCAGAAACATTTCTCAAAGTCTTTACCCTTTCTTCTCCTTGGAGCAAAGAGGAAAGTAAGCCAGTAGTCGCTTGATGAACTACTAAAGCGGATTGTTCAATCACCGTCTGGGTCAGCCTTTTCTTCAAGTCGTACTTACTTTCCTTTTGAAAAGCTTTTTTTGTACGCAGAACGGCGGACTCCGCACGATAAATGTGAATGGCAATATCCGCAAGTTTCATCAACGTTTCTTGTTCATTTTGTATAGATTTCCCATAAGTGCGATAGGCGGCACCAGCGGTTACCAAGTACAAATCTTTAAACACTGACACTGGCTCCTCAAGCTTATCCATCCAGTGATTCCCACGTTCTTTGAATTCAGCATTTTTCAAAGAATACTCTGCTTTTTCCATTAATGATTGAACATCAAGTTCTCCTTGACCGGCTTTTTGAAAGAACGCACCAGGAATGAGAAGGCGATTAATTTCATTGGTCCCTTCAAAAATACGATTGATCCTTGAATCACGATAAGCTTGTTCAATCGGATACTCTTTAATAAACCCGGCACCACCGTGAAGTTGTAGAGCTTCGTCAACAATTAAATCAAGGATTTCTGATCCCACGACTTTACAAATGGCTGATTCCAGCTTGTGTTCATTCATAGCCTTGGCGGTTGCCGACTTGTCTGATGTTTGATAATGAGCTCCTAATTCTGCCTCAATGTGGCCGGCCGTTCGGTAAAGGAGGGATTCAGCTGCGTATAGGTGGGCACCCATGAGAGCGAATTTTTCTTTACTGGCATTAAACTTTGATATGCTTCTTCCAAATTGCTTACGTTCCTTCGTATGTTCAAGAGCTAATTGAAAGCAATACTTCGCGGCTCCTGTGGTAGCGAAACCCAAATTGAATCTTCCAAGGTTAAGAACATTCAAAGCAATACGATGCCCCTTACCTACTTCTCCCAGTAGATTTTCTACAGGAACCTCACAATCCTCCATAATGACCGAGCATGTGGATGAACCTTTGATACCCATTTTATTTTCTTCCGGGCCAATAGTAACGCCGGGGAAATCTTTTTCCACGATAAATGCTGTAAAATGCTCTCCATCAACTTTTGCATAAACGATGAATGTATCAGCAAAAGCAGCATTAGTGATATAGATTTTTGTGCCATTCAGAAAATAATGAGACTGACTTTCATTCAAAACAGCTGTAGTTTTTGCTGATAATGCATCTGAACCAGCATCTGGCTCTGTCAGACAATAAGCACCAATGTATTCTCCGGAAGCTAGTTTAGGCAGATATTTTTGTTTTTGTCCCTCTGTTCCGAAATATGTAATCGGAAGAGTAGCGATACACGTGTGATTTGAATGAGCAACACTATAACCACTCGCATTACCTAAAGCTTCTCCAACGATTCCCTTACTGACTTTATCCAGCCCGAGGCCTCCAAAAGTTTCAGGAATGCTGTGACTTAGCAGCCCTAGTTCACCCGCCTGCCGCATTTTACGAGCAACAAACTCGAAGTCACCTCCCTCGATTTTCTTCCTGTTAGGGTGGATTTCCCGGGAAATAAATTGTCGAGCTGTGTCAGCAATCATTTTGTGTTCTTCACTTCGGTCCTCAGGCGTGAAAATACATTCAACAGATATATCAGTGGTCAAAAATTCTCCTCCACGAATTTTTTGTTTAATTGCTTGCATGCTTTCCCTCCTTGATTTGACCCTTAACTGAGTCATAAATAAGTATGCTGTTGAACAAACCTTCCTGTGCAGCGAAGTCAATTTCTTTCTGATCCAGCCCTGCGCTCATCAACATTTTCCCAATTCGTGAATTTTGCAGAAGGTGAGCTGCATCTTTATTCCCTTTATAAAAAAGAAGGGCGGTTATAGCTGCATCGGATAAATTCCATTCTTCCCCCCCCTCGCATATGACTCACTAAACTTCCGATTCCATAAAATCTTCCATCGTATATCGACTATTAGACCCAGAACAAATTAAAATGATGGAATCGTCTTTGTGAAACTGCAATAGGTGATCAGCCATTGCAGGATTGTTCAATAATGATGAAGCATATAAGTTAGAAGCCTTTCTTGATTGATGTAAAGCAACAGTGCCGTTTGTAGTGGTCAGAATTAAGTGCTTATCCTTAATGACCGGGCTCAAGTGCGTTCGTAACGGCGGATAAAACCCTTCAATCCTTTTCCCCTGATCTTCTCCAGCCAAGATGAAAGAGTCCGCTGATTCCTTCGCTATTATTCTTGCTTCTTCAGGGTTGTGAACTGGTATGACTGAAGCAGCCCCATCAGCTATAGCAGCTGTAATCGTTGAGGTAGCGAATAGCACATCAAATACGACCACCGTTTTCCCCAGCAAGTCTTCAGGTCGAATATCCTCTTTTTGAAGATGACTTGAACATCCCCCATAATTAGAGACCTGCCGTTTCTTCGGCATGTTCGATCAAATTATTAACAAACACATTCATCCCTGCAAAACGGGGATCTTCTGTCTGTCCTTGCTTATACCGGTAATAGATTTGTTGAATAATGCCAGCCAACTTAAAATACGCGAACGTCATATATACGTGGATTTCACTTAAATCACGTCCACTCTTTTCTGCATATCGTTGGAGAAATTCATCCCTCTTGAAAAATCCACCTTGTACTGTAACGGGGGGCTTACCGAGTCCTGTCTTCAAAAGCTCAGGGTCCTCCGGTTGTATCCAATAGCTCATTGCAGCGCCTACATCAGCTAACGGATCCCCCACCGTCGTCATTTCCCAATCAAATAAGCCGACCATCTGAGATGGGTTTTCTTTACTGAACATCGCATTATTCAACTTGTAATCGTAATGGATAATTGATGATTCGGGCGAATTCGGTATATGATCCAGGAGCCATTTCTTCAATCGTTCACCAGATACGACATCATCCGTCCGTGCTCGATCATAGCGTTTCATCCACCCATGAAATTGACGTTCCATGAATCCTTCAGGCTTAACCATTTCCCGCAAACCGGTTTCTTTATAGTCAATTGCATGAAGCTCCACTAAACGATCGACCATTGTTTCTGATAAGCTTTCACCTAACTCGGCAGTTGCTGCTACTCCATCAGGAAATTCTTGATCAAACACAAGCCCTTCCCTTCTTTCCATAACAAAGAATGGTCGCCCTATCAGATTACCGGACTCATACAGAAAAGGCTTCGGTGCCAACGGAAAGACCGGGTGCAAGGAGTTTAGTATTTTGTACTCTCTCTCCATGTCATGAGCTTTCGGAGCCACTGGCCCCATCGGCGGTCTCCGGAGTACAACCTTCCATTTCTTTCCGACCGATAGTTCATAGGTCAAGTTGGAATGGCCGGCTCCGAACTGACGTACATCCATTTCTCCTTTTGGTACATCCATTGTCTCTCTTAAAAAAGAAGCGATCTTACTTGCATCCAACTCTTCCCCCGCACGGACCGGCTTCGTATCATTTGTGTAGACCATTTCAAACCTCCCTTAATTGGCTGCCAATTGATAGGACGCTAACGTTTCCTTCATCTTCTCTGAAAGGGGGTGGCTTTGCTGTTTCTCGAAATCGAATTGAACGATTACACTTTTCCCCTTAGCCACAAGCTTGCCGGATTCTTTCTCAAACATTTCCTGTATCAAGTGAAAGCTCGAATTTCCTACCTTAGTCACATGGCTTTGAATGACAAGTGTTTGGCTGAAATATACCTGTTTGATAAAATCGCACTTTGTAGAAGCGAGAATGAAATTCCAGTTATCTCCTACAAGCTCTAAGTCATCGAAGAAACGAATACGGGAATCTTCCATATAAATAAAAAAATTATTGTTATTGACGTGTCCTAATAAATCCGTTTCACAAAAACGGATTTTTACCTCATGTTCATGCATGGTCCTTCCTCCTCAACTTTTCACCTTAGCATCATAAGTATAAAAACCTTTGCCTGTTTTGCGACCGAGCTCTCCCGCTTTCATTTTGTTTGCTAAGGTTCGAGAGGGCTTGTCCTTTGGATCACCAGTCTCTTCATATTGTTGCTGCATTACATAATAACCGACATCAATTCCTGATAAATCCATTAATTCAAAAGGTCCGATTGGGTGATTCAATGCTTTTTTGACTATCTTATCGATATCTTCATAGTCTGCATATCCACCTTCGTATAAACTCATCGCTTCTTTTTGGATAGCGAATAGGATACGGTTAGCTACGAACCCTGAAATTTCCTTTTGCAATAATACAGCAGTGCGGTTCATCTGTTCACAAATTTCCATAGCCAATGATGCTGTCTCCTCAGAGGTGTGTTCACCCTTGACCACTTCCACACAATCCATTACTAATGGCGGAAAGAAAAAGTGCATATTGCAAATTTTCTCCGGTCTCGAAGTTGCATCGGAAATCAAGGAACTGACGATCGTTGATGAATTGGTAGCCAGCACCGTATGAAAAGGTACTATTTCATCCAATTGAGCAAATACTTCCCGCTTCACTTCCAGTTTCTCGATGACGGCTTCTATGACGATATCGGCATCTGCGGCAGCTTCTCTTAGGTCAGAGATGAAATGAAGTCGTTCAAAAGCATGCTGGCGTTGTTCACTCGTTATTTTTTTCTTTTCCACCCATTTCCCCATGATGGTTGTCAACTTTTCACGAGCTGTATCCAATGACTCCTGACTTATATCCTGCAAGTTTGTATCATAGCCTGCCAAAGCCCCCAGCATAGCGATTTGATGCCCCATACTTCCCGCTCCAACCACTGTCAATTTGGTTATTGTCATGCTACTCCCCCTCAATTCCTTTAAAAATCATAGACATATAAATGTCTGTCAGCTCATTCTCTTTCACATCACCATCCGGCTCGTACCAAAAGTAGCTCCAATTCGCAATTCCAAGAACAGCGTAAGACAGCATATCCGCCCTAAGGTCTTTACGGAATTCATTCATGTGGATGCCGTCTTCAATTACCTTTTGTATATTTTCCTGGAACAATTGCCTTTTAGGGAGAATAGCAGCTGTTTTTTCGTCACTGAGATGTCTCATTTCACGGAAAAAAACCATTGCACTATTCCCTTTTGAACGAATATTCCTAATCAGTGTTTCAACAATTTGATAGAGCTTCTCGTGGTTTGTACTTTGCTTGTTTTGCATTATTTGTTCTTGTCCATTTAACAAGTGATCGATAAACGATTCATGGATCTGTACAAGTACATCTTCTTTATTTTTAAAATAATAATAGAACGTTCCTTTTGTAGCTCCATTTGCCTCGACGATGTCTTGAATAGACGTGGAACGAAATCCTTTGTTGCCGAATAGTTCAATGCTCGTTTTCATCATTTGTTCCTTCATACTCATCGTCCCATCGTTAGTATTCTTTTTATTAACAAGAGGCGTGCATGCCTCCATCTACGACCAGAACATCACCCGTCACATAGTCAGAAGCTTTACAAGCCAGGAAAAGCGCCGCACCTTTCAAATCTTGCTCAGATCCGAAACGTCCTAATGGAGTCCGGTCCAAAATGAAATCGCCGCCTTGTTCAAGAACGCCTTTGGACATTTTCGTGGGGAAGAAACCAGGTGCCAAAGCATTTACCTGGATGTTGCTTTCTCCCCACTTGACAGCAAGATCTTTGGTGAAAGTGATGACAGCCCCCTTGCTTGCATTATAGCCGACCGTTTGCATAAAACGCGGATCTGCTCCACCCAGTCCAGCGACTGAGGCGATATTAATGATTTTACCTGACTTCTGTTTAAGCATTACTTCGCCGACCTTTTGAGACATTAAGAACGTCCCTGTTACATTTACATTCATCACTTTCTGAAAAGCCTCTAAAGGCATATCAAGGGTGGGCGCACCCCAGGTGGCTCCACTATTGTTGACAAGAACATCTATTGTACCGAATCGATCCACACTCTCTTGAACCACCTGTTCAACATCTTCTGGCTTTGTGATGTCACAGGCGAGGGCTAACGTCTGTACCCCTAAATCACTTTCCAAGCGAAGGGCTACTTGTTCACAGGCTTCCTTCTTTCGTGAACAGACGATAATGTTCGCACCTGCTTCTGCTAATCCTTCAACAATTTGTTCACCAAGTCCCCTTCCTCCACCAGTCACAAGAGCGGTCTTTCCCGTCAAATCAAAAAGTTCCTTTACATGCATGGTCTCACTCCTTGTATTTTGATAACTCCAGTTTAGCTATTTGGCGGCGGTGGACTTCATCAGGACCATCAGCAAGGCGTAAGGTCCGTGAATTCGCCCATTGGGCAGCCAACGTGAAATCTTCACTGACTCCCGCTGCTCCATGTGCTTGAATAGCACGATCGATGACACGTAAGGCCATATTAGGGGCGACAACTTTAATCATAGCTATTTCTGTTTTTGCTTGTTTATTTCCGACAGTATCCATCATATAAGCAGCTTTCAGCGTTAATAGTCGCGCTTGCTCCAGATCAACTCTTGAATCAGCTATCCATTCCCTTACCACCCCTTGTTCAGCCAGAGAACGATGAAAGGCTACACGAGTTTGTACACGCTTACATAAATCTTCAAGTGCTCGCTCAGCTGCTCCGATCAACCGCATACAATGATGGATGCGACCTGGCCCAAGTCTTCCTTGAGCGATTGCGAATCCTTTTCCTTCTCCCCATATGATATTCTCTTTTGGTACGCGCACATTAACAAAGTCTATCTCCGCGTGACCATGTGGAGCATGATCATATCCGAACACCGGCAGCATGCGGCGGATATGTACCCCTTTAGTGTCCAGTGGTACTAGAATCATAGATTGTTGCTCATGTCTTTGCGCATTCGGATTCGTTTTCCCCATAAAAATAGCTACCTTGCAACGAGAGTCACCTGCTCCGGAGGACCACCACTTCCTCCCATTGATGACGTACTCATCCCCGTCCCTTGTAATCCGCGCCTCGATGTTCGCAGCATCCGAGGAAGCCACTTCTGGTTCTGTCATGGAAAAACAAGAACGTATTTTCCCTTGTAAAAGCGGCTTTAACCATGTGTCCTTCTGTTCTTCGCTTCCATAACGGGCTAAAACCTCCATATTGCCAGTGTCTGGAGCGTTGCAATTGAAAACCTCAGGTCCAATTAAAGATCGTCCCATCATTTCACACAAAGGAGCATATTCAAGGTTGCTCAATCCTGCGCCATATGTATCATGCGGTAAAAATAAATTCCATAGTCCTTGTTCTTTAGCCTTAGCCTTCATTTCTTCCATGATCGGCAGTGTTCCATCCCAACGACTTTTCTGTGACTTTAATTGGTCTTCGTAAATAGACTCGTTAGGATAAACCCATTCTTCCATGAATTCCTTCAGCTTATCTTGATAGTTTTTTACTTTTTCTGTGTAATCGAAATTCATTTCATCTTCCTCCTTTCCTCCCAAACATACCAACCGGTTAGTATGCTTCCATTTTATACCTACTATTCTGAAAATTCAACATAAATGAATGGATACTCATTTTTCGAATTAAAAAAGATGCCAGTGTATTCCGGCATCTATCGTAGAGAAAATTTTCATGGTGTGGTAATCCATGAACCTACAAGAAAAGCTGTAGGTATAATAAGATATGTATATGAAGTGAAAGTGGGTTGGCAATTGCCCTTATACCACCCGTCTATTTTTCTATTCCCTCACTTTTCAACTTTTCAATATTGCTCTCTTATCTTGAATGCTCTGCTTCGAAATATTTTAAGGTTCCCGTTACTAAGGATAGAGCTTGGTCAAAATTAATATTTCACATAAAAAAAGACCCACAAAAGAAGGTCATTTTATCCTTTTACTACAGGATTTGTTCCCCACCAACCGCTCTGTTTACGAAGGTTAACAATTTGGCCGATATGATAAGCGTTATGATTGAATAGATGGGAAAGCGTTTCACTCCAAATTTCCAGCTTCTCATCACTGCATGTTTTAATCTCCGCCCTAAATTGACTCATGACCATTTGAAATGCTGAAACCCTTCTGTTCCAGGAGATTTGATCGTGGTTTTGAAAGGTATTGTAATGCCGGGGAAGTTCAGGCACTTCCTTTCCACAGAACCGATTCAAGTACCTTTCGTTATAGAAATATAAATGATGGACAAGCTCAGCGATGGAGTATGGATGATCCTCTTTTTTCCCTGATGCTTCTGCCTCTGTCAACTCTTTAACAGCCACATTAAAACAGACAAACCAATTGTTTTCATCATATACGGACTGAAGTTGTTCTAGCAGGATTTCCCTAACGCCCATATTAACACCTCCTTATAATGAACATTCCCCATTTTCATGAGGTTAATCCGATAACTTCCCTTTTCCGATGCATGGAAATGGAAAAGATTAGTACTTAACTTTATAATAGAAATAATTGCGACCGTTTTAATTATAAAAGTATTTTAAGTAGAGAGGAGCTATTTTTGTGGACTTGAACCGATCGTTGCATGATTTTTTATTAAATCGATCCTTTGCGCTTACAGAAGAATGGTATGAATCCTTGGATAAAAGTGAGTCTTCGGGAGTTTATGCTGCCCAGGATGCAGAAACCGTCAAACAGCTGAAAAAGAAAAATTACGAATTTCATAGATATTTGTCACAGTTGTTCATTCTAGAGACAGAAGAATTCTATCAGCAAATCAATGAATGGATTTTGAAAATCGCACGGGACCCAGATCATCTTGAGACCCCTACACACGATATTATGCGTGAATTCATGAGAGTCAGAGAACAGTACTTAGATTTTCTCAATGATTTTATCGCCCATGAAGATAAACATATTTCCCGTGATCTAGAAGAGTCGTGGAAACGCAAACTGATTGAGGCTTTCGACCAAATCATGTTTCAAGTAGCAGAGGAAAAGTCGACACAATTAAATAATCAGATTGAGAAACAGAAATCTGTTATTAATGAATTGAGTACTCCGCTGATTCAACTGGCAAATGATAGAGCACTGCTCCCATTGGTTGGAAATATTGATACAGACCGGGCAACAGCAATATTAGAAAATACTTTACAAAAATGCACAGACCAGGAAATCGATCATCTCTTCATTGACTTGACCGGGGTTTATCTTGTAGATACGATGGTTGCACATCAAATCTTCCAATTGATTGATGGATTGCGCTTGATTGGCGTCGTTACAACTGTTGTCGGCATCAGACCTGAAATCGCCCAAACCGCTGTTCAATTAGGAATCAATTTCAGCCAAGTGAAGACCTCCGCCACTTTATCCCAGGCTATGGCTAAGGAATATATCTAGAACTCCCTTCTTAAGGAGTTCTAGTTTATCGTTTCATTCAACATTCTTTTAAGAAAAGGAATGGTATACTTCTCTTTTTCAAATTGTGAAGATAACCATATGATATGGTCTTGTATAATCAAAGCCATGCTGTATACGGCTTTTGGATGCTCCTTTGCTGAAAGGTGTCTATAGACTATTCTCATTGGTTCCACCACTTCTACTGGCAGCGTCCGATCGATCGTTTTTAATCCTAATTGCGCACGTTCTGGACAGTACCTTTGCAACAAAACCTTCGCTATATTAATCCCTAGATCATTTGCCACCTTCACTGCCCAAAAGTCATTCCCACGGTCAGCTGCTTTTTTATATTGTAAAAGAAAAAAAGCCACATCTTCCACTGCATAATGAAAATCTTTTTGTGACAACCATAAGTTTTGATGATCTTGGAATCTGTCCATACGTCGTGCGGGATCATAGAGCACCTTAAAATAATCTTTATGTACAAGTGTTTTTTCCGTAACCGTAAATAAGTCGACATGCAACAAGTTTTCATAAACAACAATGATTTGTGGAGCAATAATGAAAATATCATCGTAGAAGATAATGGATTGATAACTTTCGAGATGTTTTTTTCTATTTTGTAAGAATGCAGCCTTATTTTCCTCTTCGACTAATACATAAAGGTCGACATCGGAATTTTCATCTTCTTCTCCACGTGCCATTGACCCTTTAAGAAAGACAGCTTCTACTAGATTATCTTCTCTTAAACTATGTACGATAGCCTCTACAGCCTTTGTTTGCCTCATTTTTCATCCTCCCTGGATAAATAAATATTACACCATCATATAATAGATGGTTATTTTTGTAAAAGGAGATGTCAAAGATCATTCTCCGAGAGGCTCACTCAAACAAAAAGAAAGGAGACTCATTCTGAGAGTCTCCCTTCCTTTTTATCATTTTTATCGAATTTGACCGGTACCCTTCATCAAGAACTTCACTGTTGTTAGCGCAGGAAGTCCCATCGGGCCTCGAGCATGCAATTTTTGAGTGGAAATGCCGATTTCCGCTCCGAATCCCAGTGCACTACCGTCAGTAAAACGAGTAGAAGCATTATGGTAAAGAGCCGCTGCATCAACAAGTGCGAAGAATTTTTCGGCAGCCTCTGCATCTTCAGTTACGATCGCTTCAGAGTGTTTGGTGCCGTACGTTTCAATATGAGCAATCGCGTCTGTTAAATTGTCAACGGCTTTTACAGCGATGTCAGTGCTCAAGTATTCATTCGCCCAGTCTTCTTCACCGGCAAGCACTGATCCTGGAATGATTTCCTGAATATATTCATCACCGTGTACCCCAATATCATTCGCTTTCAATGCAGTTATCAAAGCATCTTTATACTGTTCCAACCATTCTTTGTGCACAACTAGCGTTTCCGCTGCGTTACATACAGCAGGACGATCTGTCTTTGCGTTCACAAGAATAGCAATCGCTTTTTCTACATCTGCATCTTTGTCTACATAGATGTGGCAGTTTCCTACTCCCGTTTCAAGGACTGGTACGGTCGCATTTTCGACAACGGCTTGGATAAGCTTACCGCCACCACGAGGAATGAGCACATCAATGTGTTCTTTCATCGTAAAGAGTTCATTTGTAGCAGCACGATCTGTTGATGCGATGAACTGGACAGCTTCTTTAGGAATCTTCGTTTCCGCTAAACCACGGTGCATCACTTCAACAATCGCCTGGTTGGAGTTGATAGCAGAAGATCCTCCTTTCAATACAATTGCATTACCGGATTTCAAAGCAAGCCCTGTCGCGTCAACAGTTACGTTGGGGCGTGCTTCATAAATCATACCGATGACGCCAAGTGGTACTGTCACTTTTTCAACTTGAAGACCATTCTCAAGTGTCCAATCTGAAAGTACTTGGCCGGTCGGATCTTCAAGCTGTGCAACATCGCGCAATCCTTGAGCAAAACCAGCGATACGTTCCTTAGATAAAGATAGACGATCCATGAAGGCATCAGTAAAGTCTTTTTTACGTCCATTTTCTAAGTCTTTTTCATTCGCGGTAAGAATCGTTTCGTATTCCCGTTCAAGAACATCAGCTAAATGAAGCAGTGCTTGGTTTTTCTCTTCTTCAGAAAGAACCAGCAGTTTTTTGGATGCTTTCTTAGCTTCCATTGCTTGCGCTTCAACGTTCACATTACTTTTAGTTAGTGTCATCAAAGACCTCCTTGATTATTTTAAACACCTACAGGCATGGCAACTTCTAAATGGCAGACAAAGTCTTTACGTTCAATAGCTGCTTTATCATAAGACTCTAATTCCGGTTCGGTCAGACTGATCATTTCTTCCATTTCTTCTGAAGAATAATTTACGACTCCAAGCCCAATTTCATCGCCAGTGAGATCGTGAATACGCACGACAGAGCCTTTTTTAAAGCGGCCTTTAACATGATGAATGTTCATTGGCAGCAAACTCTTCTTCATTTCAATGATTGATTCCTTGGCACGATGATCAATAATCACTTCCCCTTCAGGTCCTGAGTTGAAAGCGATCCATTGTTTCTTCTGATCCAAGTTTTCTGAATCTGTTGTTGTTTCAAAGTACGTGCCTTTGGCGTTGTAATAAACGGCATCATAAACGATGCTCGGTGTATTGGCTTTGCCTAAGAAGGAAGAAATGCCAGATGCCATAGAAATCTTGAATGCATCGATTTTGGATTTCATACCACCAGTACCTACAGCACTACCTGGGTCACCAGCCGCTTCTTCGATTTCCGGGGTTATTTCGTGGACTTTGTCGAGTAGTTGAGCGTCCTCATTTTTTCTTGGGTCCGCATCGTATAGTCCATCAATATCAGATAGAATAATCAATTGATCGGCGTCGACAAGTCCTGCCACTTTAGCTGAAAGCGTATCATTGTCACCGAATTTCAGTCTGTCTATTGTGATCGTGTCATTCTCGTTTACGATCGGGATGATCCCACGTTCGAGCAATACATTGATTGTGTTACGAGCGTTGTTGTAACGATCTTCATCAGAAAAGTCACTACGTGTAATAAGGATTTGAGAACCCATATAGCCGTGGGATAGGAAGAGATCGGAATATGATTCCATCAACAATCCTTGACCAATGGATGCGGCAGCTTGTTTTTCCGGCAATGTGCTCGGGCGCTCTAAGCATCCGAGTTTGCGATAGCCTGCTGCTACGGCTCCTGAGGATACGAGTAAAACTTCGTGGCCGTCGTCTTTTAATCGAACGACTTCATCTACTAGCTTTTCTAATTTACGTCGGCTGATTTCTCCGTGCATACTGGTGAGGGAACTACTCCCTATTTTAATTACTACCCTTTTTTTGTTTTGAGTCAACATATCACTCCTATTTAGCATTTTTGCATCGATTTTTTTCGATTATTTGCTTCCTACAAGTAGTCCTTCAAGTTCTTTGCTCAATTCTTTAGAACGGCTGGCCGCTCCTTTGATTGCTTCTGATATTGCTTGCCCGCCGCCATTTTCATTTAATGCATCAAGTCCTGCAGCAGTTGTACCATTCGGTGATGTTACGTTTTCGCGAAGTTCTGTCGGGCTTTCATCACGTTCAAGCATCATCTTGGCTGCACCAAGTAGTGTTTGGGCTCCGATTTCGCGCAACGTTTCACGGTCCATCCCTTCGGCACGACCTGTTTCTTCAATATGCTCCATTAAATAATAGAAATATGCCGGGCCACTTCCTGCGATTCCTGTGAAAACATCCATTTTGTCTTCTTCGATGACAAAGACCTCTCCGATGGAACGCAGCAATTCTTTTGCAACAATCACTTTATCCATTGCAACGAATTGACCTGGGCAAATTGCCGTAGCTGATTCGCGCAGCATACTCGAAGTATTCGGCATAACGCGGATCACTTCTTGGCGATCGTTCAGACGCTCTTCCATATATGATGTTGAAATACCAGCAAGTACAGATACAAGTACTTGATTAGGTGTCAATTTATCTTTTAAATCTTCAAGTACAGCATCAATGTCCTTTGGTTTCATTGCCAAAATGAATTGATCGACTTCAGCGAAATTCAACTCATCTTTCAAGACTGTGCGTACTCCATATTTCGAATTGATTTCATTTAAACGTTGTTGATTACTTCGATTGGTTACAATGATGTTTTCAGCTGGAATATTACCGGATTCCACCATTCCTGAAATCATCGCTTCAGCCATTGAACCTGCACCTAGAAAAGCAATCGTTTGTTTAATCATTTGGGTTAATCTCTCCCGTTCGCGTTTTTTGTTCGCTTTATTTAAGACGTGTTTCATCATAACACTGGGCAAAACATATTCAAGGGGTTTTTTGCATGTCGGGTCTATAAGAGCCAATTAGTTAGTGTAAACGGTTTCACAGAGAGATATTTCCACTTCATCGCTTCTCATCGGAAATAATCTCGTCTCACGCTTATATTTGCGCATTGAAATTTCAAGAATAAACGGATAACACTAAATTAAGGGAATTTACTGACAATTATCAAGTGCGTATGAAATCTTTGAAATACACTCATTTAAATAATACCAATAGCATAAAAGAACGATTTCTTTGACCCTCTACGAACAAAAAGAACATCTGTTGATTACTTCCAACAGATGTTCTAGGATTCATTGATAAAATGATTCAGTTTTGCCAGTTGCTGGTTCAGTTCACCAATCGGTACGAAGCGCGCTTTCCTGAACAGCTCTTTCCCTTTTGAGTAAATCAGGACGGCCGGAACTGTCATGACGGAAAACCTTCCCGCGATTTGTGGTATTTCATCTGCATTGACTTGCCGCGCCTCAATTTGTGGGTATAGTTCCAGCAAATTCTCTACTTGAGGAAGTAATCCATGACATACGGAGCAACCTGGCCGGGATACAAAGACTATTGACAATCCCTGATCATCTACAAACGTGTTCAATTCTTCTATAGAATGTATAGATTCCAATGTGCTCACCTCTATCTTCATTATACCAATAAATAGATTGAATTTTCTCGTTTAAACAATTGATTAATATAAGTGTCTGAAAGAGTTTTTTGGAGTGATATTGACTTTTATGGTCATATCCATTCATATCTTAGAATAAAAACAAGCCACAAAGCTGTTAAAGGGAATGTGGCTTGTTTGCGTTCTTTTATTTATATCAATATTACTTTCACCTGTAATTGATATTTTATACAGTATATTTAAATCACGCTAGCAGAGAATTTGGTACACAATGCCTGTTGCTGAATCCCTGTTTTTAAGAGGTTTCACCTGTCACTGACTGACTCGGGCTTGCTCGTAAAAGTAATTAATCGTTTAATCCCTTGCCATTAAAAATGTGCTGCACATACTTTTCAATCCTGGACTCTCGCGTTGTAGTTTTTTTAGCTTTAGAAAAGTAAAGAATATATGCTCTTTGGCGACCAGGTGTCAAGGCTTCAAAAGCAGCTTTCAAATCCGGAATTTCATCGAATTTTCTTTCAAGTTCTCCAGGAATCTCTTCTTTCTTTTTAAATTCCACTTCCAAACCTGCTTTTTCAACTGCAATAGCTTCATTAATATAGTCTTTCACAATGTTCTTCCGATCAACTATATCCTGCACATTGGTGAACCGAATTTGACGCGCAGCCTGTACATTCTCTGTTTGCTGTATTAAAATTCCTTGAGCATCCTTCAGCAAAGCTCCTTTGTGAAACAGGAGCGCACAATACTCTTTGAATCCATGAATTAAAACGATGTTTTTTTCCTGAAACGTATAGCAAGGTTTACCCCACTTCAATTCTTCATTCAGATTACAGTCCAGAATAATATCTCTCAACATCCCATATTCTTGCTTCCACTTTTCGGATTGACTTAAGAATTCATCAACCTTAGGATTCATATTATTACTTGTCATAAACGACCCCCCTTTTCAAATGCCCTTTTCTTGAATATACCTCAACATTGCCTCATTTTCCACACCTCATTCAAGCTAGTGGATCGCTTAAGACAGATCATCCCTTATTCTGCAATCATAAACCTAGAAGCTTGTCTGTATTCACTAGTAAACGTCAACATATTGAAGTGACTTTGTGCTGGCAGACTTCTTACATCAACAAAAGTATAATTGGAGTAGCTAAGAAGGGGAAGCCGAAAGTGCCGACCAAAAATGGATAAATCAAATTTGAAAAATATGGTAATTGAAAGAATGATGAAAAACAAAACCCAGGGTAAAATTGCCTTCTTAAAAAAACATACCTCACTGAAGTGATCACTAAACTACTGCATTTTTTAGTTAAGCACTAAATTAAGCAGCCGAATTGGACGATTTCATCGTCCAATTCGGCTGCTTTCAATGTACAAGAAAAAAGAGTGCTTTCAGTACACTTAAAAGGTC
Source organism: Halobacillus sp. H74 (assembly GCF_052246715.1). NCBI lineage: Bacteria > Bacillati > Bacillota > Bacilli > Caryophanales > Bacillaceae > Halobacillus > Halobacillus sp. H74. The sequence continues at coordinate 452,403 of NZ_JBQQCI010000003.1, read as the reverse complement.
GTTATCTATTGCAAACGATCAGGATGGGCTTGCTGGTGTTGTTTCGTTTCGACTTCCTTGAATAGGTCTTCAGCAAGCGGATTCGCTTCATCAGGCTGTACAGCTTGATTCGGATTCAACATTTGCCTTAATGACTGGATTTGCTTATTAAGATTATCAATGTCTTTCTTGGTTGCTGGCCTTTTCTCCTCTTTCAATTCATAACCCACCTGCCCATTCGGCTCAAGGGTAGCAGATTTGACATCTGCTATGGAGGTAATATTCATTTGCCTTAACTTCATCTCTAACTGATCGACAGTGAAACGTACTTTTTTCAAATTTTTCTCATTCAATTGGCCATTTTCAATGATGGATACTGACCTTCCTGTCAAGAAACGCTCCATAAAATCAAATTTCACCTGGGTAAATTCCATCGCAATCAACGTTAGGACAAGGACACCTCCTACTCCGAACGTCACCCAAATATTTTTCCCTGCCACCGGCTGAATCAGTAATGACCCGATAGCGATCATAATTACCGTTTGCGACAGAGTCATTTGCGAGATTGACTTCCTACCTGCAATCCTCAGTATGATCGTACCGACCAGTATGATTAAAACAGCTTTCCATATCCAATCCATTAGCTCACCTCACTATTTCATATGTTTTCCCATATCTTATGAGATATTCTTTTAAAAAGCGTTGCAAAAGAAGGTGTTTTCCGCTATAATCTTTTCAAATATCTAAATTCTAGGAAAAAGAGAGTAGCTATAATGGAAACAGCTTAGCGAATCAGGGATGGTGAGAGCCTGATCGGATTTCTGATAGTGAACCGGACTTTTGAGAAGCTATCCTGAAGAACAAGTAGGGATATAAGCCGGGGTGTCCCCCCGTTAACAACTTCGAGTGGCTGATTCAGCTATTAGAGTGGTACCGCGAGCATAAACCTCGTCTCTTCAATTAGAGACGAGGTTTTTTTATTTCATTCAATTAGCCCTCTTATTTGTGAAACTCAGTTTCGAGATATTTTAAAGGTTTCCGTTACTGAGTTTAATAAATAAATCCGAAGAGTTCGTCCACAAACAGGTTAACTTAAACAACTTAAAGGAGGAATTGATAGTGGAAAAACATATTTTAGCGCTTCAACTATCGCACATACTCGGGGAGAATTTTCCCCGCGACTGGGTGCATGGATTAATTGAAACACCTAAACAGGCAGATCATGGTGATTTGGCTTTCCCCTGCTTCCAACTAGCTAAGACGTTTCGTAAAAGCCCCGCGGAAATCGCCAAAGAAATCGCACCAAAACTTCAACACCAGGTGTTTCAACAAGTCCGCCCAGTTGGAGGGTATATCAACATATTTTTAAATCAATCATTCATCGCCAATCATACGCTTCAGCAATTGCTTACAGATCCTGGTCAATTTGGAGCCCATCAATTCGGGAAAGGGGAAACAATCGTACTTGATATGTCCGCTCCTAACATCGCGAAACCATTTTCTATGGGTCATTTACGTTCAACGGTCATTGGTAATGCACTGGCTAACCTGGCGGAAAAGTGCGGGTATGAAACCGTAAAGATCAATTATATCGGAGATTACGGAACACAATTTGGAAAGCTGCTAGCTGCCTATCAAAAATGGGGCGATGAAAAATCCGTGCGTGAAAACCCCATCCAGGAACTTACGAAAATCTACGTTAAATTCCATGAAGCTTCCAAAGAAGATCCTTCTTTGATTGATGAAGGGAGAAGCTGGTTCAAAAAATTGGAAGAACAAGACGAGGAGGCAGTGAAACTTTGGAGGTGGTTCAAGGATGCTTCACTGGAAGAGTTTGAAAAAATCTATCGACTCTTAGGCATCGACTTCGACTTGACCCGAGGAGAGGCCTATTACAATGATAAGATGAGTGACACCATCAATCTTCTAAAGGATGAACAATTGCTTGTTGACTCAGAAGGAGCGCAAGTAGTACCTTTGGACGAGGTGAGTTTACCTCCGTGTCTCATTCGCAAAAGTGATGGAACCACAATCTATGCGACACGTGATTTAACAGCAGCTATTGACCGCTTTAATAATTACCAATTCAATAAAGCTTTATATGTCGTCGGTCATGAACAGACTCTTCATTTTCAACAAATACAGCAAGTATTGCAGAAAATGAACTTTTCATGGGCTCCGAATTTGAAGCACATTTCGTTCGGGATGATGCTGAAAGACGGCAAAAAAATGTCCACACGCCAGGGAAAAACCGTATTGTTGGAACAAGTATTAAAAGAAGCGATCACTCGTGCTGAGGAAAATATCGAGGAGAAAAATCCGACATTAGCAAATGCTGGAGAAATTGCAGAACAGGTGGGCGTCGGTGCTGTCATTTTTCATGATTTAAAACATGACCGCCGCAATGATGTGGAGTTCTCTCTTGAAGATATGTTGACCTTTGAAGGCAATACAGCACCATATATCCAATACACCCACGCAAGGGCTGCTTCATTATTAGAAAAAGGCTCGTTCCGAATAAAAGATGCCGTAACCACATTTGATGATGAGCTTGCTTGGCCGATCATCAAGCTTGTACGGAATTATCCAGAGGTTGTAGAGAATGCTTACAAAGATTATGACCCTTCCAAAATTGCTAAATACCTCTTAGATGCATCGAGAGCGTTCAATCAATATTATGCCAAAACGAAAATACTGGAAAGTGACCAGCAGCAAGCACGTTTGACGGTCATTTTCGCTTTGACAGTGGTCTTGAAAGACGGGTTGAATATATTGGGAATTCAAGCTCCACTCCAAATGTAGAAGGGAATATTTCCCGCATCGCCTTCCTTCTATTATAATAGAAGAAAGACTAACATAGGAGCGGATGTTCATGTACCCGATTTATTATATCGTCGTCATTCTTGTTTCAATCATAGCCCTTATCAGTACCATCGTGATTGCGAAAAATATAGGCAAGGATGATCAATCTTCTCCGGATCAGGAGTTGGAATTATTGAAAAGTGAAAGCAAAAGTTCCAACAGCATCCCTATGTTAACCACTATTTACACGATCACTTTTGTCCTGACAATTATCCTCATATGGATCTTCATCTTTTAATAAAACGGGGCTGGGATAAAAGAATTTCTCCACTAGAAAATCCGAACGAAATTCGTTCGGGTTTTCTTTATGAAGCAATAAATACATACGCTTCTCCGGCAACATACTTCGCTTCATTTGATCCATTCTACTTTATTGTCCATCTTTTCCTGTGGCAGTTAGTGTTTTGTCCCAGCCCGTTTTATTATTGTCTGATTATACTTGAAGGACTAAATCAGCCTTTTTCTCAGGATAGATCGTTTGTAAATAATAGTCTTCTGCTTTCCAATATCTCCTCTCGAACTTTGCTTCCTTCTTTCGTGTTGCTACCTTTTCCCGAGCAAATCTTTTTTCTCTAGGACAGTCTAAATATATGACATAATCGAAAAATTCCCGCCATTCTTCACGTTGGAGAAAGATACCTTCTATTAAAACCACACAAGTATCAGGTAACGTAACATTTTGCCATTCACAGCAATCCAACGAAGCTGTGTATTTATGTAACTTAAATTCTCTTTCCATTTTCAAAAGTTCAAAAAAATGGTTTCTTAACCAGAGCACATCCCATTGTAGCTGGTAATACTCAAACCACTCTTCCTGGCCAGTATGATAACGTCTAGATTTACTAACGATATAATCATCGATATGAAAAGTGTGAACATCATATCTTCCACATAACTGCTCCCCCAGTTCTTTCACTATTGTCGTTTTTCCTGCCCGGCTCAATCCATCTATTCCAACTATGAACCTTTCTCCCTTTTGAAGGTGGGGTAATGATCCCCAAAAGTTGCTCCAACCTTTCACAATGTATCACTCCTTATTTTCGGACCCGCTGAGAAACCCTGTTGTTCTTCACGACCAAGTCATTCGATGAGTAAAGGGAAGTTAATCTTCTTTGGTTGTTAGAGCACCACCTCAACCAGGTCATAACTGAAAAGACGTCAGTTTTTCATATGTATTGAAAAGTACGTAACCACGATGCTCTCGCTTTTTATAAGTAAACATGCATATTAACAAAGGTAAATCAGAAGTCATCTTTAAGCATTCCTGATTGCATAATTATACCAATATTGACACATACTCTCGATAAATTCATGTTATCTTTCACATAGGTCTATGAATATCTTAATAACAAGGGGAATAAAACTTAAGTATTTGCCTCCTCCCCGTTCTTTCTTGAGGCACCCCCCCCCCCCCCGACAACAAACATAAACAAGACAAAAAGTTAACAGAGCCTTGTGAAAAAATAAAGGAGCTGTCTGTTGTGAATCAATCAGATGTATTTCAAAATCTCACTTATAAGCAAATGAATTTCTCTGAGGTGTTCTCCCATATCATCACCTTTATGAAAAAGGAACCAATCGCAAATTACCGTTTAATGGTCGGGACTGATTCTCAAGTTCATCCTTCTAATACGCTATTTATTACAGGCATCGTTATCCAACGTGTCGGCAAAGGGGCGTGGGCTTGTTTTCGAAAAGAAATTGTCCATAGAGAAATGACCACTTTACATGAACGGATTTCTTATGAAACGTCATTGACTGAAAAAGTAGCCGCTTTATTTACAGAAGAGAAGAAAAACGAATTGATTGAAATCGTCCTCCCCCATATTTATAAAGGAGCGACCTTTACTATTGAAGGACATATCGACATTGGTTCTGGAGAACGAAATCGGACAAGGGTCTATGTGAATGAAATGGTTGCAAGAATTGAATCATTAGGAATAGAGCCGAAAATCAAACCTGATTCGATCGTCGCAAGCAGCTATGCCAATCGATACACAAAATGATTCTAAATAACCCGTGTCCTTGATACAATTGTATTAAGGAGGAAATTTATGAACAATAAAGCCATTACATCCCTCACTTTAGGCATTATGTCCATTTTTATTCCAATAGTCGGCCTGATCATCGGCATTTTCGGTCTCATCTATGCCAATCAATCTTTTAAGGAAATGAATGAGGTTGAATCAGAAGGAAAGAACTTTGCCATCGGAGGAAAAGTATGCAGTATCATAGGTATCTGTATCCAGGCAGGGGTCCTTCTATTGATTGTTACTGGATTTTTCTTATTTTCTTCTTTTAAGAGTTTTGTATTATGAAGAAAAGCCCAAATGTCTTTCAAATTTGAAGGACGTTTGGGCTTTTCTTTAATATCAGTCCATCCCGGAGCGAGTCGATTGTTAGTCAGCAGTTTCACTTTTAGTCATTAAAAGAGCCAATAGTATCGCTAATACTCCAGCTGTCAATTTACCGACGATCACGGATAATATCATATCTTTTTCAACACCTGCTACGAATGCGAAATGACTGCCAAACACAAAAGCACCGCTTACCGCAAAAGCCGCATTCACTGTCTTCCCTCTGTCATCCATGTCCTTCATCGTCGCCAGCATTGGCAGATGATGAGCTAAAGAAGCGATCAGCCCCGTCATTGCTATAGTGTTTATGCCCATCTTCGCACTCATTTTCGCTAAACCTTTTTCTCCATGTTGATTGATAAAAGCAACTAATGGATAAGCACCTGCTAACGTCACAGTTATCCGACCGACGATAGTGACTCCTTCTGACAAAGGAGCCATCCCTGGTAAAAGAACCATTCCTGTCAATGTTTCAATAATAATCAGAGCTAAACCGGTGATGATGATCAGTTCTATAGTTTTTCCGAAATAAGAAAATAAGCGGATAGTCATATTTGTAAATAACCATAAACCAGCACCGATCACTACAGACAGAATGATGGCTGGTGTTAAATTGCGCAACATCCATAGCCAATCATAACCTGCGGTCCACCCTCCTATTAAACAGCCAATCGGGACGGTTACCAAGCCAGCTAGAATACCCTTAGCAAAAAAAGGACGATCTTTCTTTTTTACAATCGTCAAAGCGACCGGAATGGTGAAAACGAGGGTAGGTCCCATCATCGTCCCTAACAAAGACCAGGAAAATACCGCCGCTCTTTCCTCCAATGCCAGTGAACTTGCTAGAGGGTACGCTCCCATATCAATAGCCAGCAGCATGGAGGCGAACATGGAAGGGTCTGCACCGAACCAATGAAAAAGGGGAGAAATAATCGGCGCCAGCCATCTCGATAGTACAGGAGCAAGGGAAATGATTCCGACCATGGATAAGGCTAATGGACCCATCATCATGAAGGCTTCATAAAACCTCCACCCTAAAGATAAACGATGATTAAGGACATAGTAATCCAAAGCCCCGAGCATCATGAATATGCACATAACAATTAAAATGCCATCATTGAACCACACGCTGCCTCCCTCCTTTTTCAGACTACTGACGATTGACCTTTCACCAAATCCTGAAAGTTATTAAATATTTTATAATTTCATGGACGATAAAAAAAGACCTCTTTTTCAAGAGACCTTAAATTTAACTTCAGCCAATTCCACAAGCGACGGAACCGTTTTTTTGTAAATATTTCTGATGGTGTTCTTCTGCCTCATAGAAAGTCGTCGCTTTCTCGACTGTTGTGACAATCCGACGTTTGAAGACTCCTTTTTCTTCCCACTCTTTAATCTTTTCATCCGCAATATACTTTTGACTTGCTTCAGAATAGAATATAACTGAACGATATTGGTGACCTATATCAATCCCCTGTCTATTACGAGAGGTCGGATCATGAGCTTCAAAAAAGATATTCACCAGTTCTGCGTAAGTGATCACTGTTGGATCATAATTGATTTTCACCGCTTCTGCATGTCCTGTACCGCCTGCTTTTACCTGCTCATATGAAGGGTGTTCTAATTTGCCGCCTATATAGCCGACTTTAGTCATTGTGACTCCTTCGAATTTTTCAAAGAAAGCTTCTACACCCCAAAAACATCCTGCACCGAAAATAGCTGTTGCCATTTGACATCGTTCCTTTCCCTTAACGCAACTTCTTCCGAGAGCCTGACGGTTTTAATTAACCAAAAGACCCCTTTTCTTATCCAGTAAGAAAAGGGGTCGCTAATATCCGCACGATCCTCTCATCTCTTAGGATGTTAACCATCCTACAGGAATTGGCACCGTTCTCGTCAATCCTTGGATTGATTCGATGGTTGCCGGGCATCAAAGGGCCAGTCCCTCCGCCTCTCTGGATAAGAAGTTTCCGTTATTTATTTTTTGTTAATTATCATCCTACAATGTTTTTGTATCGAAGTAAAGGATTACTGCTTAAAAATTTTCAAAAACAGCCTATCCCATTCTCCTGCTACCATTGTATTCACAGAGTACCATACTCATGCCTGTCCGAAAAAAAATGTGCTTTTTCACTGACTTCCTGTGGTATGAACCTCCTCAAACGGCTGGACAATCACAAAACCGTCCCCTTCAAACTCCATTTGGATCGATTCACCACTTCCCCGTCCGATAAACGTTTTGAAACTGATATCCGTCTTGAAATCAGGTTCTAGATGACCGGACCAAGCAACCGTTGCGTGCGGGTCTGTGATGACCGGTTGACCGGGTCGTACAAGTAAAGTCAATGGTTCATAATGGGAAGTGATCGCCACACGGCCACTGCCCTTCAAGGTCACATTGAATAATCCTCCTGAAACCATCCCGGCAACTTTTTTCATCAACTTGATATCCCATTCAATACTTGGCTCAAAAGCAAGTAAATCATTTCCATTGACCGTAATTGCTTCATTGTCTAAATCGAAAATCGTTATTTTCTTTCCTTGATCGGCGAGGTAAAGTCGTCCGCGTCCGGTAGCTTTCATCAACGAACTGCCTTCCCCTGTCACTGCCTTTTTGAAAAGGCGACCGACTCCATGTTCTAATATCCCTTCGCGTTCGAATTTGATGCCCCCATTATAAGAAATCATCGATCCTGCTTTAGCCCAAACCTGATCAAGTAAATTGACTTCTAAAATCCTTGGAGTTTCTAACTCAAAATAATCATTTTCTGTATCATCCTGTTTTGTCTGCCTTATGAACTCATTAATCGAATAATTACTCATCTCTTCTCCTCCTTATGTATGCTCCCTTTTATTCTATGATAAAGGGCTTCCCTATACCATGATGGAGTGATTCCAAGTGAAATTGCGCTTCCCTTATAAGCTTGCAGTTATTACACTGCCACTCTCTTTCAATGGAATTCACTTAACGAGAAACACGACAACCCCGATAAACAAGAGGAAAATCGAGAGTGAAAACATGATTTTCTTCATAATTACGCCACCTTTACTTATATACGTACATAGTAAAGCAAAGTTTCAAAGGATTTGAGGTTTCTTATAAGAACAATCCGTTTTTATTATGATAGACTCGAGGTAAACTTAATGGTGAAAGGAAGAGTTTTCATGTATGGCTTAGACGAAAAAAGAAATCAAGTGTTAGACTTTGTAAATGAAGTACCTGAAGAACAAGCACATCTTAAACCTGGCGAAGATCAGTGGTCCATATTAGAAGTACTTGAACATCTTTATTTGATGGAACAACTTGTCGTTTATCAAATTAACCAAGCCATCAAACAAGGTGACGACCACCAGGCTTCCGAAAAGCCTCTCCATCGTACGACGGACCGGGACTATAAAGTGGAAGCTCCCGCTTCGGTGCGGCCAAAAGGAGAATTCATGAACCTTGATGATGCCAAGGAAGGGTTGAAAAAGACCCGGGAGTCCACTCTATCCCTCGTTAATAATAAAGAGCAGGAAACCTTGAAAAATCGTGCTTTTCCTCACCCAGCATTCGGTGATCTGAGTTTGGAACAATGGATTGAATTCATTGGATGGCATGAATTACGCCACTTGGATCAAATGAAAGAAGTGAGAGCGGCACTCAATCATTAAAATACGTATGATTACTAGATGAATTTCTTCGCGAGAAAAACGAAAACCCCTGAGTCATTGCGTAATGACTCAGGGGTTTCCGTTTATTCTTGAGCTTTATAATCCTTCGGTTTGATTTCTTCTCCATTCTTGCCAGAATAACGAAGCCCCCAGCCTGTCCAGGCAGCGATGAACATGACAATCAATAGTCCCCAGCCCTGAAAAACGAATGGGAAGACTTCTGCAGGGCCGACCACAGGAAGGAAATCATATTGCTCTGCTGCACCTTGAACTGTTGCCCAGGCGAGCAGGACTCCACCACTCCAAGGGAAAATATAACCGAGAGAGGATGTGACAGTATCCAAGAAGTTCGCCCGGCGGTATGCATGAATATTCAATTCCGTCCCTAACTTCCTTACGAATGGCGCCGCAGCTATTTCTGCCGCCGTATTGATTGTAATAAACATATTCAAGAAAGCAACGATTCCGAAAATTGACAACTCAGCCCGACGGACGACATTATTGATAATTCGAAGGAAAAAGTTCTTGATAACGTCCATCGTTCCAGCCACTTCCAATAAATAAGCCGCCGCTAAGATGAATAAGATCAATATCGCCATATTGAAATATCCACCGATTCCATTAATCAAAGCACCTTCAACAACTGCTTCACCAGCGTCGTTTTTATAAATATGAAGCACTTCAGTCAATGATCTTCCACTCAGGAATATGAATACCACGGATGCTAGTATGCCCCATGAAAGAGAGGTCAATAAGTGTTGGCCACTCAGTGCCAAATAAAGCACCAAAATGAATGGCACCAACATGAGCAATCCACTTGGTGAAACTTCATTTTGTAATTGATTGACGACTTGCTGGCTTCCAGCGTCGCCACCTCCACCTAAAATAACAAATAATATAAGTGCTGGGATAGCTGCTGCTATAGAATATTTGAACCTTGAGCGAACGACTCCAGGAACATCCGCTTCCTGGGTTGTGGCGGAAACAATGGTGGTGTCTGAGACAGGTGCCAGGTTATCACCGAATACCGCACCACTCAAAATAGCTGCTAACAAAATAACAGGGTCTGCACCTAGTATGACCCCTGCTGGATACATAAGTACACCGAAAGTTGCAACCGTCCCGTAACCAGTACCGACGGCTGTCGCAAATAAACCGGCCAAAAGAAAAGTGATTCCGACGAAAGCTCCGCCTTCAAGGCCAGACTGGAATCCGAACCAGATCAGTCCGTCCACTAATCCACCTGCAGAAAGCATATTGGCGAACATCCCAGCCCAAAACCAGGCAATAATCGCCACGACCCCGACCGGCTGTGCCATTCCTGAAATCAGGCTTTGAGCGTAATCCGCCCATTTAGATTTACAAAAAAATAGTCCTAGTGCTATACCAATGACCATTCCCAATACAAGTGCTTGTTCAGTCACGAGTTCAGTGATACTTAACACAATCGCCCATATAATGAAAAACACTAAAGGGATGGTGGCGGCAAATACGCCTCCCCGAAACTCTAATCGTTGAATGGATTTTTCTCCTAATGCTTCATCGATAACTTGATCTTTTTCTTGATCTGCCACTAGACTCCCTCCTCCATTTTATACATTACTGCACCATTACAGTTTAACACCTCCACCCGTCCTTAATAAATAGCGAATATTTAACACTTTAAAGTAAATAAGTGGCAATAATAAGGATAGTTTTAATATATAATTGTTAGTTATTATACATTAGTGTATTATATACAGTATAAGGAGAGGTGAAATTATGACCAGGCTATCTCAATCATTGATTACAGAAATGAGGAGAGGGTATCTGACTTTAGCCGTCCTCAGTCAGCTCTCCTCTCCCCAATACGGTTACTCTTTAGTCCAAAGACTAGAATCCTCAGGTATCGCTATTGATCAAAGCACCCTTTATCCGCTTCTCCGTCGTTTAGAAAAACAAACACTTGTAACTAGTACATGGAATACGACCGAAAGCCGACCTCGAAAATACTATGTGCTCAGCACTTATGGAGAAAAAGTGTTTAAAGAACTGAAAGAGGAGTGGAAAAAGACGACATCTGAACTAAACAACCTATTGCAAGGAGAGGAAGATTATGAATCTCATTGATTTGTATATCCATGAAGTGACCCGCCGTCTGCCTGAAAAAAACAGGGATGACATAGAAATGGAGCTCCGTTCGACGATCTTAGATATGTTGCCAGAGGAGAACTATACAGAGGAAGAGATAAAGAAAGTTTTAGTAACACTCGGTGACCCGGCACTGCTTGCAAGTCGATACAATGATCGCCCTTCCTATTTGATCGGGCCGGGTTTATATGACAAATATTTGTCGATATTAAAAATGGCGATGCCTATCATTCTCTTCATCATTCTTTTAGTGACGGCAATTGAAGAGATTTTCATTTATTCAGGTGATACTGGTTTGTTTTCCATTTTCGCAGGATTACTCGCTGAATTATCGGGATCTGCCATCAATGCAGCGATCCACGTATTTTTCTGGATTACAATTGTGTTCATTTTGATAGAAAGGTTCGCTCCCCGAAAGGAAGAGCATCAAAATATTTTCAATAGAAAATGGACACCGGAACAGTTGAAAGAACGTCCTATCATCCACGAGAAACGTGAAATAAAAAGATGGGAGGTTCTTCTAGGATTATTATGGACGGCTATATGGGCATCATTGTATTTTAATACCCCCAGGTTGATTGCCATTTATGAGAATTCGAATAATGGCTTACAATTTGCGACCTCTATTATTAATGAAGACATCTTGCTTGCCTATTGGGGTATTGTCAGCCTGTCCGTTGTACTGGAGATCGGTATAGCTGTTTATAAATGGCGGGTACGACAATGGACGAAACGCCTTGCATGGATCAATGCATGTACCAATGCAGTCTTTTTTATTTTCGCTTGGATCATAATCACCGATCCCAGACTATTCAACAATAGTGCCATCAGGATAATAGGAGATAATTTAAATATGGAAAGCACGGAGGTTCTAATTTGGTTAGGGGTCAGTGTGCTGATTGGTATAGCCATTGCCTGCATGATCGATTCCTATGAAGGATTCAAAAAAGCTTATAAAGGGATCAAAAAGAACCAGCAGTCAGAGGGAAAGCTGAATGATTGAATTAAAACCATTCACGGCGGATGATTATGACCAGCTGATTCAATGGGTCGACACCCCTGCCTTTCTGATGCAATGGGCCGGTCCCACCTTCCATTATCCTTTGAATAAAGAACAGTTGAAGGATTATTCGCAAACCAGTGATCGCATCTCATTTAAAGTTATTCACAAGAATAGCGGGGAAACCACAGGGCATATTTCAATAGGACGCATCGATCCCGAACAAAGAAAAGCTCGCATTGGGAAAATCATGGTTCCTTCTTCGAAACGCGGACGTGGTCTCGGCACAGAAATAATGAAGAAGATGTTAGCATTCGCGTTCAATGAATTATCCTTGAAAGAAGTTACACTGGGAGTATTCGATTTTAATACAGCAGGCATTTGTTGTTATGAAAAAGTTGGTTTCAAAAAGAAAAACCTCCTGAGAAACCATCGAAAAGTCGGAAATGAATATTGGAACCTTCTTGAAATGAGTATGACCAAAATGGAGTGGGAAAAAAACAAGCAGGGGTGAACAATTGATGTTCACCCCTGCTTGTTTTTTACTTACTCTTCTTTACCCTTTAAATGGATAAGAGGGCATGCCTTTTGTCTTCGTAGAAACTTTGAAAAGGCCTCCTGCTTCCGGATATTGTTCCAATTGATCCTCTGTCATGTCTTTTCTTGCGGTAGTGATAAACAATTCATTCCGGTCTTTTCCCCCGAAAACACAGCAGGTGACGTTAACAGCCGGTACAGAGATGAATTCAAGTTTCTCCCCTGTCTCAGGGTTCCATTTCGAGACTCCCCCACCACCCCAGTGAGCAATCCACAGCATGCCTTCTTCATCAACTGTCATTCCGTCCGGAAAGCCTTCTTCATCAGAAAAATGGATCACGGGTTTCGGATTCTTAACTTCCCCTGTGTCTAAATCAAAGTCGTAGTGGACGACTTGTTCTGTCGGTGTATCAATGTAATACATCGATTTGAGGTCAGGTGACCATCCAAGTCCATTTGAGGTACTTACACCTTCTATTTTTTTCATAAGTTCAAGATCAGTTCCCAAGCAATAAAGCGAACCCTCGCCTGGATTTCCGTCCAACTCCATTGTGCCGGCCCAGAATCTTCCGGCAGGATCACATTTTCCATCATTAAAACGATTTTCCGGCATATGCTCTTCCGGATCAACAATCGGGTCTAATTTTTCTGATATCCAATTATAAAAATAGATGCCTTGTTCTAATCCCAGGATAACTCCCTCACTTTCCCGCGGAGCGATGGTGCCAGGCATTTGATTTAATTCAACCGTTTTATTTTCATTTTTTGCAGGGTCATACTGATGAATCTTTTTTTGCAGAATATCCACCCAATAGAGGACTTCTTTCTCTGAGTCCCAACTCGGGCCTTCTCCCAGCGACGACTTGGTATTCAAAACTAATTCGACAGCCATATAAACCCTCCTGAATGTGGCTTATGTTTCATGGTAACATTTATTTCCTGTTCAAATGCACAAGCAATCATTTTGTCATTTAATCTTAAAAAAATTACAATGAAAGTAATCAAACCTACCTTCTTAAAAAGGTAGCGCTTACAAATATGATTATAAATACATTTACCATTTTTTTCAGAATAAAACTCATTTTAACCACTGATACTATCACGATTCCAAGCATTTGACTATACAAATTATTCTGATAACATTATGAAACACATAGACAATCAAAATTACTTAAAGAACTGACAGGAAGGTGAAAGTGTGACTACCGTAAAAAATACGAACGATCATACGACTCCACTAAGACGTGATATCCACGCATTAGGAAAAATGCTTGGTAACATTCTCGTCCATCATGGGGGAGAAGAACTGCTGAATAAAGTAGAAACGATACGTCAATTGACGAAAGACCTGCGTAAAAACCCAGATCCATCAACTTATGAACAACTGAAAAAAGAAATGCAAAGCCTCGAACCACCAATGCGCTCCCAAGTCATCCGCGCATTCTCAATTTATTTCCACCTCGTAAACATTGCTGAGCAAAACCACCGAGTTCGCCGCCGTCGCGAATATCAGCTGCGTGAAGATCATGGGGCACAACCATTCTCTTTAGAGAGCGCTGTCCTTAACTTGAAAAACAACGAATTTTCTAAAGATGTCATCCAGGATGTGCTGGACAAGCTATCCTTAGAGTTGATTATCACTGCTCACCCTACGGAAGCAACAAAACGGACAGTTTTAGAAATTCAAAAACGGATTGCTACCATTCTACAGCAGCTGGATCACCCGCAAATGACACTAAGTGAACGTGAAGATTTACAAGACAGTTTACAAAACGAAGTAACTGCCCTATGGCAAACTGACGAGCTTAGGGAACGCAAACCGACTGTCATGGATGAAGTGCGGAATGGCCTTTATTATTTCGATGAAACGCTATTCGACGTACTTCCAGATATTCACCAGGAGCTTGAAGCCCGTTTGGAAGATCACTATCCGGATGAAGATTGGTCTGTACCGAACTTCCTTCGCTTCGGGTCATGGATCGGCGGTGACCGTGACGGAAACCCGAATGTAACACCTGACATCACGTGGCAGACCCTGCAAAAACAACGTAAGCTCGTCCTGAAGAAATATGACGCAGTGCTTGTGGAATTGATGAAGCGTTTCAGCCATTCTTCCGCTCAAGTAACGGTGACAGATGAACTGAAGGACGCCATTGAAAACGAAGAACCAATGCTTCCTAAAGGGAAGAAATGGCGTGTCGAAAAAGAGATTTACCGCCGTAAATTCGCGATTATTTTAGAACGTTTACGTCAGGTCGGTCAATCAGAAATCGGCTATGATTCTGAAGAACAGTTACTTGATGACTTACGGCAAATTCGTGATAGTGCAAAAACTCACCAGCCTGGAAAGAACGAATTGAAAAAGCTGCGTAAGTTGATTCGTCAGGTGGAACTATTCGGTTTCCACTTAGCTACTTTGGATATCCGTAACCATAGCGGTGAACATGAATCAGCTGTAACGGAACTATTGCGTAAGGTGGGGATTCAGAATGATTATGCTTCCCTATCCGAAGAGAAAAAACTAGAGGTTCTTCAAGAGGTATTGAAAGACCCGCGACCGATTTCCTTATTGAATGAAGACTATTCAGAAGCCACCCAAGAAATGTTGAACGTCTTCCAAATGATCCGCAAAGCACACTTGGAATATGGCAAACGCTCAATTGAAGTGTATCTGATCAGTATGACTGAGTCTGCAAGTGATCTATTGGAAGTTCTTGTGCTCGCCAAAGAAGCAGGTATTTATCGTCTTCACGCCGATGGTACTGTTGAAAGCAACCTTAATATTGCTCCATTGTTAGAAACCGTCGATGACTTAGTGGCTGGTCCAGAAATTTTGAAAACATTGTTTGAAATGGATGTTTATCATAAACACTTGAACAAACGAAGCAATCACCAGGAAATTATGCTGGGGTATTCTGATGGCAGTAAAGACGGTGGTACACTAACCGCCAACTGGAGGTTGTACAAAGCCCAACAGGAAATTCACGATATGGCCCGCGAGTACAACGTAGGACTTAAGTTCTTCCACGGACGCGGCGGATCATTAGGTCGCGGCGGCGGCCCATTAAACCGCAGTCTGCTTTCCCAGCCGGCTGAAACATTAGGCGATGGGGTGAAGATTACCGAGCAAGGTGAAGTACTATCCTCCCGTTACTTATTGAGGGATATCGCTTATCGTAGCCTTGAACAAGGTGCTTCTACTCTTCTTGAAGGTGCAGCAAATGTTTCACAAGAATCAGAGCAGGCTTACCATCGTGAAGAAGCATGGGAACAAGCGCTTGAAGATATTTCCGAAATTTCTCTGAAAAAATACCAGTCACTTGTGTTCGGGGATAAAGATTTCTTGACTTACTTCAACGAAGCAACCCCATTACAAGAAATAAGCGAATTGAACATCGGATCCCGCCCGATGAAACGAAAAGACAGTTCAAAGTTCGAAAATTTAAGAGCGATTCCCTGGGTATTCTCCTGGACCCAGAACCGTCATCTGATTCCTGCATGGTACGCATCTGGGACAGGCCTGACAGAGTATGCTGATCGCAGTGTGGAACATCTAGAGAAACTTCAAAAAATGTATCAGAATTGGCCGTTCTTCCGCTCCACCATCAACAACTTACAGATGGCTTTGACAAAAGCGGATATTCAAACAGCTAAAGAATACAAAGCGCTCGTTAATGACGAAAAACTTGGCGAACGAATTTTCCAAAACGTCGTCAATGAGTATGACCGCACAAAGGATATTCTCCTCCGGATTACAGGAGATGCGGAACTGCTCGACCACCAGCCGACAATCAAAGAATCTGTCCGTCTGCGTAACCCTTATGTTGATCCACTCAACTTTTTGCAAGTGGAATTGATAAAAGAATTGCGCAACGTTGAAGATAAGAATGACAATATCCTGACAGAAGTATTGCTGACGATAAGTGGTATTGCGGCAGGACTGCGGAACACCGGTTGATTGTTAAAATGATAACTTATTAATAAGAGGCTGTAACAAAAGAAAATTTCAGCTAGAAAACCCGAACGAATTTTTTCGTTCGGGTTTTCTTTATGAAGCAATAAATGCCTACGCCGCTCCGGCAGCATTTGATCCATTCTCCCCTATTGTTCGTCTTTTCCAGTGGCAGTTAGTATTTTGACCCAGCCCCTTATTTAATGATATATCCGCTAAAGAATTTTTAATGATTTGGCAGGGTTGAAGAATCTATACTGAAATAATAATCAGGAAACTATTCCCTTACCTGTACGATGGCAGTGTCAGGGGAAGTGTTGATATATTATTATTTCCTGAATTACTACAAAAGAACTCAGCCATGAAAATGGCTGAGTTCCAGTTATTAATATAGTTTACCCTGGCGATACATGATTGTAGAAAGTTTCATCACGGAATGGATATAACAATTTTGACGCAGCGGGAACGGATCCCCGAAAAATTGCGGTAAAATCGTATCCATCGTCACTTTCATTTTATCGTATAGGCGTTTGAACACTTCTTCTTCAGTCAGGAATTGGGCTTCTCTGCCCTGGACCCATTCATAATAGGAAACGATGACACCGCCGGCATTGGCTAGAATATCCGGGATAATCAGTATTCCTTTATCCGCTAAATAAGAATCTGCTTTTTCTGTAATCGGACCGTTGGCACCTTCAACGATGATTTTTGCTTTGATATTCTCCATATTGTCTTCATGAATTTGGTCCTCAAGTGCTGCAAGAATAAGGACATCTACATCCATTTCCAATAGATCATCACGATTCTTTATTTCTGCTTTCGATTCACATTCTACTAACTCTTCTTCATTTTTAGGAAGTTCACCGTCATGATCTTCAGTGAACTTAACAAGCGCGGGGATATCAAGTCCATCCTCATTGTACAGCATCACATTCGCATCACTTACGGCTACCACTTTGTTTTGAAGATAATTGCACTGGTAGGCCTCTAAGGCTGCCACAGACCCAAGGTTACCGAAACCCTGCACTGCAATTTTAGATTTCTTTTCAACATGATCGAGAGCTGCATGAGCGAAAATATTTTCAGTATCACCTAACCATTTTTTATTTTCTTTCACAAAGTTATGCATCATATAGCGGAAAGTGAAATACACGCCTTTTCCAGTGGCTTCACGACGTCCGAGCGAACCACCATTTACAACACTCTTTCCTGTAAAACTGTTACGATATGGCTCTCCTGGGTGAATGTTTTTGAATTCCCCCATCATCCAGTCCATTTCTCTTTCACCTGTGCCCACATCCGGAGCCGGTATATCTTTATCCGGTCCGAGGATATCATTGAAATATTGCACATATTTTTTACAAATCAAGTTAAGCTCTTTGACTGTGTATTCTTTCGGATTGATGACTACACCGCCTTTTCCTCCACCAAAAGGAAGTTCATGCAATGCATTCTTCAATGTCATTAATTTGGCTAGATTAGCGACCTCCTCGTCGTTTACCGAATGGTGAAAACGAATACCACCTTTATAAGGTCCCACTGTATCACTGTGTTGGACCCGGAATGCGGGAATACGGACAATGGTCCCATTTTCTAAAGCTACCCTCAAAAAGGACTTATGTATGTGGTTAGGTGTTGAAAGAAGGGCAACTAAGGATTTATAAGCCTGATCGCGGGTCTGAGCCTTTAAATCAGGAAGAAACTCCTCATCTTCCATGACTGCTTTCAGTGATTCTTCTATAATCGATTGTTGTCTTTGCATATTCCGTCAGCCTCCGTTCTGATGATTTTGTCCTGTGATATTTCTCCTTGTCTAAAAACATCTTTCCCCATTTCAGCTTAATGAAACGTTTCCATCGGTTGAATTGACAAAAAACGCACTCACTCTAGTTCGCTGCAAATAAAAAACTCCCTTAAAGCAGGGAGTCTGAAAATGGTTATCCTAAAATATTATAGCCTGAATCCACATATACGATTTCTCCTGTTACGCCTCTGGAAAGGTGACTCATCATAGCGAGGGTCATGTCGCCCACTTCTTCTTGTGTGACATTCTTTTTAAGTGGTGAGGTTGCTTCAATTTTACGTAAAATCTCATTGAAGGACGGGACACCTTTAGCTGCCAGAGTACGGACAGCTCCCGCAGAAATAGCATTTACACGAATGTTGTTTTCACCCAGGTCAGCGGCTAAGTATCTGACTGCAGCTTCCAGGGAGGCTTTTGCCACGCCCATGACGTTGTATCCTTCTACCACACGTTCAGCACCAAGATAACTCATCGCAATCAGTGACCCGCCTTCTGTCATGTAAGGTTGACTTGCTTTAGCGACGGCAACCAGCGAATAAGCGCTTGTATCTTGAGCAAAAGCGAAACCGTCTCTAGAGGTATCAAGAAAATCACCTTTCAAATCCTCTGCATGAGCAAAAGCAATGCTATGACAGATCCCATGAATGACCTCAACTTTTTCACCAATGAATCGAAAAGCTTCTTGGATACTTTCATCACTGTTCACATCACATTGGATGATCGCTTCCGCTTGCAAGTTGTCTTCTTCTAAAAGCTTCTCCAACTTCGTCCGTGAGCGGTCTTTACGATATGTAAAAATCAGATTGGCTCCTGCCTGATAAAGGGATTTAGCCACACCCCACGCAAGGCTTCTTTTGTTAGCCACGCCCATGACTACGATATTTTTATCTTTCAATTTTAATAAGTCTTCCATAGTGACCTCCATCTAACACAAAGATTTCTTCTATCTTATCATAACAGCTCCCATACATCTTTAAGAAATGAGGAAGACAATTACAACCCTATCTGTCTCCCCTTCAGTTCGACATGGGCAAACCTTCCTTCCATCGTTTCGAAGACTTCCCCACCCTTAACGGGAACAGAATTTTGAAAGATAGGACCAGCAAAGACAAACGTATGGAATTCTCCATGTTCTCCACACTGGTCGATGTCGGCTGATATGGATGTAAGAAAATGACGATCATAGTGATGGCCGAGCCATTTGTGATCAAGTACCTCTGTATCAATAGTTGTCAACAATGCCTCATACCCAAGCTGAATAATATCTTCTGAGACTTTTGCTGAACCCTTTCCCCACAAAGGGTAATGTCCCTTCATTCCACCCTTTGTTAACAGCTGCTCTCGATACTTCCTTATATCTTCTAAGAAAAGATCTGCGTAGACAATAGTATCTATTCCATCCTTCTTGAAAGTATGCCATTGTTCCTTTAGTTTGTTTTCATATATCACATTTGACGCATGGGGAGGCAATGGAACTTCATAGAGCGGATGACCGACCGCATCCGCTTGTTTGCGCAGCCATGCTGTCTTCACTTCATGGATAGGCAAGCGTCCCGTTGCTTCAGAGGTTGTTGAAATCAAACCTTTCACTTCGTATCTTCTATCTTCTATCATCCTATGCAGAGCAAGAGCGCTATCTTTTCCGCCGCTCCAGGATACGATTACTTTTTCAGACATACGAAGGACTCCTTTCTATTAATCGAAAGCTCTGAGATCACTTTTTCCCTGTCCAGTAAGCTCCATCTTCCATATGTGCAAAAGGTAGATCTGTATCGACTTCGCCGTATATTTTCCGCTCACAGATGTCATCCCCCTCCAACCAGTTCATAAAATTGAGTTCAACCGGTTGCTGGTCACCACCAAGGGCGAACCAGCTCCTTAACTTTTGTGGTAAATAGCCGGATGTGTGGATCGTGCCCGCCCAGTTGTTGTATAGCTTGGAAAAAACACCTCGATTTGTATCGTTCATCAAACGGAATGCTTCGTAAGCGTCTTTCAACTGGTCACGATTTGAGTTGATCACATTCATTCTTTTCATCGAATCGACGAGATGATTACGGTTTTCCTTAGTCATGATTTCAAAATGATTTGTACACACATCAGATTGGCGTACTTCCACACCTCTCGGAGAAGCTTCGACCACAAAAGACTGGTTGGTTGAATCGAATACTGTGTAACTGAAAGAATGACGATGGGGTATATTCCGCAGCATTTCCGTTGCTTCGTGAACATCAGCGCATGATTCCAGTACCAAACGACCGATCATACAGCAAATGAAGCCAGCACCCGGACGTTTACGGTGCATAAAGTTATAGCCCATTACAAGTCCTTTTTCATTCATTCCATCCATCCGTCCTGTAATTCTCTGGGTCGGTCCGATAATTGCATAACCTTGATCCGTCGGTTGGAACAAACTATAACGCCCTTCATATGTTTTTGGCATATAGTCATAATTACGGATGAAATAACCCTCCCCCGTCATGATCGAGCACCCGGATCGTTTGTAGTCGATTCGGTACCCTCCAAATTCCATCATGACTCGTTCCATTGGCCATTCTAGCGCATCACGAAGTCCTAAAAGCTCATCCCATACACCAGGAGCGAACCGGGTGATTGCATCCCTCACCTCTTCTTCCTGCACAGTAAAGCGCGGTTTGCGAACGCGCCATTGCTTTTCACGATTACTCACAGTTAAAGACTTTTTTATCAAACTCCCTTGGTAGACCCCAAAATCATAATGAGTGCCCCGGAATTGTAATAGATCACTATGTATTTGTTTCATGCCAAATTTCCTTTCTTCTGCAAGACTGTGACTTTAATTTACCACTTTTCAATTTCTTCGACAAAGCAATCAGTCCCCCCTTTTATCTACACTTTGTTCGTCCTGGTAATGACTAAAGCTGGCTAATTGCTTACTTCAGGCTTCCCTCATCTTATTTTTTTCCTGTCCCACTTCTTTTTGAACTTCATGGATTAGTCCAGGGGAGTTCTTAATAATTTTTCCTATATAGAAAAACCCTCCTACTTTCTTTAATGCTTTGAAACGATAAATGGCATAAATGATTCCCGGTATTGATGAAAGTAACATCGCATAATAATCACCGATATAATCTCTGGTGATATTCCAAACAGCAAGTGGAAAAACGACATAACAAATCAAATCCAACAAAACAAACCGATTACTCTTCAAACTCTTTCCTCCCTCTCTTTTTATTTCCTTTAGATACGAATATAAGATGATTTTGTTTCAGTACTTTTATCTTGCTCCTCTTCTGGGTAAAGTAGTAAAAAGAAGAACTTTTGACTAAACGTATGAATAAATGCTTACTTCTTCTAGTTTTTCGACGCTTTTTTTGGTAGTCTTAAAAATGTAAGAAAACAGGAAGCGTTTTCGGATATTAGGGGGAATCACCTGCTGCGACAGGGATTCATTTAGTAAAAGGGCGGTGAAACAAAGATGAGAGAAGTCGTTATTTTGGGGGGCGGCTATGGTGGTATGAATATTTTGCACGGACTGCTCGATGATTTATCAGAAGATGTACATATTACCGTAATCGACCGAAACCCATATCATTCATTAAAAACAGAATTCTACACCATAGCAGCTGGTACAGAATCCGACCGTCATGCACGAGTGGATTTTCCAGAGCACAAGCAAGTAGACTATGTTTTTGATGAAATTGAAAAAATCGATACAGAAAATGAAAAGGTACTGATTAAAGGTGGAGTAGAAGCTATTCCATATGATTACTTGCTCATCGGGCTTGGCTGTGAAGACAATTATCATGGTATCGAAGGTGCGCGTGAATTTACAGAAAGTGTACAAACTTTCTCTAAGGCGAGAAGCGCTGGCTACGCTATTAACAATTTGAAAGCCTATGGAAAAGTAACCGTTGTCGGAGCAGGCTTGAGCGGCATAGAAGTTGCTTCAGAAGTTCGTGAAAGCCGGCCTGATTTAAACATCCGTTTATTGGACCGCGGTGAAACTGTACTAAAAGCTTTCGATTCGAAGATTCAAAATTATGTTGAAAAATGGTTCAAAGAGAATGGCGTGGAAGTAATCCACGGTGCTAATGTCGAATATGTTGAAAAAGACGGCGTATGTAACAATGGCGTATGTTACATCAATGATGTGACTGTCTGGACAGCTGGTGTACGTCCGAACTACCTTGTACGTGAATTGCCTTTTGAAAAAGACGACCAGGAAAAAGTGATTGTCAACGATTTTTACCAGGTCCCTTCCCATCAGAACGTTTACATTGTCGGAGATTGTGCTTCATCTGAACACTCTCCAAGTGCACAACTAGCAGGACAACAAGGTGAAAATGCAGCGGAAGTCCTCGCATCTGTTCTAAAAGGGCGAGTACCTGAACGTCCAAGTCATGTGAAGCTGAAAGGCGCACTCGGTTCTCTCGGAAAAAACGACGGTTTCGGCAATATGCTGCAAAAACCGATGACAGGTGTGCTCCCGAGGTTAGCTAAGTCAGGCGTCCTCTGGTTAAGCAAACGGCATTAAAAGTGCCTGCACATGTAATAAAAAGAGGCTGGGACGAAAGAATTTTTCCGCTAGAAAACCCGAACGAAATTCGTTCGGGTTTTCTTTATGAAACAATAAATGCCTACGCTCCATTTGATCCATTGCAACCTATTGTTCGTCTTTTCCTGTAGCAGTTAGTGTTTTGTCCCAGCCCCTTTTTTATCCTCAGCCTTTTCGAGAAGTCCACCCAAATATTCAGCCAATTCCAACATGCCATAAATACCTGCTTTTTCTTCTGCATCAGAATTGTAGTTTGTATTCGTGTTCACATCATAAGTGTACAAATTTCCGTCCTTGTCTTTAATCGCCTCAATACCAGCAACCTGGATATTCTGTTTTTTCAAAAATGCTTTATACTGGTCCACAATGGACGGATTGTAGTCTTCTAAAACTTCGAATTTCGCTTTCGTTTTTTGTGATTCAGCGTCAGTCGGGCAGTAAAGGTCCTCAATCGAACAAGCATCAGCCGGGCACAGCTCGAAACCTTCCGAGGTATCAACTTTAACTCCATAAACAAATTCCCCACCTACGAATTCATGACGCACAATATAGGGTTCAGGGGCTTCTATATATTGCTGAATCAGTGTAATCCCATCCACGGGATCTTCAAACGAATCACCATCCAAATATTCACGCAAGGCTTCTTTGGAATGGAAAAGTTGAACCCCTTGCCCTTTCCCTGCACGGTTGTGTTTCGTTATAAACGAATTCTCATCTAATTGGTGAGCGGCTTCCAGGATATTTTCTTTCCCTACTACTGAAATGGTTTCCGGGGTTTGAATACCGGCTTGATTCAAAGCCATATACTGATTGACTTTACTAACCTCTAACCGCAGCGCGCGACTTCCATTGACGACCGTACGATCGTGACGTTCCAGCCATGCCAAGACGGCCTCTGTAAATTCTGGTGCATAGCGGTGATCTCTTGTATGTGAAGAGGCACTGATCCGATTATAAAAAACCCCTTCCGGCGGCACACTTGTCAGGTCAAGGGTGCCTGCATCCAAATGCCACAACTCAAACGGAAGATTTAATTCTTTTAATCGCTGTGTTAAATGATCGGTCCACTCATCGTTCTCATGGAGAATGTAAATTTTGCTCATCGAACCGGCTCCTTTCTAAATAATTCTTACCTTCATTTTATCAATAAAACCTATAGGGTTACTAGGAATAAACCTCAATAAATTGAGAACCCGCTTTTCACTAAGGGAAAGCGGGTTCTTCTCCAAATAGTAATTATCCAGCTTTTGAAGTAATGATTTTCTTTTCTTTTCTTCCTTTATTCTTAAGGAGCTGCCTTATGAACCATAAAACGACAGCCAGCCAAATGATTGCACCAATCACCATTGAGGTAGAATAAGATAGGCCGAATCCTTCTGGAGCGTAAAAGATATACGAACTTACAACTGCTGTCATGAATAATGCAGGAACACTGCAAATCCAGTGGAACTTGTGATTTTTCAAAAGATACATAGCACCTGTCCAAAGCATGACTGTAGCGACCACCTGATTAGACCAGCCTACGTAACGCCAAAGAAAGCTGTAATCCATTTGTGTAAGCATAAACGTCGGTACTGCTACTGGGAGAGCGAATATGATAGGTATCCATTTACCATTCAAGCTCTTCTTACTCACTTGTCTTGCAAAATCGACAAGCATCATCCGTGAAGAACGTAAAGCGGTATCCCCAGTTGTGATCGGAAGAATAATAACTCCGAGTACAGCTAAAATGCCACCAAATGTTCCAAGTGTAGTTGTGCTGATTTCGTTGACCACACCTGCCGGGCCTCCATTAGCAAGGGCAGATTGCAAGCCTCCCGTACTGCCAAAGAAGGTCATTCCAGCAGCAGCCCAAATCAGCGCAATAATTCCTTCAGCAATCATTGCACCGTAAAAGACTTTGCGTCCTTCACTCTCTTTTTTCAGCGTACGGGCAAGGATTGGACTTTGGGTACTATGGAAACCTGAAATGGCCCCGCAAGAGATTGTTACCATCAACATCGGCCAAACGGGTAATTCTTCTGGATGGAGATTGCTCAACGTTAAGTTCGGAATAGGCTGATCGAAGAAAAACATGCCTACACCGATAGAAACAGCCATAAAAATCAAAACGGCACCAAAAATAGGATATACTTTTCCGATAATTTTATTGATTGGCAGCAATGTCGCTATTAAAAAATAAGCAAAAATGATCAGGATGGATGTGAAAAAACCGAGTGGTGTCACTTCTGCCATCAACTGGGCAGGCCCAGCTGTAAATGCAGCAGCTACTAATACCATCAAACCAATGGACAAAAGATTGATGATTGACTGGGCAGGTCTGCCTAAGTATTTCCCCACAAGACTCGGGTACTGCGCCCCGTTGTGTCTAAGTGATAGCATCCCCGAAAAGTAATCATGCACGGCTCCAGCGAATATCGAGCCGACAACAATCCATATAAAAGCGACCGGTCCATACAAAGCTCCTAATACTGCTCCGAAAATAGGTCCCAGCCCAGCGATATTTAGTAATTGGATAAGACTCGCTTTCCACCAGCTCATTGGCATGTAGTCAAATCCGTCATTTTTCTTGTATGCAGGGGTTGTGTTCTGATCATTGATTCCAAAGATCCGTTCGACAACTTTTGCATATACAAGATATCCGACTATTAGTAGTACAATTGATGCGATAAATGTAATCATCGCTGAGCCTCCTCTCAAACATTAATGTAAGGAGTATTCTAGCGATAGCTTTGTCGAAAAACAACCCATTTTCTGAAAATTGATTTTTTTATCTTTTTTTTCTTAGAAATAAAGCGTTTGCACTTAATTAGTATTAATATTTGAGTCCCCTCATAAACAGGGCCTCTTCTCTCGAATAAACTTCATATTGATTATTAAATGATTTGTGAAAAAAGTTATAGTGTTAACAAGAAATCATACCAGTCAAGGTGTAGGAAAAGAATGGTCGTGTAGTACATGATATCGCAGGTCGAAATTGAAAAATTCCACGAATTATAGAAAAAGACCCCCTGTGGATTCACAGGGGGTCATCATTTAAATTAAAAACCTGCCACCCTTTTTAGAAATGGTTAAGTTTCCCGCAGTCGTTTCCGAATGCAAGAGTGGCATTAAATTAAAGTTACCATAGAAACTTGGGCATTTCAACTTTTGGCATATGGAACTTGAACTTCAACTATGTATCCTTAATTAACACGATTCATATCGATTTGCACATCAGCTGTTCTTTTTCTGAATCGATTCAATAAACCATCTAATTCTTGAGAAATACGCACCAACTCTTCATCAGCAGGATTATTATTATATAACTCATACATACGAATTCGCAGTTCTTCAATTTGCTGTTCTAATTTCTCCTTGTACATAATGTTCACTCCTCTTAATTATAAAATACCCTCAATTGATGCGGTTAAACGATTATTTCCAAAACTTTTTCCGAGATGATTTCTTTAATTATCGAATGGGGATCTCTCTTTTCTTTTATCGGTCTTAGGGAGAATAACGTAAGCCTTTTTCACTATTTATTTCCGGATAAAAATGTCGTTTATTGCCCAGGAAATGAAAATAATTTCACATCAAGTCGAAAAGTGTTAGGATTAATGAAAAATAATCATAGGAGTGAATGTCATGTTCAAATCTGTATCTACTGATCAAGCCCCGAGCGCTATTGGACCTTATTCACAGGCAACCGACCTGGGAAACCTTATATTCATTTCTGGTCAAATTCCTTTGAACGCAGAAACAATGGAATTTGTATCTGATGATGTAAAAGAACAAACAGGACAGGTAATGAAAAATATTGGTGCCATCCTGAAAGAAGCTGGACTTACTTATCAAAACCTTGTCAAAATGAACATTTATCTTGATTCCATGGACAATTTCGCTATTGTCAATGAAGTTTATGCCAGTTACTTAAATGAACCATATCCTGCACGCGCAG
Source organism: Halobacillus sp. H74 (assembly GCF_052246715.1). Taxonomy (NCBI): domain Bacteria; kingdom Bacillati; phylum Bacillota; class Bacilli; order Caryophanales; family Bacillaceae; genus Halobacillus; species Halobacillus sp. H74. The sequence goes on along the minus strand of NZ_JBQQCI010000003.1, from coordinate 425,651 downwards.
CTGTCGAGGTCAGTAAACTTCCTAAAGGGGCAAAAGTTGAAATCGAAGCTATTGCCGCACGAGGGTAACCGGTCTTTTAGTACATTTGAAAATATGTGTTTTACAAACGGTAAAGTTGAATCATACTACCTATATAGAAGGAAAGCAGAGCATACAATTAGGCTCTGCTTTTTTAATCCTCATCTTTTACATCCGGGTCCTCCGGGATAGGTTCACTCAAATATTCTTGAATCATCATCCGGTACTTTTCCATTTGATCGAGATGGTTATCAAATTGATTTTTATTGATTAAATAGCGATCTCCGTCATGTAAGGTTTTGATTTTATTGTGCCGGATAAAATGCAAAATATAGTCTTCCGATAATTCCAAGTACGCGGCGGTTTCTTTGACTGTCAAATACATCTATTCACCTTCTTTACCACCTCAATAATATCATTTTTCCCTCCTCTATTCTATGACTAAAAAGCCCGGGGTTTGTTTCTTCCCCCTCAAGGGAAGGTTTATGATGGACAAACAAACTTATAAGTGGGTGTGATCATAATGGATGCATCAATGAACAACAGCAAGGAAATAAGAGAAGCCAAAGAAGAAATCAAGCCATGGATACGTCGAGTAGGGCGAGTCGGGTTCATGGCCAAGGGGACTGTCTACTTTTTCATTGGAATCCTGACGATAATGGCCGTGCTGGGCTTAGGCGGGCAAACAACCGGCACGAATGGTATGTTTCGTTCATTAGCCAGTATCCGGTTTGGGGAAGTCCTTCTTTGGGCAATCGGAACCGGATTGATCGGGTACATACTATGGATCTTCATCAAAGCATTCAAAGATCCTGAAAATCATGGAAATGATACAAAAGGTGTGATTACTCGCACCGGTTATTTAGTCGGCGGCATCATATATTCCGGCCTGGCTTACAATGCATTCAAAATTGCAATCAGCGTAGGAGCTGGAAGTGGGAATACAGAGCAGACCATGTCTGCCAGACTCCTTTCCCAACCCTTCGGTCAATGGATAGTCGGCCTCGTTGGAGTGATCATCATCGGTTATGGAATCTATGAGTTTTATCAGGGAGCCTCATGCAGCTTCATGAAAAAATTCCATATTAGCGATATGGATAAAAAGAAACAGAAGACCGCTAAAAATGCAGGACGCTTTGGTCTATCGGCTCGTGGCATAGTTCTTGGCCTCATAGGTTTCTTCTTCGTTCAAACGGCACTTTCTTCAAACCCCAACGAAGCTAAGGGGTTAGATGGAGCATTATCAGAGCTCTCTCAACAACCACACGGACAATGGCTCTTAGCTGTTGCTGCGGTAGGATTGATCCTTTATGGAATTTATCAAATGGTAAGAGGAAGATATACAAGAATGAACTTCGGAAAAAATGAATGATTCCAGATTAAAAGCGCAAGCGCCTTGTTCACCCCCGACAAGCTTAAGCAAACCTTTGAAGTGGCAGCGCTTTTTTGCCATTGCAAAGGGCTAGCTTAAGACCTCGAGGGGGTAGGCGCTGGAGCTGGATGAATTAAAAGCGCAAGCGCCTTGTTCACCCCCGACAAGCATAGGAACAATTGTTTCATCAATTTCCTGACAACAAAAAAAGCCTCCCCTGATCAGGGAAGGCTTTTCGAATTTTGTCGCGAATGTACCGACGACCACATTCGTCGTTTAGCTTTATAAAAAGCATATACTTCGTCTTACACAAACAGCTCATCGCTCTAATACTATACCATCCTATAAAATAGAAAGCAATGATATTTTTGCAAGACATCCTTTGTGCTATACTTGGTCATAAACACGATAGGAAGCAACTTCGGAAACAAAGGGATGATATGAGAACGGCTTCTGCAACTGGATTATGATAGACAAGATCTCGGGCTTAATTTTATAAATTACACTTGGTCTATTTACGATAAAAGAACAAACCTCAGGAGGATTATATGCTTACATTTGAAGAAAAGCTCAGCATCATCGAAGAATTCCCAGAACTTGAAAAGAAAGAAATTTCCCTTGGTCGTGTTAACTTCCACTATGAGGAAAGTCTTTATGAAAAGCAAATCGTCGTTTACCGCCTGCACCCGAATGGCAATGGATTTGTATTTGCTGGTGAGATCGAAGACCACCCCACAGATGACAAAGGAATGGTCAACATCAAAGATTTCAGTGCTGAAGGGCTTCGCGAACTTATCCGGGAGGCGATTGAATCCCTTTCCCTATCCCCTGCCGAGAAAAACCCCGTCATGGAAGAGTGGCTGAATACAAATGACCAGGCTCTCATACTGATGAGAGAAGACGATGGCTTCAATGTGTATGCAGATGAGCAGTTGGAAGGTGCGTTCAATTCTTATGAAGAAGCTGTAAACTTCCTGGAGCAAGAAGGGTTCAGCCGCTTATAAAAAACAGTCTGTCAGATGACATAGGATGAGTAACAGAGGAGAATGATTCCCACTCTGTTGCTCTTTTTTATGTCCTTTTGAGATTCACTTCTTTTCATAAACAGTGCCCCCTACGTTTTTTCTTTTCTCGGCCCCCTATTGAATAACTTTCAGCTACTCCATTCTGTAAATAACCTGCCATGCAAGTCACACTTCCTTCATCAGGCATATGCTATTGAAAAACGATGGAGGTTTCTATGTACACATATTCCTATAATTTTCGGCAGCAACCTGCTGGAACTTCAAATATTTTTGCGTTCGCTCAAGGAGACGTGAATGGTGATTACATTCAAGATCAAGTTTATCTTGTAGGACAAAAAACGTCGGATAGTCCTTATATCACTGACATCACTTTAATCATTCAAGATGGCCGGACTAATTTGTTCTATAATGTACCTCTGAAAACAAACATGGGGTATCAACCTCGTCTGTTCCTGGGAGACTTCACAGGGGATGGCACCGATGACATATTGATAAGTATGGATTCAGGGGGAAGCGGCGGGTTTGGTTACTATTACCTTTATTCTTTTGTTAACAACCAACCGATGGTGCTTTTCGATTACGAGACCTTTGACGAAACTTACAAATATGAGGTCAATTATCAAGATCATTACAAAGTTGAATTAATCAATCAAACGTTGAATCTAACTTTCATCATTGATTTGAGCAACCGGGACCAGGAGTATTTAAATGGAATTTATAACCAGGATGGAACTCTGAAAGCACCATTGCAAGGATGGGTTTCCGGATTGAACCAGCTTTATCCTGTCGACTTTGATGGCGACGGGGTATATGATTTATATGCTTTACAAAGAATCGTCGGTCAATATAATGCAGATGGACTTGGACTGGTCCAGACGCCATTAAGCTGGGATGGGCAGCGCTTCAGTCCATTTTTTGATAATCAATACGCAGCTGTCCTCGGAACGGCAACAGACTCTTGATGCGGTCATCCCTCTTCATAACAATCGCATTAAATACCTGGTACCACATGCCTTTATTGTGCCAGGTATTTTTACTGTTTTGGCATGATAATTAGTTTCCTTGATTGTATCCACCTCCAATACCTTCATCTCTCCTAATCTAAAAAAATAGTTATAGTATTTTGAAATAGGGAATAGGAAGAACAACGGATAGGAGAGGAGAACGATATGGAAAATTTGAACGCACGTTTAGCGAAATACTTTAAAAATAACCAAACTAAATTAGTCAATGAACTTTTACCGCAAACTCTCGATGAACTTGAAATCGTCTATAATGATAATGACTTGAATTATCATTTTGAAATGTTGCGTCTACTTTTGGATCGGGTCGGGGAAAGTTTACTGCAGCCCCCTGAAGAAATGAGTGCAGCTGAAATCGGTTATGATACAGAGAATTATTTATACTCACAAGGAGTTCTTTTGAAACAAACCGTCGACGTGCTCAGCGTCTTCAGACTCTCTTTAATAAAACATATGCGAAGGTCCGATTTGATCCAAGAAGCAGAAGTGGAAGAGGGTTTCCTAGTAACGGAACAAGTCGTAACCGCATTTGATGCTGCGATCCGGGCCACGACGGATAGTTATAACCGTACGAAGGAGTCGGAACATGAAGAAATGGAAAAACACTTTAACACGGTTTCTTCTCCGGTAGTCTTGATTGATGAATTTCAAGCTGTCCTTCCTTTAGTCGGTGAGTTTTCACCTGAGCGTTTCGATGTCGTCAAAGATCACACCTTGCACAAGGTAAAAGAACACGGCCTCCGTCTCTTGTTTATCGATTTTTCAGGAATCGCAACCTTTGATGAAGTATTCATCAACGATTTATTCAATTTGACAAAAACGATTAAATTGCTGGGCACGCGCACTGTTTTGACAGGAATTCGCACTGAAATGGCCGCGGCAGCTATCCAATCAGAAATGAATTTCGAAGAATTAGAAACTTTTAGTGATTTGAAGCAGGCACTAATTACCATCAATGACTCAAAAGTATAAGGGGGGATAACAATGCTTCGTGTCGCCTTATTAAGCCGATGGCATGTCCACGCTGATGATTATGCTGCAGAAGCGTCCGCTCACCCGCTTGTCTCGATCGACAAAGTATGGGATGAAGATGCTGAGAGAGGAAAGTCATGGGCAGATGAGCTGGGTGTTCCTTTTGAAGATGATGTTAGTTCCATTTTCCATGACCCGGACATTGACGCCATTATCCTTACAAGCTCTACTGCCCGTCATCACGATCTATTGGTGGAAGCAGCAAAATATGGAAAGCACATTTTTACAGAGAAGGTCTTAACTTTAACTAAGAACGATGGTGAAGAAGTCTTGACTGCGGTTGCAGAAGCCCAGGTCAAGTTCATGATTTCGATGCCAAGATTGACAGCTGATTATTATTTGTATGCGCAAAAAATGATGGATCAAGGTGTGCTCGGACAAGTGAACATGATCCGCTGCCGGGTAGCCCATAACGGGGCTGTTCCGAACGAGCAACATTCAACCGGGTGGCTTCCTGAACGTTTCTTCGATGCCGAACAATGTGGCGGAGGATCGCTTGTTGATTTAGGTGCCCATCCCATTTATTTAGCAAACCGATTAGCAGGAAAACCACAATATGTAAGCGCAAGACTCCACTCACTGATGGGGCTAGGGGTCGATGACCATGCTGCCGTTACGGTTGAATATGATTCAGGGATACTTTCAGTCTTAGAAACGAGCTTCATATCTACAGGGAGTCCTTTTCAATTAGAGTTGTATGGTACAGAAGGCACTCTATTAATTGAGAGCGACCAAATTCGTGTGAAAAGTGAAAAACATGGACTGGAAAAGTGGACGACCCCTGATGAGCTGCCGCTGCCCCTGGAAACTCCTTTTGAACAGTGGGTCAAGGAAATAATAGATGGCACTCCTCCGTCCATCACAGTGAAAGATGCTCAGGATCTCACACTTGTGAATGAAGCAGCAGCTATTTCCCATCAAGAGGGTTGTCGTGTGGAAATTAAAGCATAAAGAAGAAGTTATAAAGAACGCCCGTCTTTCAATGAGGAAAGATGGGCGTTCTTTTAATTTCTTTTTGAAGGGTAAGTAATGTGCGGGGCATACCTCTGAATAATTCTTCGTTCTGCTCTCCATTCCATTCAAAACCGTTTTTTTGGAAAAAACGCAGACTTTCCAAATTATCTTCATACACTTCGGCAAATATATCTTTTACTCCAAAATCTCTATTGATTTCATCAAGGAACAGCTGCAACGCTTTTGTTCCAATACCACTTCCTCGCTCTTCGGCGACTACGATACCCAGAAAGTCTCTCTTTTGGGTACGAAAAAGCTCTAACTTTCCTATGACCCGTCCTTCAGTTTCAATTGCTTTCAGTAGTAAATTAGGCTTTTCCCCTCTGAAGTAAGCACCATAAGAATGCCTGAATTGCTCAAAAGTCCTGGGAACATCCACTCCAGTCTTTACTTGCAGTTCTTCATCCATCTCCCATTTATGTAATGTCTTTAAATGATGAAGCTGTATATTGACAATTTCTACACTCATCGTTTGTTCACCTCTATAATATAAGCGAGTACCAGGGGTTCCCCCTGGTACTCGCTTTATTCCCTATTCACATGAATACCAACCATTTTCATCGAGTCGTAAACTTTGGAAAACGGATGAATATAGCGATGATCCCTGATAATGCAAGAAGGATCGGATACAAACAGAAAGGAACGACTGAGACAGGTGAAATACTCGCCACTCCTGCCACAGAAAGTATTTGCGCACCATAAGGAAGTAATCCTTGGACAGAACTTGAGAAAATATCCAAAATACTGGCAGACCTTCTAGCATCAATATCAAACCTTGCAGATATCTGTTTGGCTAAAGGACCTGCCGTGATAATCGAAATTGTATTGTTCGCTGTAGATACGTTAACAGCGCTCACAAGACCAGCGATGCTGAACTCCCCTCCTCGCTTGGAGTTGGCACCACGACTTATTTTATGCAACAAATACTCGATCCCGCCGTTTTGACGAATTAGTTCTACAAGTCCGCCTAAAAGTATAACGACTAAGGCCAACTCCTGCATACTTGAGAAGCCGTCACCCACAAGCGTGACGAATTCCATTAAGGTGAAGTCTCCCATCATCAGACCCACGATCCCAGCGAAACCGATACCTCCCATCAACACATAAATCACGTTCACACCGATGAGCGCAAAGATGAGGACCCCTAAATAAGGAAGAACTTTCACCAATTCAAAAGGATGCTCGCCTTGAAGTGTTGTAGAAGCATCTGCCGTCAGTACACCAAAAATGATTGCCGTTCCGATGGCGGCAGGCAAAACAATAAAGAAATTCGCCCGGAACTTATCCTTCATTTCTGTGCCCTGGGTTCGCACAGCAGCAATAGTCGTATCAGAAATGATGGAAAGATTATCCCCGAACATCGCACCACTGACCACCGCCCCCATCGTGAGAGCGACGGCTACATCTGTCTGATCAGCAATCCCCATCCCGATTGGAGCCAGGGCTACAATCGTTCCCACAGATGTACCCATCGAAATGGAGATGAAGCAAGCGATAATGAAAAGACCGACAATCAAAAGATTACCTGGCAATATGCTCAATCCTAAATTGACAGTCGAATCGACTGCTTTCATCCCTTCAGCAACAGTGGAAAATGCCCCAGCCAAGAGAAAGATGATCACCATCAAAATGATATTCGAATGGCCCCCTCCTTCCGTCAACTGCTGAAGCTTTGAGTGAAAGTCTTTGCGCCTGTTCATGAACAGGGCGACGAGAATGGCGACAAACAAAGCCACCAAGACCGGCATTTGATAGAAATCCCCGGTGAGGATTCCCGAACCGATGAAGAGTAATATAAATACACCAAAGGGAAGTAAACTCCATCCATTCCCTTGTTTGTTTTGAATATCTTCCATGAAAATTCCTTCTTTCTTAAATTCCAAGCTCTTTCATACACTACAATACACCAATCCATAATAGCAAGCAGCTCTATCAGTTGCAAAACAAGCTGATGTAAAACATTTCGCTGAGCGATAATTTTTTCAGGAATAAATTAAAAAGACCCCCCCAAAGAAATATGCAGATCCGAAACCTCTGAATGTAATGACCTCCCCTATTGATAAATATTAAGGCGCAGCTGGAATTCAGCTGCGCCTTTTTACTTTTCAATTATTCAGATTGAGCTCCCCCAAGCAGAGTCAGTGTACACCAATGTGAGCTGATTTATATCCCTGCCCTTTCTACTTGAAAAACTCCCCGATTCTCTTAATCCATTATCATAGGCTAAGAAAACCAACTCAAAGTACTCATTACTATGTTCAAAAGAATAATAGATGGGCAAGGAGTGCTGCAATCGGCAAGGTAATCACCGTACGTTGCAAGAAAATGACAAACAACTCGAAAAAGTTGATCGGGATCTTCGATTTAATTAAAAGAATACCGATTTCAGACATATAAATGAGCTGTGTCAGAGACATGACCCCAATGATAAAACGCGTCAACTCAGATTCGATGCCGCTCCCGATGACCGCCGGCAGGAACATATCCGCAAATCCTACAATCATTGCCGGGGCTGCTTCTGCTGCTTCAGGTATTTGGAGAAGATTCATGAAAGGTATAAACGGATAAGACAAGTAGGTGAAAACTGGTGTGAACTCCGCGATGACAAGGGCGACCGTTCCAAGTGCCATGACAAGGGGAATCAAACCGAACCAGATATCCACTACATTATAGACACCTTTTTTCACGACGGATCCTGCGCTCTTCACTTGGTCAGCTTTTTCAATAGCTTTATCAAGCCCCCACCTTAAAGTGGAAACACCTTCTGGTACAACTTCATTAATTTTCTTACCCACTGGTTCATGATAGGTTTCTTTTTTCTTGGACAGTGGCGGGATTCTCGGGCAGATGACCGCTGCCACAACTCCACACACAACAACTGTGAAATAAAACGAAATGAACATGTGATCGATTGAAAGGAATTTAGCTATCACTAAGCTGAACGCAATCGAAGCAATGGAAAAGTTACTTGCAACTACAGCAGCTTCCCTTTTTGAATAATATCCACCTTCATATTGCTGTGTTGTGAGCAAAACCCCAACAGTTCCGCTCCCCATCCAAGATGCCATTGCATCAACGGATGAACGACCAGGCAGTTTGAATAATGGATGCATAACCTTTCGAACGACCGTTCCGATGAAGTCCATCAACCCGAATTCTAATAGTAATGGCATGAACAAACTTGCAAACAAGAACCACACCATCAATACAGGGATTAAATCGTATAGCACAACTCCACCTGTAATATCTGAGGAAACAAACCCAGGTCCAAATCCTGTTAACGTCATAATCGCAAAGGCTGCCCCCAAAAAGCGCAAGCTGATCCAAAGCGGACTTATATCAAATACATTAGATATGAATGAATTCTCTCTTATTCTTCCTTTTGGTAAAGCTTTAATAACGATACTCCCTACAGCTGATGCTCCGATAATACTCGTCATGAATAAAGGAATATAATCAGCGATAGCAGCCTGGAGGCCATCTGCAAGGACTCCTAACCCAATGGTCACTCGACCATCTATGGAAATTGGGACTAGGAATAAAAGGACACCGATAAACGAAGGGATGAGAAATTTCATCCATTGCTTCATTGTAAAGGATGAGGATTGCTGAATTGGTTCTGTAACTTTCGTCTGTTCAATTGCCATGATGTTTCTTCCCCCTCTATCATTTTCATACAAATAAATGCATAAATAAACATTATTCGATAGTTAGTAACTATACAATTTATCGCATAAAAATTCAATAGTATTTTAAAAGATTCTAATATCGGTTTATCTTCTTCTAGAAGGAGGAATCTAGAACAATAAGAGACTGATAGATAGGAGGAGTACATATGGCCGTCAAAGTACCGAAAGATAAGACGATTGACAACACATTGGCTATTTTCAAGGATGGTTACAATTTCATCCCCAACCGTGTACAGAATCATCATTTGGATGTATATGAAACGAGAGTATTAGGAGAAAAAGTCGCCCTCCTCAGCGGAATCGAAGGGGCGGAGCTTTTTTATGACAGAAATCGGATGAACCGGTCAGGAGCACTGCCGACAAGAGTTTTGAAAACACTATTCGGCGAAGGTGGAATCCAGACGATGGACGGCGACCCCCATACCCACCGTAAGCTTTTGTTCATGTCCTTGATGACTCCTGAATCTTTGCAACACTTATACGAAATCACGACCAAAAACTGGGCACAATTCACGAAAAAGTGGAGCAAGATGAAAAAGGTCAACCTCTATGATGAGTCACGAGAACTCCTCTGCCGGACAGCGTGTGATTGGGCTGGTATTCCTTTAAATGAAAAAGAAGTGAATAAACGCACGCGTGACCTGAGCAACATGATCGATGGCTTCAGTGCCATCGGGCCGAAACATATTGAAAGCCGACGTGCACGGAAACGGTCGGAAGCGTGGATCGAGGACTTGATCATAAAAGTCAGAAATGGAGAAATGGAAGCTGAAAAAGGAAAAGCTGTATATGAGATGGCTATGCACCGAAATGTAGAGGGCGAGTCATTAGATGCACGTATGGCAGCTATTGAAACGCTTAACGTAATTAGGCCACTCGTCGCCATCTCGAAGTTTCTGACTTTCGGCGCTGTTGCGCTGGAGGAATACCCCGAAACACGAACTCGCGTTTCTTTAGATGATGAATATTTGTTCATGTTCACTCAAGAGATCCGACGCTTCTATCCATTCGTCCCATTTCTTGGGGCGAGAGTCGACCATGACTTCACATGGCAGGAGTACCTTTTCAAAAAAGATCAGCTAGTTTTGATTGATGTTTATGGAATCAATCACGATCCACGGATATGGGAGAAGCCGGACGAATTCAACCCAGAAAGGTTTTTGAATTGGGACGGAGGATTGTTTGATCTCATTCCGCAAGGGGGCGGCGGTTATTATAAGGGACACCGCTGTCCAGGCGAATGGGCGACAATCGAAGTGCTTCAGGCGAGTTTTCGTTATATGACAAAACACCTCGGTTATGAGGTGCCGAAACAGGATTATAGCTACAGCTTAAAAAAAATGCCCGCCCTTCCGAAAAGCGGGTTCATTATGAAGAATGTCCATTATAAATGAATGGGGTTACAACGAGGCGCTCAGGGCAAAGGCTCTGAGCGTTATTCGTTACTCACATACCAATAGAGGAGAGAATAAAATGCTTTTTGATAGTTGGATAAGTGTTTTCAAAATAATTATGATGGCGCTGCTCATTTATCCTGCCGTTATTTTGCTATTAAGAATTTCAGGAAAGCGAACATTATCAAAAATGAACATGTTTGACTTGGTTATTACTGTAGCTATAGGATCGACCGTTGCTACTATCCTTTTATCGAGTCAAGTCAAATGGCTGGATGGGGTCGCTGCGTTATCCTCCCTTATCTTTCTTCAATACGCTGTAACATGGCTGGAGGTGCGTTCAAAAACATTCACTTCTTTTGTAAAAGGCGAACCGCAATTGCTAATGTACCAGGGGGAGATGGTGGAAACAGCTATGAAAAAGGAGCGTGTGAAAGCAGATGAGATCAGGCAGGCGATCCGATCACAAGGAGTGTATTCGCTAGGGCGAGTGAAAGCGGTAGTACTTGAAACAGATGGGTCGTTTTCAGTAATTACGAAAGAGACCGATCCCGGAGATAGTTCTTTAAAGGACGTGGATGGAATGCAAGCACCAAAAAAATGAGGTGAACCCCATGGGTTCACCTCACGTTGGATGGTACAATCGATAAAACTGATATATATGCTTTGCCAGCACCTTCAGTACGGAGTAGGTAGGTACAGCAACAATCATTCCTACCACCCCATATAAAGGGGCAGCTACAACGAGCAAAAGAATGACAGTCAAAGGATGAATATCTAAACGCTCTCCAAATACAAACGGAGCGACAAGGTTGCTTTCCAATTGTTGAACGACGATAAAGATAATGATTACGTAAATCGCCATGGATGGTGCCTGCATCAGCGCGATTACTATGGCTGGAATCGCACCAATCACGGGGCCGACAAATGGAATGACACAAGTGAAAAGCACTAATATACCTAACAGTAAAGCATAGTCCAGTCCAATCAACACATAACCGATATACGTCAGCACCCCATCCACCGCTGCGATAGTCACTTGACCGACGATGTAGGATGATACCATATAATCTAGGTCCTGCAACAGCTTTTCGCCTCTAGGCTTATGCTTACTAGGTAAGGCCCGTTTCAAGAAAGGGATCAACTTATGGCCATCTTTCAGGAGGAAAAATAAAACAAAGGGTACGATGACCAAAACCGTCGTAGCCCCGGCAATCGTAGAAAATACCTCTGTCATATGTTCACCGATTTTCGTAGTGAGGTTCCCGAAGTATTCCGTCACTCGTTGACGTATAGATACCGCGGACACTACCCCCATATCGTTTTCCTCGATTTTTTTACTCGCTTCTTCAGCTGTTTGTTTTAATTTATCAGGGAGTCGAGAAATATTGCTTACTTGCTTTTGAATTGTTCCTGCCAACAGCCGGAATGCACCGTAAAGAATACCCCCTATAGCCGCATACACTGCTAAAATCGCAACAGGCAAAGGAACCACCTTAGCGATCCAATGAACAACAGGCCTTAATATATAGAAAAGAAATCCCGCGATCAACAATGGATAGAACAGCGTACCAATAATCGTTTTAACCGGTTGCAGCAGTTCCAATTTTTCCAGGAAATAATATAGAATCAAGATGAGGATTGCCGCTGTTATGTATTTGAAGAATGAGTGTTTGATCCACATTTAATTTCACCACCTATACCCCATTCATTCACTTTTTCACCAAGGATTAAACCGAAATAACAAAAGCGAACCGTCCTATCCGGCCACGACACACTTATTTAATCCAGCGAAGGGGGTTAATTACTACACTGGAGAGGATGCAGCTGGAGGTACAGGTTATTGACCAACCGTTTCCCAGACAGAAAAATCTGCGGTGCGATAATTATGTCGTACTGCATAACGGAGTGCATATTATTTTCTACTTCCTGCCACACCAATATGTGAAACGAGATTCTTCTTTTCCTTATTCAACCAAGCAAAATCATAGTAAGAATTGGCAACGAAATGTTATCCAATGGACCTGTCATTCTCAGGGTCGCTACTTTTCCGGCCCCTTTTTCCCAAAACCCAACTCCCTTATTTCTCTATATACTCTAACAAATAGTCTGAAAATAATAGTATGCGGGCAATGGAACAAGATTAACTTCATGTCAGGAATCATGACATATTAAAATATTTATGTTAGATTTCCTAACATAAATAGTGACATCAAGCTTCGATTCCATTATTCTATAGTCAATACATCAAATAGGAGGTAAACACCAGTCGTGCTAATCACCGAATTCACTACAATAAAACGGGAGTGAAATACCATAAAAAACCACTTAAGAATCGCTGTAAAAAGTATGAAAGAACATTACATTAAAAAACTCATCGATTCAGGAATGTATCATCATTCCGACAAGGCGCTCCGCTCCCTTACATTGACTGAATTAGAGACCTTAGTTGAACGGATTCACCGCCCTTAAGACTCAAGTATCTTTAAGGAGGAGAAGTGATGTCATCATATAAGAACAAAAAGGTTATCTCTATAGGAACCGTCAACGAATTAACCGGTTTGTCCCTGAGACAGATCCGCTATTACGAAGAAAGACAATTGATTTATCCAGAGAGGACGAAAAGAGGAACACGGAAGTATTCATTTTCCGATGTCGAGATGCTTATGCAAATTGCAGATAAACGGGAAGAAGGCGTCCAGACGTATGAAATAAGGAAAGATCTTTTAGGATCTAACAAAGGAAAAGTAATGGAAAGAATGTTGCGCGGTCAATTGAACGCCCACTTCAAATTGAATAAATAAATTCCTCATCTGTTCAGGCAGCCCTCAGACACCCCTAGGTCTAGGGCTTTTTTATATCTCCTATTCCCTGCATAACGCAATCATTAGGACCAATCGGAAATTCGGAAGCACTTGATAGGTGTCTGCTAAATACTTTCAATTAATATATCTTGACTTCGAAATAAATAGAGAGTATTATTTTATTTAGAATCCAAAATAAATATATACAGGGGGAGTTTTTTTATGACTAAATTAGTATTAGACCAAGTTCACAGCAGTCTTAATTTTCAAATCAAACACATGATGGTTTCCAAGGCAAAAGGTGAATTTCAGAAGTTTGACGTTCAGTTCGCTGGCGACATAAATGACCTTACTTCTGCCCAGGTTACAGTATCCATCCCAGTCACTTCTATCAATACAAGGAACGAACAACGCGATGGGCATCTCCGTTCAGGTGACTTTTTTGAAGCAGAGAAACACCCGCATCTCGTGTTCGAAAGTAAATCCATTAAAAAAATCTCTGACGAAGAATACGAAGTGACAGGAGATTTTACAATCAAAGGTGTGACGAACGAAGAAACTTTCACCGTCGAGTACAACGGAACTTCCAAAAGCCCGCTGGACGGCAGCACAATAGCCGGTTTTGATGTCACCGGAAAAATCAACCGTGAAGCGTACGGTATGACATACAATGCCGCCATCGAAACAGGCGGTATGTTGTTAGGAAAGGATGTTAAATTCGAAGGAAACTTTGAATTCGTCGTAGAGCAGTAAACGAAAAAATCCATCCCATAAGAAAAACAGCTGAGCTCATATTACATGAGCTCAGCTGTTTTTCTTCTAGTGGCAGATTCCCTGGTTCATATTTGGTAAACAATCAATTTCATAACGTCATGCCAATCCCACGATAAATTCACATTATTATTTTGTGGTTGAAAACGTCCAATTCCAACATAATCGGCCGCTTAAATATTGAAATAAAGCGGGTGATGCAGGCTGCATCTTTCATTGAATGTGTGATGGCATTTCGGGCAACCTCTCACTTCCATATACTCTTGAATCGTTAATTCATGCTGACAATTTCCACATAAAATACCTTGTTGATTCCACTTTTCCTGAGGCCACTTTGTAGGAGGATGATCAGCATGATCCTGATGGCAATAGTAGCAGGCGTAATACTCCTGACAGCAGTGGAACTTGATCGCGATGATGTCCACTTCGGTATTGTAATGAGCACATCGGGTTTGTGGGTCAACTGCTGTACCTTTGACATGAAGATTCATAAGAACTCCCCCCATAATTTAAAGAGCTTTCACTCAAATTCTTATCGGCCCTATTTCATTCCTATTAAACTCTCTTTTTAATTAAGGTTAAACGACTAAGATGAATCCACTTACATAATTCCTACTATTATAACATTTCATCCCCTTCCAAAAATAGACACCTCAAGTCATCCAGAATCTGGATGACCTGAGGAAAACGAAGGGAAAGGAAAATAAGAGAATGGTTCATTCACCTTTGTACAAGGGGTGTAAGAGGAAAAGAATGATTAACAAGAAAGTTACACTGATTACTCCGTTCCATTGAAATTGTTCCCATAAGGTGCCTACGGCTGTACTGCCGATGGCGACACCGATATAGTAACTGATTAAATAGAATCCTGAGGCCCCGCTCCGGTGGTGTGTCGCAGATTTGCTTACAAGCGCTGCTGCCATTGAGTGAGCGACAAAGAACCCCATACAAATTAAAGATAACCCGGACAGAATCAGTGTCCCGGATGAAATAGAGGTCAACATTACTCCGATGATCAGCAGAATGACGCCTGTAAACATGACTTTTTTCAAACCGAAAGCATCTGAGAATCTCCCGGCTATAGGTGGCGCCAAAACACCGAAGATGTAGGCAGAGTATGTGAGCGCTATCCATTTCAAGGACCATGTGAATGGCTCTTCTTGTAAGTAGAAAGGTACATAAGTCCAGATAGCTGTAAATACAATTTGCAGCAAAACTCCCAGCAAAAACAACGCGAGCATATAGGCGTTTTTTAAGTGCACAAGCATTCCTTGCAGATCCTCAACTATACGCTGATCTGTTTCCCTGAAAAATCGCTCCTCAGGAAGCATAAACATAAATGAGAAGGTGGCAATTAAGCTGAATCCAGCAAAAGACCATAGGGTGACTCTCCAGTCGAAAAAATCGGTCATATAACCACCGACAATTCGTCCTCCCATCCCTCCAAGAGCATTGCTCGAAATATACAAAGTCATGGCAAGACCTAAGTGTTTATGCGCCATTTCCTCTCCCAAATAACCCATGGCAGCAGCCGGAATCCCAGCTAGAAAGAAACCTTGTATCACTCTGAAAGTCACCATCCACTCAAAGGAAGGTGTGAAAGGAATGACAAGTAAGGACAAGGCTGTGATAATCAGGGACCCTTTCATGACAAGGGAGCGTCCATAACGATCGGCAACGAAGCCTAACACGAAAAGACCCGCCACCATGGCCAGTACGCAAGCGGACATAAGAAAGCTTGCTTCTGTTGCTGAAATGTTCAGCTGACTCGTAAAAACGGGGAGCAGTGGCTGGAAAACATAAAGTGTTGAGAAAACGGATAAGGAAGCGAGCATCAATGCAATGGTTACACGCCAAAAACTCATTTCGTCCGGTGTGTAGGGTGTAACGTTTTCGCAATTCGCTTCCATTCTGATCATCCTTTATTTATTGATTGAACCTTTCTGGGAACGACGTTAAATCGATATCCCATACTAGAGGTAAATAAAAATAGATGGCAAGCGTAACGAGAATAACAGCGATTACATTCAGTAGAAATCCAGCTTTCGCCATGTCTGGAATTCTTAAGTAACCGGAACCGAAAACAACAGCGTTGGGCGGCGTCGCAACGGGAAGCATGAAAGCACAACTAGCTGCTACTCCTGCAGCGATCATCAGACTATACGGGTGTACAGAGAGGGCGCTTGCAAGAGAGGCCATAATCGGGAACATCATAGTCGCTGTCGCTGTATTGGATGTAATCTCTGTTAAGAAAATGACAAGCGTTGCCACTATTACGACAATGAGAATCAGATTGACCCCTTCTAATATCGTAAGCTGGTTTCCTATCCATTCAGCAAGCCCAGTTTCCTGGAAGCCAGTGGCAATCGCTAATCCAGCACCAAAAAGAAGTAAAATCCCCCATGGTAGTCCCTTGGCTGTGTCCCAGTCGAGAAGGAAATCCCCTTTTTTGTTTTTGGAAGGAATCAGAAATAAAAGCACGGCAGCAGTCATGGCAATCATCGTGTCATTAATATTTTCATTGATTTCCACTAAAATGAATGACCTTGAAATCCACGCAAGTGCAGTAATAGAGAACACAGTCATGACGATTTTTTCTTCTGAGGACATCACCCCTAAAGATTGACGTTCTTCTCTGATGACCTTACGCCCACCTGGAAGCTCTTTAATTCTCATAGGGTATGCCATTTTCACTAGATAAAACCAGGCTATTGCTAAGAAGATAACTGCCAGAGGGACTCCGAATGCCATCCAGCCGGCAAACGTTACTTCTATGCCATATGTCTGCTCAACCACTCCTTTGAATATCGTATTAGGAGGCGTACCAATCAATGTGGCTAAACCACCGATGGAGGCACTGTAGGCGATCCCGAGCATGACAGCCTTGCCAAAGTGGAAGTCAGAATGATCAACAGTTTCCCCCTTTTTCTTCAACTGTTCAGATGCTTGATATATGACCGCCATCCCGATCGGTACCATCATCATCGCTGTCGCTGTATTGGAAATCCACATGGAAAGCGACCCGGTAGCTACCATGAAACCGAGCACGATTTGCTCGGTACTCGTTCCTACAGAGGCAATAATGAACAATGCCATCCTTTTGTGCAGGTTCCACTTTTGCATCGCTAATGCAATCAGGAAACCGCCCATAAATAAAAAGATCGTATTATCTCCGTATGAAGAAGCGGTCGCTCCCCCTTCAAGACCTCCGGTAACAGGAAAGAGAATAAGCGGAAGCAATGAAGTAGCAGGAATGGGCACTGCTTCAGTAATCCACCAGGTAGCTATCCAAAGCGTGCTTGCTAATATCGCTACAGCACTATCAGAGAGCCCGTCCGCTTCTAAAAAAATCAGCGTTAGCACAAATAAAAGCGGCCCTAAAAGCAGTCCGATTTTTTGCCTCATGTCGAATGATGGGCCACCATTTCCCTCCTCGACGGATTGTTCTTTAGAATTTGATGGATTGGACCTTTCCGAATCACCAGTAGCCATGAATTTCATCAGGTCTTTGGCCTGGTGATGCATACCCCAGAGACGCTGCCAAAAAGTCTTTAAAGTTGATTGATCATTCATAGGTTCACCCACGCTTTCTTTGTATTAAAATAGTCGAATTTGTATGAATATTTACAAATTTTATCATAATTCATCATTGTTTGTAATAGAAACGCTTTCAGATAAGAGATAAGACTTACATGATTCCTCTATATGGAAAATAAAAACCACCTCAGGTCATCCAGAATCTGGATGACCTGAGGTGGAAGATAGTTTACTTGTAAAGGAGGTATTGACTTCTTACTTTTTTGAAGTCTTTAAGTTCATGTTTCCATTCTTTTTGAATTTCTTCGACAGGGGTTCCTTTTTCTATGGCTTCACGCACCCATCCGTTCCCGATCAAATAATCGAAAAAGGAAATTCCTGCACTGTTTTCAGAACGGAAAGCGAAATCTTCCGGATACAGGTCATGGATCGTTTTCACGAGATTGAGGCCTGTCTCCACAGGATTGAATTCCTTCCGATCAATAATGTGCAGTTGAACACCATGAGCCAGTTCACCTGCATGCTTGGAAAATGAAGGAGTGAATGAAGCGGCCCGGAACTTCACACCTGGCAAGTTCCGATCGTTCAATTCCGCTGCCAGTTCTGTACTATCAATAAAGGGAGCACCTATCAATTCAAATGGTTTGGTCGTCCCCCGCCCTTCAGATACATTCGTACCTTCGATCAATGCTGCACCTGGGTAAACAAACGCCGTTTCTACTGTCGGCATGTTCGGGGATGGAGCGACAAAGGACATACCTGTATCTTCATAGTCCATATTCCGCTCCCAACCTTGCATTTCAACAACTGTTAAATCCGCCCCGATATCAAATTCCTTGTTGAACAACTTCGCCAGCTCTCCCACTGTCATTCCATGACGGAGAGGAATCGGGTAATTCCCAACAAAAGATTTGTATTCAGGATCCAGGACAGGCCCTTCTACTTTCTCCCCACCAATCGGGTTCGGACGGTCCAGGACGATGAAAGGAATATCATTTTCTTCAGCAGCTTCCATCGCGTAAGCCATCGTGTAGATGTACGTATAGAAACGAGTGCCGACATCTTGAATATCAAATAAAAGAACCTCAATATCTTCCAGCATCTCCGGCGTAGGCTTTCGTGTCTCACCATACAAGCTGTATACAGGAAGGCCTGTCTTTTCATCAGTATAAAATTCAACATAATCTCCAGCCTGAGCACTTCCACGGACCCCATGCTCCGGACCATATAATGCTGTTAAATCAACGTCGTCATCTTCGTGAAGCACATCGACAATACTGTTAAAATCCTGATCGATTCCTGTTGGATTCGTGATTAATCCGACTTTCTTGCCTTCGATCAGCTCTTTCTCTTCATCTAAAAGGATCTCAACACCAAGCTTGAAAGGCTGTTCCTTTTTCTTGTCATGCCCTTTATGCTTGCCCGGATTGCCATTATGATCGGCAAAAACGACTGAGAAAGTAGACCATGTCATCGTGAGTACAAGAGCGAATACTAACCATTTTTTCAAAAAAACCTCTCCCTTTTTTAATTTCTGTGTTAATCTGAGTGACTAATTAGACCTCTTGGAATAACTTGTAGGGGCTTAATACGCTTGGACGGTAAATGCAACTCTTTCTCCACCACCCCTGAACTCGTGTACAATATTTCGATATGAATTTTCAGATACCTCTGTCTGTTCATTTAATAGCTTAAGCCTGTTCCATACTCATACAGAACTTCTCCATTTCCCCCTGGAATCGTGACAGGAAGTTGTCCAGTAGGGTTGTTATCCCCGAATATCGTCGCAGCAGTCGCTTCAAAACTCGAGTCTCTGAAACCATACTGTGCCAAGTACGCATCGACTTCCGGATAGGCCATGATGTCATAAGGATTACGGATACCGACACCGATGATCGGTGTATCCGTCTCTTGCATGATTCGGCCCATCATCCTCATTTGGGGATGATCCACTGAGCGTGTCCATACGTTATATGTGTAGGTGCTGTAAATGATCTGATCTGCCTCACCTATCTCTTGCATTTGATCTTCTGATAATTGGTCATAGGAAGTAGCTTCGATGACCGTTGTATTAGGATGTTCATTGATGATGGCATTACCGAGCGAATCCACAAAGGAACTGCCGATCACAACCACTTTCTCTTCCTGGATGCGATCAAGTGGCAATACACCATCATTTTTCACCATTGTAATCGATCGTTCAGAGGCTTCTTTTTCCACTTGCTGATGAGCTTCAGACCCGACGATTTGCTGTGCCTGTTCAATTTTTTCATTAACTGGTAATGGTTGTTCCGATTGTATGATACCGCGATTCAACTTCAGTGTCAGAATACGATTGACAGAATCGTTGATTGTCTCGATCGCCACTTCACCTTCGTCAACCGCATCATACAAGCCAGTCGCAACTTCTTCTAAACCAACAGGCATGAGAACAATGTCTGTGCCTGCCTTAACAGCGCGAATAGCTGCATCAACAGCGCCAAAGTGGTCGGCTATAGCGTTCATATTCATAGCATCCGTAATGACCACTCCATCATATCCCATATCCTCGCGCATCAATCCTGTAAGTACTTTTTCAGACAAAGTAGCAGGCAAGGCGATTTGCGATCCGTCTTTCTGCGAAGTGACTTGTGTATCATCAATTTCAGGGAATGTGATGTGAGCGGTCATGATAGCATCGATTCCTGCATCCATCGCTTGTTGGAACGGATACAATTCTACTTCTTTTAAGCGCTCCAAATCATAAGGGACTTCTGGCAATCCGAGGTGGGAGTCGACCGCTGTATCCCCATGTCCTGGGAAATGTTTAGCCGTGGCTGCCACACCTGTTTCCTGGAGCCCTGTCGTATAAGCGACACCCATTTCTCCAACCAGCTCGGGGTTCCCACCGAAAGAGCGGACCCCAATGACAGGATTGTCCGGATTATTGTTCACATCCATCACAGGCGCGAGGTTCATGTTGATGCCAAGAGCTGAGAGTTCTTCCCCGATCGCTCGTCCTACATTTCGGGTGATTTCCTCGGATCTTGTAGCGCCTAAGGCCATGTTTCCAGGCATATCCGTCCCTGATTGCAAGCGCGTGACGATGCCGCCTTCCTGGTCAATTGTCATTAAAAGACCAAATTTTTCAGCTGCCGCTTGGTAGTCAGAAACCAGTTCAGCTGTCTGCTCTGTCGTCACGACGTTTTCCCGGAACAAAATAACTCCGCCGAGGTGATACTCTTCTACCTGTTCTTCGATTTCAGGAAGCATACTCGTTACGTCTTCTCCATCCCACGTACGGAAGTCCGGCATCAGCATTTGTCCGACTTTTTCTTCAACTGTCATGTTTTCAAGAGCATGGGAAATAATATTGTACCGTTCCCCCTTCCCTTTTTTGATTGTCGGTTTAAATTCCGGTTTCCCCTTGCCTTGGTCCGAACGAACCGGCTTATAATCTAAGGCAATCCTATCTTTATGAACACCGTCACTTACAGAAATCCATGTTCTCCCTGGTTGCCCGGTGAACGTAACTACACCGCCTTTATCCACTGTGGCTACATTTTGATTTTTAGACGACCACTGGATTCCTTCCTCCACTCTTTTGAAATGACCTTCCTCATACACGTTCAAGGCACTAAGTGTGAACGTATCTCCTTCTACCGTCACATCCGACTCTGGGACATTTTGCAAAATGATCATGTCCGAAACCCCCGATGTTTCAGCCGCGGCTACTTGCGACTCTGGCACCATATGAGGCAGCATTAAACAAAGGGCGAGCATCAAAATGAGCAACCATCTCCCACTCCTGTACATTCAACATTCCTCCTTGTCATATCTATTTGTAAAAGACGGGGCGCTTACCCACACGGAAAACGTCCCATCTTTTCCAAACTCTTTTAACTTAGATGACCTTGGCGAAAAACAGTGGACATTGTACTCTGAATACCACCGCCCCATATGTAAGCGTTTACACATTGTAGTAACAAGCGTAACTCATTTACCTTCTAGTCGTCTATACCACTTATGACCCTATATACACAAAAAACCTTCATTTCCAAAACTTTACTCCTAATACAATGGAATCATTTTGAAATAAAATATCAAAAATTACATATTATTCTGTAAAAAAAGCACAAAATCCACTCCTCTGAAGAAGTGGATTTTTAGCCTCATTGAGGTTCATTCCTCTCTATTTTTCGTAACGACCGATTATTTCTAACACTTTCTCGGTCATCGACGTATCCACGGCATCATTAAAGTCAATGTCTCCGCTGATCGCTCCGTTCGCATCATACATTTCAAACTGCTTCTTAATATCATCCACGAACATTTCCCCATTCGGATCGAGCCCTGTCACACCGACTTTTTTCCAAATCTCAGGATCCTTCAAAGCTGTGTGTTTGGTCATGATATCAATAACCTCGTCAAGTCCATCATCATGAAGGAAAGCATCGTTGTAATCACGTACACCTTTCAAGTAAGCGGACATGAAACGTAAGGAAACATCCGTTTCTTGTTCAACGAACGAAGGTGAACCTAAGACCATAGCGATTTGTGCATCTGGCGCATAATCGGTCGCATCCCCAAAACGCACATGCAGCCCTTCCGATTCCCCTTGGGTGATCAACGGTTCAATTTGGAGAGCGGCATCGATTGATTTGTTCCCCATAGCTGCGAGCATGTTGCCAAAGTCAGACATGAGAACGAGCTCAACGTCATCTTCCTTCAATCCTGCGTGGTCTAGCATACGATGATAAATATAGTCATCCACTGCGTTTTTAGAAGAAATAGCGATTCGTTTCCCTTTCAAATCCGCGTAATCCTTAATTTCACCTTGTAAATCTTCACGGATAACAAAACTGAAGTATGAGTTACCGTCATAATAGTGACCTTTATCAGCAATTATTTTTACGTCAATGCCTTGTGCAATCGCATTGAAAAAGGAAGCGGTTGATACGCCACCCGCAATATCCACTTCCCCAGCAGCGAGCGCCGGGAGCATATCGTCACTGTTAGCGAATGTCGTGAACTTGATATCGATGTTGTAATCATCAAAGTACCCTTTTTCTTCGGCAATATAAAAACCTGCCCCTGAGGCAGCGCCATCTTCAGCTATGACGACGGTGGCTTCTTCTTCAAGGGGTGCCAGGTCACCGGATGGGGCTTTTTGCGACTCTTTCTGCTCCTCTTTTTGCTCATTAGCTCCACATCCCGCTAAAACAAAAACAACAAATAAAAAAGACAATAAAGCTAAAGTTTTCTTTATCATGGGAATTCGTTCCCCTTTCTAATTTCTTGATCGTTGCACTTCGTCTTGAAGGTGATTCCAAATCTCCACAAATTGTTCTGCCATAACAGGATCTGCACGAACTTGTTCCATGTTCCTTGGCCTTGGCAGGTTGATGCGTTTTTCATCAATGATTTTCCCTGGTTGGGAGCTCATTAACAGGATACGATCACTAAGTAGGAGGGCTTCATCTATGCTATGAGTAATGAATAACACAGTTTTCTTCGTTTCTGACCAAATATTGAGCAGTTCTTCCTGCAAAATGAATTTATTCTGTTCATCAAGAGCAGCGAATGGTTCATCCATCAGCAAAATTTCCGGATCGTTGGCAAAAGCGCGCGCGATACTGACGCGCTGTTTCATCCCACCGGACAACTCTTTCGGATACAATTCAGCAAAGCGGTCGAGGCCGACTTTTTCCAAATAATAAGACGTACGCTGCTTGATTTCATTATGTGGCAAATGCCTCATCTTCAAGCCAAAGCTCACATTCCCTTCAACAGTCAACCATGGAATGACTCCACGTTCTTGGAAGACCATTGATTGGAGCGGGCGGTCTGCTTGGCTGCGGGCTATCTCGAACGTTCCAGAACTAGGTTTCTCTAATTCTGCTAGTATGCGGAGCAATGTCGTTTTCCCGCATCCACTCGGTCCAACGAGACAAACGAACTCCCCATCGGCAATATCGAGTGAGATCCCCTCAAGCGCTGTGACTCGACTTTCTTTTTTATAAAAAACTTTCGTCAAATCATTGATTGATATTTTCGGATCCATACCATCCTCTCCTTCCATCCTTTACCGCCATGGCAGTAACTTAGCTTGCAAACCTCTCAGCATCAAGGAAAACAGGTACCCAAAGAAAGATATGAGCACAAGGCCGACGTACATCTCTTTCAATAAGAAGGCTTTGTAGGAGGTCCAGATCAAGTATCCTATTCCTGAATTCGCCCCCATCATTTCTGCTGCGACAATAGTGAGTAAGGCAATTGCCTGCCCCATTTGAATCCCTTCCAACATGACTGGGAGTGAGCCCGGCAGAGCTATCTTGAAAAAGAATTGCTTAGAATCGGCGCCGTAATTTTTGGCAACATCCAAATAAATCCGGTCGATATTGATTACTCCTGCAACGGTGTTGATGATAACGGGAAAAAATACACTTCCTGCAATGGTGACAATTTTGGAAACTTCTCCGACACCAAATAAAATGATGATGATTGGCAATAAGGCAAGAGTCGGAATTGGCATCAACGCCATAACAAGGGGCGATAAGAAGTGTCGTACTGGTGAGTAAAGCCCCATCAGTAATCCGAGGACAATCGCCGGAATCACACCAAGCAAAAACCCTGCAAAAATACGGTAAAGCGAAATGCCGATATGACCGAACAACTCGCCGCTCATTCCCATCGCCCAGAAGGTACCGACAATCTCTGACGGTGGCGGGAAGAAACGCGCGTCAATCAACCCCGTGCGTGATAAAAATTCCCACAGCAATAAAATGAAGATTGGCGATGAAATGGTCAACACTTGTTTGAACCGGTGTTGAAGCTGCCTTTTTTTCCATTCCTTTTTTTCAATTAGTAAAGGATCGTGAACAAGTTCCCTTTCACGCTCTTTCATGTTTCACCACCTCTTTGCTAATTTATGTACATCTGCCTATTTGTGTGAAAGAGACTGCTTTATTTATGGAAAGGGTAGAACTTTTTTCGTTCGAGGCAGGTGGGGAAATTCACCTCAATGGCTATCATGGTATCAAGACTCGTCTTTAAAAAATATCTAGAAAACCAATAAAAACGTCCAGAGTTACAACTCTGGACGTTTTGGATTCTTATGGTCTCACTGTTTCAAATGTATTTGCTTCAGCTTCCAGTTCAACATTTTCAGGAACTTTTATATATAAAGCGGATATGCTCCAGCCACTCACGATATCGCCGGAGTTTTTTTCATCTGAGAACTGCTTATACGGGAATTCCTTTTCATACAATTTATATTCTATTTGGACCGTTTCAGACGGGTACACGGTAAGCTTACCCTCTGATAAGTCAACCCTGGGTTTGTAGCGTCGCTTGATTGCAATGCCGTTGATACTCATTGGCGTTTGGTAGTATGTCGCTTCGACTGCGTTTTCTACCGCCTCTGTATGTTCTACAAAAATGTTCACCCCATTCACATCGTTACTGGGTGTTGATAAAAACAGTTCATCGCTCTCGTAATCCAACGTCCACTGCTCCACAATGAGTCCTTCATCAATCTGCTCCGTTTTTCCTTCTTGCAGATGAGTATAGAGCTGTTCAGATTGTGTGTCAGGTACACTTCCCTCTTCTTGAGAATCGATTCGATCGACCGGCAGCAAAAGAAAAATACTGGTTGAGGCTAACAATAAGACAACGTATCCTATCATCATCCACCATCCAGTCTTTCCACGTGATAAACCGACTTTTGCGCTTTTACTCGTAGTAATAGTAAGCATAAGTACAACCACTAGAATAATCAGGATAGGTAAAAAGCTGAGTATCATTGTTTCACCTCCAACCGGTTAGATATAAGGGTGGCAATCGCGTAAAAAATAGTTGTAGATGCAATTGTCTTTATGACAAACAAAATAAAATTGGATTCTTGAAAAATGAATTTGAGAACGAATGAATCTACGGACATCCCGCTTCTGCTTAGTAAAATCAAGGTTCCAAACACGATAACGGGAAGTAAGATGACAAACATTTTATTCCATTGGATAATCATGCCGGACAAATATCCAATACTGCTGAACAGAAAGATTATCAAGGTGGTGGCAAGGAAACCAATGATGAACACACCCGGACCTACTGCTCCACCAGCAAGGAAGATTTCCTCACCAGGAAGGAAAAAGTAAGTGATCACTTTCAGCAAGTAGCCTGACAGGATTGCTGTAATGGCCCCGATTCCACAAATGGTGAACAAGAAAGCAATAGTTGAAAAAGTACTGCTCGCCCGATTGGTTACAAAGGCAAAATCATCCTCACGGTAAGCTTTAGTCGTTAAGAGGAAGGCGGTTATGAATCCCCAGAAAATCGTAAATATCAGCACCATATCAGCGTTGAAATAATCTATACGAATATCATAACCTGTGGTCCCTCTCCCTCTCGAACCCGTTCCATTCAGTGAAAACAACACACCAAGCAGCTGTATGATGACCAGTGAGGTAAACACACCAATATACGCCCGCCACTTGTAACTATATTGTTTTTTTACGATATCAGCGGTCTGGACTTCGATCAAAGACATCGTCCACACCTCCTTTTCTCCCTTTTTCATCGGTCACATAGACACACAAATCACTTGCTGAAACAGCTGACAAACCGATGCCCGCCAGCTGCATTTGCTGCCGTTCATATTCATTAAACGTATTCTCAACAACCATATATCGATCATCCACGCCTGTTTCCCGAGTATAAAAAACTTCCTGATTCTGAACCCAAGGCTCCAGTACGTCCTTCTTGCCAGCAAGACCAATACTGTATTCTTTCAGCTCATCCATCGACATTTGCCAATAAAGTTCACCTTTATCAATAAGTACGATTTCTTCCAGAACATCTTCCATTTCTTCTAAATGATGTGTCGATAAGAGGATTGTACGTGGGTGTGCCAAATAATCCTTCAACAAGGCACGGTAAAAATCTTTCCGCACCGCAGCGTCCATACCGGTCGTAGGCTCATCGAAGATTGTCAGTGGCGAACGTGAGGCTAGCCCAATAATCATGTTAAACGTGCTTTCATACCCTTTAGACAATTCATTATGACGCTGCTTCGGATGAAACCCGAAGTATTTGAATAAGCGTCCGGCAAGTTCATGGTCCCAATTGTGGTAAAAGCGCCGCCCCTCTTCTAATATTTCTTTCAAGGTGAGTGGGGCAGGGAAATTCATCTCATCATCAATATAGATCGTGTTGGCTGAGACGAACAAATCGTTGAACGGTCTCCTTCCATACACTTCTACAGTACCGGACTGTTCTTTCAATAGCCCTGCTAAAATTTTCATGAAAGTCGTTTTTCCTGCCCCATTGCGTCCGACCAGACCGACAACTTTGTTTTCGTCGATCGAAACAGTAAAGTCGCTGAGCGCTTTTTTCCTCCTATAAGTTTTCGTTAAACTCTTACATTCGATTGCCTTCATCACACTTCTCCCTTCCAAGCTTCCCGAACGAGCCCGACGACCTCTCCTTCGGACATCTCAAGGTGACCCGCTTCAGTAATGAGATCATTAATCTTTTTTTTCAAGGTTTGATTTTTCCGTTTATCCAAGATGATAGATTTCGCAGCGTGAGAAACGAACTTACCAATCCCACGCTTGTCATAAAGGATGCCCTCTTCTGCAAGTTTAGTCAGACCCTTGGCCGCTGTCGCTGGATTAATGTTGTACATATCGGCGAGCTTGTATTGGGAATGAACTTTCTCATCCTGCCTGAAATTATCGTGCAGAATCTCACTCTCCATCCATTCTGCTATTTGGATATAGATCGGTTTCATGCCATCTGTATCGAGGATCAATGTATCGCCTTCTCTCTGAATGGGTGCATTAGTGTTGTAATGTAGTATATTACTCCAACCAGGATTTGACAAGGATTATTCCTATTTAAGTTTAAATTTAGACTGGGCATATTCGCTTGAATTCTCATGAAATCCCCATACTCAAAATATTGAATAATCGACTTCCGCGTATCAGTATCCTCCGTGATCCAAAACACGTTTCAAATGACCAACAAAAGGAAAATGTCTCATACAAGTAAAAAAAGGAGGATACAGCATGAAAGGTGTTACTTATCAGGGAAAAGAGCAAATGACTGTTAAAGAAGTCGAAACTCCTACAATCCAGGAAGATGGAGATATGATTGTCCGTATTACTGCTTCTGGAATTTGCGGGTCCGATCTGCATCTTTATAAAGGCGGTATGGAGCCTTCTCAAGACTATGTCGTCGGACACGAACCGATGGGCATCGTTGAGGAAGTCGGTCCAGATGTGAAGAGTCTGAAAAAAGGCGACCGTGTCGTCATCCCTTTCAATATCGGTTGTGGCGAATGCTTCTTCTGTAAAAACCAAATGGAAAGCCAATGCGACGAATCCAACCCGCACGGAGAACCAGGCGGACTCTTCGGATTTACGGAAATGTTCGGTAATTTCCCGGGGGGCCAAGCGGAATACCTACGTGTCCCTTACGCAGACTTCACATCCTTTAAAGTCCCTGAACAAAGTGAATTAGATGACGAAAGTGTAATGTTTTTATCCGACGTTATACCTACTGCTTACTGGAGTGTCGAGCACAGCGGCGTCAAACAAGGAGACACGGTGGTCATTCTAGGTAGCGGACCGATCGGATTAATGGCGCAGAAATTCGCTAAACTGAAAGGTGCTGAACGTGTCCTCGGTGTTGACCAGATTGACCACCGCCTTGAACATGGCAAACGGACCAACAACGTCGAGACATTCAACTTCAAAAAAGAAAAAGACATCGGTGCGCTTTTACATGAAGAGACGAAAGGTGGCGCAGATGTTGTCATAGATTGTGTCGGTATGGATGGAACAGTACCAGAAGAGGAAGAATTCGGTTCTGATTTCGATAACCAGTTCGGGACCATCAGTCCGATCAAAACCGCTTCCCAGGCTGTACGTAAATTCGGGACAGTGCAACTGACCGGCGTTTATGGCACTGAAGCGAACGGTTTCCCACTCGGTGACTTTTTCTCTCGGAACGTATCGCTGAAAATGGGGCAAGCACCTGTCATTCACCTGATGCCGAAGCTCTATGACATGGTTGAAAACAATGAGTTCGACCCTACCGATATCATTACACACAGCATGCCACTTGAGGAAGCAGCTAAAGGGTATGACATTTTTGATAAAAAAGAAGATGGAAACATCAAAGTTATCTTGAAACCATAAAACAATGAAAGAACCAAGTCGTTTTATCCACGTCTTGGTTCTTTTTATTGTTCAAAATGTCGTATTTTATCAGCTGTACTATATCATCAATAGCATTAAACCGTAGTCTATATTTTTGAAAAGCAATCCTACTCTCTCAACTTCGGATATACAGGAAGAAATCCCCCCTCATTCGTCTTTCACCTTGCATTTTTCATGTATTTAATACACACTGATCATAGTCAGAATATTCCTTATACATAAAAAATAAAACCAGAATTTATCCAAGATTTTTTTGTAAGCGATTACATATTGAGGAGGATCTGTATGCTTCGAGGAATTACCAGTTTTTTTGATCGTTTAATTCAGCGTTATCTGCCGGATGCTTTTTTGTTTGCTGTCATCCTGACGTTAGTTGTATTCGGATTAGGTGTGTTTTTCACAGCAAGCTCACCCGTACAGATGGTACAGTTCTGGGGGAATGGCTTTTGGGATCTTTTAGCTTTTGCTATGCAAATGTCATTGATTGTCGTCACAGGATACATATTGGCTAACACTCCCTTTGTGAAATCAATTCTACAGAAGTTAAGTACGTTGGCAAGAACACCTGGGCAGGCTATTTTATTAGTGTCTTTTGTTGCTGCAATCGCTTGTTTAATCAACTATGGGTTTGGCCTGGTGGTTGGCGCTTTGCTAGCTATCCATGTAGCGAGGCGTGTGCCTAACGTAGATTATCGATTGCTGATGGCAAGTGCTTACAGTGGTTTTTTACTTTGGCATGGCGGTTTTTCAGGTTCCATACCTTTAACAATCGCATCAGAGTATCATTTTCTTTCAGATTCTATCGGTTCTATTCCTATCTCAGACACACTTTTCAGTGGAATGAATCTATTTATTGTTCTAGTCTTACTATTGACCCTTCCATTACTTAACCTGTGGTTATTAAAGTCTAATGGAGATTTAAGTAAAAACAATCTTGATTTCATAAAAGACGATTCTGATGAAGAGCAGCTTGCCGCTACGACAAGTGATTTGACCCCTGCTGAACGATTGGAAAACAGTAAGATCACCTCATTATTCATAGGACTATTAGGTTTATCTTTCATTGTCTACCATTTTGTTCAAAGTGGATTTGATCTGAATATTAATATTGTGAACTTCATCTTCCTGTTTCTAGGTATCGTCTTCCATAAAACACCTAGAAATTTCTTGAATAGTGTGAATGATGCGGTTAAAAATGCGGGTGGAATTATTATTCAATTTCCGTTTTATGCAGGAATCATGGGAATGATGGTCGCTTCAGGTTTATCCGAACAAATGTCTACCTGGTTCGTCAATGTTTCCACTGAATTCACTTTTCCATTATTCGCTTTCATCAGTGCTGGAATTGTGAACTTCTTCGTCCCTTCCGGCGGTGGTCAATGGGCGGTACAAGCTCCGATTATGATTCCTGCAGCATTGGATCTTGGAGTAAGTACAGCAAAAACAGCTATGGCGGTAGCATGGGGAGATGCCTGGACCAATATGATTCAGCCTTTCTGGGCATTACCTCTGCTCGCAATTGCTGGTTTAAAAGTGAAGGACATTATGGGCTTTTGTGTCATTATCTTAATTTGGAGTTTCATACCGATTTCCTTAGCCCTTTTATTTTTGAACTAGAGTACCTCAAACGATAACTTCCATTGGAAAAGTCGGACAATAGAGGAGAATGGATCAAATGGAGCGTAGGCAACATACGTAAAATCCTGCTGGAACAGAGCACGAGGCGAAGTCCCCGGAAGAGAACGGTCTATGCTTTCAGAGGATGCTGAGACCGTGTCCGCGTATAGCGAAGTATGTTGCCGAAAGCGGATTATCCTATTATTACTTCATAAAGAAAACCCGAACGAAAAAATCGTCCGGGTTCTCTAGTGGGAAAATTCTTTTATCCCAGTCTCTTTTCATTCATTAATTCTGTTTCAGTTTCTCGACCTCGCCCCGTTTACTGTTCCTTTCCCTTAATCAATTTTTTCAATTCATCCAATTCGTCCATGATTTTTTGCATATCTTCACTCTCTTCCTTCGCGTGCTCGGAAAGTTGCTGGGCATTGTTGACGATTTCACCGACAATTAAATTCAAAATTATAAACGTTGAAACTACAATAAATGAAACGAAGTACAACCATGACCAGGCTATTTCCGCAAAGATAGGCCGGAAAACTCCACTCGCCCAGCTTTCAAGGGTGAAAACCTGGAACAGAGTCAAAGCACTTAACCCGACATTTCCAAAATACTCCGGCGTAAGCTTTCCAAAAAAACTTGTACCGATGATAGCGTAAACATAAAATATGATCCCCATCAGTATGGTCACGGAACCGATAGCTGGTATCG
This sequence comes from Halobacillus sp. H74, assembly GCF_052246715.1. Lineage (NCBI taxonomy): Bacteria > Bacillati > Bacillota > Bacilli > Caryophanales > Bacillaceae > Halobacillus > Halobacillus sp. H74. The sequence continues at coordinate 394,444 of NZ_JBQQCI010000003.1, read as the reverse complement.
CCATAAACAATGCAGAGGTCAACCTTTTTAAAGACGGGACTACAGAAATCGTCCGTAGTACCCGTAACACTCTCAAAATCCTTAAAACACCTACAAAATGAGTGTTATATAATACCAAACTTCCAAACACGATAACAAAATCGAAGACATTCCATCCATCTTTAAAAAAGTTTTGACGATACACGGTCAGCTTTACAAGGATTTCAATGGTGAAAATGGCTAATATCAACACATCTAAGAAGACAAATATAGATTGATAATTTTCGTAGAGAGAGTTATTTGTTGCTAGTCCGATCAGGACAGCATTTACTAAAATGACCCCTAATATAAAACGTGAAAAAAGCTTATGTTCAACAAAATGATGTAGACTAATTCCCATTTCCCCACTTTCCCACAGCCAAGAGTTGCAGCATTCAATATTCTCTCGTCTTTTATAATGAATTTCCTCTAATTATCATTAAATGATTTTAAATATCGGTCTTCCATGGTTAAGCCCACTTCTGTACATCAATGCATAACTGTTGGTATGCTTTCGATTCATGTACCATTTTCTTATCCTGGTACACTTGAGCGAGCCAACGGAGTGGTTTAGGATCACTCGGTTTCATTTCCATTTCCAGCTGGAAGCATTCTAATGCTTTGTCCAATTGTTCCAATTCATAATACCATTCGCCCAATTGCTGCATTTGATCAAGGTCGTCGCGTATACCATTCATCCTATCTACTTTTTCGATAATACTGAAGTGCCGTGGAAATCCAGCCAAGCGTTTGGAAATGTCTTCGAGTTCAAGAGTTTCCATCAATGCCTTTACGTATTTTTCTAAAAGAGGCTCTGCATTTTCCGGATGAGCGGCAACAATTCGCTCCATAAGTGCATTCATGGATTCTGGATGTTCGGTAAAATCGAATGTTTGCAGGTTGGTAGATAAAGCTTGAAGCTGACTGGTATCGAGCTCGACGCCTTGGTCTGTCACCAACTTTGAAAGTTTATGAAGTTGTCTTGTATGCATGTATTTTTGGAAAAGATCTTCCGTCAGCCGATCGAAGGAAGGGAGGGATCGGGACAATTCCTCTAGAAGGCAGGTATGGCTATTTTCATCAAAGTGATGATTCACTACATTGATAAACGTTTGGTAGCCCTCGTTCGTTGGATGTACTGAAATTTCTTTCATATGGATGGAAACAGCTTCAATCCAGCGATTTTCATTCTCGAGAATCGATATTTTCAGGTGATTGCTTGCATTCTCTTCCGCGAAAAGAGGGTCACGGTCTGTGAGTTTCTGTGATTCCTCTTCATACATCGTGTGGAACTTACTGAAGGAAAGGTCATTACCGACTTGTTTGACGAAGCTGTTTTTCGGTGCAAAATCCCTCAGTTCGCGGACAATCGTATAAGCAGCGAACATTTTCCCTTCACGACGGTATTGATAGAAAAGTGATTTTATCTCTTTGAACAGTTGCTTTTTCGGAATAAATGATTCAAAAAATGTGAGGATATGAGCTTGTTCTTGTTTGGTATGATTGTGGTCTATTTTTTTAATCAGTTGAGGGTAACTGAGCTTTTGGAGGGGCTGATTCTCTGTGACAAGCGCTTCTATAAATGGATGTGGAGCTTCATAAATGGCCCCTTCACTGAAGGCTTGAGCAATATAAGAATATCTTTTGAGGCTTTTCGTTTTGACAGCCGTAAGGAATTGTTGTTTATAGAAGAAAAGATAATACATCTCATTGTGTTCATTTATGGCTTCCATCACTTGTCCTTGCTTGAAAAAAGTGACGCGTTCAGGCTGCACACATTCGGGGTTCTTTTGCTTGTTGCTGATTAATTGAATTGATTTCACAATACCGTCCTCCCTCTTTCCTCCACTATATCACACCTCTTCATCTACTCCTAAACAAGAAGTAATCGATTTTGCATCAGAATTCTGCTGCAAAAAGGGAGTTCGCTTTTATAAGTCTGCAAACTTTGTCACTTTGATGTTACATTTGTAAAAAACATACCATTGAAAAAAGTCTGTCAACCCTTCTATTCTAGTAAATTTTCTATTTGATGGATGATACTTCCACCCAGACAAACTATTAAGAGATTTCCACAAAAAGGGTCAACTATAGAGATGATGGTGAGTTTCCTTTCTAAATCTTCAAAAGTAAGAGAATCCATCCTTTCAATACCAAAAATATCCTCCAATATTACAAGATTCTGATGGTACGATAGAGTCGTTCCAAAAATACAAATTTTCTAGGAGGAGTTTTCAGTATGATCAAGAAATCATTAATCGTATCAGGAGCTCTCGCTCTATCCTTACTTGCATCTCCAGCTACATCTCTAGCATCTTCAGGAGATGTGCAACAAAACTATGAAGTGGATACAAAAACCATTCAAATAGATTCTGAACAAATCCTTAACTGGGTAAATGAAAACCAGGATTCAATTCAGAATAACAAGCTTCAACAGGCTGATATTCAATCTCTATTGGAACAATTCCAAATGAAGCAGCAGCCTCCAGAAGCTCCAGCTGAACAAGAAGCACCTGCTGAAGAGCAGTCTAAAGAAGAAGCTCCAGCTGAACAAGAAGCACCTGCTGAAGAGCAGTCTAAAGAAGAAGCACCAGCTGAAAAGCCTGAAGCACAGCCAGCTCCACAAGAGTCAACTGAAGAAGCACAACCAGAAGAAAACACGCAAGAAGAAGCAGCAGCTTCAGAGGTTTCTGAATTTGAAAAACAGGTTGTTGAATTGACGAATCAAGAACGTGAGAAACAAGGTCTAGCTCCACTAGAGTTGGATACAGAATTAAGTGGCGTAGCGAAAGACAAGTCTCTGGACATGCAGCAAAATAATTATTTCTCTCACAATAGCCCTACCCACGGATCTCCGTTTGACATGATGAAAGCTTACGGAATCGATTACCGTACGGCTGGTGAGAACATTGCGATGGGGCAAACGTCTCCTGAACAAGTAGTAGAAGGCTGGATGAATAGTGAAGGGCACCGTAAAAACATCATGAACCCTAACTTCACCCACATCGGAGTCGGCCATGCAGAGAACGGCAACTATTGGACACAAATGTTCATAGGAAAATAATAGATATTGAAGTTCAGATGCCACCGGAATTTCCGGTGGCATTTTTTTATTCAAAAACACAAAATCCAGATGATGATTGATGATCTTAGATGCTCAAACTCTACTAAAATCAACCGTATGACTTTTTTTCTTTTTTATATGTAGAAAACCTATTGCAATTCGTCTGAATATTCACTAAAATCAATCATACTTTATCTATATTAAAACAAAAGGAAGTGTTCTTTTTGAATACACAAACCGTAAGCCATCTTTATAACGTCTGCCACCTCTGCCACGGAACCGGAACGTATGAAGAGTACGATGATAGCAAGGCGAATATGATCATGGACCACTATCAGCGTACGAACCACGCAAAGGACACAATAGCATGGAAACTAGCCATCGAAGAAACAAGCTATGAAAAAGAATGCAGCCGCTGCCACGGAAACGGCCATGTACTGAATGATGAAGGAAAGCAGGTGTACCGTGAATTACAGCAGTTTGCATAAATATTGAAAAAGGGGAGCGTCTCATTCCATTGAGTCGCTCCCCTTTTCATTGCAGTTCATTCTGTTATTGTAGACCGGTCACTATTTGTCCTTAATCGGATCTCCGACGATTTCAGTGGGGATGCGCTAATTAAGCTTTCGTCCGGTAAGCCGTGTTGTGGCCTTTCAACGTCTCATCTGTTCCGAAAAGGAAGTGTTTTTTCATGTCCGGAGAATAAACAGAGTTCACTGTATTTCTTCCAACCGTTTCCGCGACTTCTCGCAACATACTTGGCGAGGCACCACAACACAAACCTATATAGTTAACACCAGATTGTTGCGCTTCCGCTGCCCATTCGGCAAGTTCATAGCGGTTACAGTACAACGGATCAAGCGATGTCGGAAAGGTCGTTTCGGTCGGCAGTGAACATGAACAACCCCCGTCAGGTAAGTTGAAGAACGTCGGGTGATCTTCTGTGGTGCGGTATGGAATCGGCAAAGCCCCTACATACCCCTCCACTTCTTGACGAATCTGTTCAATATACGGCTGCATTGTTGCCGGGCCGCGGAAGCAATTCATTCCTACAACTAGAGCCCCTTGCTTCTCTAATAAACGACAGGCCTCTTCAACCGTGTAGCCATCGCGCAAAATATTTTCACTCATCAGCCCCAGTGTGATGACTGCCGGTAAGCCTTGCCTCTGTATTTCCTCTAAAGCGATTTTTGCTTCTTCATAGTAATAGAACGTTTCTCCATTTACAAAATCGACACCTTCCTCTTTGCACCATCCTATCATTTCAGCAAAAATCCCTCGGACATTCGCTTTCGATTCCTCATCGTCCGGGTCGAACAGGTTCGTGTTGGAAACGTTCCCAGCTACAAGGGCTTCCTCTTCTGGATGCTCCGCTGCTACTTCTTTAGCTAACCGGATCGCCTGACGGTTCAGCGGCTCCAACAAATCTTCTTTTCCGATGATGCGCATTTTCTCCCTGTGACCATTATAAGTGAAAGCCAATACGACATCGGACCCTGCAAGCATATAATCACGATATGTCTGCTTCAGTGCTTGCGGATTGTCAAGCGCCACTTCCGGGACAAACGAACCAGCTTGCAGATATCCGCGCCTTTCCAGTTCAAATAAATATCCTTCTCCACACACCACTGGCCCTTCCTGTAAACGCTGCTCTAAACTTCTCTTCATCAATAACCCACCTTTTTTAAAATTAAAAAACCCTTCTTCCTGGCAAGAGGAAGAAGGGTTTTAGTTGCTTATGTCCTTCTCTTATCTGCCAGACATTGTAGTCTGTAGGAATTGGCACCATCATCAAGCGTCAACTTGAAAGGTTGCCGGGCATCACAGGGCCTAGTCCCTCCGCCACTCTGGATAAGAGTAATCATTCAGTTTTTTTAGCTTGTTGGAAATTATAAAGGGGGTCGCAGGTAAATGTCAATCATTTTTCTGATAAATCTGAAAAGAGGGTCAAAGGTCTGACATTATGGATTTGCATACCAGTAATGGATTGGTTTAGGAAATATGGATGAAATGGACTCACCCACGTTTATTACCTAGCCTCCTTGTGAAAATATGTTAGTAACATTATATAATAGAAAGGGAGAGATGAAATTGAAAAGTTGGTCGATTGTATTCTTTCTTGTATTAACAGCTATAGTGTTCAGCGCTTGTGGTACGAATTCTGAAGAAGATTCTTCTCCATCAGAAAATGGAGAAAAAAATACTTCAGAAGAAAATGCGACGAATGAAGAAAACCAAGAAAAATCAGAAACCCCAGAAAATATTACGGTAACCTTAAACGATCGAGATGGAAATGAAGTAGGTTCTGCAGAATTGGAACAACAAAATGGAGGCGTGAACATCAAACTCTCAGCCTCTGGTTTGCCTGAAGGAACACATGGTTTCCACATCCATGAAAAAGGAGTTTGTGAAGCACCTGATTATAAATCTGCCGGCGGTCATTTTAACCCGACTGACGTCAGTCATGGCAGCGATTCTGAAGATGGTCCACATGCGGGAGATTTAAATAACATTGATATCCATGAGGAGGGAAATGCCGAAGAGGAAGTGATGGCAGACATGGTGACACTTAAAGAGGGACAAGATAACTCGCTTCTAGGCGGAGACGGGACTTCCCTTGTCATCCACGCCGGAGCTGATGATCAAAAGTCACAGCCATCCGGGGATGCAGGCGAACGTATCGCTTGTGGTGTCATTGAAAATTAATCCATTTCCGAGCGGTCAACCACGAGTTGACCGCTCTTTTTCAGTAAGCTTATGAAACCTTTTCACACACACCGCCGTATAAAAGTTAGAAAGCAGGTGACATTATGAAAAATTTCATAAGCCTCTTCCTTCTCATCACTCTCCTCCTTCTTCCTACACGCGTGTTTGCAGTCGATTTCACGATTGATGAGACAGACATCCATGCTTCTCTAAAAACTAACGGGCAAGTGGAAGTGAAGGAAACACATAGGTATAAATTCGAAGGAGAATTCAATGGCATTACGAGGACGCTCATACCAAAAGAAAAGGCAACCATCACTGATGTGCACGCCGCAGAAAATGGAACAGATTTAAAGATTGAAAAAGAAGATGAATTATACAAAATCTATCGGGGAGGGTCAGATGAAACGGTCACCATCGATCTTTTTTACACGATAGAAGATGGTATGGAAGTCTATGAAGACATCGCCCAGTTTTACTGGTCTTTTTTTGACAAAAATAATGAATCCACTTATGAGGATTTAACGATCACAATCAAACCTCCTCAATCAGCGGATGTGAAAGCAGCATACGGTTACGATGAAGCGTATGATACTGTCACCATCTCAGACAACGGAACAGTCACATTTAAACTTGGCGAGGTTCCAAATGGAAAAAACGGTGACATCCGTGTCGCATATCCTGCAAGCCTCTTTCCTAATGCAGCAGTGACAAGCTTTGAGCCAATGCTCGATGAAGTCATTGCGGAAAAACAAGCCGTGGACGAAGAGGCAGCCGCCCGTGCAGAAGCAACTGCTCAATGGGGAATTCTAGGACCGTACATTATCCTCCCCTTCACTCTAGTTGCCTTAGGGCTGGCTGTTCATGGCCTTAGAAAAAGAAAAGAGACTATGCGTGAAGTTAGACGCCAACGCAGTGGAAGCGGACGATTTCCTAACGAGAAAATGAGCTTACCTGCAATGATGACGTTCACGAACTATGGACACTTGCCGACAACAGCTTTGACTTCATCCTTGCTCGACCTCGTACACAAAGGAAACATCGAACAAATTTCGGAAAAAGAATTCCGAGTCAGCAACCGAGACACCGTGTATGCCCACGAACGCCTTCTTATCGACTGGCTGTTTGATGAAATCGCTCAACAAGAAATGTTCCATGTAGATGATATAGAGCGCTATGCTGAAAAAGAAGAAAACCAGGAAAAATATCGCCAGAGGTTTGCCACCTGGAAGGAAATGGTTAATCAAGAATACCGGCAATATGATTTGTATGAGACTGCAGCAACGCCTCGATGGATTTCTGGTTTTGGAGCAGTTGTAACTTTGCCGTTTGTCGTCCTTTTCCCTTTTTACGGTCAGTTCATTTGGATGGCAGCCTCTATTGTCCTGCTGGGTTTTTTCATCATCTACAGTATCGCTTACCGCCCATTGAACATCAAAGGTCAGAAAATCAAACAGGATTTGCAACCTTTAAAAAACGGAGATCATTGGAAAACATGGGCCAAAGAAGACCAGGTGCCTGCCTTGCTATATCAAATCGGCATTGGCAAACGCGATCTTTTGGCAACGCCTGCGCCCCTCCACACTTCCAATAATGATGACTGGGTGATTTTCTTGATCCTTGGAGCGTCTTTGCAAAACAGCTTCCATTCCGCTGAGCAACATACATCTGTTTCTGCCTCTACAGGAAGTGGCGGCGCGGGTGTCGGTGGCGGTGGTGGAGGTTCTGGAGCCTTTTAAAAAGCCTCAATATCTTTGAATGAATGTCACTCAGATAAAGAAGGATCCACCCTGTTAGAAAATAAATATGAAGCAAAGAAGCCCGGGTGACTGTAAGATTCATCCCGGGCTTCTATTATGTTCAGCGAATCGTATTTAAGTTTAATATGAACCAGGTGAAGTAACTGGCTACGGCGAACATCAATATTTTCACAAACATCAGAGGAACAACAAAAATTGCAGAATAGAGAATAGAAATCCACAATACACTCACACCGATCCACTTTGCACGGAGCGGAATACCCCGGTGCTCGCGGTAATCACGGATGTATTTTCCGAAATATTTGTTTGTAAGCAGCCAATCATACATCCGATCTGAGCTACGGACAAAACAAGCTGCTGCCAACAAAAGAAGTGGTGTAGTCGGAATTAAGGGCAGTACGATTCCCAACACTCCAATAATTAAAGAAACCCAACCGAATATGAGGAGCAATACTTTTTTTATCGTTTTCATTATGGTCCTCCACTAAGAAATGGTCACTTGATAATCTGGACCTTTCGGATCATCCTGCCTTCAATTTCCAACACCTTAAAAGTCAAATTGCTCTGCTCAAGAACATCTCCTTCTCCCGGGAAGTCATTGAACTCTTTCAGTAAATATCCGGCTAAGACGTCTTCTTCTTCAGGAATTTCCGTGTCAAAAAAGGAATTGAGCCTGCGAAGAGTAATTTTACCATCACAGATCATTTCAGTTTCTGAAACTTTTTCAATAATCGAATCACTTTCCAGATCCATTTCATCCTCTATTTCAAGACCGATCATCGCCTCGATGACGTCTTCATGAGTCAAGACCCCTTCTGTTCCTCCGTATTCATCTAAAACGATAGCCATGTGTTTTTTCTCTTTCGTCATCTTGCGGAATACCCATTCGATCTTGTGAAACTCATAGACTACTAATGGGTCTTTATACGTATACTCTACAAATGGCTTACCTGCTTCCATCGCCCACGAAATTAAATACTTTGAGTGGAAAACAGCCACGATATCATCGATGTCCTCCCCATAGACTGGATACCTTGTAAAAGGATGCTGGATGACCATATCACGGACTTCTTCAAAAGAAGCAGCCTCAGAAATGGCAATCATATCAACACGTGGTGTCTTCAATACATCCTTCACGTTTAGATTATAAAAGTCCAGCACACCTTTAATACGGTGGGATTCCGCTTCATTAAAAGTCCCTTCGGAATCAGCGATATCGACCATCGTGCGCAGCTCTTCTTTAGAGATTGATACATCGGTGGTTTGTCCTTTAGCTAGTGCTCGGGTAATGAATCCTGTCAGCCAGTTCAGGACAATGGTGATCGGTTTGAAAATGACTACAAAAAAACGAATCACAGGCGAAACAGTCATGGCGATCCGATCGGGAAATGCAGCAGCAATGGATTTTGGGAGAACTTCAGAAAAAATAATGATGGTTATTGTCAAAATAGCTGAAGCAAGCCCGACACTGAACCCATACTCGATAGCTAACGTTGTCACAAGTGTCGGTAGCAATATGTTAGCAATGTTATTCCCAATAAGTATAGTCGTTATGAATTCACTCGGCCGTGAGAGTAGACTTAAAAGTTTTCCGGCTTTTTTATTATCTTTATTAGCTCTGGATTGCAGCCTCATTTTATTGGCAGCTGTAAGTGCTGTTTCACTTCCTGAAAAGAAAAGCGAAACAAATAATAATAGGATGATCGCAATGACCACTAGCAAATTCCCCCCTGGATATGTACATTCGTCACTAGATTTTGATTATATAATATTTCTTTTATTCCAGTAAAAAATTATCGCTCACAAACCATCTTACCCTGCCTGTCCATTTCTTTAACATCCATATTAGCTCTTCATCGGGAAGATTTGATTTCGAGATATTTGATGAGTGAAGCGAACTATTCCCCGCCGCCCCCTTGCTATATTGTTTTCTCACCCACTAGTGTTCATTAATGATTCATAAATCTCTTTGGTCCTCGAACTCTCATCCCTGCTCAATATCAGATGATCATCTTTGCTGGAAACGTAGAGAAATGGCCCCTCGTTCTTTTGGACAAATAGCAATATACCATTGTATGGGTCTTCCAAACGAAACCTGCCTTTCAGTTGACCGGCGGCAGCAAATCCGTTTGTCTTAACGATGATTTCGGGCATAGTATCAAGCAATTCAACCGAAGTGATTTCTTCCATCGGCCATTCGACACCATACATCCCTGATACCTCAAAACTCTCTTCTGTAATGATGACTTCATTCTCCATAAATCCAAGCACCGTCAATCCGCAGATAAACATGAAAGTGGCAGCTGAAATAATTCCGGTTATCCACACCATCTTCTTCCTTTTTCGAGGAACTTCATAACGCTGTACCCAGACTATCCCGACCATCAGCACTATTGAAAAAATTCCGATGCTGACCTCAAAGCCAAAGGGAACTGATGAAAGTCCTAACAAAAAAGAGAGGACAAGCAAGTAGAACGTGTACTTTAATAGTTTACCGAGAGCATTGATATACCCATTGTATATTAATATTTCTTTTTCTTCCTCAGGTCGACTGCCGAATCCTGATAACAACCCATATTCTTTTTTCTTCACAACTAAATACGTCAATCCGCCATAGATAATTAACGACCATCCCATAACGATAATGAAAACGATTCTTCCTGTATCAATCAAGAGGCTTCATCCTCCTTTTCAACTACTGCTGTTCTTGCCAACCAGTCATAAATATTCCTCCTTTTCTTATTTGTAAATGGGACGATTAAGTAAAGTAAAATAGCGACGTTCACTGTGTTCAGGACTATATAAAGGGTCTTTTCAGAGTAGCTTGTCGGAAGCATCAACCGCCAAATTGCGAAATGTGCCACTTCCCAGGGCAGAAATTTAATGGCAGTCCGTATAAGAGACCGACTCAACCCCAACCGATCTCCTTGATCATCCACCACTTGTAAGCTCATCTTCCTTTTTCCCCAGGTTCCTTTCCACTTTGAACATTCACTCAAAATAAAGTAAAGAGAGACAGGTGCTGTCATCATCACAAAACCCGTGATCTGAGCTGTAACAGGAGAATTGGAAAATAAAAAATTCAAGGGCTGCCTGAACAAGAAAGAAACACTCCCCACCACAAAAATCCCATAAGACAAAATGAGGAGATAATCCAGCAACAAAGCAAAAACGCGCATTTTAAAAGGGGCATAGCTCATAACCTTCCGACACTCCTCTAAAAGGATTTATTTCTTCTATTATAGTTTTGTCCTGTATTAACTGACAATGGAGAGGTGTTCACCTCAAGGTGTTTTGGTATTCTTTTTTGTCTTAACGGGCTTACACACTTATCTCACGCTATCAATAAGAGGGTAAGATTAAGAAAACTCCGCCATTTATTTTCATTGATTCTTCTATTGACCTTGTTCTTCTGCTTCTCCCTCAGGGAGGCTTATGTTGATTTCACAATGAGCGTTCGGTGGTGGACGCCTGCGGGGCGCTTTGGGAATTGGATGAAATCAAAGCAAAAAAAGCTCTTGAAGGGTTTCCCCACCAAGAGCTTCATTTAGCAAATCGATAACGCTTTTTCATATTCAGCAACAGCCTCTTCAAACACTTCCAAACCATGATCAATCTGCTCCTGAGTTACAATCAACGGTGGAATCATACGAATCACCTCTTGATGTTTGCCGCACAGGTAAAATAAAACCCCTTTCTCAAGAGATGAATCCAAGACACGCATCATTCCTTCTCCGTCCGGTTCTCCTGTCACAGGGTCAACGATTTCGATACCGATCATTAATCCGACCCCACGGATATCACCGATGACATTATGGTTTTCACTAATACTTTCCAGACGTTCCAAGGCATATGCTCCAAGCCTTTTCGAGTTATCGAGCAACTTCTCTTCTTCAATAACATCCAAAGTGGCGAGCGCAGCAGAACAAGCGATCGGGTTCCCGCCAAATGTCGTACCATGCGTTCCCATCGGCCATTTACTCATCAGTTCTTTGGAAGCGACTGTGGCACTCAACGGCATCCCTGAAGCAATTCCTTTGGCGATGGCCATAATATCAGGTGTCACCCCGAAGGTTTGAGCAGCAAACCATTCCCCGGTCCTGCCAAAACCCGTTTGCACTTCATCAAAAATCAACAGTATTCCGTGACGATCACAGATTTCACGCACTTTTTGCAGCCATTCTTTCGGGGGAATGATATAACCACCTTCCCCCAGGACCGGTTCAACGATAACGCTTGCAACTTCTTCAGGAGTCACCTGGTGATCAAATAAAAGTTCAAAATCCTTTTCCAGCTTATCAACACAGTATTCAGCTGGATCTTCCCCCGCTGGACAACCTTCCATATCCGCATAAGGAAGCTGGTAAGTCAGTCCATTCGGTTGTAAAAACTTCCGATACTTACTTTTTGATGTACTGACACCCAGTGCGCCTAAGGAACGACCATGGAAACAGCCGGTGAACGACACAACATAAGGACGTTGAGTCGCGTATTTTGCAAGCTTCAGAGCACCTTCAATCGCCTCTGTTCCACTATTTGCAAAAAAGAAGCAGTCAAGGTTCCCCGGCAGAATACCTTGCAATCGGTCCGCTATTCTTAGAATCGAATCATACATAATCACTCCAGAAGGGCCATGCATCAACTCGTCAGCGCCTTCTTTGATCGCTTTGACAACTTTCGGGTGGCGATGTCCTGTATTAGCTACCGCGATTCCTGATGTGAAGTCCAAATATTGCTTACCATCCGTTCCATAATAGTAGCACCCTTCCTCTTTTTCGACAGGCAGGTTAGGATGGTCTTTGGCCATACTTGGTGCAAGCAGGTCGGGCAAACGCGTATATAGTTCATCAAAAGTCGGCTTCATTTATCAATTCCCCCTAAAAAATAAAATGTGCGATCACTACGATGATCGGAAGAGTAATGATGGTTCTTTGCAAGAAAATAATAGCCAGTTCCAGGACGGAAATAGGAATCTTGGATTTGACGAGTAAAATTCCGATTTCAGACATATAAATGAGCTGGGTCAGAGAAATAGCAGCAATGACGAACCTGGTCAATTCGCTTTCGATTCCTGAACCGATAACAGCAGGAAGGAACATGTCCGCAAAGCCAACGAGCATGGCAGGGGCTGCCTGGGCTGCTTCAGGAATTTGCATCCATTGAAGAACTGGAACGATCGGCAGCGATAAATAAGTGAAAAACGGCGTGAACTCGGCGATAATCAAGGCTACCGTTCCGAGTGCCATCACTAATGGAATTAAAGCAAAATAAATATCCAGGACCGTTTGTATGCCTTGTTTACTAACTTCCTTTATCCCTTTGACCTCTGATGCTTTATGAAGCGCTTTTTCTACACCCCATTGGAAGTTGGACATCCCTTCAGGCGTGTCTTCAGAGATCTGCTTGCCTGTCCCTTCATAGTACGTATCCGCTTTTCTTGATAACGGAGGAATACGTGGGCAAACAAAGGCAGCAATCAAGCCTGCGACCACTACTGTCAAATAGAATGGAACGAAGTACTCCTCCAAACCGATGAAACTGATGACTACTAAACTGAAAGCGATACTATTTATGGAAAAGTTCGTAGCGATTATCGACGCTTCCCGCTTCGTATAATACCCTTCTTCATATTGTTTCGTCGTGATTAGCACCCCTACTGTACCCGCTCCCATCCAGGATGCCAGAGCATCAATCGAGGAACGTCCCGGCAGTTTAAATACCGGTCTCATGACGTTACGCAACATAGTACCGATAAAATCCATCAAACCGAATTGCATGAGGAGCGGCATCAAGACTCCCGCAAAAAGGAACCATGCAGCAAGTACGGGGACAAGGGCATTCAGCATGGTTCCACCTGTTAAATCAGAGGTGATGATTGCCGGTCCTATCCCGAATATAGTCATGAGTGCAAACAAAGCTCCAACCATTCTCGTAATCATCCAAAACGTATGAATGTAAAAAAGCTGTTTCATAAAAGGGCTATCCATGATTAACTTCGGCTTGAGCGCTTTTGCAAAAACCGGAACTATGGCTGAGAGTACTAGAATACCCGTCATTAAACCTGGCAGGATCGGCTCAAGTGACGCCTGAATGGTTTCTGCCATTACTCCCACACCGATGGTGATTTTTCCTCCATAAGGGATTGGGAATAAGAATAGCAATACCCCTAATAGAGATGGAACTATGAACCAAAAATAATTTCGTCTGGTCCTGTAGTTCATTGCTTCCTGCTCCCCTCTATCCACACTCTTTTTCTGTTTAGCCTCCATCTACCCCACTCCTTAAATAAGTAATAAAAAAGGCAAAAGATTTTCATCCCTTACCCTCTTACTTGCAAGAATCATGCCAACTTTTTAATTTATTCTGTATTTTTTGAGTTTTCTGACTACACTAGGCTGACTGATCCCCAATGCTTCCGCCATTTTCGTTGTTGTTTTAAATTTCTGTTTCGCTCGTTCCAGCCTTTCTTTTTCCACTCTCTCTAAAGTTCTGTTCAATGATTCTTCAAAAATATTCACTTCTGAATAAGAATTAATATTCTTCCTGTACCCATCGGGCAAATCGTCAGGCTCGATGATCGAATTATGTGAAGTGACTATCAGTCGTTCCACGAGATTAATCAACTCTCTTACATTCCCCCTCCATTCCAATCCGTTCAAATCATGGAGTACTTCCCTGCTTAACACTCTTTTTCTGTTATAACGGCTTGTGAAATGATCTAAAAAGGAATGGATAAGAGGTGTGATATCCTCTTTCCTTTCTCTTAAAGGCGGGATTATTATCGGCACGACATTCAAACGAAAGTAAAGATCTTCGCGGAACTGCTTCTGCTCGACTGACTTGTCAAGCTGTCTATTAGTAGCACTGATCAACCTGAAATCAGATTGGAGTTCTTTACGACCTCCGACAGGATAGAAGGATTTTTTCTGAATCAGCTTCAACACCTTCACTTGATTTTGTAAAGAAAGCTCTCCAACTTCATCAAGAAACAACGTACCACCACTTGCCATTTCCGCAAAGCCTTTTCTTCCGCCTTTTGTCGCTCCAGTAAAAGAACCTCCTTCATATCCGAAAAGTTCTGCTTCGAATAAAGCCTCCGGAATTGCACCGCAGTTGACCTCTATAAAAGGTCCGTCCCGCCGTTCACTTTTATCATGGATCATGTTGGCCAGCTGTGTTTTCCCGACACCAGACTCACCGAGAAGCAAAACATTCGCATCGACACCTGCCACTTGATCAGCGATTGCGAGAACTTTACGCATCCCATCACTTTTTCCGATGAATTTTTCTTCACTCTGGTTTTTTAAGCGTTTCAATTCCTTACGGACGCGTTCCATTTCCACTGTCATTTCTTCCATACCTGATTTGATTTCCATCAGCTCAGTCACATCATGGGAATAACTGACCACACGAAACAGCTCCCCCTCTTCATCAAACACAGGTAAACCAGTGACAAGCAATTTCTTACCATCTGCAACGGTCTGCACAAACGTTACTCTTTCTTTCGATTCTATAACCATCGGTGTGGCCAGTGGTGTGAACAGTCCCTCTTTTTCCAAATCATAGACAGACCTCCCCATCAGATCCTCTACATCCACATCATAAACCTTGCCGGTCGCTTCACTCACTTTGACGATCGTTCCATCTGTATTCGTAACAAGTATATCTTCCTGAAGAGAATGTAAAAGCGTTTTGTATTCATCCCACTCTGTCATCGAATCCCCCACATTATTCATGTTTGAATAATTTTCTGTACCACTTACCAAATGTCTATATATACAATGAAAAATTATTCATTTCTGAATAGTTCTACAATTAATCATAACATACCTCTACGAATAACTTCAGAATCATTTAATTTCGGTGTTGATCTTCACTTCCATAAAAGCTCCCTTATCTGGAAGACTCAGTTCCGAGATATCTGGGAGTGCGAATGGGGTCTTGGAAGCTACTCGCTTTCCGCGGGGAAGACGGCAAGCCTCCTCGGGCTAACGCCGAAGCTACTGAAAAAAACTTTTCAATCTAGAGGAGCTGTTAAAGTTTGGTGTTGCTTCTCACGAATCGCTTGTCGGTGGGTGCTTGCCGCGGGCACGGCCTCAGCTAACTTGGTCAAGAAGATCACTTGACCAAGTGGATCTTCGGCTCGCGCTGTTCCCGCAGGCGTCACCACCGAACGCTCATCGTGGAATCAACGAGGCCCATATAAAAAACGTCTAACTCGGCTTTTTTATTTGTTGCATAACTCAAAAAGTTGCAGTTCTTCAGTGCCTCCTTGCGCCCTGTGGGGTCTCGCCAGTCTATCCTTTCCCGCAGGAGTCTCGCAGCTTCCCATCCCCCATTACTTCAATGAGTATGTCGAAATTGCCGGACGAACAGCACAGGGATCTATAATGAAAAGGCTCTACAGAAGGTTTTCTCACCTCTTCTTTCATTAAACAGTCGGATAGCGTACAATTCGATTTCGAGATGCTTAATACTGCTAAGGGGCGGAGGGAAACGGTGAGACTCCTATGGGATGTGCCGGGACAGCTGAGACCCCACAGGACGAAGTCCGAGGAGGCTCAGCGCCCGCCCCATGGAACGCGAACCTTTTCCCGCAGCCCCTAGAATCTCACAAACATCTCGAAATCGTGTCTTCAAGAATCCTGCCATTTAACTGAAGAAACACTCGCAGGAAGATCAACATCAACGGTTAACAAAATTACTTAAATGAAAGGTGGATGTTCAGCTTATGTAAATTCCTCACACAAAAAACACTTGAATCTCCAGTCGATCCAAGCGTAAATGATAATTGTTCTATTTACGAAACAATGAAAGAATCTTTTCTAATTTCCCTTGAGGTGGTTTCACTTTCATTTGCAGTTGCTCATTGAATTCATTTTGGGCTCGCCATTCTTTTTTCTGCTCTTCCCGCATCTCTAAAATTTCTCTTTGCAGGAATTCACTTTTTTCTTTTTCCTGTTCCAGCAATGTTTCGTATTGAGACTTTTGTTGTTCGGTCAATTTGTCTATTTTTGAATTGGTTTTATGGGCGAAGTTTCCAACTCCAGAACTGATGACGTGGTGATCTTGTTGAAGACGGGAAACTGTTGTTTGAAGATGGGCCATATCGTTTTTCAGTTGGACGTTCATTTCACGACTGGCAGCCAGTTCATTAGCTAGCAGCGATAATACATCTTTTAATTGATCGGGATCTTGCAGCGATTGGTCATATGTATGAGACAATGCAATTTGAGTTTCCGTATATCCTTCCAATCTCTTTTCTTGTTGATCGACAAGGATTTTCGCTTCATCGTCCTGGGATTTATCCGTATCACGAATCGCCATAAGTGCTTCGATATCGGATCTGACAAAAATACGGCGATCGCCATCCTTAAAGAACTCATAACCATTCCGCTCTAAGATCTGCCCATACCGTCTTACAGTTGTTGTTGCAATCTCCATTTCTTCTGCCACTTCTTTGGTAGAGAATGCTCTTTCATTCGGTTGTATATCGTGTCGCATCATGGGCCTCCTTTTCTAATAATATGAAGGTTTTGCGAGGAATTTGCAAGGTGCTTCCGTCATCGATAGGAAGGGATGAAATAAGTCGTTCCACCTATATTTCCAAACCAATGATCGTGTGTTTTAAAACGAAGTCAAAATCCACCTCTCTCCATTTTATCAAGTGTTCCCCAATCTGTATAACTTTGGCTCCACAAAAATAAAATTGCCCGTTCAGGGTAGGAAAGCGCCCTCCGATAATCAAGAAAGCCCTTTAATAATAAAGAGATTTAAACATATCAGGTGTTTTGCAATTCTTCTTTCGAAATGACTTGCCAGCCATTTGCCTGGAGATGATCGATATATATTCCTATTTCAATATCTTCTTTTTCAATTGCAAGGGGAGATAAAGATACCCAGCATTCATCAGAAGAATAGTTCATAGTAACTTTTACCACTTCATAGCCGTTATGATATTCCGGGTGGAAACCTGGATCTTCAATAATATCTCCTTCTACAGGACGGACGTTGGAATCAAAAGCTTTCATCATGGTCACTTGTCTATTCTTTTCCTTTACAGAAGATATAAAAAGGATAAACTTAATTTTCATATTAGTCCCCATCCTTCTTGGAGTGGTAAACTTCAGTGATAAAAAACCTGAATGGTCCCGATACCGTAACATGCATGAAGGTTCAGGTAAATGGACCAATTTCACTTTTCAATTTTATATAAAACATGACGGCATAGATTGCTTGATAAATCGAGCTTCGGGTGATTAAACTCCTTCACGAAATGCAGCCCGATTTTGTTCATGACTGCTTTCGAAGGGTGGTTGATTTTAGCGGTGAAACTGAAAACTTCATCAAATCCAAGCTTTCCGAAGCCATAGTCCAGACATGCTCTGGCACCTTCTGTCGCGTATCCCTTCCCCCACGCAGACCTTTTCAACCGATAACCGATTTCCACACAAGGGGTGAAATCCTCTTCGAAAGTAGCACGGTGAAAACCTATAAAGCCGATAAACTCGTTCTTTTCCTTTGTTTCAACCGCAAACAAGCCATAACCATGATGCTCGAACTCTTGTTGAATACGATCGTAAAATTTGTCTGTTTCATCACAAGATAGAGTTTGCGGAAAGTAAGACATTACATTTTCATCAGCATTCATTTGCCTGAAACTATCCAGATCTCCACTTTCCCAATCACGAAATATCAGTCGAGCTGATTCGAAATAAACCATCTTCTCACTCCAAATATCTCACACGCCTAAAATAAACGTTTTTTGTGCAGTTCATCTTTTCTTAACTCTAACATAATGCATTTACTAAAACCCCCGTTCTCAATGTCAGGGAAAAACATTCGCTCTTTTCTTGAACCAAGTCCACCGAAGTTGTATACGTGCTGTGACTGCTTGTAAAAGGATTGAAGGATTACCCATTTATTATTCGGGTATGGGATATTAGATAGAAGTTAATGCACAAGGAGGATGAACTGATGAATAACAAAATAATAGGCGGCGTCTTTTCTAGTGTAGGTAATGCAGAAAGAGCCATATCTGAATTACAACGTCACGGTTATGGACACGATGACATCTCTGTTTTTGCTAAAGAAAAAAGTAAAGTGAATGTCTTAGAAGATGAAATGGATACTTCCGTCACTTCTAATAAAGGCAGTCGTGGGAAAAACGCTGGAAAAGGAGCTGGATTAGGGGCTTTATCCGGTGGGGCGTTAGGTGGAATTGGTGGATTAATTACAGGACTTGGTCTTCTCGCCATACCTGGCATCGGACAAATTGCTGCCGCGGGCCCGATCGTCGCCTCTCTTACTGGTGCAGGAGTAGGCGCAGGGGGTGGCGGGATCATAGGCGCACTTGTAGGAGCAGGGATGCCAGAAAAAGAAGCTAAGCAATATGAAAATCACTTGAAGGATGGAAAAATAATCGTAATCGTAGAGGCAACAGATACAATGCAGGATAAAGTATATCGCACATTCCTATCGAGTAAAACTGAAAATAAGGCGATGTATCCTGACAATTATCGCAATCAAAACAACCCTTCATCCCATGGTATTCCTACTAACAATCATGACAGTGAAAAAACAAACCCGATTAAAAATGAAGGGGATCATGAGAACCAAAACACAATCCCTTCTGATAAAACGAAAAAACACGCTCAAGGACGTCAGAGCGGCATCAATAGTAGTCCCATGTTTATTGGACACTAAGGGAACTTCCCTCTTGGGGGAGTTCCTCTTTTTTTTCATTCCGTTCAAGCCCTGATGAGTCGAGAATAATACCGTTTATACCATGTGGGGCGGAGGGCCAGGATTTTTTTATTTTATATTACATAGTACGATCGGGATTCAACCTGGCCATCAGTAAAGTATTATAGTAATTTCCATCAGAAAGCCATCGATCTTCTTTTAATGTACCTTCGACTTCAAAACCATATTCTTTATAAAGACTTACAGCTTTTTTATTTGTTTCAAGTACACGTAACGTCATTTTCCTGATATCGTTTGAATCTGACCAAATAATCGATTCTTTCAATAAACTTCTTCCAATACCATTACCCCCAAATGCCCTTAACACTCCAACACCAAACTCCACTTTATGGGAAAATCTTTTTAAGTGATCACATTCGCATCTTGTATAGCCGACAATTTCCCTATCAATCTCTGCTATTAAAAAAAGATGATTAAGACTCTCTGTATCTCCTCTTATGAGGTTTTTAAATCCTTCTTCATTTATGTAGGCTTCTCCTTGTTCTCTATCCAGGTTTTCCGTTTCGCCATCTATTTCTAACCTTAACTCAGATAAAGGGCCAGCATCGTTCTCTACTGCAGACCTAATCGTATAACGTAGATTACGATTGTAATAATCCCGATCATCTATTTTCATCTGAATTTTCCCCTTTACATTTCCATACAACGATCCCTTTTAAAAAAGAGAGATAGAAAAGGTAATTAATGCTCTGACCCTTTTACAAATAGAGCCCTGTATCAGCAAAGTTAGAACTCATGTAATTTTTATCATTATCTGCTAACAACATTTTATTGTCCAGCACGCTTTCGTAATACTTCAAGCTGGTATTTCCATCCTTCAACATTCCCTTTGAAGAACTTTTCCTGCTCTTCTTCTGAAACAGTAAGACTGGAAAATCCACTTTCAACTACACGCAGCCATGTCCCTCCACCCTCAGCCTTCAACATAAATTCCACCATTGTGGAGTTCCCTTCTTTTGGTTCCACACCAGGAAAAGAACTTGCCCATCGGCATGCAAGATAGCTTGGCGGATTTTCTTTTTCAATGATGACAGGGAACTCGCCATACTTTGTATCAGCCATTATAAGTGATCCAGCGACTTTCACTTTGTCAGGTCCCGGAGCATCTCCGACCCACCATGCGGGGTCACTGACCAAATCCCACACTGTTTGTATTGAGGCATTAATGAGAACCTCTCGTTCAATTGCATCCTTATTCATTTTTATCACTGCCTCTTTTTAATGTATGGAACTATAAAGTGGTTCTACTAACTTCCTGTTGCGCCTCACAGGTTGCACATAATATAATTTCAATTATCTCTTAGTCCCCTCGAAAAATCATCCCATAATATAGGACAAGTAATTAAAGAATAAGTACCACCCTAATGATGCTAAACTCAATGAAAGCACAAAAACAGATAGGTATTGATGAGCTCCTTGTGTACTTCTGGACTGAAATAGGAAGACACTTGCTAATATAATACTAAGCACAAAAAACAGGCCGAACATTATATTCCAGGCCGCACTGAACCTGATATCAAAATCGATCAGCACTATTCCCATGTAACAAGTATTGATTATTAATGAAAGGACCAACAGGAACTTTTTCACTTCATCACATCCTCCAATTCACACACACATGAATCAAAATGACTTCTACGGACCATTAACGTGAAGATAAATATAATCATTCCAAAAAGCATTCCAAAGAAAGCAAGTGAACAACTGCCACACCCCCGAATTTTAGAAGAAGGAAATTAACTCAATATTATGAGACCAAAAATAAATAGGGATGTGAAAATGTAAAAATAGCCACTCTTTTTCTCTTTCCTATCTTTAACGTTTTCTAAGCCAAAAAGAAAAAACATAACAGCATTAAACAGGAAAATGCTCACGGTGGGGATTTGCAGACGATCAATGAACAAATGATAAAATACTGCACTCAATCCTGCGACTGCAATCACCAAGTTCAGTTTTCTTAAGAGTTTCCCTTGTCCTTTCCTCCCAAATCTAAAGACCAAAATTCATGGAGTAAGTAAAGCACTTTGAAGTTATTCAACCAAAGCTTTTACCCCTCTCAAGTTCGGTTATTTGCTAAAAACAGTAAAAGACATCACTCTAGAGTAGGATTTTCTACTTTATATGGATTGTTCACATCCAGCCATGTTTATGCTTCCTTAATCATCAAAACATCAAAATATAAAGGAATGCATACTTAATTTAAAAATACCCCCCCTATGATAGTAAGCAATACCAATAACACTACGCTCCCAATGACAAAATACTTTATCAGCCTGATTGGCAATGGAAGTCGCCCACCCCCTGAACTGATTTGCCCCTCTATTTTTTGCTGATGGGCAATCGCATCGTTGAAGGGTTTATTTGGACCTTCATTATAATTAGCCATAGTTCCTCCTATTCGGAATCTTTTTTTCTTTTCCTATATAAACTGGATACTGCTAATAATATCAACCCGACAATCATCAATGGGATTACGAATAATGAAAATGGTTCTGGAGCATCCGTAATATTAATTCCGAAGCCTGCGACAAAAAGAAATAACCCTATGTAGTACAGTGTTTTCCCATTGTAGTTAGAACGCCCCATTTTCATCTCTCCTTAGAAAATATCTGATCCCAACACTCAACTGAAGTGGTTCTTCAATTCTTTGATATTACACACAACTATTGTTTTATCCCTGTATTTTCCGAAGCTCTTAAAAAAATTCGGTTTACCTCTTTCTTCAAATTGCTTATTCCATTTGAACATTTTCAAAAAAATTTTCAGAGTCGGTTGATAATTCGCATGTTCCATCCCGGCCTTCTGAAAAATGTATCTCTTGATGATACGGTACGTTCTCGTAGAATAATTGATATCCAAAAAAATAATTAAGTCTGCCTGTTGAAAGCTTCCCGAAACCCACTCCTCATTATGAACGCCCTCTATTATCCAACTTTCAGAACGGACAATTGAATTCAAGTAATTACGTTTCTCTAAGTCTGTTCTTCTTCTATCCGCTCTTGGATTCCGCTCCCAAGCGACATTATCCAACTCGTAATATGGAAGGCCAAATTTAGTAGACAGTTCTTTTGCTAAGGTTGTTTTCCCGCTTGCTACCGAGCCGATGATATGAATTTTCCTTGGAATATTCCTCTGCACTTTTTGGTCACCATCCGACTATTCAGATACTTTAGAAAATTTAACACTCTAAACGTATCACATGTGGAAATATTTGAGAACACCAAATAACTCTTAAGCACAGAACAAGAAACGAAATCCCATCAAGTATAAGTAAAGTGATTGTCACGTCAAAACGCCTCCTTTCTGCAGAAAAAAACCAGACCTATTAGGCCTGGTTTCTCAAGTTTAAATATTTACTGTCACATCTGCTTCTTCACGTAGATTTTTGACAAGTTTTTGAGTAGCTTCTGACTCTTTCTGTTTTTTCAATTGATCTTTAAGACGATCCTTCACTTCTTCATAAGCAGGAACTTCCTGTCCGTTCTCCGCTTTTTCCTGTTGAGCTTTCATTTGATCGTACGCTTTTTTCACTTCTTCTTCAGTTGGTTCTGTATCGCCAGCTTCTTCAGCGATCAGCTTGTCCAACTTGATTTGTGTCCCCACTTGCGTCATGACTTCTTCTTTACTCATGCCTTGTTCTTCTAATTTTTTCAAGAATTCATCTGTGGATTTTACTTGTCGTTGCTTAGCCAGCTCTTCAAGCTTTTTATCTTTTTCTTCTTGCGGAGCCTTGTAGTCACGGCTGTCAGCTTCCTGGATCAATAACTCTTGCCCAACGAGACTGTCAGCTACTTGCTTTTTCAATTTATCCTGGTCGACCTTTTGACCTGACATTTGAGATTGCATAGCCATTTGTTGGAATTGACCTTTATACACATTCTCAAATTCAGCTTTCTTGATTTCTTCACCATTGACCTTTGCTACTACATCAGGTACACCTTCTAAGTCAGGCTTTGGCATTTCCTTTTGCTGGGAATCTTCGCTTGCCTGCTCTTCTTGTTTTTGTTCCTCTTTATTATTATCACCTTTAGCAGACTCTCCTTCATCACTACCGCAGGCTGCAAGTAGGGAAACAAAAGCTGCAAAAATTAAAGTCAGTAACCATTTTTTATTCAATGTCATTTCTCCTTTATTATCAACGTTGATTGCTATTGTAACATTTACTATAGAAGTGTAAATACATCAACCAAGCTAGATGATCATGTTTTTAAGTGTTTACGTTCCTCCATCCCCTGTTATGAGCACTTTCAAGGTCCAAGAAGGAACAAATGTGGAAAATCTGTGTAAAAGCCTTCCACTTATTGAGAAAGAGTTACTTGATAATGGGAGGCTCCTTTCCTTCAAGCCAATCAGTAATAAATGGTGCCTGATGTGAATTAATATGCCCAGGAATGGTAGTTTTATGAAAAAAATCCAACTCCCTGCTTTCATGATTCTTTAGAAGCACGCCATCATACTTTCTTGAAATGAAAATAATCTGTACACTGAAGACCTGGTCGCCATTTTCGTATTGAGCGTATCCCTTTTCCCCTGAATAAGCACCAAACAACTCTAGCTCATGAATAGTCAAGCCTGTCTCTTCCAAAACCTCCCGCTTCACTGTCGCTTCAAAGGTTTCCCCGATTTCGAGCAGACCACCAGGGATCCCCCTAAAGCGTGCACTTCGGAAAACCAATCGCTCTTCCAAAAAGGGGGTGATTTTTCTGAATAGCACGTAGGATAATATCTTTTCACTGTAAAACCCCCGCTGTTAAAGAGAATAACACAGCGAGGGGCGGTAGGCTATATTCAAGGTTCTGATTATGAGATCGACCTTTACTCTATTTTTCTGCATATAAAAGGTGCAGAATTCTGTTGAATTGGTGTGTTTTCACGTTGTAACCTTCTTTCTCCAGCCACTTAACAAGTTTTGAAAGATCAGCATAGTATTCATCATGGATAGCATCCACTGCTTCTCCATTTCCTTCTTGTTCAAATTGAGCGAGGATGCGCTGTTTCTCTTTTTCATTTTCAAACATTAAATCAGCAATGGCTATTCTTCCATCATCGTTCAAAATACGATCCATCTCAGCCAGGGCAAGTTCTTTTTCGGCATCTGGCAAGTGATGAAGAGCATAGCTTGATACCACAAAATCTGTACTGTGATCCATAATAGGAAGTGATAAAAAATGGCCAGGACGTGTCTCCAATTCAGGATACTTTTTCAAGCAAACTTTCAGCATTTCTTCCGATTGATCCACTCCGATCATTGTTGTGCCATCATCCATAAATAGAGCAGCCAAATTACCTGTGCCAGTTCCGATATCGACCCCCAGCTCCTCCGGTTTCGGTTCCACCCAATCTTTAACCTTAGACAGTGCTACATGATAATGTTCATGAACATTGAATCGATAGCCAGTGGTTTTTATAGTTTGATCATATTCTTCTGCTTGCTCATCAAAATTCCAGCGATCTTTCCAACTCTTTCTCATTTTTTTCACCTCTTTCAATTGTCGGGATAGATTTAACAGGTCCTCTTGCCCTGGCGATTCTCCTATCATTTGGTCCAACGTCGTAATCATATCTTTGATTTGGATCCATTCTCCATATAACGCAGACCGCTGCAGATCCAAGTAAGACTGGATATTATCCCCTTCCAAACTGGCTTTTATTTGAGCAGTGGACATTCCCACTTCGCGAAGAGCCAGAATTGTCTGGAGTTTCCACAAATCTTCTTCCTGAAAATAACGGTAATCGTTCTCTCCTTTTTCAGGAGTGATCAATCCTTTTTCTTCATAAAAACGAATGGTGCGAGGTGTCGTATGTAACATCTTTGCAGTTTCAGTAATTTTCATGGTATTCCTCCTTTACTGTCTTTAATATAAAGGTTGACGCCAGGTTAAGGTAAAGGCTTATTTTAAAGTTTTAGACAACGGACTGCCAAAGGTTAGAATGTTTCTCGGTAAAGTGATTACCAACTATCATTGGATAATTATGTTAAACTAGTAAACGTATACATAACGAGAGAACAGGTAAGTGCTCTCTTCTTTATCAGTCATCCCTCAGTCATTCCCTCACAATTCCTCCAGATTAAATGATATCTTCTACAGAAAAAATATAATATATCAGTCAAACATTCAGGAGGCGATCGTGCCTATGCTTGAAACGAACCGATGTGTAGTTAGAAAGATTTCCAATGACGATTATGATGATGTAAAAGAGATCTACCTTAATGAAGAAGTCAGAAAATACCTTGGCGGAACCCGTGAAATAGGCTCTATATCAACAATTATCGCGCAGATGGTGATGCCCCCGGATCACTCATTCTACTGGAAGATTAAAGATAAACGCACCGATAGTTTTGTAGGATTAATTTCTTTGGACCCTCATCATTCAGGCGATCAGTTAGAAATTTCCTATCAGCTCTTACCCCAATGGTGGGGAAAAGGGTATGCAGGCGAAGTTCTTTCATCCGTCCTCCATTACGTCTTCACTGTATTAAAACTACCAAGAGTAGTCGCAGAAACACAAACAGCTAATCTGCGATCTCGACGACTCTTAGAAAAGTCTGGAATGAAATTGGTCACTATCCGCCAAAGGTTCGGTGCAGAACAATCGATTTATCAAATAGAGAGGGATGACTTAAAATAATGGGGGGGGTGGACTTGTTTCCCTATTTTCGCAGCGCTTTTCAGTGGTGTTTGGGCAAGCACCAGTAAACCGAATAAGACGAGGAGGTAGATACATGCTAGTTTATATCATTGCGCTCGCTATCTGTGCTGGGAGTTGGTACTTCTATACATATCAATCAAAAGGTGGAGGTTCAACCATTCTTCTCAGCTTATTTTCTCTAGGGATCTCTGTAATGTTTCTTGTGGCAGGATTACTTTTTTCAGGAGCTGTAGGGAGCCAGGGAGCAACAATGACCGTCGCTTTTTTAGCAATTTTACTATTCTTCAACGGCATTTGCATGTTGATTACAGCACTGATCCAAACATCAATCAGGAAAGTGAACGAACAATAGCCTCAATAAACCTTCCCTCTAGCATTAAAGAGACTGAACCCCAAATGGATTCAGTCCTCTCCCTCACTTCACTGTTTTGTTGGCATAAACAGTCGGTGAGGTCTCAGCTTGTGCAACGAGTACCGGCCACCAGAACGGTGCTCCGCGCCAACCATGTTCTTTTTTCCCTTCTTGCCGAAGCATGATCAATGCTGGAAATTCTCTGGCGACTTTCCTTGCTGCGGCCAATTCTCCACTTCCTTTACCTGGCGTATCAGGAGAGTTTTCAAACTTACCATCTTGTTTGTAGCGTCGGATCTGCCTCTGCGTCCTTGTCAGCAACCAGATATAAGCCCCAGACTCTGCTTCTTTACTCAGATAATCCAGCACACCTTCATATTCATCAAGGTCAAAGTCACGGCCTTCCTCCATTTCAAGAGTTTCATAAACGAGCCGCAACATCTCTTTCGCTTGGGCGACAGGAATTAAATACGCATTGTCCTCTGAATAGCGGGCTGATGTTTTCGCTTTTGCAATCAGGCGGTCGAGCTCAAGGATCGTTTTCTGTATATGAGTTTTGTAGCCGGTTTGGAAACCGATCGGCAACATCCGTTTATGCGGGTTGATCATCGTCAATTCCGAGAGCAGAATTTTGTTCGGATTACATGGTAGAATGCCTTCACTTAAATCACGTTGGACAAAAACCACGCCACGCCGATGCCCGCCTTGCTCGAAAACGCGACGCAGTTCAGTATCAAATTCGTGAATCTTCTTCATGACAGCATAGATTCTCTGAGTCGTATAAAAACGGGTTACAGCAAGGTCGGCAACCGGCCGAGCACCGTACATCCTTGAATGCTGCAACACGGTATCCTGCTGAAATGACTTCGGGTTCCTTCCATAGAAAAAGCCGATCAGATTGTGGATGGTTACACCACGGTCCAATATCTGCCCGCCAATAAAAATATTCATCGGAGATCGCAACTGCAGTTGCCCTGTATGGTCGAGAAGTTCATTGACGTCTTTTTCCGAATTGACAATGTTGCTCACAATGTATTCTTCATCCAATGAGCGTCGCACTTCTTCATACACAGCAGAAAAAGCCGGCTTAGTGGTTTTTTCCAATGTTTGGACGGAACGCATCAAATCATTGTAAGATTCGCGGATGAGCTGCTGAAAAAGCTCTGATTCCTCCCGGGCCGATTCAATTAATAACTGTTCGAATCCCTGAATCAATTCGGCTTGCCAAGCATGCGCCGTTTTCCCCCGTTCCGTATGTATGATGAAGGAGTATTTCTGTTCTCGTTGACCTTTTTCTCGTTGCTGCCAGCGGCGTATGCCAGCCCCGACGATGAAATTGACAATCGCCTGTCGGATATTGCTGATATTTTTCTGTGTAAGCAAATGTTCCATTTTAACACGGCGCCCGTCCATCTTTTTCATCACATCAAGTTCTTTTTCCTCTACAGGATGGAACAGATAAGAAGATAAATGACCATCTTTCTCACTCCACTCGAAATACACCTTCCCACCAATGTAACGTTCGTGGATCGGAACTAGTTCTGTAAACGCAGGTCGAATGGGTTCGAACACTTTCCCTTTATGAATAGTCATATCCTCCGGTTGCAGGTAGAGTGAATACGGAGTTGCTGTCACTTGAAGGAACGCGGGCTTCCTCAGTGTTTCACGCAAGGTATTTATTTTTGTGGCAATGACACGCATATGCTTCACGTTCTGATCACGTTTATATTCATAAGCCACACTCGCAAAGTCCGCTTCATCATCAATAAAAAGTACACGTTTGTCTGTTAGCTGAGGGTATCTTTCCGTGAGAGCCTCATGGAGGTGATCGAGGTTACGAGTCTCTTTTTTCACGATTACGGCCAATTTCTGTGATAATTCATATTTTCTAAGATTGTCAGGCATCGCCATGATGTCATAGACACGCATCTCATCTTCCTCAATCGCCTTCGAAAACTCGTCGTTCAGGCGTGCGTAGGTCTGTTTAACAAGCGCATTGGTACCCTTCGTCAAAAGAATGACCATATCATAGCCGTTGTCATAAGCAAGAGCTATCACCCCGATAAATGTCCTCGTTTTCCCTGATTGAATTTTTCCAAGCAGCATCCCAGGATGATGCTCGGTCGTCGAGGTATCGAGAAGTTGAGCCATGGTCCGGACCATACACTCGCGTGAATCTTGCTTATATTGATTTTT
Organism: Halobacillus sp. H74; assembly: GCF_052246715.1. NCBI lineage: Bacteria > Bacillati > Bacillota > Bacilli > Caryophanales > Bacillaceae > Halobacillus > Halobacillus sp. H74. The sequence goes on along the minus strand of NZ_JBQQCI010000003.1, from coordinate 365,931 downwards.
TCTATTTAATTGCTGAAAAAATGCTCCATTCGTCTGGAGCAGATGTGTGTTTATCGACATGTTGATGAACTCCTTTTTTCAAAACACGCCTATTATACCGCAATTCCCCCACCGAATAAAAGAGTGCAGGCTGTTACTTACGCAGCACATGACTCACAGGCTGGTATTTTATAGTCTGCTAGATAATTAAAAAAGACAGCCTCTTCTGCACAGAAGAGACTGTCAATCGAAGTTTTTCATGTTTTCGTAAAATTCACGTCGAATTTTTTAAGTAAGTCGTGATGGGCATTCTACCAACTACTTATTTCTTATCTTTTTCCTCTAACGGATCTTGCAAATTTTCCAAATCGACAGAGTCACCAAAAATCTTTTTCATTCTAGTTTTTGCGTTCCCTTTCACTTCCTCATCGATATGCGACAGAACCTGATAGACAGCATAAATAATTACCGCACTATCATCAGCAAAACCGACAGCTGGTATGAAATCCGGAATCACATCGAGTGGCAAGATGAGGTAGCCAAGTGCACCGGCAATGGTAAGCTTCGCCTTCTTCGGAGTTTCAGGACTTTTAAAAGCATAGTAAAGCAAAAGACTGTAATAGACGATTTTCGTTCCGATTTGACCACTATATTTACGCAGCTTTTTCCCAAACTCCTTCTCTGAAAAATATTTGCGTCCGCGCGCAATCGCTTTTTTCGGGTTCAGGTTATCAAGCTTCTCTTGATATGTTTTTTCTTTTGTCATACAAGCACCATCCTCTTACGATACTTTTAACAAAAACGACACTGTTTAAACTCCTTTATATATCGGCTTTTTCCATTTATTAAGAAGGACAGCAAAGTTGTGCCTTCCATTTAAGCATTATAAATAACGGTTCGCAAAACAGATGACGACACCATACAGGTCGATAGCCATCCAAACCATCATTTTTAGAACCAGCGTGAAGTTATCAGCTTCTTTCTTGGTGAGTTCATTGTAGAACGAACACTAGTTTTGTCGACACAGCCAAAAACACTTACAGTTCTTGGCTGCTTCTGGTACTTTTAGAGTAACAATGTCAAAGTTTCTTATATTTTTGTTTTCACTAAAAAAGGAGAGGGATCGAAATGGAACTGGATCAACTTGAATTGAATGCGACTGTGGAGGAAACTGAGAAAACGAAACCGTATTATACGGCACTGATAGGTTGGAGTGTGCAAGCGATTGAGGCAGCAGCAAGGATGAATCGTCCCTTTGTCGTTGTAGGTCCGTCAGATTTCCAAATGTATGCGGAGAAACATGATATCCCGTTTGTCGGTTGGGATTTTAACAAAATCAACGAAAGCTCTGATCATTTGTACATGCAGTTAAAGGAAATGGGCGTAGAAGTCGCAGTCCCATTATATGAAGAATGTGTGGAATGGGCCGGTGCTTTAAATGCACGTTTCCGTGAAGATCCTCGTGTATTCAACCGTTCCCTGTTACTTCGTGATAAAGGGATGATGAAGCGTAAAGCACAGATTTCAGGCATTAAAGTCGGTGTGTTTGAAGAAGCACGAGACAAAGAGGATGTTGAACGATTCTTGAAACGTGTCAATGAAGCTCTGTTGAAGCTCGAAGGTGACCACCTCGACCCGATCCATGTGAAGCCGCTCGATAAAGCAGGATCTGTCGGTCACTTGGCTATTTATAATAAAGATGATATCGACCGCATTGTAGACACTGATTTTCCATTACTGATGGAGAGCCACTTGGATGGACAGGAATTTTCAGTGGAAGCTTTCATTCACAAAGGCAAAGTCCGTTTTCTCAACATCACCGAATATGTCAAATTGGGGTACTCCAACTTCGTACCAGCTTCACCTGCACTGGAGGAAAAAAGACCTCTGATCGAACGTGCGGTCCAGCAGCTCGTCGACGCTTTTGAAATCGAGTATGGTGTCATCCATCCAGAATATTTCATTACGCAAGATGGCACACTTCACTTTGGCGAAGTCGCAGCACGTGTACCAGGCGGACATATTTTCGATTTAATCGAGCGCGCCTATGGATTCAGTGCTTATGAAGCGCAAATTTTGTGCAGTGATCCGAATACGACCGAAGAGGAAATTCGTGAATTTTTTCCGGATCCTTACTCCTACGAAAAGTACGCCGGATGTCTGATGGTGCACCCGAATGTTGATTATGTGGAAGACTTGAAAATTCCGGATGAGCTTGAAGAGCATCCATACTTCGAGAAGCATGACATGTTCACACCTCCACAAGGAAAAGTGGCAGAACGTGTCGGTTTCGGAAATCATTATGGAACAATCTTTTTCTATGGCAGAGATAGTGAAGAAATGACAGAGCTGCTCAAAGCCTACGAACAGTATAATTTCTACGTATAAGCGGTCACTGATAGAGAAAGGAGAGGTCCGATGCCTCAAACGACTGATGTCCTTGCGGAGCGATTCACTCATGCCTTAGACGGGTTAGCAAATGCTCATTCTTTTGCAAAAATGAAATACCAAACAGACGTCTATCAGGAGGCCAACCGCCTGATAGAAGCAGAGGATGGGCTTGAAAAGCTATATCAACATGCTTACCGCTTTGAAGAATCAGGTGTATTTCAAGACGGGCCCTGGGAAGCAGCAGAAAAATTGCAACCTCCCCTTGTCGCTGGTTCATTGAAAGCTAAAGGCCTGCCGATGATTATCGAAGTGTTAAGTGAGTTGCGCATGCTTGCTATTGCTGAAGGAAAAACAGCTAATTCGAACGTTTCAGCGAAAATGGCAGAAGAGTTCTTAAATGAAGTAATGGTCCTGAACCTGAACCTATTGTTTCCAGATGCAAGTGAAAGTGCCCGAATAGAGAACCATGAGAATGATGAAAAAGCGGAAAAGCTATTCCAATTCCTCTCTAATCATTTGTCGTCCACCGCACTTGTCCAGACGCTGATTGATGAAATCAAACGCCTGACCTCCCAGCGCCCGATCATGATCAAACGGATCGTTTCGATGATCAAAATGGCGAAGAAAATGGTAGAACAGGAATCTGAAGAAAAAGACAAAGCGGAGCTGAAACAGTTCATTGCTGCGATTGAAGGGCCTTCAACATTGAGCGCTCAGTTCAACGACGTGCATGCCTATCGTTCACAGTTGAAGCTGCTCACAAGGACCGATTTGATTTCAGAGAGCGTCGCTTTAGCACAATCCATGCGTGAAACCGGGCTTGTCGCACCACACCATGCTACACTGATTCGTTTTTTAAGTAAAAAGAATCCCGGTCTGCTCGCATATACACTCAATTTAAACAGCAAAGGCAGTGCCAACCTAGAAGAAAACCGGGAACTTGTCATTCAACTGATTCGCTCTTCTATTTTTCCGGCCACTCGCCAGGCGATATACGGATTAGCAATGATGCTTGAACGTGGTATCTTATCACATTCCCCCGTTGCACCGGGATTACGGAGATTGGTTGAACTCGACATTCGCCCAGACGTACGCAACGCTTTGTATTCTACAACTGCTCAAGGAGAAGGTGTAACAGCCAACAGCATCCTTGTCGCTGGAGCCATCCAAATTCTTGGCCAGCCATTGGGCGTCGGCCAAGGGTTTAATCCGACCTGCCAAGCTGCACGAGGCATTAGCTTATGGGCTCAGCATGCCCCTGGATTTTTGCTTGAAATCATCCCGCGGGCTGCCCGTGACGGCGATCTCGATTTCACATTCGAGGGGACGCCCATTCATTCGAAAGACCTGAAGGGCGGCCTTGCACCAGACCTGGATAAAGAGCTCGACCCTGTTTCTTTAGTCTTAGTGCCACACCTCGACCGGATTTATAGTGAAATGATGACCCGAGTCGCTTTGCGCGGCGATGACGGGCACCGCTGGGTCAATCCAGCTTTCTATGGGAACTGGGTTCAAAAAGGCTTCAGTTCTGTATTCGATCCTATTACAGGGTATGTGCTCGATTATTCCGGCTTCGTCAAGCTGTTCTACGCGACGCACCATCCTGAATATAACGATGACTATGAATTGATTTACCCTAATCCTGTCGGAATTTTCATTACGAACGTCCACGGCAAACTTCTTGGCCTGCACGCCGTTTCCATTACAAAAATCGGCAAGGATCCAAACGGCGTAGAACGGATTTATTTTTACAATCCGAACAACGACGGCTCACAAAACTGGGGACAGAACATTGAACCAAGCGTAGGCGGATATGGCGAAGCAGAAGGCGAAAGTTCCCTCCCTTTCCACGAATTCGTCTCCCGCCTCTACGCCTTCCACTACAATCCTTACGAACAGGGAGAGGCCTATGCAGTGGAACACTCGATCGTAGAGAACATCCGCCAGCTAGCGCAGGAAAGCTGGGGGAAAGATTACACTTGGGTGTGAAATTAAAAGTGGAAGCGTCCGGGGAGACACGACAAGCACAAGACAAACAACGTACGTGGAGTTTTCTTCACATCGTTGATTGACTTGTTAAGTGTCTAGGCTCTGTAAGCACAAGCAGATTTTACGATTTCCTAAGACAACAAAAAAAGACTTCCGGAATACCGGAAGTCTTTTTTATGTTACTTATTTTTGAACGTTAGCGGCTTGTGGGCCACGGCTGCCTTCTTCGATTTCGAAAGAAACAGTTTCGTTCTCTTCTAGAGTTTTGAAACCTTCACCTTGAATAGCAGAGAAATGAACGAATACATCGTCTTGACCTTCTACTTCAATAAAACCGAAACCTTTTTCTGCGTTGAACCATTTAACTGTACCTTGTACCATATGTGTTGCCTCCTGCGTGGAACTATTCCACAATGTATTACTATTTTTGCTCTGCATATTCATTCAAGACGAAAGTGACTTTCTAGTTACTTTAGCTTTCACTCGTAAACGAACAAGAATAATTAATTTTAATTATAACCCGATCTGCCCATTCCGTCAAGCGGTCCCTGAAATTTTTTTATGAATACGTTATTTTATTTCTTGAGTGCTGCAGGAAGTGGAATCTGATCAAAAGAAAAACGTATGATCTAACTGATCGGGAACAAGAGCGACCAAGCAACATGTTTTTACCCTCCAGTTTTAAACTTGGCAGTGTTTACTTCCCATAGAAAGGAACAGATGAAGTTAGCTATACAAAAATTAAAAGAACGCTCCTACTTGGAGTGAGCCAAAGCAGCCCAAGATATTCAATGGATGTAATTTTATATTTTTTCAGATTGCAAAAAAAAGAGGCTTCCGATTAATCGGAAGCCTCTTTCCTCTTACTTATCTTTGGACGTTAGCAGCTTGTGGGCCACGGTCGCCTTCAACAATTTCAAAAGAAACTGTTTCGTTTTCTTCTAGAGTCTTGAAGCCTTCGCCTTGAATAGCAGAGAAATGAACGAATACATCGTCTTGACCTTCTACTTCAATAAAACCGAAACCTTTTTCTGCGTTGAACCATTTAACTGTACCTTGTAACATGTTGTTACCTCCTGCGTGGATGTGTCATCCACATTGTATTACTATTATTGCTCTGCGAATTCATTCAGACGAAAGTGACTTTCAAGTTACTTTAGCTTTCATTCGTAAACGAACAAGAATAATTAACTCCCATTATATCTGCCTGATCATCATCTGTCAACATCATTCAGTATTTTTTGCAGTCCTATTGAAAAGGGTAGCAGTCAATAAGCGCGAAAGTAACATTCGAATAATCAACTTACACTTATTACTCGTCGTCTTCAGGATACGGCGTTAATTCTTCCGAAGCCTCCGCGCGCAGCTGCGCTACATTTGTCTCCACTTCATTTGCCCCTGTGTCTTCCTCTAACTCGCTTCTTACATATTTGTGGAACATATACTCAAAAACCGCTAAACCTACTGAAGATATTAAGGACGCCGTAAACAAGTCCCCTCCAACAGTCAATGCATCACTCATGAAGTAAATGATGACAAAAGCCAGAACAAAATCTGAAATTGTTGCAATCGTATTGTTCGTTCTCGGCATGATGATCATATCCCCCACCACATATGAGAGGAGACTGACAACCATTGTAATCAAAAAGACGTTTCCGAACGCCATATCATACCCGGCACCTAAGACAATATAAAGGAAGGCCAATGTCACAAAAAATTTGATGGCCAACAGTTTGATGTGCTCCATATTAATCACACCTCCTTCCAATGCTTATCTTTTACGATAACCATCACTCTATACAACAGAGTTTCATCAATGGAAATCTGGAAACTGTTTCTTTTCTTCAAAAACAAATCCTCAACCCAAATCTAAAAAATAAGAGCAAAAACACTTTGACCTCAATTAGTCTCTCCAGAGTTTGGTTAGATGAATTTCAACATTATTTATTTCTTAAACTGAAAAAAAGCTTGACCGAAAATACTTCAGTCAAGCTTTGTGATTATTTTTTTAAATGTAAGTGATTAAAAAAACGTCCAACACTGCGGCGTTTGATGGCCTTGAAAAAGGTTCAGCACCTTTTCCTCCTCACCCTCAACACTCGCCGCCCTGCTGATCAACAAACCCTCCAATGTGACACAACCCATCATTAGAGATGAGAAGTTTCCAATATCAATCGTCACCGTAACTTCAGCAGGATCGTCTGTCAAAGAAGCCTCTCCTTTTGTAAACTGCCACACTCTGTCATAAGTTTCTTCTAATAAAGTGTCTGCCACTTTCCAACCCACCCGTACAGTCTCCTCCCCAAAACGATTAGGGTTGGTCTTTTCGATAAACCCGTCCATATCTAAAATCCGATACATTAGTCCCTTTCCTTGTACACTCGTCTTATGATAGATCCCAAAAATCAAATTCTCATCTGTATGAACTGGGTCATTCAGTAAATACGAGAATTCCTTATCAAACGTCGGAAAGTGGATGGTACGTACTTGGTCCTTTTGATTATGTAGAAATTGGATCAAAGCTTGATACGCTTCTCGTGAAGTATGAAAAAAGTTCTTTATATATAAATCGTTTTCCAAAAAGTGTTTTCCTCCCTTGAATTCACATGTTACATAACCTTCAAGACCGCCCTCCTTCCTCACCCCAAATGTATGCAAATTTTCTTTTTCCAAAAAGGAAAATCCGTATTCCTCGATATCTGTAGCTCCATGAGTCTTTCTTGCCCACCGTTGGTAACAATTCCGAACTTCGGTTTTATTCGCATCACTCAAAGTCTCGACTGGAAGTGCCCCCTCAAAGATTGGAAGCTGCACTGGCCGGAACTGATACGTTGCTAAGCTGGGGCCTAATCCGAATCCCATCTTTTTGTAAAAGGTAGGTTGAAAAGGGTATAGATGTGCAATCACAAACCCATTTTTTCTCGCATCCTGTAAAAACTTCTTCACAATCCGCTTTGCATGGCCCTGTTTTTTATAAGGTAAGTCGACTGCCACTGTACCTATACCAGCTGCTTGGACAGATGCACCGTGTACGTTCATCTGATGGTCATACTCGATAAACGCACCAATTAAATTCTCTTCATCATATAACCCGATGTGACGAATCGTATTTTCTTGGGCCATTTTTTCGCGATGCTTCATATAGCGATCTTTTTCTTCCTTCGTATCCAACCCCATTCCTGGATAGCAGCGTTGGGACAACTCCGTAAACGCAGTGAAGTTTTCAATTTCTTTAAAATACATATCCAGCTCCTCCTTTAATAAAGAGTGTCACATTTATTTACTTGGCTGTACCTCTTTCTATTCATCCTACCATGTCGACTTATGAAAAGGTGAAAATATAAAAAGACGTGATGCCCACTTATCGGCTAATGTCAAGTCTAGAATTACATAATACATTTAACTATTATTTTTACAAATGACCCAATCAACTAAAAAAAGACTCCCGAATTTTAAGGAGTCTTTCTCATCGAACTATTTATAACGCCGGCGGGCCAAACTTCCCGCTGCGAAAATCATCATATGCCTGTTTGATCTCTTCCATCGAATTCATTACAAACGGACCATGTGGCACGATCTCTTCTCTGATCGGCGCTCCAGAATACACCAACACTTTCGTGCGCCGTTTGTGGGACTTAAGCTGAAGTTCGCTCTTCCCTTTTCCTTCTTCATTAAACGTCAGAGTCCCAACGCCATGCTTTTTCAGATTGACATTATTCGCCCCGGCATCTACATCTCCTGCCAATACATATAAAAAGGCGTTATGATTTTCGGGCAAATCAAGTGTGCACTCGGCCTGTTCAGATAAAGTGACTTCGCTTAATGTAATGGGCACGATTGAATCCAAGGGCCCTTCTGCGCCAGCCACTTTTCCAGAGAAAACTTTCACAGATCCACCTTCGAAAGGTACAACAGGAGCATCTTCCCCATATACATTCTGATAAATCGTTTCGGATTTTTTCTTATCTTCAGGAAGATTCAACCACAATTGCAACGTGTGAGCAACGTCGTTCTCTACCCCATCTTCAGCATGACGGGCAGCCCATCCGGCGTTCATGTACTGGACATCACCTGGCTCGAGAATATCGCGCCCGCCACCATTATCAATGTGTTCCAAGCGCCCATCGACCACATAAGTGACTGTCTGAAAACCACGGTGCGGGTGGTCCGGGAACGTTCCTTTTTTAAACCAGTCCTCCGCCATCAGGATGAATGGATCGAATTCTTTCCAGCGATCCGCTGGCAATACCCAGCCCTTCTGAATTGCCGGGAAACCCATCTCGTTGTATTTCACATACCAATGATCTTTCACCTCTCTAAGATATCTTTCCGTCATTTCTATCATCCTTTCAGAGAGATTAGCTGCTGCAACCACTCATCCACCAATATTCTGCTCCATTTTTGTAAGAAGCCGGTCCAATTCTTGTAACTCTTCCTCAGAAATTCCTTCTGTCACTACATCATTGAATCTTTCTGCTACAGGCACGACTTTTTCTTTCAACTCCCTGCCGCCCTCAGTCAAATAAAGTTCCAATGCCCGTCGGTCATTCGGGCAAAAACAACGTTTGATAAAGCCTTTCTTCTCGAGGTTGGAAGCCATACGTGCAATGTTTGTTTTATCTTTGGCTAATTTTTCTGCGAGCTGATTTTGGGTCATCCCGTCTTTCTCCCAAAGCAGCATCATAATGAGGTTCTGCTCTGGTGCAAGGTTATAAGGTTCTAACTGGGACTTGATGTAACCCGTCAACTTCAAATCGGTCTTGTGAAGTTTAATACTTATATAATCTTGAAAGCTCAAATTCATTAGATACCTTCTTTCGGTATGAAGAAATAGTTGCTACACATACTATTTGTTATTTCCATTATAAAAACCAGGAAACCGATTGTCAAAATATAGATGGGTAAACTGCTTTTCCTCAGGTCATCCAGAAATTGGATGACCTGAGGTGGGGTATTTATCCATTTTATCCGCTCTAATGAAAATACCTGCTTCCCCTTCAGTTAGCAGGGGAAAGCAGGTATCACTAGTCAGTCCTTCATTTCACTTTTTGTAATAGTTCATAGGCTTCTTCTTTCGTCTGTACATTCAATAGCTCTTCTCTGAACTGTTCATCCATAAGTTGCCGGGACAACATTTGTAAGATTTTCAAATGGTCATCTCCCTGCCGGTTTTCTGGAACGGCAATCATGAAAATAAGTTTCGCATCTGTGCCATCCATACTGTTCCAATCTACTCCGTCCCGCTTCATGCCAAAAACGACGGCTGGATTTTTCACAGCAGATGATTTACCGTGCGGTATTGCGATGTTCATCCCGAGTCCTGTCGTGCTTTGGTTTTCCCGGTTGATGATCGCTTTTTTGAAATCAGTTTGTGAAACTAAGATTTCATTGTGATCCAGAGTTTGAATCAATTCATCTATGACGTCATCACGTGTCGCCCCTGCCAGATCAATATTGATTAGTTCCGGCGTGGTAATATCCGTCAATTTTGAAATTTTTTTGGGTTGTGTTTGAGATGCTTCTGCCTTTTTTTCTTCTTCTTCTGGTTCTTTTGTTTCCTCGATCCCGTTATCTCCCGGTATGCTCTCAACTGCTGCTACATCTTTTTTCAGAAGGTTAACCATGAAAGCAGTAACGACCACACCAATCGCAGCTGCAACAAAGAACATGAAAACATTATCCACCGCTCCTAAAACAGCAACGATCGGTCCACCATGGGCAACCCTGTCTCCAACACTACTTAACATAGCGACTACTGCACCAGTCATCGAACCGACCACAATACTCGGTATCACTCGCAGTGGATCTTGGGCAGCAAATGGAATCGCACCTTCCGTTATCCCGAACAAGCCCATTGTGAACGATGCTTTTCCTGTTTCCCGCTCCGCTTGGTGATATTTCTTTTTGTTAATGAATGTTGCAAGCCCCATTCCTATTGGAGGAATACAAATCGCTACGGCAATAGCGCCCATGATTTCATAGTTGCCTTCAGCGATCATAGCTGCACCGAATAAGAATGCTACCTTATTGAAAGGTCCTCCCATATCAATAGCAATCATTCCACCTAGAATAAGGGCAAGTAAGACGGCACTCGTCCCTTGCATGCCTTCCAACCATGCTGTCAATCCTTCGAAAATTCCTGCCACAGGCGCACCAATGACAAATATAAAAGCGAGACCGACAATCAATGAACCTATAATCGGAATGAAAATAATCGGCATCACGGGTTGAATGGCTTTCGGTACTTTAATCTTTTTAATGGCAAGGACCACATATCCTGCTAAGAAACCAGCAATAATACCGCCGATGAATCCTGCTCCAGCTTCACTTCCGTAAAAACTTCCATCAGCTGCGATATAGCCGCCGATGATCCCAGGGGCTAATCCTGGCCGGTCAGCAATACTGTAAGCGATGAATCCTGCTAAGATCGGAACCATAAAACTGAAGGAGGCAGCTCCCAGGCTTTCAATCTGTTTCCAGAAAGAATCATCAGGAATTTGAATCCCCTCTGCGGTCTGGTTTCCTCCAAGAGCTAATGAGATTGCAATCAGCAGGCCCCCTACTACGATAAATGGAATCATGTAAGAAACACCATTCATCAAGTGACGGTAAATCGGGTTTTCCTTCTCCTTTTTCTTTTGTTTTACAGTTTCAGCTGAGGGCATATCCCCTTTGTAAACGGATACATCATTGTCGATGATTTTTTGGATCAATTTCTCCGGCTCACGGATACCTTCCTGCACGCCGACAACTAACAACTTCTTCCCGCCAAATCTCTCTTTTGAAACTTCTTTATCACTTGCAATAATAATCCCGTCGGCTTCGGCAATATCTTTTTCAGTCAATTCATTTTCCACGCCGATCGAGCCTTGTGTTTCCACTTTCATCTTTACTCCCATCTCGTCTCCTGCTTTTTGCAAATTCTCAGCAGCCATATAGGTATGGGCAATACCGACAGGGCAAGCGGTCACAGCTAATATCTTCATCACGTTCCCTCCTCATAATTGATCTATCTTAAGCATAAGTCATTTTTCCTCACAAAAAATAATTCATTTTTACCGCAGCTGTGGTAAAAATGAATTATTTCAACAGCACCTGTTTCATTTCGGAAAAATTATCCGCCCGCCTGATTTTTTCCACTAGCTCAGGGTGTTCGCTGATCTTTGATATGGCCTGCATAAGTGGGCGTGTTCTTTTCTGATCATTAGGAGCAATCGCTAACATAAACACGACCGTCACTTTTTCATCTCCCCATACCAATGGTTCATCTAAAGTAACGATTGCGATCGTAGTTTGATGAACCTCTTCAGAAGGAGCGTGAGGAATGGCAATACCGCCCCCTATGGCCGTAGCGGAAGATCGTTCCCTTAATAAGGTGCGGTGGCCGAAAGTCGGCTTTACTCTGCCTTTTTCTGACAAAACGTCTGCCAAGCCTTCTATCACTTTGAAACGATGTTCAAAAGGGGCTTTCAGAATGCAGAAATCTTCATGGATGTATTCGATGAGGGAACGCATGTTAAATCCTTTATTTCCGTTTTCGTCCATAGATTGTAAAAAGCGATCCAACTGCTTTTTATCCTCAGCTTCCAGCAAAGGGGAAATCACGATATGAGGGGGATCCGTTACTTGCAACGGCTTAGTTGAAATAATGAAATCAACGTGACTTTGCTTGAGAGTGGAATCTACATTCCGTTCAGCCACACAACCCACTATGTCTAAACCTTTATATGTTTGCTCCAGCTTAGCTTGAAGAAGATGAGACATCCCGATGCCTAATTCACACACAATCAATACATGCTTCATCCGATTTCTCCGTTTTTCCAACCTTTCCACAGCAGCCTGAAAATGCAACACTAAGTAAGCTGCTTCGTCTTCCGGGATTGCAAGCTCATACTTACGTTTTACTTCTTCTAGCCCCATCACGACCATACTGAACATATAAGGGTACATCTTCTTAATTTGGGAGAGCATCGGATTACGAATCGTCAGCCCGTATCGCACACGATGAATGGTGGAGGCTAAATGGATTTGAAGACCATCCATCAGCACCCGATCATCTCTGAAATTTTTCATTGTCATAATCTGCATTTGAAATGTCAGCTGGTCTATGACCTCACTTACAAATGGGTCCGTGGAAGAGGCTGACCATTCAGGACTTTTACAACTGATCAGATGCCAAGTAAAGTACACCTGCTCTTCTATTGGAAACTTTATCCGCAATACTTCTCCCAGTCTATGAAAGAACCACTCCGCCATTTCGTATTCTTGTGTTTGATGTACAGACGCTTTTTCATCATCTTTAATAGAAATCAAGGAATTCTGTCTCGTCCGTTTAATCATTACCAATGCATGAATCACAAGGCTTTCCTTTTCCCCCTCGGCAAAATGGAAAGAAAAACGCTGCTCAAGCTGTCTGACCAATTGACTGACGATATCCACCTCATAGCCTGGAAATAATTGAATCACACTCTGATTGGAATCCGCCCGGGAATCCACAAGCTCCGACAAATGGGCTAAAGCATTCCGCTTATCCAGCTCTTCTCCTGTGATCTTACTGCCCAATCGTTGTTTCGATATAATTTGAAGGTGATAACTTTCAAGCCACTGTCTGATCACATCCAAATCATTTTTGATCATAGGTATAGTTGTGTAATAATCCGCTGCCAATTCATTAAGAGAAAATGCTTTTTCCTCTACGAGCATTCGGTAGGCTAATTCTAGTTTCCGGTCCTGATCAGTTTTCTTTTCTGTTTGATAAAGCCGGTTGAATAACTTCGCCTTCTCTTCTTCCGGGGCAACCAGGCTGATACCAATCCCTGGCTTCCGAACAAGGTAAGCCGCCGATTCTGTTTGTAAAAATTGTTCGAGCAACTTCAAATCATTTCTCAACGTTTTTTCAGAACATTCCAGTTCATCAGCTAACGATTGTACACGAAAAACCTCATCTTTATGAACGAGGAGCTTATGTAATAATTCCGTTTGTCGATCATTCATCAAGGAACACCATCTCCATTAATTCTCAATATACAGAAGGACGCACTTTCTCTCAGTATATCATTTCCCATGGAAGAATGATGAGCCCTCATTTTTCACACCGATCAAAAACATTTTTAAAAATCTGAAACTTTAAATTTTCCTACGCGTAAAAGAATTAAAAGCACATAAACTGGCAGAAGGAAAAGAAGGGAGAGTTTGTCTGATGATCGAGGTAAACAAGGTTAGTAAAAGGTATGGCTCGACCCGAGCGCTGGTGGATATCAGCTTAAGCATCGCAGAAGGGACTTGTTTTGGTCTGGTCGGCCCGAATGGTGCAGGAAAATCTACGCTTATGAAGATTTTATCCGGGATCCTCCTCGAGTTCGATGGTGATATTCTCGTTAACGAGCGATCTGTTTCAAAAGATCGTATGTCTATTAAAAAACAGCTCGGCTATGTCCCCCAAGAAATTTGCCTGGAGGACACATTAACGGCAAGGGACAATCTGATTTTTTTCGGCAAGTTGTATGGTCTCTCAGGAAGGCACTTGGAAAAGCGGATAGAGCAAGTCCTGGACCAGATCGGTTTACTTGAACGCAGCAAGGATAAGGTCTCCACATTCTCAGGGGGAATGAAGCGTCGATTGAATATCGGCTGTGCATTGCTCCACGAACCTGGGGTCATTATCATGGATGAACCGACAGTCGGTATCGACCCTCAGTCCAGAAATTCGATTTTTACGATCATCAAACAACTGAAGGCCGCAGGAAGCACCATCATCTATTCCAGTCACTACATGGAAGAAGTAGAATTATTATGCGACCATATCGGTCTGATCGATAAAGGTCAGTTGATGGAATTCGGTGAAATGAATGATTTATTAGCACGCTACGCTAAGCCATCTTTGTTTATTTCCGGAGATGAGATTCAGGAAGAAATGCTCTCCCCTTTTGGAAACCTTGAGAAAAAAGGGACCGGATATGTCATCGACAGTCAGGAGCCGCTAATAACTTTGGAAGAAGTAATAGTGATGCTAAGGGAAAATGGGAAAGAACCGCGCAGGCTGGAACTTTACCACCCTAGACTTGAAGATATATTCTTTAAACTGACTGGAACACAGCTTCGCGACGCTTAAAGAGGAGGAATCGTTTATGTGGGCGATTGCACGGACAGAATTGAAAAAGAATATACAGGATAAAGGGTTATGGTTTTGGACCTTTGTATTGCCGATCGTTTTCATTGTAGGTTTTGTTACGGTTTTTTCTGGGGATGAGAGTACCAGCCAACAGGAAATCGTCACTCAAATCATACCCGGGTATACGATCATGTTCGCTTTCTTCATTATGATTTCGATGGTCATCGCCTTTGTGAAAGACCGTGAACGAGGGATGGTCGCACGTATAGCCAGCACCCCTGTTCCAATTAAAAATTACTTCCTGGGGAAATGGCTGCCATTCATGATCATCGTGTTGATTCAGATTACGGTTCTATTTGGTTTTGGAATCCTCGTATATGATCTTCCAATGGGTGACCCTTTAGCCCTCACCCTATTATCACTCATGTTAGCTTTCATTGTAACGGGGTGGGGGATGGCCATGGCCGTCCTTGTCAAAACAGAAAACATGGGAATCGCACTTACGCAAGTCATCGCTTTAGGAGGGGCCCTGTTAGGCGGGCTTTGGATGCCAATTGAAATCATGCCAGACCTCGTCCAAAACCTGAGCAAAGCGCTTCCGCAATACTGGGCTTTAGATGGATATAAAGAAATTCTTTTAGAAGATGGAGTAATAGGTGACATTTGGCTCCACAGCTTGTTTCTCTTTGCAGCAGGAGCCATAGGAGGGCTGATCGCCTACTTTGCCTATCCAAGATTTTTACGCCAATCAAGAAGTTGATTTTTTATTCCTTATACTCCTCTGGTAATCCATATTATGGAAAATCAAAAATGCACTATCCTTGTAATGGGATGGTGCATTTTTGATTTTGATTTTCGACCGGTCATTTCTAAGTTGCAAGCTTTCCAGCCAATCATAGAAAGAGATAGAATCAGGTATTTTAAAACATTTTCAAAGTACCAATTACAGTTATCCAGAACGTGGACTGAGGTTTAAAAAAATTTGAAAGAAGCTGGATTCCGACTGAGAATCCAGCTTCTTCATTCAATCATCAAGTCCCGCAAAACGTTCGATAAGGACGATCTCTCTGCTCAGGGAGCTTGGCATACTCCTCTTGTTCAGTCGAATACGCATAAGGGTCAGTAAGTACATGGACTAAGCGTTTAGCTACACCGTAATCGCCTTTATCAACCGCGGCATCAATGGCCTCTTCAACGCGGTGATTACGAGGAATAACGGCCGGATTCGACACCTTCATCCGTTCATAAGGTGCCTTCTCTGATTCTTCCTGTCTGGCTAACCTATTCTTCCACTGCTCATACCAATTCACAAATGCAGTTACATGCTGCATCCCTGTCTTTTCCGGTTGGTCCATCGTCAACGCGCGGAATGTATTTGTATAATCGGCGTTGTTTTTCTCCATGATTTCAAGAAGGTCTTCAATCAGCGGTTCATCCTGTGCTTCTTTGTTCAACAGGCCAAGTTTAGACCTCATGCCTTCAAGCCAGTGACTGTGATACAACTTATCAAATTTCGCATGAGCCTCTTGCGCAAGCTCCACCGCCTGCTCTTGGTTTTCATGGAAAAACGGCAGCAAGGTCTCTGCAAAGCGCGCAAGATTCCATTGACCGATCGGCGGCTGATTCAAGTAGGCATAGCGGCCTTGGGTATCGATCGAACTGAAAACGGTTTTTCGATCATATTCATCCATAAAAGCGCATGGACCATAGTCGATGGTTTCACCGCTTATGGTCATGTTGTCCGTGTTCATCACCCCATGAATAAAACCGACCAGCAGCCATTTGGCGATCAATGAGGCTTGCTGTTCAATTACTTTTTCAAAAAGAGACAGATATTTGTTCTCATCTTCCTCAATCTCAGGGTAATGGCGTTGAATGGTGTAATCAGCCAATGCACGTCTATCCTCTATCGTCCCCCACTTCGCCGCATACTCAAAAGTTCCGATTCGCAGATGACTGAGAGCAACACGCGTCAAAATCGCCCCAGGGAGTTCGGTTTCGCGTAAAACAGAATCTCCTGTCTTGACCACCGCAAGGCTGCGGTTCGTGGGAATTCCAAGTCCGTGCATTGCTTCACTGATGATGTATTCACGCATCATCGGGCCAAGGGTCGCCCTTCCATCACCACCACGGGAAAAAGGAGTAAGCCCTGATCCTTTCAACTGAATATCAAACCGTTTACCAGAGGAAGGAATGTGTTCTCCAAGCAGTACAGCTCGTCCATCCCCTAACATGGTGAAATGTCCGAACTGATGGCCCGCATAAGCCTGAGCGATCGGCGCCGCCCCTTCTGGTACATGGTTTCCTGAAAAAACACTGGCTTTTTCTTTAATTTCAAATCCGAGCTCCTCAGCTAAAGACTCGTTGAAAACTACCAGCTCCGGATCGTCTACTGGCGTCGGTTCGGTTTCGGTATAAAAAATTTCAGGCAACTGTTTATAACTATTATCAAAATTCCATCCTGCTTTATTTTGTGTCATTTGATCTCCTTTGTGAATTCTGACTTATTCATTTCACCATATCATATCTCAATTCTTGTGCCATCCTGTATGATTTATCCCAAGCGTCAAAAAATCTTGCTGGTTATGTGCTTATTCTTTCCATAAAAAACAGGATTATTGCCGTCGTTTGTCCTATTCAAACCAATTTCTCTCGTGATCTGTCAGAAGTACGCAAAAATGGAGCCGACCTATTAGTCAGCTCCATCTGTCCATTCATTATTTAATCCATTCGTCAATTAAATCTTGATTTTCTTCCACCCATTTTTCAGCACCGTCAATCGGTTCCTCGGCGTCATTTACATAGGTCATCAGTTGTCCGATAGAGTCATCGTCCATCTTCCATTCCTTCAGCCATTTATCGACTTCTTCAAAATCTTCCGCAAAACCATGGCGCGTCGCATGGTGAATTTTTTCAGTGCCGCCAAAGGTTTCTTTTGGATCTTCAAGATATTTCAAGTCGTATTGAGAAAATATACGGTGAGGGCTCCACAGTGGTGCTACGATCGGTTCTTCCTTCTTGATCGCTTCCCCGATAGCTGTCAGCATCGCTGGTTCAGAACTTCCGACCAATTCATAGTCAAGGTTATACTCCTTGATCATTTCTTCAGTAACTTCCATTGTCCCTGCACCTGGATCGAAACCAGTAATTTGTCCCTCGAATAATTCTTTGTTTTCCTTCAAATCTTCAATACTATTGATATCTTCCATATACGCCGGTACAACTAAGCCGACTTTTGCATTCTCATACCAGACTTCTTCGGAGAAATTGAGTTCATCTTTATATTTTTCATAATAGTTAGCGTCTTGGACTGGCAACCATACCTCCAGACTCGTATCAAGTTCGCCACTCGCCAAAGCACTCATCGTCATCCCCATGTCTACACGGTTCAATTCGACATTGTACCCTTTTTCTTCAAGAATGACTTTCCACATATTTGTAACGGCGATATTTTCCGCCCAGTTGATTTGCCCCATTTTAATTGTTCCTTTTTCCTGACCCTCTTCTTCTGTACCCCCAGCTTGTTCTTCACCATCACTGCTGCCACAAGCGGCTAAGATGGTAAGTGTAATAAAACCTATTAATAGAAAACCGAAACTCTTTTTGAAAATCATCATAAACCTCCACTATAAAATATTTTTTAACTGAATCCTCCGATTTATACGCCGGACTCGACGCATATGTAAAGATCAAATTAACCTTTGATCGTGCGATTCAACCATAAATCCGCTCCCTTAAAACAAATTTGTTAAAAACGTTAAATTTTTTTCGAACAATGTTAATGTTAACGTACTGAGCTTAGATGTCAAATCTAATTGGAAGAGAAGCACAAGATTCAAAAAACACTCTTCAAGAAGAAAACTAAAACAAAAGTGACGACCACCTTGATGAACCTCAGAGAGCGCGAGGATATCTTTGAAATGATTCTAACGACAAAAAAGCCTGCCCATTGTTATAACGCAATGGACAGGCCTTTATACCTTTAGTCTTGTTTTTCTTCATTCTGAACGGTTTTTGCCAAATGTTCTTTCACTTGATTGTACGACAACCCTGACTGGGCATTTCGACGTTTCACCTCGTCAATATTCGTTCCTGAGCTTGCAATCTTATCATTCTTCACGTTAAGACCAGTATCATTCGGTTTTGTCACATCCAGCACCTCCTAGACATAAGCTCTCTCTCTGGCTATTATTTATACCAATAGCCGAAAAAAATCACTTATTCTCAAGCTTGGCTGAAAGAAAGCCTAAACCTATCCCTAAAACCGCTCCGCCGAGAACCTCGATCGGTTGATGACCTAAAAGCACCTTCAATTCTTTTTCCCGCTCAACGAATTCAAAACTCGGAAAATCACCAGAAATAGCCGCAAAGTTATCCTCCAAATCATTGACCAACTGGGCGATTTCACCAGTATGACGGCGGATGCCCTGTGCATCATACATGACGATCACACCAAAAATGGTGGCTAATGCTGTTTCAGGATGACGTGATCCTTTATTCGCTGCTAAATAAGTAGCCAGTGCTGACACGCCCGCTGAATGTGAACTCGGCATACCACCTGTGCTCGCCACCTGCTTGACATCCCAATCTCCCGTCAATTTTTTATGTGTAAGAATCTTCAATGCCTGGGCGATCCCGATTGAAGAAATAGCTGTCAAAATTCCTCTGTTCATCTTCTGCATTTCGTTCTCCCTCCACTTTGCAATAATGCTTCCTGTATTTTCATTACCCTTTGTGCGTGGTTTTATTCAATATTCCGGGTGAAAAGTCCTCATAACGAAACCTGGTACACTATCCGACACCTTCATAATATTGAGCGATACTATAAGTGAATCGAGCTGATACGCCTACATAAATCATGCTGAGTCAAAAGAAAGTAAGCCGATAATATTGATTATTAATCCAAACTACAAGTTTCGTCATTTTTCCCCTTATTGTTTATAAAAAGCCTGGATGGGTATTGGCTATTACAGTAGTCAATTTTACTCACCCCTAAAACATGAAAGGAGAAGACAATGAAGAAAGTCACTTCGGTATTTTGGATCACACTCGCCATTACACTATTTTCAGTAAGTTGGGGGTCCATCGCTCCCAAGAATCTAGAAAAAATCACGATGAACATCCAATCTTATATTTCCGTACATTTCGGTTGGTATTATTTATTGATAGTTACCCTTTTCGTCGTATTTTGTATTTATATGATTTTCAGTCCATATGGAAAAATGAAATTAGGCCAGCCGGAGGATAAGCCTGACTACAGCTATTCCACCTGGTTTGCTATGTTATTCAGCGCGGGAATGGGAATCGGGCTGGTTTTTTATGGGGCAGCCGCTCCGATTCAGCAATACATCTCCAACCCTCCTCTCGCTGAACCTGGAACACCAGAAGCGCTTGCCGACGCAATGAGAATCACTTTTTTCCATTACGGCATCCACGCCTGGGGAATATACGCAATCGTCGCACTTGTGCTCGCTTACTTCAAATTCCGCCGTGGTGCTCCAGGTTTAATCAGTGCAACGCTGGAACCTATCTTCGGAAATAAAATGAAAGGCCCATGGGGCACTTTGGTAGATGTCATTGCTGTCTTCGCAACCATCGTCGGTGTCGCCACAACCCTTGGATTCGGGGCAGCCCAAATCAATGGCGGAATCACTTACCTCACCAACATAGATAAGGGATTTTGGGTGCAGTTGATCATTATTATCATCGTCACTGTCCTGTTCATGATTTCTGCCTACACCGGTTTGAGCAAAGGGATCAAATACTTAAGTAATGCCAATATGGGACTGGCTGTTACGCTTTTCACTATTATGCTTGTGATCGGCCCGACCCTTTACATCATGAATATGCTCATCGATTCTCTGGGAGCTTACCTGTACACCTTACCCAAAGAAAGCTTGAGGGTCGCACCGAATAATGAAGAACAACAAACATGGATAAAAAACTGGACCGTGTTTTTCTGGGCCTGGTGGATCGCCTGGTCTCCTTTTGTAGGAATCTTTATCGCCCGAGTTTCCAAAGGACGCACCATCCGGGAATTTCTATCAGGGGTACTTCTGGTTCCTTCAGCCGTAAGCTTCCTGTGGTTTTCCGCCTTCGGTAGTTCCGCCATCGTCAAACAAGATGAAGGAGCTGAGCTTGCGAGCTTACCACCAGAACAAATGCTGTTCGGGGTATTTGATCAGTATCCTTTAGGCATGCTTCTTTCAATAATTGCGATGCTGTTGATCGCCACTTTCTTCATTACATCGGCAGATTCCGCGACGTTTGTGCTCGGTATGCAGACAACGAATGGATCCTTGAATCCACCGAAAGCTGTGAAGTTTGCTTGGGGATTTGCCCAATCTGCAACAGCAGCGGTACTCCTCTATACCGGAGGTCTGCAAGCTTTGCAAAACGCATTGATCTCAGCAGCCTTTCCATTTTCATTCATCATGCTGCTCATGGTGTATTCCTTGTATAAAGCGTTACGAGAAGACAAAGCAAAACTTGACCAAATATCTGGAAACTAACCACTTTAAAATCAAAACCAAGCTCAGATATGATGCTCTGAGCTTGGTTTTTTAGTTTACTATATTCTTTTCAGCTGTTTTTTCCGCCCAGGGGTACATCTAAATATCTTCTATATTTATTCGTTTTCTCTTCCAGGTAAATTCTTATGAAGTCAACCTCAAAAGACGGGAAAGGGGCTAATTCTTTTTCCGCTTGCCCTGCCATGTCATTTAATTCTTGTTTTGTTAAACCATATGTAGTTTTTCCTAAAGTCATATGTGGGACAAAGTCATCAAGTTCAAAATACTTCTCAATCAGTTCCTTAGAAGGTGAAATTTCCCTGACTATTTTTTCATGTAGAAGATGGACATCCTCCTTCCTATACCTTTCACTACCTAGATGCCTGAAGTATTCATTAATACAATTCTCCAACCGTCAGGATCCTCAATTGTAACCCCGGATTTTTCCCAGTATGGGTTTTCCGGGGGAACTGTTTCATAACCCATAGCTTTCAATCTTTGTGTGATTTCCTGGATGTTTTTTCGGTTAGGGAGATAAAACACAAGCAGGTTATCCTTTGTTGGAGAAGGACAAGGGCTCCCATCTTCGTGTTGGGTAAATTCTAAATGATAATTCGAATCTGGAAGACCTACCATCAACCCTTCGTATCCTGCGTGTCCCTGAAAAGAACCGATTTTTTGCAAACCCAGACCCTCACAATAAAAATTCTCCACTATTTTTATTTGGTCAGTAGGACGTGCCATTCGCACCTGGGCCACTTGCATATTATCCGGCCATTTATTTTCCATTTCCAATTCCTCCTTATTTGTCATTGATACATTGTGATGCTATGAAAAGGAATACAACCTAATGGATAAGTCATTCCTTTTTTGCCCCAGTTTTTTCCTCGTTTCAATATATACCCATTTTATGTAACTTCATCGATAAAAACCAGTAACCTTCTTCTACATTCGATAATTTTTCCCATTTCTTTCAAAAATTGTTTCCCTGATAATGGGAAGGGGAATCGACAAAACGCATATAGAAAAATTTCGATAAGGAAGTGTCCTACTATGAAAAAATCATTTCTTCTACTGCTCCTAGTGATTATCACACTCTTCTTAGGAGGCTGCACGGAAACTTCATCAACAAACAAAGATGAAAAAGAAGAGAAAACAAACACGGAAGAAGATTCAGCTCAAAATAAAGAGACCACCGAAAAAAAACATGAGCAACCTTATAAAGCTTTGGAACCCTCTGAAGATGCTGAACAATTGAGGGAGACATTGTCTGAAGAAGAACAGAAGAACATGCCGTCCGCGGAAGCCCATGGCGGGGACCGGGAGAGGATGGTCCCTGCTGGCCAAACGCTTGTAAAAGGAGCCGATGATCAAACAGATGGCCCTTTGAAGAATCATAGACTAGTAGCCTACTATGGGCATCCGAACTCTGAAAATATGGGTATCCTCGGGGAAATGAAGCCTGACGCTTTGATGGAAAAATTAAAAGAGCAGACCCAAGCTTATTCCAATGCTGATCCATCCCGCCCTGCCATCCCGACCATCGAATTAATTACTACGGTCGCCCAAAGGAACCCTGGACCAGAAGGAAAATACTATCACATGACACCTGAAGATGATATCGACAAGTACGCAAAACTAGCCAAAGAAAACAACGCCCTGCTTATGTTGGATGTACAACTCGGTACCGACTCTGTCCTTAACCAAGTCAAATTGATTGAAAAGTGGCTGAAGCTTCCTTACGTCCACCTCGCCATCGATACAGAGTTTCATGTCTCTGAAGGGGAAACTCCTGGAGTCGATCTTGGACAAGTCGATGGTGCAGAAGTCCAAAAGGCGGTGGAATACTTATCAAAGCTTGTCGAAAAACATAACCTTCCAGATAAAATAGTCCTTGTCCACCAATTCATGGATGAGGCTGTCACAAATAAACAAGCCATACAATCGACTGGAAATATTGAGGTCGCCCTCAATTACGATGGCTGGGGACCTTCTGCGACTAAAATGTCCCTTTACCGAAAGTTCGTGCGTAACGAAGCCAGCCAGTACGGAGGCTTTAAAATCTTCTACAATAAAGATGAACCTGTCATGAGCCCGGAAGAAGTGCTTAAACTTGATCCAGCCCCTGCGATCATTAACTATCAATAATAAAAAGGCTGTGATCTTCCTATAAAAGGTGGTCACAGCCTTTTTTTCAGATATTTAAAACGTGTTGTAAATATCTTCACATTCTCCTTGGATCGGTTCATAAAAACAATGGGACTTATAACGTCCGACAAGGCTTTGGTCATACCATGTCGGCGGACAATCGCCCCCTGGCTTGAAGTACCACAAACTGTAAACAGCAGGCCAGCTCCGTTCCCCCTTGACTGATCTTCGTGCCAACCGCTTTTCACTTTCTCTCGCTCTTTGATAATACATCCCATGTTGAAGTGCCTCAAATGCTTTCGGTTGGTTGATCACCTGTGGCAGAGTACGTAAGCCTTCAAAATCAGAACAATCCACTCTTGCCCGGTTCACCGTTACTGAACCGACATGCAGCATTCCTTGTTTCCCTTCCCCGACCGCTTCTGCCCGGAGAAGCCTCGCTAACATGTCGATATGCTTGCTCGGAGCTTTGATAACAGCCAAACCAATGCCCCCTTTTTTCTTGCCTTATTCCCTTATGTATATGCAGAATATATGGAACGATGAGAATAGTGTAATTGGATGTATTATTCATGTATTTACTATTAAGTTATGTTAAATGTTGTTACCGAATTTTAACAAGTGCATCATTTAACCATATGGCAGTTTCATGGAATATTCAGGTTCTAGAATTTTGGGTGAAGTGCTCAAAACTACCTTTTTGATTAGTTACTTTTTTGTTAACAAGGCTATTTTCAAAACACGGAAGTATCAATGCGCCGATCCGATCCACTCGCCAAACATTTCGAAATTTTATACAAGGGAGGATATTTGAGAAAATCAAGCAGAAAGGTACCCATCTGGAGATATTATTGATACGTTACTTTTAGAAGAAAGAGGTGTTGGAATTAACATGAGAATTATGCTGACAACGGCTGCGATTATCCTCTCAGTCGTTGCGATATTATGGTTCCAAAATGAGAGGATTGAGAAAAAAACTGGCCGGAGTGAAGATGACTGCTCGTCGGACCGTTTTTGCTCATATGATGAGCTTGCTGGCGAATATGAGGAAGGTGAGGATTATGAAATTGTGAAAAGCAGGTCAGGTGATGAGCGCTGGCTCGTGAGTGCCATTCATGGCGGCGGAATAGAAGAAACAACCTCTTCCCTTACGGAGGCGATTGCGGGATCTTCTTACCCCTTTTATGCCTTTAAAGGAAGGTTGACTTCAAACAATTTCAGCAACTTACATATCACGTCCACTCGTTTCGATGAACCACAAGCGTTGGAAATGGTTGCAGACGCAAAGTTCCACATTTCGATACATGGGGCATCCGGAGATAAGCTGAAAACAATGATCGGTGGTTTAGACGAAGAGCTGAAGCAAATCGTTAAACAGCACTTAGAAAATAAAGGATTCACCGTCGCAGAAGCACCTGAGAACCTTGATGGAGATCACCCCGATAACTACGTTAACCAAACGAAGACAGGACAAGGTGTGCAAATCGAGATTACAAGAGCACAAAGAAAAGCCTTTTATAAAGATGGCGACATCAGCTACCAATCCAGGAAAGACTCTTCTAATGAAACAGAAGAGTTCAAAGCTTATGTGGAAGCCATCCAAGCAGCAATGAAAGATTACGAGAAAGGAATAATCAGTCATTTATCGAATGGTATAAAAGGTGCATAAAAATCAATCAACACAGGAGGAATAGAATAATGTTGAACTTTCCGCAACCCGATGTCGAACAGTTCTTTCAAACCTATGGAATTGAAACGTTTGCTCTCAGTCCAGACGAGTCCCAATTAGTCTTTAGTACTAATTTCAATGGGAAATACAATTTATGGGCGATGGATTTACCCAACACATTCCCTTATCCACTCACCTTTCATAATCAGAGCTGTCAGCATCTCGCTTACGACCCGAAAGGAAAATTCATTGTTGCTGTCGTGGATGAGGACGGCGATGAAAATGGGCAGGTTTATGCCATCCCTCCTCAAGGGGGACCACTCAAACCGATCAGGGCCAATCAAGGATCACGTCACGATTTCCCTTTTTTATCTCAAGATGGCCAACATTTATACTATACTTCCAACAAAGATGACGAAATGTACATGAAAGGGTATTGCTACGATTTGGCATCAGAAGATGAAGAAGTGATCGTGCACGGAGAAGATGCTCCCACGTTCCTTTTAGATACAAGTCCCGAAGAGAAAAGTTTCCTTTACTTGAAAGCTTTTGCGAATACATACAGCCTCGCTTATGTAAAAAGAGGCGATGAGGACATTTTACTGACACCTGCAAAGGAGCCTCCACATACCGTTTCAGAAGCTGTATTCGTTTCTGAAAATGAAATCTATTTACTGACGAACTATGAAAGTGATTTCTCCTATTTGGCCAAGTTCGATTTAGATACGAATTCATTTGAAAAAGTCCTCGAACTCGACCAAGAGGAGTTCGGAAAAATGAAATACGACAAATCTACTAAATCCTTGTACATCGTCAGTGAAAAAGGTGTCGCGGACCATTTATACAACTACAAAATTGCTGATGGATCATTGAAAGAACTCGAAGCTCCCGTCAGCGTCATTGATCAGATAATCCTTGCAGACTCAGGGAACCTGTATCTGCAAGGCGATTCAGCGACAGTCCCCGCCAACTTATATCAGCTCAATGATCAAGTCTGGAAGTCTCTGACGAATTACGGGGTACCTGGAGTGAAAAATGAGGAGTTAATTGCCCCTGAATATGTGACCTACACCTCTTTTGATGACTTATCAATTGAAGCGCTTTTGTACCGACCGAAGCCTGAGAAAGATAATGGCCACGTCATTTTGTGGCCCCATGGAGGACCACAAGCAGCAGAAAGGGATTCTTTCCGCTCTCTTTTCTTGTTCCTCGTCCACCAGGGTTACAGCTTGTTTGCTACGAACTTCCGTGGCTCGACAGGATATGGATTGGAATTCATGAAGAAGGTCGAACGCGACTGGGGCGGTGCGCCGAGGCTGGATAATATCGCCGGACTCGAATGGTTGATTGAACAAGGATATGCCACCCGCGATAAGATTCTATTAATGGGCGGAAGCTACGGTGGCTATATGGCGCTGCTCCTCCATGGCCGCCACCCCGAATATTTCAAAGCCGTCGTCGACATCTTCGGTCCTTGTAACCTGTTCAGTTTCATCGATTCCGTCCCAGAACACTGGAAACCAGCCATCGACCAGTTTGTCGGAGACCCTGCCGAGGATAAAGCTAAACTTGAGCAAGATTCGCCTATCAACCATTTGGAATTCATGACGAAACCAATGCTCGTCATCCAGGGTGCGAATGACCCTCGAGTAGTGAAGAAAGAGTCCGACCAAGTCGTCGAGGCTTTAAAAGGTGAAGGCAGAGACGTGGAGTATATCGTCTTAGAAGATGAAGGTCACGGCTTCTCGAAAAAAGAGAATGAGATTCTCGTCTATCGTAAAGTGCTGGAGTTCTTCGATCAGCATATCCAGTAACTAAAAAAGTGCCTGCTCTCCGTAGTCGCTAGGTTTTCAGCGTTGGGGCCAGGCACTTTTCATTTGGAATTAATTCCACCTTTCGGATAAAGCGCGAATATGGGAAGGTGTGGTCCGGCAACACCCGCCGATAATGGAGGCTCCTTGCTTCCTCCACTTTTCGGATTGCACATCGAAATCGTTTATATGATTTTCCCCATGCCAGGTGTTTGTCCCTGCGTTGTAGGTTTCTCCGGAATTCGGATAAATTAAAACCGGTTTGTCCGTGTTTTTATTTAACACCCCAACAGCAGCAGCGGCAGTATCAATAGGAGCACAGTTCACCCCGATTGCTGCGACTTGCTCGTAAGCGTCGAACTCTCCCCCACATACTCGAAGTGGTGTACCATCACTGATTTCATTTTCGTTTTTCAATGTAAACGACAACCAGGCAAACGCATCTGGAAACTCCAACAACAACGAAGCGAGAACTTTAGCTTCCCTGAACGACGGAATGGTTTCCAAAGCGATAATGTCTGCGCCAGCTTCTATCAATGCCTTCATTCTTGGCCGATGAAAATCCCTCAGTTGTGCATCTGTCACATCATAATGTCCCACATACTCCGATCCATCAGCAAGATAAGCACCATAAGGACCAACGGATGCGGCAATAAGAGGTTTGGACTTCTTCAGTGAAGGACTTCTTTCTTTCAAATATTCACCTCTAGCCTGTTGAGCAAGTTCCACCGTATTCTTGATCAACTTTAAAGATTGCGCTTCCGTCAAACCTCTTTCAGCAAATCCATCGACAGTAGCCTGGTAACTTGCCGTTATGACACAATCCGCACCAGCCTGGAAATATTCTTTATGTACATTGACGATCACCTCCGGTTGTTCCAGCAAAACTTTCGCTGACCATAATGGATCGTCCAAATCACACCCATATGTTTCAAGCTCAGTAGCCAGGGCCCCATCAAGAATTAACACAGATTGTTGTTTCAATATCTCTTCCACAGGATTGCTTTTACGTATGTTCATTCTAAAGCCTCCCTAAATAATCACTTTTCCTTGCATACCTCTTCATACCCCCATAGAATTGATTCCACTCGTAAGGAAAGCTATTGTCTCCGGACTTAATGATATTCCTACCTTCCCTGATTAACTCTACTTCCCATTGTGTTCCATCCATATATTGTAACATACCTATCCTTTGGATCTAGAAAAATTCAGTCTCAATGAGAGACTGACATTAAACCTTTTCCTCAGATCTCCGAAGCAAGCCATTTTCAATGCAAACATCCAAAAGCAGCTCTTTGTATCCGACTTCATCAAAGCGAATACCTATTTGATCTCCGCTATACTCTGCGATGATACCAGGACCGAATTTTCGATGGACGACCTTTCTCCCCAGTTCAATGTCGTCTGGTTTCAGGAGGTTCTCATCTGAAAGATCAGGAGAATGCCCTCTTCGTTTTGATTTTTCAGCAGCCGGTTGAATGATTTTTCTCACATTCATGACAAAAATCGATTCTGTCACTCGTTCGCTTCCTTTATAGTTGTAAGTCAAAAGCTCCAGATTTGTTCTTGCCCGCGTCATCCCGACATAGAAAAGGCGTACCGCTTCTTCCATTGGCCCTGTATCTTGATTTCGATATGTTTCCATATCATCTTTGGATGGGATCACACCATTAATGAGATCGATCATATAGACTTTGTCATACTCCAACCCTTTGGCACTGTGAAAAGTGGTCAATGTGAGGGCGCTTTTATTTTTGTTGTACTTTGATGTTTGCAGTAATTTCTCTAATTCCTTCAAACGATCAGCAAAACCTTTGAGCGACCCGAGTCCTTCTGCAATCTTTTCGAGAGTATCAAGAATGCTCATGAGATGTTCCACATTGAACCCGAATTTCTCAGCCATCTTTTGAATAGCACGATCATAACCGAGTTTCTCACGAATGGTACGGATCGCTTTGTAAGGCTCCATTACGTTCAGTTCCTTGAAAAGCTTCTTCGCCTGTTTGATGTTCCTGTACTGATAGTCAGGCAGTGTACTGTCCAACAGAATATCGAAGACTGAGATTTGGGAGTTTTTCTTTTTCTTTAAATAGAAAATCTGCTGCTTTGATATATAGGCATTGAATTTCGTATGAATTCTCTCTAAGATATCAACGCGGCGATCGTTGTAAGAAAAACGCATGAAGTTCAGCATATCTTCGACAATCCAGTGTTTGAAAAACTTTGCATCAATGTCCTTCATATAAAAATCGATTCCGGCTTTGTCCAGTTTATCGGCAAGCGGGACCGCTGAAGAGTTGTTCCGGTAAAGGACAGCGATTTCCTCTGCCCCTCCGCTCTTTTTGATTTCTTCAGTGACATAATTCAACTGTGCCTCGTATTTACTCATGTTTTTGACTTCGACCTGTTTATGCCCCTCGTTTTCTGTGAACATTTCTTTCGAATAACGATTCTTGTTCCGTTTGATGAACTGATTAGACGCTTTAACGATTTCTTGCGAAGATCGGTAGTTTTGCGACATCGTCATCACCGTCGCATCCTCATACGTCTTTTCAAACTGCAGAAGCTTCGTGACATCCGATCCTCTCCACATGAAAATCGATTGGTCATCATCCGCTACTACACATAGATTGTTTTGTGGTTTGGCTAACAGTTCGACAATCTCATGCTGAACGATTGAATTGTCCTGGCTCTCATCAGTCAAAATATACTCGAACTGCTGTTGATACTTTGATAAGATCTCGGTATCGTCCAATAAGATTTGGTGACAATAGGTCAGCATATCATCAAAATCCAAAAGCAGCTTCCCATCATGATTTTTCTTAAACTGCTCATACGATTGATAGATGGCTGCCGCATTCAATACGTCCGATGTGACATCACCTAAGTCGCCGGTCTCGATCATACGATTCTTCACAAAACTGATGTAGGTCATCATTTCGTCCATCTCATCATCAGTAATCTGTGTGCCATTCATTTCCTCATAAATCTTTTTCAAAATGAACTTTTTATGAAGAGGAATGTCGGGGCTGTCCCATCCTTTTTTCAACTCTTCTTCACTGATGTTTCCTTCGATTAGCTGAAACTGCTGCCCATTTTTCGTTAAAGATTCCCGAACGACCTTAAACGCGAAACTATGGATAGTGGAAAAGTGAACATAGTCCTCCGTTAAGCTGGAAAAGAAACGACCGAACCGTTCTGACATATCATTTGCCGATGCTTTACTGAAAGTGATTGCCATGATTCTGTCTGCTTTCACTTTTTTCTCCAGTAACAGATAGCCGATTTTCATATTCAGGGTCGTCGTTTTACCAGAGCCAGGTGATGCGAGCAAAAGCAACGGCCCATCCGTATGCAGGACAGCTTGCTTCTGGACATCATTCAAACAAACCCCTGTTTTTTCTTCCATCAAATTAAAAAAACGCGTGGACATATACGCCCCCCCTCCAAATAATGTTATCGCCATTCAATTAATGGCATCGATCAGAAAAACGAAGGACCTGCATGGACAATCAGCAACACCCACCCATAACAGCACAAACAACAGGATGAACCCGATCGAAACCTTTGCAAGTCCCCCGCCCACTCTGCTTCAACCATTCTTCGGTCACGCATATATAGAAATCCTTCTCTTTTTTATGACGTTTATTAAAAGTGAAAGCCTCTATATAATTGTCTTGTAGAGCGATTTTCGGCAGCTACAGGACCTTCCGTTACAACTTCATTCCGTTTCCGCTCCTCGATCAATGCTTTATGTATCCTGCTCATTAAGAATTGAATAGCATTCCATTTTCTTTTTTGTAGATTCATTCGTAAAGCAAACCCCTACTCATTTTATCAAGAAAACAACTCAGCATACACATGGAATTGTTTATCCATTTGGTGCTACATTTTTCGCTATATTTTCAATCCATTACAATAGATACCTTAATTGAATCCTTCATTGAGGAAGTGAAAAACCCCTGACTTTTTCATCCTCCCTCCTGTTTTAATATCCCTTTTCGCAGTACATTCGAAGGTACCCCCCCATACATAAGAATTTCTGCGTTGCTTCATACTTAAGGTAAGGAGGTGGTCATTGATGGCGAAGAAAACTAAGAAACACGATGCAGAACAAAAAAATAAAAAGGGTTTCGATCCGAAAAAAGCGGACACAGAGTTTTCAGAGGAATTCGGTAGTGCAGCAGCTAATAAGGCTCATAAAGAAGAGGCAAAAAAAGCACGCAAATCCAAAACGGCTAAACAAGATAACTAAAGGTAAGCGCATCTTTAGCTTTTTAAAACCTTATCGTGAAGGGAATTCCCTTCACGATTATGGATTTAGCGGTGTAACTAGTCATCACTGCTATCACCAAAACTTTCTCCACTGTGAAATTGATCTCCATCCATGTCAATCGAGTGATAGTATTCGGCGTCTGGATGTCCCAGCACCTGATTTCGCTTTTGCTCATATGTCCTAATAAAGTGAAGAACCAAGAAACCGATTCCGCTGAACAGAGCTATGTAGCCTAAATAATCCAATTCTTGAAAGAGATAGATGCTGACAGACGTAATAGCGGCTAAGAGCAGCAGGAATTCTAAATTGTGTCCTTCTCGCCAAACTTTCGTTTCCTCTGCCTATTAACGCCTGCCTGATTCGATCATCCCTATGTTAAAATAGAAGAATCATAGAAAGAAGAATGAACTTAGGAGTGGACGATTGATGGACAAAAAAGACATAGCCGGTATCCGCAGACAATTGAAAGTGGATAATGATTTGCTCAAGATTTCAAACATATTTAACGTATATATCATGAAGGAAAGCACAGAAATTTACCACCACCAGAGCCAGCCGTTCGAAATGCTCGATCGAGATCAACAGGAGCTCTTTATGAACAACTTCAAAAAAACCCTGTCAGGCCAGCTCGATGAAAAGTTATTTGAACTGAAATTCGTGCGTGAAGCGGAAGATCACAGTCAGCTCATTTTACATAAAGGTTTACTTAGCAGCCACGTAGATGATTGGAAAGAACAAATGCTGTTGATGACAGAGAAAATCATTAAAGATCATCCTTATGAAAAGGATGTCGTCATCACATTCATCCGTGCTGAATACATGAAACCAACGAGAAGGCGGAATGAAGAAACGGAGGAAGGCGGACGGGACGCCGTTTACTCCAACCCATTCATTCTGTGCAGCATCAACAAAACCGAAGAACCAAAAAAGGAAATACAATTCGACTACGTTGAGAAGGAGTTTAAGTACAAAATTGAAGTTGATCCAGTCATTGATCTCAAAAACCCGATGTCAGGATTTCTTTTCCCCGGCATCACTGATGGCGCCTCTGATGTGAACCACGTCCTTTATGCGGCAGGCAAAGCCAACGAGCCTGACTACCGCTTTATTGAGGAAGTATTGAATGGAGAAGAGATAATGACAGCGAAAGAAGACAAAGCGGTGTTTGAGGAGGTCATCAGGGATGTTGTAGGAGATCAGGTCAATCCTTCTACACTCGCCAATGTCTATGGAGAAATCAACCGTACTGTAGAAGAAAACGAGGAAGATACACCACCAAAACTCGACTATAAAGACGTGGAACGTGTGTTGAATCAGAGCGGGGAACAAGTCGATTCCGAAAAAGTGAAAAGCGCTTTCCAAAAAATCACGGATGATGAAGGCTATGAGCTTAAAGCGAGCAGCATCGTTCCGAAATACAAATCAAAATCAATCAAAATCAACACAAAAATCGCCAACATATCCATCAGTCCCCAAGACCTGGAGTACGTAAGGCAAGTCAACTATAAAGGGAAACGCTGCATCATGATTGAAGTGGAAGAGGATGCAGAAATTGAAGGGTTCAAAATGCTGCCGGAAGCTTTTGGTGAATGATAGATTTATAAGCTGCTGAGGTGATTTGCGTCTGCCCCCAAACGAGGGACAGGCGCTATTTCATTATCCTCATAAAATTGAAAGTCAACGGGACACCGCTTTACAGTTTTTTTCATTCAAAAGACGGGACAGGTCTTCTCCATTAAATATGCTGCAGAAGCTGTTTCAGCTCACTGAAGTCATCGACTACCTTATCAGCCTGAGAAAGTTCATCTTCTCTGGCAAAGTCGAAACGACACCCAACAGCAACTAAGCCATTTTCTTTAGCTGCCTTTATATCTGAAAGGCGATCCCCTACAACAACACCATGAGTAATCTCATATTTTTCTATAATCCGCTGAACTAAATCTGTTTTACTTAATGAGTCAATTTGTTCTATACTGAACGTTTCCGTTACCCAATTATCCAATTGATAATGACTCACAATAGCACTTAAGTATTCCGTTAAACCATTACTTGCTATGTAAATAGAACAATCATTCGCTCTCAAATAACTGAAGACTTTTTTGACATTAGAATATAACGCACCTTTCCCGCTTTTAATATTTTCTATTAACCTCTCTAGAAAATAGTCATTCATATGTTCTCTTATCTCATCTGAATGATGAGGCAGTAATGCTTCCCAAACTTCTGGTAACGGCACACCCATAATCTCCCGGTATTGATCAATAGGTGTACTGCTATCCCATTGTTTCAGGGACCTTAAATGAATAAAGGCGTCTTCTAGAGATCGTTCCAAAATTGTATCTGTCTGAAAGATTGTTCCATCCATATCGAAAATGAATGATTGTGCCATGATTTTTCTCTCCCTTAAACTTTATTTTATGTAGGATGCTCGACTTGATGAAGCAAAGAAAACACCCCAAAGCGTCGTACCAACAAGCATCCATAAAAAGAACCAAAAATATGTTAACACTTGACCCCCTCCATTCAATCCACCACCAAAATTATCAGCCGTTATGATAAATGTTTTCCGCCACCTTTTTTAATTCTTCAGCTCGCGAAATGATAAAGGCAGTCATATATTTCTCTAAAAACCATTTATCTGCTATAACACCGACCACCCCTAAAGGAGACTTATAATCAAAAGTGTCAATCATCATAGTCCCCCTTTCTTTTTCAACAAACCGGTGTGTATGGATGAAGGATTTGAAGGCGCCTTTAACCATAACATCAATGAATTGTGACGGCTCTTCCATGAATGTCACTTTAGCTGTCAGTTGTTGCCTAATGCCAAAATGTGTAGCTTCCCAGGTTACTGTATCCCCTTCTTCTAATAACCCGTTAGTCACCCCGCCTACAGCTTTTTCTTTAGTTGTACCGGTAGTCTTTGTATGGACATCTACATCTCTTGCAAGATCAAAGCATAGCTATACAGGTGCTTGGATAAATTGTTCGTGGTGAATCACAGGCATTTACATTCTCCTTTCTATTTAACCATGTCACACTCTTATCCCCTATATAAACAGGAAGTCACAAAAGCCATTGCTAAGTAAAACTCTCGATTATTTTCATATTCTCTTTCAACTAGTCTGTTACGTTAATAGATTTTTCTCTTCCCTAGAGACCACTTCAACTCTTTGTCTAATTCTAACATTATTTGTCAAAATATTTTTTGGTAAATCAGTACTTCTCACTTTCAAATCATAGCGTTTTTTATTATAATTATAATCTAAGAGCGATTATAATTTTTTCACAAATAATAAAGGGGGATTCACACATGGACAAGAATGAAATGCATGATTCTCAAGCTGGTAAATGCCCGGTCTCGCACGACAAGACAAAAGAAGAAAGTGCTGTAACGACCACAAAAGTTGGGACAACCAATAAAGATTGGTGGCCGAACCAATTAAACCTGCACATTCTGCGTCAGCATGATAAGAAAACCAACCCGATGGGAGAAGACTTTGATTACGCAGAAGCGTTCCAACAGCTGGATTATGACGCACTGAAAGAAGATCTTCATAACCTGATGAAAGACAGCCAAGACTGGTGGCCTGCAGATTATGGACATTATGGACCCCTGTTCATCCGTATGTCCTGGCACGCAGCAGGAACTTATCGTACAGGGGACGGACGCGGTGGCGGTGGCTCAGGCAACCAGCGCTTTGCTCCTCTGAACAGCTGGCCTGATAACGCAAGCCTTGATAAAGCCCGCCGTCTGTTATGGCCGATTAAACAGAAGTATGGAAATAAAATTTCTTGGGCCGACCTACTTGTCCTGACAGGGAATGTCGCACTTGAGTCGATGGGCTTGAAAACATTCGGTTTCGGTGGTGGACGTGAAGACATTTATCACCCTGAAGAAGACATCTACTGGGGAACTGAGAAAGAGTGGCTCGAAGACAACCGTTACTCCGGGGACCGAGAGCTGGAAAGCCCGCTTGCAGCCGTTCAAATGGGTCTGATCTATGTGAACCCTGAAGGACCGAACGGTGAACCTGATCCACTTGCAAGTGCCCGCGATATCCGCGAAACATTTGCCCGTATGGGGATGAATGATGAAGAGACCGTCGCTCTTATTGCCGGCGGCCACACATTCGGTAAAGCCCACGGTGCAGGGGATCCTGAAAAAGTAGGGCCATCACCAGAAGCAGCACCCATTGAATCTCAAGGCTTAGGCTGGCAGAGCTCACACGGAAGCGGAAAAGGCCGTGACACGATTACAAGTGGCGTCGATGGCGCATGGACAGCTAACCCGACGGTTTGGGATAATGGATACTATGATCTTTTATTCGGCTATGAGTGGGAGCTTACGAAAAGTGCTGCAGGTGCCAATCAATGGGCTCCGGTAAACCCTAAAGATGAGGATCTCGCACCAGATGCCGAAGATCCATCTGTTAAAGTTCTTACGTTCATGACAACAGCAGATATGGCATTACGTATGGACCCTGACTACGAAAAGATATCACGCCATTACCATAAGAATCCGGATGAATTCGCAGACGCTTTTGCACGCGCGTGGTTCAAATTGCTTCACCGTGACATGGGACCTAAAGACAGATACCTCGGACCTGAAGTTCCTAAAGAAGATCTGATTTGGCAGGATCCTGTTCCATCTGTTAATTATGAATTGACAGATTCAGAGATCGCAAACTTGAAAGAAAAAATCCTCAACTCAGGATTAACTGTTGGTGAGCTTGTGACAACCGCATGGGCTTCTGCCAGCACATTCCGCGGCTCTGATAATCGCGGTGGTGCCAATGGCGGCCGTATCCGTCTCGAGCCTCAGAAGAATTGGGAAGTCAACGAGCCGGAACAGCTTTCAAGAGTGCTGTCTGTCTATGAAGACATCCAAAATGACCTAGATAAAAAAATATCCCTAGCTGATTTGATCGTCCTCGGTGGTAGTGCAGCTGTAGAAAAAGCCGCCAAAGATGCCGGAGTCGCTATCACTGTTCCATTTGCACCTGGACGCGGGGACGCTACACAAGAGCAAACAGATGTGGAAAGCTTTGAAGTACTAGAGCCGATGGCAGATGGATTCCGCAACTATGAGAAGAAGAAATACACATTAAGTCCAGAGGAACTTCTCGTAGATAAAGCACAACTTCTGGGACTCTCCGCACCGGAAATGACCGCCCTCATCGGTGGGATGCGCGTGCTTGGTACAAACCATGATGGCAAAGAGCACGGTGTATTCACAGATCGAGTCGGCACACTGACCAACGACTTTTTCGTCAATCTTCTTGATATGAACATTGAGTGGAAGCCGTCCGACTACAACGAATACGAAGGTCGCGACCGTCAAACAGGCGAACTCGTTCGAACAGCCACCCGTGTTGACCTTGTCTTCGGTTCTAATTCCGTTCTGCGTTCACTTGCAGAGGTTTATGCACAAGACGACAACAAAGAGAAATTTGTACTTGCCTTCGCAGCTGCTTGGGTAAAAGTCATGAACGCCGACCGTTTCGATTTGAAGACGAAGAAAGATTTGATGTATCACAATGCATAACTAAAAAGCAGGAGGCTGAATGAACCAGCCTCCTGCTTTTCTTTATTCCTCCATCTCCACTACTCTAACTACTTTATGGCCACAGTTTTTGCATTTACCATCCAACATCACACCCACAGAATGATCGACAATGATGAAGTCTGTGATGGTGACTGTATCATTACAACCGGTACAACGGACATTTGCTTTAAGTTTCTTTCTGAAGTCTTCAGGAATCGATAACCATTTTTTGTTTGCTTCCATTTGTGACTCTCCTTTAAATGAACTACTGTTATAGCCATGCTTTGTCTCTCTAATAAAAGCATAAAGGCTTCAGGCTCATGCTATACCTTTGCAGGAATTCCCTATCTCTATAGAGACTAAGTTGCATTCGTTTATAAACCTACATAATAATGATATCGTACCATGAATAACCTTCTAAGGCTTTCTTAATCTTTTCTTCTCTTTTCTTTAACGGTGATTCATCAAAAGGTTCTTTTCCTTCTATTACCCTTATCGTTTCCAGTATGGCTGCACGAACTTTTTTATAATCTATTCCCTTCCATAATTGCAAGTATGGAATAAAGTTCTTGTTGCCTGATGCTTTAATTTTCTCAAGCATTAAGAGGATCATCTCTCTGTTCCGATCCTTCAGATAGCTCATATCCGGATTCTTTTTGCCTTGTTTGATCCACTCATTCCATTCATGAATAAGCATATCTGCATATTGATCGGATTGAACCAGCCATCCTTTATCTGTGAAAACAATCAAAAGCAGCTTCCAGTCCTTTTTCAAGTCCAAGAAATCATGAGCAATCATCCAATTAATTTTCTTGGTAATATCATCGATTTTCTCATATTTATAAAATCCGAAGCCAGGGTTTTTGTCCAAACCTAGCTCCAATAATTTCTTCTCCTTCGATTCTT
Organism: Halobacillus sp. H74; assembly: GCF_052246715.1. Lineage (NCBI taxonomy): Bacteria > Bacillati > Bacillota > Bacilli > Caryophanales > Bacillaceae > Halobacillus > Halobacillus sp. H74. Next base: position 328,591 of record NZ_JBQQCI010000003.1, on the reverse strand, counting down.
TCAAAATCTTGGCAAGCTGTGTCCTGCCTCCCCGGGCAATGATCCAGTCTGCCGTCTCCAAGATGGTTCTGATTTCTTTTTGGGATAATGGATTTTGTGCCATTGAACATCCACCTCCTCACAGTTTTGCTAAAGGACTTTACATACTTTTTCGTACAAACGCTAATGCTTTTTGCAGGTTCATATTACTTTTTCTCTAACCACGTTACACACTCAACATGGCTCGTCTGCGGGAACATATCGACAGGCTGAACTTCTTTCGTTTCATATCCACCGTCTTCCAAAATACGCAAATCACGAGCAAGCGTGGAAGGGTTACAGGATACGTAAACGATTCGCTCTGGTTCCATATCAAGCATCGCTTTCAGCAGCTCTTCATCACAGCCTTTTCGAGGTGGATCGACAACAATGACATCAGGTCTCAGTCCCTGGTTGCGCCACCATGGCATGAGCTCCTCTGCTTGTCCGACGTAGAACTCAGCATTTTCCAGTTTGTTCAGACGGGCGTTTTTCTTCGCGTCCGTTACAGCTTCCGGAACGATTTCAACACCTAACACTTTTTTAGCCTTCTGTGCGAGAAACAACGAGATGGTACCGATGCCACAGTAAGCATCAATGACTGTTTCACCGCTTCTTAAGTCAGCGTATTCAAGCGCTTGATCATAAAGCTTTTTCGTCTGTGTCGGGTTAACCTGGTAAAACGATTTTGGTGAAATCATGAATTTGATATCGCCGATCATGTCATAAATGTATTCGGCTCCCCAAATCACTTTGGTTTCTTTCCCGAGGATGACATTTGTTTTTGCGCTGTTCACGTTATGAACAATTGACTTCACGTTTGGATAAGCATCACGGATTTCGTCGATCATCTTATCTTTGTACGGTAGTTTTTTGGTTTTCGTAACAAGAACGATCATGATGTCTTTCGTCGTCTGGCCGGTTCGAACCATAATATGCCTGAGTACACCGCGGTGGGTTTGTTCATCGTACGCATCGACTCCGTGTTTGGAGGCAATGCGGCGGACAGTTTCCACCATGCGATCATTCATTTCATCTTGAATCAGACAAGTGTCCATATCAATGATGTTGTGGCTTCGTTTCTGGTAAAATCCTGTCATCAGTTCTCCATTTTCTTTTTGTCCAACAGGGATTTGCACTTTATTACGGTAGCGCCACGGATCATCCATACCGATGGTCGGGTGGACAGGGACATGTTCAAGGTGACCGATTTTCTTCATGTTATCTTTTACTTGCTTCTGCTTCATATCGAGCTGCATTTGGTAGCTCATATGCTGAAGCTGACATCCTCCACACTGATAAAACACGTCGCAAGGTGGTTCGACCCGGTCTTCACTCGATTCTTTAATATCCATTAGTTTGCCGAAGCCGAAGTTCTTCTTTACTTTCACCACTTTGACTTCTGCCTTTTCACCAGGAAGGCCATTTGGTACGAAAAGTGGATAGCCATCGACTTTCCCCACCCCATTGCCTTCGTGCGTCAAATCTTCGAAACTGAGTTCGATCGTTTCGTTTTTCTGTACCGGCGGTTTTGGTTTCGCCATTCATCATCCGTCCTTTTTCTATATACTCTATAACAGTTTATCATATCATTAAGTGTGGAGTCGCCTTGGGAGCTGCGACAAGCATAAGAACAACGGGACTGAAAAGTGCTCTTCCCTTTCAGAACCGGTGGACTTATGACCTTGATCTATTATCATTATGAGAAAGACCATAACAATGATTCTGAGGAGCGAAGGGAGCGTTCGGGGATCTCTCTCTTCTCTGTAATGGAAATCATGTTAATCGATTCTGGAGTTACATATGGCGAAGGAGCGGAGGGAAACGATGAGACTCCTGCGGGAAAAGAGTGCTTGGTGAGATCCCGGAAGGCGAAAGCCTGAGGAAGCTCACTGCGCTCCCGCGGAAAGCGATTCGTTTCCCGGAGCCCCTTAACCCAGCAAATATTCCAGAATCGAATTTCCAGATAACTACCATTTTTAAAAAAGTAAAAGAACGCCACCGCTTCATTCAGCAGTAGCGCTCCCCATTATTCCTCTTCTTTCACCTTGAACTTTTCTTCTGGAACGAAAAAATCCAGGTGTCTGTATAAATTGACAAATTCCCCGGGCAATAATCCACCAAATTCCCCGTCGATATTCAGCTGCATCTTCTCATCTGTCTTCACTTTCACACGACTTGCTGTGGTATGAATGAATTTCGGATGGTTGAGATGGGTGCCTTGAATCGCAAGTGTAGCAATTCGTACGAATTCGGCGATGTTCATTTTTTCTATAATCATCAAATCGAATAGGCCATCGTCCATGCGGGCGGACGGAGCTAATTTTTCTAGACCGCCGACGGAATTGGTGTTGCTGACAAGGAATAACATGATCTCGCCTTCAAACCATTTGCCGTCATACTCCATCTCGACATAGGTCGGACGGATGGATGGCAGCATTTCGATGCCTTTCAAATAGTAAGCGAGCTGACCGATCATCGTTTTCAACTTGCTTGGGACTTCGTAGGACACTTCGGTGATTTTCCCTCCACCGGCGATGTTCATGAAGTATTGGTCGTTGACGCGTCCGATATCTAATGGATGGGTATAATCTTTCAAGATGATATCGACGGCTTTATGGACGTTTCTAGGTATGTGCAGTGCACGGGCAAAATCGTTGGTTGTCCCGACTGGAATAACGCCGAGTTTCGGTTTGTGCGGTTGTTCGGCAAGTCCATTGATCACTTCATTAATGGTTCCGTCTCCTCCAGCTGCGACAACAACGTCGAACTTGTGATCGACAGCGTACTGGGCGGCTTTGACAGCATCTCCAGCACATGTTGTGGCGTGTGCAGAGGTTTCGTAACCGGACTGTTCAAAACGTTGTAGAACGTCCGGGAGAACCTTGCGTATGACTTCTCTTCCAGAGGTCGGGTTGTATATAATTCGGGCACGTTTCATCGTATGACCCCCTTATCCAGGCATGCTCCAAGTAACATCATAGCTCTTTTTTCTGTAATTGCAAACCATTTTTATAGTATATGACCCGAAAGATCAATCCATACGAAAGCACGCACTGGTCTTGGTGCGTGCTTTCGAAAAGTTTATAGGGCTCAGTGTTTCTCCATTTCAGCTAAAATGATTTTATTGACCATCGGTGGGTTCGCTTGCCCTTTCGTTTCTTTCATCACTTGACCGACAAGGAATCCGAGCGCTTTATCTTTCCCGTTTTTGTAATCCTCGATCGATTGTGGATTGTTGTCCATGATTTTGACGATGATTTCAGTCAGTTGACCTTCATCAGAGATTTGAACCAATCCTTTATCTTTAACGATCTTTTCAGGATCACCACCGTTTTCCACGAGCTCTGTGAAGACTTTTTTCGCAATCTTGGATGAGATGGTGCCATCTTCGATCAGCTTGATCATCTTCGCCAGAGATTCTGGTGTTATTTCCAGTTCATGAAGTTCTTTGTATTGCTTATTCATGTACGCGGAGACTTCTCCCATCAACCAGTTGGACGTCTGTTTAATATCCCCGCCGGCTGCAATCGTTTCTTCGAAGAAATCAGAAAGTTCTTTGTTGTTGGTAAGTACCATCGCATCGTATTCCGGAAGTTCAAGTTCCTCGATATAGCGTTTCTTACGAGCGTCAGGAAGTTCAGGAATTTGTGCGAAAATCCGCTCTTTCCAGGCTTCATCGATGTGTAAGGGCACAAGGTCCGGCTCTGGGAAGTAACGATAATCGTCTGATCCTTCTTTGACACGCATGAGGATGGTTTCTTTCGTCTGCTCATCGTAACGACGTGTTTCCTGAAGGATTTCCCCGCCTGCCAGCAGCTCTCTTTCTTGACGAACTTCTTCAAACTCAAGTCCTTTTTGTACGAAGGAGAAGGAGTTCAAGTTCTTCAATTCTGTTTTTGTACCGAACTCTTCCTGTCCGATCGGGCGAATGGAAAGGTTGGCGTCACATCTTAATGAGCCTTCTTCCATTTTACAATCGGAAACGCCAGTGTACTGGATGATATTTTTCAATGCTTCCAAATATGCGTACGCTTCTTTCGGTGTCCGAATGTCAGGTTCAGACACGATTTCGACAAGCGGTGTACCTTGACGGTTGTAGTCGACAAGAGAATAGCCGTCGTCGCTGTGTGTCAGTTTACCCGCATCTTCTTCCATATGAAGACGGGTGATGCCGATGCGTTTTTTCTTACCATCGACTTCGATATCAATGTAACCATTTTCGCCGATCGGCTTATCAAATTGTGAAATCTGGTAAGCTTTCGGATTGTCTGGATAAAAATAGTTCTTACGGTCGAACTTGGTATCTGTGGCGATCTCACAGTTCAGAGCCATTGCTGCTTTCATTGCGAAGTTAACAGCTTCTTCGTTCAAGACCGGCAGCACGCCCGGATAACCGAGGTCGATCGGATTAACGTTCGTATTCGGGGCGTCCCCGAACATATTCGGAGACGGGCTGAATATTTTCGAGTCTGTTTTCAGTTCTACGTGGACTTCAAGTCCGATGATCGTTTCAAAGTTCATTAGCGCGCACCTCCAAGGGACGGGCGTTGTTTATGGAATTCTGTCGCTTGTTCGAAGGCATGGGCTGCACGGTAAACCGTACCTTCCTCGAAGTGATTTCCGATGATTTGCAAACCGATAGGCAGGCCAGCGCTGGAGAACCCGCATGGGATAGAGATACCCGGTACACCGGCAAGGTTGACTGGGATCGTCAAAATATCGTTTGCATACATTGTCATTGGATCGTCGACTTTGTCTCCGACTTTGAAGGCAGGTGTCGGTGTCGTCGGCCCGATGATGACATCATAGTCCTGGAACACTTTTTCAAAATCGTTTTTGATTAAAGTACGTACTTGCTGAGCTTTCTTATAATACGCTTCATAATAACCTGAGCTCAATGCAAACGTTCCAAGCATGATCCGGCGCTTCACTTCATCGCCGAAGCCTTCTGCACGGGAACGCATGAACATATCGAGCATCGTTTCTGCATCTTCTGCACGCTTGCCGTAACGGACGCCGTCAAAACGGGCCAAGTTGGCAGATGCTTCTGAAGATGAAAGCAGGTAATACGTCGATAGCGCGTATTTCGAATGTGGAAGAGATACTTCTTCCCATGTCGCGCCTAATTTTTCATATTCTTTAAGAGCGGATTGTACCGCTTCTTTCACTTCTGCCGCAACACCTTCAGCAAGGTATTCTTTTGGTACAGCGATTTTCATGCCTTTCACGTCACCTGTAAGAGCTTCCGTGTATTTCGGCACTTCGACGTTCGCTGATGTAGAGTCCATCTTGTCATGACCAGCAATCGTTTCAAGTAGAAACGCGTTGTCTTCTACGTTTCGAGTAACTGGACCGATTTGGTCTAAAGAAGATGCAAAGGCGATCAGACCAAAACGTGATACGCGACCGTATGTCGGCTTCAGCCCGACAACACCACAGTAAGCGGCTGGCTGTCGGATGGAACCACCTGTATCGGAACCAAGAGAGTAAGGGACTTCTCCTGCCGCTACAGCTGCTGCGGACCCACCACTGGAGCCACCAGGGACATAATCAGTGTTCCAAGGGTTACGGGCTGCTGTATAGCTGGAGTTTTCATTGGAAGAACCCATTGCGAACTCATCCATATTCAATTTACCGATTGTGACAGACTTCGCGTCATTCAGTTTGTTGACGACGGTTGCATCGTAAAGTGGATCCTCGAAGTTTGAAAGGATCTGGCTTCCTGCTGTTGTGCGCAGGCCTTTTGTTACGATATTGTCCTTCACACCAATCGGCAGACCAAACAATTTTGAATCATCACTGCCGCGCACGTTATCAAGTTCAGCCGCTTTTGCTATAGCTGCTTCTTTATTTAATGTAAGAAACGCTTGAACCTGGTCGTCCACATCATCGATTCGCTTGTAAGACTCTTCTACTAACTCGGTAACGGTGATTTCTTTGTTATGTAGCTTCTCTTGAAGCTCACGTAATGTATAGTCAAATAGAGACATCGTCGAACCTCCTTATTCCAATACGGATGGCACTTTGAACTGCCCATCCTTTTGATCTGGTGCATTTTTAAGTGCATCTTCCTGCGTGATCCACTTCTTCGGCTCGTCCTTACGCATTACATTTTTCAAATCAAGGACGTGTGTCGTTGGTTCCACACCTGTAGTATCTAGTTCATTCAACTGCTCTGCATAGGTGATAATATCATCCAACTGCTTCGTGAATGTTTTTGCTTCTTCTTCCGTAATCGCAAGACGCGCAAGATTCGCGACGTGCTTCACTTCATCTTTACTGATTCTGGACATAATGCGACCTCCATTTCGATCTCACATAATATATGATCATACCAAACTTCAGAATGTAATTTCAACGTACGTTGCACACCTTTACTATTTTAACATATCAGGTTGGCCCTGTCTTACAATGCGAAGGTTGTCTCATTTGATAAAAGGGATTCGTACATATTCAATTAAACTTCTCTGCTCAAGAGGCATTCCAGTGTTGGAGCAAACAAACCAGGAGGACGGAAAAATCCCCGGTCATTGACCGGGGATCCCCTTATCCAAAGCTATTAAGATCTAGCTGCTTTATCAAATTCTTCGACGATTTCTTTAGGTGGTGTACCCATCTTACTAACGACAATCGCTACAATGGTATTCAATAGGAATCCAGGAACGATTTCGTAAAGATCGAAGATACCGCCACTTAACATATCGGCCCAAACCACAACGGTTACGGCACCGACGATAATACCGGCAAGTGCACCATTACGTGTAATGCCTTTCCAGAATAGGGACAAGATGATGATCGGACCGAATGCGGCACCGAATCCTGCCCAAGCGTAAGATACAAGTCCAAGAACAGTATTATCCGGGTTACCCGCTAGAAGCACGGCGATCAAAGCGATCGCAGCAACGGCGAAACGGCCGACCCATACCAATTCTTTTTCAGAAGCGTTCTTACGGAAAATCGCTTTATAGAAGTCCTCTGCCAGTGCAGAAGAAGATACAAGCAATTGAGAGTCAATTGTACTCATGATGGCAGATAGGATAGCTGCCAGCAAGATACCAGCAATGACTGGGTGGAACAGGATCTGAGAGAATGTAATGAAAATTTTCTCAGAGTCAGCTAGCATTTGAATGCCGCCTTCTGTTATGACTTCAGCATTAAAGGAAGAGAGATCCGCAACGTCTGCTGTGTTGATATAAGCAAGACCGAAGAGACCTGTAAAAATAGCACCATAAAGACCTAGAACCATCCAGCCAACACCAATAAGACGGGCTTTCGGAACATCTTTAGCCGAACGAAGTGCCATGAAACGTACAAGGATGTGCGGCTGACCGAAGTAACCAAGACCCCATGCAAGAGATGAGATGATAGCTAACGCACCAACACCTTGAACCATATTCAAGTAGGATGGATCGATTTGAGCTACAGCGTTTGTCGCTTCATTCCAACCACCCAATTCAGATATAGCTACGATTGGCACTGCGATCAAAGCGAAGAACATCAGGATACCTTGAACGAAGTCTGTCCAACTTACCGCTAGGAAACCACCTAGGAATGTGTAAGAAATAGTTACAATAGCACCAAGCCAAAGCGCTTGCGTGTAGCTTAAAGCAAAGGAAGCTTCGAACAGCTTCGCACCAGCGACCATACCGGAAGAGGTGTAGAAGGTAAAGAATAATAGGATAACAGCTGCAGAGATGACACGTAATACGTGGGAATGATCACGGAAACGGTTTTCTAGATAGTCCGGAACAGTAATCGAATCATTTGCAATTTCTGTGAACACACGCAAGCGGCGTGCGACGAACTGCCAGTTTAAGTATGCACCGATAGCAAGGCCAACACCGATCCATGCTCCGGATAAACCACCTGCATAAATCGCACCGGGCAAGCCTAATAGTAACCAGCCACTCATGTCAGATGCACCAGCGGATAATGCGGCTACTCCTGGACCTAAACGACGACCACCTAATACATAATCAGATAAATCACTTGTCAGACGGTATGCAGCGAAACCAATTCCTAACATACCGATTAAATAAATTATAAACGTTATTAACGTAGCAGTACTCATTTTCTGTTATTCGCTCCTCTCAGTGAATAGTGTAATGATAGATAGAATGATTAAAATCGGCATCGGGACGAACAACCAGAACCAGGTTGCACCTCCGATGGATGCTGTTGTTGCGGTAGCGAGTTCAAACACACTGTCACCTCCCAAGTATTGGTATATACAATTCTATGCAATCGTACCGACGCATGGTTCTTAAGTCACAAAGACTTAAAAAATCCAAATACAGGTACCACTATATCATAATACTTTTGTAAGAACATTGCAAAAATTGCGTGATATTAGAGTAATTGAATATTTATGCTCGAATATTGTATGAAAATACGTATATGTGACATTTTTATGATAAACATTCACAAAATTTAATTTGATTTTTTTTGTCATCAGTTAAAAATGGGGAAATTTCCCCTTTTCCTGACATAGTTAGTATGTTCTGTTTTTGATAAAAAACCCTTTTTTCCTCAATAGAGGAAAAAAGGGTTTTGGTGGAATTTCATAACATCTCTGATGTTGTTTTTCCTTGCATGTGGTGGATTAAATAATCCGGACCACCGGCTTTTGAATCTGTGCCGGACATATTGAAGCCACCGAATGGATGATAGCCGACGATTGCTGCTGTACATCCACGATTGAAATACAAATTCCCTACATGGAAGTCTTCGCGTGCTTTTTCAATATGGTCCCGATTGTTTGAAATGACCGCACCTGTCAGGCCATATTCCGTATTATTAGCAATTTCGATCGCCTCATCAAACGACTTTGCTTTTGTAAAGCCGACGACTGGACCAAAGATCTCCTCCTGCATAATTCGTGCATCTGGCTGAAGATCAGCAAAAACAGTTGGAGCAATGAACCAGCCTTTACTATCGTCTCCTTTACCACCTGCCATTAACTTCCCTTCCTGTTTACCAATATCGATATAATCCATAATTTTATTATAAGCACCCTGATCGATGACCGGTCCCATATAGTTGCTGTTGTCCTTGGGATCTCCGTAGTTGACCTGTTCTCTCGTCTTTTGGACAACACGATCGAGAAGTTCGTCATAAACATCTGCATGGGCTACCACACGGGAACAGGCTGAACATTTCTGCCCTGAAAAACCGAAGGCTGAATACGTGATGGCATCTGCCGCTAGTTCAAGGTCTGAATCGTTATCGACGACGATGGTGTCCTTCCCGCCCATTTCGATAATCGTCCGCTTAAGCCATTGCTGACCGTCCTGGACTTTTGCTGCACGTTCGAAAATGCGCGTTCCGACTGCACGGGAACCAGTGAAGCTTACAAAACGTGTCCGCGGGTGATCGACTAAATAATCGCCCACTTCCTTCCCGCTTCCTGGTATATAATTGATGACCCCATTCGGAAGACCCGCTTCTTCTAGAACCTCCATCATCTTATACGCGATAATTGGGGTGGAACTCGCCGGCTTCAAAAGAACTGTATTCCCAGTAACCATTGCCGCGACCGTAGTTCCACACATAATGGCAAACAAAAAGTTCCATGGTGAAATGACTACGCCTACGCCTAACGGGATGTAGTGGAAACGGTTGTTTTCAATAGGACGAGAATTGATCTCGACCCCTTTATCTATTTCAAGCATTTGACGCCCATAATACTCCAAGAAATCAATCGCTTCTGCGGTATCCGCATCCGCTTCTTTCCAGGGCTTACCTCCTTCTTTCACTAAATGGGCGGTAAACTCATGCTTCCTGCGGCGTACAATAGCTGCTGATCGGAACAAGATATCGGCACGAAACTGCGCTTTCGTCTTGCGCCACGAATCAAACGTTTCATCTGCAATCTGATGTGCTTTTTCCGCAAGGTCCTGATTCGCTTTTGAAACGCGGCCAATAACCTCTTTTTTGTTCGCTGGATTGACGACTTCTATCTTGTCATCCGTCATGATCCGCTCCCCACCGATAATCAGGGGATAATCTTTTCCAAGGTCCGCTTCGACCTGCTTAAGCGCAGATTCCAAAGCCTTCCGATTTTCTTCCACAGTAAAATCAGTAAATGGTTCATGTTTGTACGGCACTACCATACTTAAACCGCCTCCTTGAAAGTAAATGGGGTGACGCTATGTAATTTTTAGAAAATTACCACATTAAGCGTTTCCATATATATTCTATCGTAACTACTAAAGGAGTTCAAACCATTACCATCTAAATATAAGCAAATATAGTGGTTTATCACAATCATCTCATTTATAAGCTGTTTTACTCTATTTTATGTCGAAAAAAGTTGGAATACGCCTCATTTATCTTCACGCTATATTCAATGCAGGATTCAGATAAATGAAAGCCGCACGGATTCCTTCACCGTGCGGCTCATTATCATCATTCATAGACATGTACAAACGGTTCTTGTTCACCAGGCTTTCTTACAATCAAGCTTTCCGGTTCGTCCATGTTATGGATTTTCACTTGGACTCCATAATGTTCAGAAAACATCTCGTTGACAAGACTGTATACATATTGAGTAAAACCGACAACTTCTGACTCAGATTGGAATTGGATCGGGATCTCGATCGAGACATGCTGTAATTCATCATTTACATAGAAACCATTGCCGATCATCCCCACGAAATTAGGAAAATAATCGGAGACTTCTTTACGAAAATCAGAGAAAATCTGTGAGTCATCAAAATGTTTTTCTTCTGCTTCATCAGATGGGAAAAGTATGTGTTCCTCATTGATGGCGTCCCATCCATTCAAAGCCGTATCAGATCCTTCAGCGTAGGCTTTGCTCAAGAATTTTCCTGGTACTTTTGAGCTCGCCTCTTCCTCTTCATATAGAGCAAAGACGACAGGGACATCCTTCAGTTCTTCACGCTTGCGGATACGCTTCAAGATTTCATCGGCGTATTCTTTTCCTTTTTGCAACAGTTCCTCAGTGGAATGGTCTTCTGAATAATTACGGCCCTCAACGGTGAAATTATAGACGGTCCGCAATGAAATGCCGATGGTGACGCCTTCTAATTCCACCACGTTTTCATCTTTTTTCACTAAATAGTTCTGCTCGACGATATTGGAAATAAAACGCGGATGCTCCCGGAAGTCTTCTTCGGATGCTTCATTTTCGTCTAGTGCAGGGTTCAATCCGCCTTCTGTATCTTTCTCTTTATCATCTTCTTCAGGCTCTCCCCGGCCCAACCATTCCATCAAAGTTTCATGGCCGAGATACTGTCCAGGTTGAAAAAAATACTTCTCCGGGCTGAAATGCTCTTTAGAATGACGGCGTAGACCACTTTCGAATTCATCGATATCCATTCGGTTGCCCATCTGGTTCGTTGTCACTCCACGGGCACTCGAAACTTTCGGGCTGCTTTCCGTCAAGATCATCCGGTAATTTTCGTCAGAAATACTATAGTTCGGGACAATGGCCGATTGGTTGTTCGTTTCGTCTTTCGTCTCCTGAATGACTTCTTCTCTATTGTCAAAAACGGGCGTACACGCGCTTACGATGAGCACAGAACTTATAATGATCAATGCGTGCAACTTCCTCATGCTTTCCACTCCCTAATTATCAGACTCCGTTATAACTAATGTTGATGCATTAATCGAATGATGCTGATACTTAATCAGGCCATCATATTCTTCCATTAATGTCTACTCCGTTCTACTGTCTCTGTTAAAGGATTGTATATCTATGTATTCCCCTCCCCCTTCACTTAGTCAAAAGGAAGAGAACCTTACATGATAAGTCGCGGGAATATCAACAGAATGATATAACAGAGCCAATGATTAAAAGCACCAGCGCCTTTCTATTGAAGAGGAAAGGCGCTACAGCTGGACTTCAAATAACTTACATTCAAGAACGCTTATAATACAGCTTTCCTGAACTCCTCTTCATCCCATATTTCAATCCCTAAATCACTTGCTTTCGTATATTTTGAACCGGCATCCTCTCCTGCGATCAAGAGGTCTGTCTTCTTACTTACACTACCTGTCACATTGCCGCCAAGATCCTCGACGATCTTCTTCACTTCTGAGCGGTTGTAATTCTCCATTTTGCCAGTAAGGACGATCGTTTTATCCATGAATGGAGAATCGTCCGGCTGGTCGCTTTTCTTCGCACCTTTATATTCCATATTAAGGCCAAGTTCTTTGAGTTCTTCCAATAACTGGGTGACTTGAGGTTTATCAAAATAGCTGGCGATCGATTCTGCCATTTTGCTGCCGATCTCAGGGATCTGTTCAAGCGCTTCAGCATCTGCTTCCATGAGTGCGTCCATATACTCAAAATGTTGAGCGAGTGTACTGGCTGCTTTTGAGCCGACATAGCGGACGCCAAGTCCGAATAAAAGGCGTTCAAGCGATTTCTCTTTCGACACCTCTATAGCCTTCAGCAGGTTCTCCACTGATTTTTCACCCATACGTTCAAGCTGTAGCAACTCTTCGCGGTCCAACTTGTACAAGTCGGCAATATTGTGGATCAATGACTCCTGAAAAAGCTGTGCGATAACTTTTTCGCCGAGCCCTTCGATATCCATCGCGTTTCTTGATACAAAATGGATCAATCCTTCGCGGAGCTGGGCAGGACAGTTCGGATTGATGCAGCGCAGCGCCACTTCTTCATCCAAACGGACAAGTTCACTCTCGCATTCCGGACATGTTTCCGGCATGCGGTAAGGTTCTTCGTCGCCTGTCCGCTGTTCAGTCAATACGCGCACAACCTCCGGAATGATATCACCCGCTTTTTTTATGACGACCGTGTCGCCGATGCGGATGTCTTTTTCCTTGATCAAATCTTCATTATGCAACGAGGCACGCTGTACAGTGGTTCCGGCTACTTTGACCGGAGCAAGTACTGCTGTTGGGGTGACCGCGCCGGTACGTCCGACACTCAATTCAATCTCATTCAACTTCGTTACCGCTTCTTCCGCAGGGAATTTGTATGCCGTCGCCCATCGCGGGCTTTTTGCTGTGAAACCGAGCGTTTCCTGCTGGTTGAGATTATCGACTTTAATGACAATGCCGTCGATTTCATAGTCAAGATCAGCACGGCGTTCGACCCAGCTATGAACATAGTCGATCACTGCTTCGATATCGTTACACTTTTTCCATTCCGGATTTGTTTTGAGACCGAGATCCTTCATTTTTTCTAGTCGTTGACTATGAGAATCCGAGGAATCATTTTCCCACACGCCGATGCCATAAAGGAATATATCCAGGTTCCGCTTCGCTGCGATTTTCGGGTCCAGCTGTCTTAAAGATCCCGCAGCAGCATTACGAGGATTAGCAAAAGGCTCCTCACCGTTTGATTCCTTCACTTCGTTCAAACCGATGAACGATTTTTTCGGCATATATGCCTCGCCACGCACTTCAAGCGTCACTGGTTCCTCCAAACGAAGCGGGATGTTGCGGATTGTGCGTAGATTTTTCGTAATATCTTCCCCTGTCGTACCATCCCCGCGGGTCGCACCACGAACAAACACCCCATCTTCATATTTCAATGAGACAGCGAGACCATCAATTTTCAATTCACAAACATAACTGACTTCAGTATCTGTACCATTTTTTACACGACGATCGAAATCACGCAGCTCCTGGTCGTCAAAGGCATTGCCAAGGCTCAACATCGGAATGTCGTGCTGCACTTTGACAAAAGCATCAAGAGGCTTGCCTCCGACCCGCTGTGAAGGTGAGTCTGGTGTCTGCAAGTCAGGAAACTCCTCTTCAAGCTCAATCAATTCGCGCAATTTCTGGTCATAGACGGCATCCGGTACAGTTGGTGCGTCTAAGGTGTGATATTCATAGCTGTATTGTTCTAATGATTGTTTTAAAGCTTCGATTTTTTGCTGGGCTTCCTTTGCATTCATATCCATCCACTTCCTTACACTTTCGTAATCGGAGCAAAACGAGCGAGCAATCGTTTGATGCCGGTCGGTGCCGGGAAGGCTATATCAAGCTCCATCCCGTCTCCTTCCCCTTGCACTTTGACGACAGTCCCTTCGCCCCACTTCTTGTGTTTCGCTTTATCCCCAGGCTGCCAACCGATTTTTTCTCCACCAGTTGAACTATTCTCTGGTTTCTTAGCTGCACGCTTTTTCGGTGCCGCTTGAGGCTTCGCACCAAAAGGCGTACGTTCAGGTTTTTTATTGAAAAATGGCAGATCTTCTTTTTCTTCTTTGCCTTCAACTAGATCCTCTGGAATCTCGTTGATGAAGCGACTGATCGGGTTCATATTCGTGCGGCCGTATAATGTACGCATTTTCGCATGCGAAATGAACAGCTCTTTTTCGGCACGGGTGATGCCGACATAAGCTAGACGACGCTCTTCTTCCATCTCTTCTTCTTCCATCAATGCACGGCTGTGAGGAAATACATTCTCCTCCATACCAATCAAGAAAACGACAGGGAACTCAAGTCCCTTCGCTGAGTGCAGTGTCATCAAGGTAACTGTATCGTCACTATCCGGATCATCATTCATAGAATCGATATCCGCAATCAAAGCAAGATCCGTCAAGAAAGCGATCAGTGTTTTATCTTCTGCATTTTCTTCAAAATTCTTCGTTACTGATTTAAATTCTTCAATGTTCTCAAGACGGCTTTGCGCTTCAATGCTTTTTTCATTGAGCAGCATCTCTTCATAGCCTGTCTTATCGATCACATCCTGAACCATGTCCGTCGCTGATAAAAATTCTTGCTGCTGCGTCCAGTTTTGAATCATCTTTCTAAAGCTCATAATCGCTTTAGCCGCCTTAGCACTTACGCCGACAAAATCGACCTCTGCTGCTGCTTCATATAAGGAAATATCGTGGTCAGCTGCATATGCCATCATTTTGTCCATGCTTGTTTTACCGACACCGCGTTTCGGTTCATTGACGACACGCTGAAAACTCAGGTCATCGTTCGGATTCGAAATCAACCGGAGGTATGCAAGCAGATCTTTGATTTCCTTACGATCATAGAACTTCGTACCGCCGACCATTTGATAGGGGATCCCTGCTTTGACGAACGTCTCCTCTATCGTACGTGATTGTGCATTCGTCCGGTACAAAATCGAGGCATCCTGGTAGCGGAATTTCCCCTGCCGCACCATGTCTTCAATTTTATCAGTGACAAAAAGAGCTTCTTCACGCTCTGTACCTGCTTGGTGATAATGGATCTTTTCTCCACCTTTATTATCTGTCCACAGGTGTTTCGGTTTACGACCACTATTATTATCGATCACATTATTCGCTGCATTCAGGATCAATTCAGTTGAGCGGTAATTGCGCTCAAGGAGAATTGTCCGGGCTTTAGGATAGTCATTCTCAAAATTGAGGATGTTTTGAATATCCGCCCCGCGCCAGGCATATATCGACTGGTCAGAATCACCGACTACACACAAATTCTGATAGCGGCTCGCCAAATGCTTGACCAACTGATACTGCGCATGGTTCGTATCCTGATACTCATCTACGTGGATATACTGGAAGCGGCGCTGATAGGATTCAAGCACTTCCGGTACTTCATCGAATAAGCGCAGTGTCTGCATAATCAAATCATCAAAATCGAGAGACTGGTTTTTACGCAGCTTTTTCTGGTACCCTTTATAAATTTCTGCGATTTGTTCCTCATGCATGTTGCCTGCATCCTTTGCATAATCTTCCGCTGTCATCAGTTCGTTTTTCGAATTACTGATTGCGCCAAGCATGGCACGGGGGTCCCATTTTTTCGGATCCAGGTTGATATCTTTCAAAACTTGTTTAATGACTGACAATTGATCGCTCGAATCTAAAATGGAAAAATTACGATCGTACCCGATACGGTCGATATCGCGACGTAAAATCCGCACACACATCGAGTGGAAAGTCGACATCCAGATTTTCTCGCCTTCTTTTCCGACAAGGGATTCGACACGCTCTTTCATTTCACGCGCCGCTTTATTTGTAAAAGTGATCGCTAATATATTTCGTGGTGCTATATCTTTTTCACTAAGTAAGTAGGCGATGCGGTGCGTCAAGACACGTGTCTTTCCACTTCCGGCACCGGCCATGATCAAAAGCGGTCCTTCCGTGTGGGTAACCGCGTTGCGTTGTTCTTCGTTCAAGCCTTGAATCAAAGCGTTCAATGCCTGTGTCATGAGGGTCCACCATCCTTCATCTTTGTTGATTTGACTGCTTCTACCGTTTGAAGAGCAACCTCTAGATTATCATAAATCACATTACCTACGACGATTACATCCGCATAAGCACTCATTTCCTGTGCCTGTTCTCTTGACCGGATGCCCCCACCGTAAACAAGTTTCGTATGTTTTAATTCACTTGCAATTTCTTTGACCCGTTCAGGATCGCCATACATACCGCTGTATTCCATATAAAAAACGGGTAAACGGAAAACATGCTCCGCCATCTGCGCATATGCCTGAACATCTTGTTTATCAGGAAGTGTACAGTCCGTTTTTTTAAAAACCTTAGCTTCTGGATTGAGCACACAATACCCTTCTGTCACCATGTCGTCCCAATCAATGAGATCTCCATATTCCTTGACCGCCTGATGTTGGACATCAAGCAACCACCTTTTGTACGAACTGTTGAGCACAAGCGGAATGAAATACTTATCGAAACCCGGCGCAATCGCTTCGAGATCCGAAACTTCAAGCACACAAGGAAGATCATATCGCTGTACTCGCTCTTGCAAGTCCGTCACATTCTCAAAGGTAACGCCATCCGTCCCTCCGATGATGATTGCATCCGTCCCTGAGGTACAGACAGCCTGGAGGTCCCGGTCTGTGATCGTTTTGTTCGGATCAAGCTTGAACACATGATCCCACTCATTTATATTGTACATTTCCGTCCTCCAAAACAACAGTTTTCCATTCACTCATTATAGCAAACTTTCCGTCTCGGGTTGAGTGGTTCAGAGTGAGAAAAAAGGTTAAGTTTTTACAACAACAAAAAAAGCCCTCCCCACCAGGAGCGGCCACTGAAAAACCCTTTTCCCTCTAGAGGAGCCGTTAAAGTTTGTTGTTGCTTCTCACGAATCGCTTCGGTGGATGCTTGCCGCGGGCACGGCCTCAGCTAACTTGGTCAAGAAGATCACTTGACCAAGTGGATCTTCGGCTCGCGCAGTTCCCGCAGGCGTCACCACCGAACGCTCATCGTGGAATCAACGAGGCCCAACTAAAAAGAGTAATCTTTTTTGATTTATAAAAGAAAATCACTCTGCGTGTACAAGAGCTGGTGGCAATATTCACCGTCAATATAAAAAGAATACTCAAGCTCATGGAGGAGTAAGAGCCCGAATGTCTCATCGAAATAAAGAAGCCGTGGAACAATAAAATCGTCCTACTCAGCTTTTTCTTTGATGCATAACTCAGGAAGTTGCAGTTCTTCAGTAGCAAAGATTTTAAGAGGGAAGCTCCGGCAGCAGCCTTGTGGATGTGAACGTCATCGTCACCAGGCCGACACTTAAAATCGTCATTGCTGACAACAGCAGCGTTTCTAATGAAAAAAGGTATCCGCTCGCTCCAATGATCAGCGCATCAATTGCAAGAATGACAAAGCCGACATTCACCTTCCACCAATCGGCGATCATTTGGGCCAGCAAGTCTGTCCCACCGGTGCTCGTCTGATGACGGAGCATCAGCCCGATCCCTCCACCGACAAGGGCCCCGCCCAGAATTGAACTGATTGCTGGATCAAGCGGCAGATGATACGCCCTCAGTCCTTGCAACACATCGATCGTAAAGGAGGAAACCAGTAACCCGTGTAAACTATTGTAAAAATAATCCCTATAAAAAAACCACGCGAGCGCAAAGATCGGTATGCTGAAACAGATAATGGTCAGCCCCACCTTCAACCCCCATATGTAATTCATAATCATCCCGAGTCCAATGATTCCGCCATCCAACACGTGGTCCGGGATGAGAAAAAAGTTGATGCCTAAAGAAAGGATCAAGCTTCCGATTACAATCATAACACCTTTTTTTACCATTGTTATCATCTGTCGGCTCCCCTTCCATTGTTCTATCCTATGCTCGTCCTTTTTTAAATAGAAGGAAGGGCGAGGGCGAGCCGTATATCAGCTAAACCTCCAATATCCTAACCCCCCCCGGGGAACATAGCGGTATGTACTTACAGATATTTCAATATTCCTGAGCACAAAAAAAGACTGCTCACATTTTCTGCGGCAGTCGGATTCGGTCTATTCGGTTCTTTTTTCATGTACACGATCGAGCGCTTTCGTATAAGCATCGTTTCCGTAGTTCAAGCAACGTTTTACACGGGAAATCGTCGCAGTCGATGCACCTGTTTCGGTTTCGATTTTATGATAGGTGAAGCCATCTCTAAGCATGCGTGCTACTTCAAGACGCTGGGCCAGGGACTGCACTTCATTCATCGTCGCTAAGTCATCGAAAAATTCGTAGCATTCTTCAACATTTTGCAAGGATAAGATTGATTCAAACAATTGATCAAGTGTTTTTCCGCGTAGTTTGTCGATTTGCATCCAGATTCCCTCCTTTAATTAGAACGGTTTGAGGTTTGTACAGTCGCGTTTTTCGGAATGATGTTCACCCAAGTATGACCTGGGGTGAAGGATAGCGGTTCGCCATCCTCAAATGGCAGTAATTGTCCGTCAATGTTTTTCCATTGGACTTCTTTCAACTGCCCTTTTTGTAAAAGGTAAGCGTCTCCGCCTGAGGTAAGATCGATATCGCGGCGACCGACGTTGTCAATGATCTGATGATCGGTTTTAATGACAAAGATATTTTCAACGGCAATTCTTTCGTTGTTAGTGCGATCAATAGTCGGTTCCCCGTCACTCGAGCGCAGAAACTGTCCATTTTCTTCATCATAAGAATAACTGACTTCAGTACTATTCGAGTAAGCGATTGTTACATCATCTACAGGGTTCCCATCAAGCTGGGTGCCCTCTTTAAATGGCAGATCTTTATGGTTCAGAGTCGTTTCATAACTCTTGCGATCAACTGCCCGATCAATTCCATCTGTTAAAAGATAGGAGTTGTGGGGCGCTGCCCGGTCCGATGAACGCTGGAACAACCAACCGTTGTTATCGTAAATCGCTCCGTTCAAATACCGCACTCCACTGTTTGCGACTTGCTGATTGATCGCTGTCGACGCACCATGGTAGACATAAAGTGCATCATGGCCATCCGCAAGTTCAAAATAATACGGACGTGCGCTTCTTACTGGTCCAATTGTATCAGGAATCTCACTTTGGAACAAAGCCAAAAACCGCGTGATTTGCCCTTCTGCCAACACTTCATAGACGAGATCAGCCTGGCTCAGTCCGGATTGTGGCCTGGCTTTTGTCTGGTTATTGACCATGACGGACACAATAGGCGTGTCTATGGGTCCATCCGCTGGTTCCCCCGTCAATGGGAAAACATCTTTATGAGTTGATTCCGCATCGTTTGGTTCGACTGACACTTTTTCTTCTTTTTCAACCGGTTTCTCTTTTTCTTCGGTTGCTGATTTCTTTGGTTCTTCAGAAGACTGGTTCGCCCCTGCTTCTTTATTACAAGCTGCAAGCAACAACAGTACAATCAAGGTGAAGAACGTTAGCTTTCTCATCCCAGCACTTCCTTTTGCTCAATATTCCCGTTTCTATTTTAACGCATTATTGAAGGAAAGAGTACCTCTTTCTTCTTCACGTCCATGATTCCAAGTGGTGTAATCCGGATATAAGGCAAATGCATGGATGATAAGAAAAGCAGGGTGTACACCGGATCAGTAAATGAAGAACCATGTTCATTCAAGCACTCTTTCAGACGATTTTCCTCAACAATCAATTCGTTCAGCGGCAATTCGGACATGACCCCTCCTAACGGCAATGGAAGTTCGAATAAAATTTCCCCCTCATTGACAAGTACGATCCCACCACCGATTTCATTCATACGTTTGAATGCTTTTTTCATATCAGAACGGGATTTTCCGATTAGTATTAAATCTCCTGTGTTGCTATAAGAACTGACAAGCGCACCTAGTGAATGAGTAAATCCTTTAATCAGGGTATTGACCATCCATTCGCCTTCACGGTCCATCAGCATCAAGAACGCTTCATGCGTCTCATTAGACAGACGTTCTGCCGAAGCGTCGATGTCAATCGCATAAGGTCTCATAATGACGTCGTTCACCATTTCCATCCCAATCGGCATGGAAAATTGCATATCCTCATCACTTACTTCCCAATCGAGGTCAAGTGGTTCTATGCCATTTTTCTCCCATTCAATCAGAGTTTCTTCTTGCAACGACTTATCCTCTCGCTTCACCCATTCGCCTTTCCCGATTACAGAGTGGGGAGTAGGATCTTTCGGATCCCGCAGAAAATTGAGATGCGCCACACGCCCTGCATTCAAACTGCCAACACGGTTCTCAATGCCAAAGTGACGCGCAGGGTGATAAGTGGCCATCATATAAGCGTCAATTTCCGGAACGCCAGCATCTATCGCAATTTTCACACATTGATTGATCAGTCCTTCACGATAGAATCCAGGCGTGGATCCATCTGTTGTGTACATTAAATGGTCATAGTGCGTGTGCCCTTTTTCCTGGAGCCCTTGTAAGATCTCAGGCAGATCCGGGCGAATCGAAGAATATCGCAACCCTGTCTGATAGCCGATTTCCAAACGGTTGATTACATCATCTGCGGTCATAGATTCGTGTTCTGAGTCCATACCCAGCAGCCGCATTTTAACGAGCGTTTTTTTAGAAGCTCCCGGCAAATGAGCTTCAAGAGGCTTCCGTGAGCGCTTCGTTTCCTGCATCCAATGAAGAATTTGTTCGTCACCACCGTGAAGGACATCCGGCCAGGCCGTCAGTTCGCCCCCCTGGATGACCGCGTCATGCTCAATCCAATCCGGAATCTGGACGTCGAATGCTTCTTTGTCCTCATCACGCAAGGCAGATTGCGAGTCAAAACGTGCCCACCAATACATGGTCGCAGGTAAATTCATGAATTCTTCCAACAAAGAAAACGCTTTCTCCTTTTTTGTTAAAAAAAGCCACATTAAATTATCATTGATCAAAGTGGTCGTACCGGTTTCTGCTGCATATTCAGCTAAGCTCTGGGGATTATATAACTGAAATGGATGGGCGTGGGGCTCTATGTAGCCTGGAACGATATAGCTGTCCTTACCTTCAATGATTTCTGTACCATCTGTATTGGAAGGAAGCTCTTTGCCCGTATAAATGATGCGGTCTTCATATAGCCATATGTGGCCAGTCATCCATTGTTTCAAATAAACATTCAAATAAGTAGTGTTTTTAATCAGCTTTGTCGGCGCACTTGAACCGCCGATGACAGCCGCGTGTTCTCTCAACTGCCGGTTCCGCCAACGAAAGCGAGTCTCATTCATGGAGCGTCCCTCCCTGATTTCATTATGTTCTATCGTAACACAGGATCAATTCAACTGCTAAGGAGGAAGTAATATGAAGCAGAATATCGGAATCATCAACAGTATGGTCCGCATCACCGCCGGACTCAGCATGTTGACTTTTTTAACGATACGCAGTGCCCGCAGAAAGGATGCATCAGTCCATCCGATGATGATTGTCATAGCAGCAATGAAAGTTGCGGAAGGAATCGTACGCTACTGTCCGCTTACAGCAGCATTTGAAGAAATGACTGAGGAGACAGATGGGAAAGAAGAAGGCTGGCAGCAGAACTTTCAGAAAACACAAATGTAAGTTCTCGGGGCTATCCCACCAGAGCCATTCGGTCAACATAAAAACAGAGCGGGGAACACACTCCCCGCTCCCTATAAAGGATGAAATCAATGGAATTCATGGAATATTTCACAGACGCAGGTTTCGTTATTGTCACGATCATCGGTTCAATCGCCGCTTTATTTTACGTTGGTGCCAGAAGACGAAGAAACCGATGAACGACCGATATCACGACGATAGAAAAAGTCGTCGTTCCCATCGAATACACGCAGTGAATCATAAGCACGATCCAGGGCATGGGCCAAGTCCATCCCTTTGCTTCCTGCTAAAAGGACACGCCCGCCACTGGATACATAGACTCCCTCGACAAGTGCCGTGCCTGCATGAACAATGAACGTTTCCTGTTCCACTTTAATTTCCGGCAATGGCCGCCCTTTCTCATATCCCCCCGGATATCCGTTCGAAGCGACGACCACACCTGCACAAGATTCCTCTGACCACACTAATTGAGGATCCACACCATTCATGACGTCCGCTATCACTTGCACAAGATCATTCTCCAGCAAAGGAAGTACGACCTGTGTCTCGGGATCGCCAAAACGCGCATTGAACTCAATGACTTTCGGACCTTCTTTCGTTTCAATCAGCCCTGCATACAAAATACCGGTAAACGAGCGACCTTCTTCGACCAGTGCATGCGCTACCGGCTGGATGACCGACTCTACCGCACTTGTGTAAGACGTTTCTCCCAAATCCGGGACAGGAGCAAACGCCCCCATACCACCTGTGTTCGGGCCTTGATCTCCATCGAAAGCACGCTTATGATCTTTAGCAGAAATCATGGGGTAAACATTCGCTCCATTTACAAACGCCATCAACGAGAACTCTTCCCCTGTCAAAAACTCCTCGACAACGATTTCCCGGCTCGCTTCACCGAACTGGCCGTTTTCAAGCATGTCTTCTGCAGCTTGCAATGCTTCAGAAAGAGTTTCCGCTACCACGACCCCTTTTCCAGCAGCCAGACCGTCGGCTTTTATGACGATGGGAGCTCCTTTTTGTTCGATATAGTGCTTCGCAGCTGTCACATCAGAAAAAGCCTGGTACTCTGCTGTAGGGATCTTATGCTTTTCCATGATTCGCTTAGCAAAATGCTTGCTGCCTTCTATAAGAGCGGCCGCTTGTGTCGGACCGAACACTTTCAAATCATTGGCAATGAACCGATCGACGACACCTTCCAATAAAGGGACTTCCGGACCGACAATCGTCAATCCGACTTCGTTATGGATAGCAAAGGCTATCAGTTTATCATGGTCGTCTTCATCAATCGCCACACATTCCGCTACATCCTGCATCCCAGGGTTACCGGGCACCACAAAAACCTGTTCTACCTGCTCACTTTCCGAAAACTTATGGACAAGACTATGCTCGCGACCGCCACGTCCAATCACCATGACATTCATTAACGTCCACCCCTTCTTTAGTGTTTAAAGTGACGCATTCTCGTAAAGACCATTGTAATCCCGTGTTTGTTACAGGCGTCAACCGAGTCCTGGTCACGCTTCGATCCGCCCGGCTGAATAATGGCTGTAACACCAGCTTCAGCAGCTGCTTCAACAGTATCTGGCATTGGGAAAAAGGCATCAGAAGCCATGATGCTTCCTACTGCATTTTCACCAGCTTGTTCAAACGCGATTTTCGCTGCGCCTACACGGTTCATCTGTCCTGCTCCCACACCGAGCGTTCGGTCGCCTTTAGCCACGACAATCGCATTCGATTTCACATGCTTCACCACTTTCCAGCCAAGCTTCATGTCTTCAAGCTCCTGCTCGGATGGTTCACGTTCTGTTGCTACTTCAAGCTCCACACTATCCAAAGAACCTTCATCAGTATCCTGGACAAGCAGTCCACCATTCACAGTCGTCAACTTGTGGGCTGGACGATCGGATTTTTTCAAATCGACTTTCAACAGGCGCAAGTTTTTCTTCGTCGTCAGTAAATCGAGTGCTTCCTGGCTGAAGGAAGGTGCAATGATGATTTCAAGGAAGATCTCTTTCAATTTTGCCGCCGTATCTGCATCCACTTCCTTGTTCAACGCGACAATCCCTCCGAAGATCGATACCGGATCGCCTTCGTATGCTTTTACATAGGCATCGTACAAGCTGTCCCCAACTCCGACACCACAAGGATTCATATGCTTGACTGCTACAGCTGCCGGTTGGTTGAACTCAAGGACAACTTCGAGAGCTGCGTTTGCATCCTGGATGTTGTTATATGAAAGCTCTTTGCCGTTCAACTGTTCTGCATCAGCCAATGATGTACCTTCCGTATTCGCCTTCTTGTAAAAAGAAGCCGTCTGATGCGGGTTCTCGCCATAACGTAAGGATTGGACTTTTTCATAGGTTACAGAGTAGGTTTCTGGATAAGCTTCTTCTGTAAGGTCAGAAAAATACCCCGCGATCATCGCATCGTAATTTGCCGTGTGACGAAAAACCTTTGCCGAAAGCTTACGGCGCGATTCATAAGCCAATCCCCCGGAACGAAGGGCAGTGATGACTTCTCCATAATCAGAAGGGGCGACGACCACCGTAACGTCTTCAAAGCTTTTGGCTGCGGCCCGAAGCATCGTCGGACCGCCGATATCGATGTTCTCAATCGCTTCAGCTTCAGTGACGCCTTCTTTCGCAATCGTTTCTTTGAACGGATACAAGTTGACCGCTACAAGGTCGATTGTTTGGATATCAAGTTCATCAAGCTGCTTCATATGATCCTCATTGCCACGCTTTGCCAGCAAACCGCCGTGCACAGATGGATGAAGCGTTTTAACACGTCCGTCCATGATTTCAGGAAAGTCGGTCACCTCAGAAATCGATAGAACAGGAATCCCAGCTTCTTCTATCGCGCGTTTCGTCCCACCTGTGGAAACGAGTTCATAATCTAGTTCGTGTAATTGTTCAGCAAAATCAATCAGTCCTTGTTTATTGGAAACGCTTAGTAAAGCACGCTTTTTCATACGGATTCCTCCTTGGTGAATAATGACTGGATCACTTGTGGATAGAGGCGGTGCTCGACCGCTTGAATTTTCTGTTTCACTTTTTCTGATGTATCTTGTTCTTCTATAGCAACAGCTTCTTGGGCAATAATCGGTCCTGTGTCCATACCATCGTCAACCAAATGGACAGTCACCCCGGTCACTTTCACTTTTTTCTCCAACGCTTGCCCTATGGCGTCTTTTCCTGGAAAAGCCGGGAGTAATGATGGATGAATATTGACGATTCTTTCTTCGTAAGCCTGTAAAAGTGTTGGACCGATCAGGCGCATAAAACCGGCTAAAATGATGTAATCGATGTCTCGCTCATGACAATCTGCCAACAATGCCGTTTCATAGGCAGCCTTGTTTTCGAATACTTTCGGATTGTAAACAACCGTATCGATTTCATAGCTTTGCGCCTTTTCAATGACTGGAGCACCAATGCGGTCACACACAAGGAGAGTTACCCTTGCTTCAAGTTCTCCTTCTTCAATAGCATGCATGATGGCGTCAAAGTTCGACCCGGTTCCAGAAGCGAATACAGCAAGTCTGATCATGTCCACTGCACTCCTTCTTCCCCTGTAACACGACCGATGACAACCGCTTCCCCATAAGCTTCAAGTGCGCGTTCAACATCCGTTTCTGCTACCACGGCGACCATACCGATTCCCATGTTGAAGACACCGAACATCTCCTCTTCAGACAGCTGTCCTTTTTCCTGCAAAAAACGGAAAACAGTAGGCACTCGCCAGCTGGTGTGATCGATTTCTGCCCCTAATCCATCTGGTAAGGCTCGTGGAATGTTTTCATAAAAACCCCCGCCTGTAATATGAGCTAGACCTTTCACATCCAAAGCTGCTTTCAAAGCTTGAACTGCTTCAGCGTAGATAACCGTCGGTGTGAGCATCACTTCACCAAGCGGACGATCAAAGCCAGGGTAAGTTTCCATAAGGGACAGTCCATGCTCCTCAACAATTCGTCTTACAAGGGAAAAACCATTCGAATGAATGCCAGAGGATGGAAGTCCGATAAGCACATCCCCTTCAGATATCGATTCCCCTGTAATCAATTTCCCTTTGTCTGCCATTCCGACGACAAACCCAGCAAGGTCATATTCATCGAGCTCGTACATGCCAGGCATTTCCGCTGTCTCACCACCTACAAGCGCAGCGCCAGACTGTTCACAGCCGTCTGCGATACCTTTGACGATTTGTTCGATGCGGGCAGGTTCATTCTTTCCACAAGCGATATAGTCCAAGAATAAAAGGGGATCAGCCCCTTGAGCAACGATATCGTTCACACACATGGCCACCACATCTACACCGATGGTATCGTGTCGATCCATTTCGAATGCGAGTTTGAGCTTCGTGCCGACCCCATCCGTGCCTGTCACAAGGACGGGATGCTCATAACTCATTCCGCTGATATCGAACAAGCCGGCAAAAGAACCGAGTCCGCCTAGTACTTCTTTGCGCATCGTGCGGCCGACATGTTTTTTCATGCGCTCTACGGCTTCATAACCAGCTTCGACATCGACCCCTGCTTGTTTATAGGATTGGCTCATCTTTCTCCCCCCTCACAATTTTTCATACGGATGAACTGTATTTGGATAGATTTCTGTCGGATAATTGCCGGTGAAGCAAGCCATGCAGCCCCCGTGCTCCATCGATTCTTCACCTTGGTAGATGCTGTCGTTCAGACCATCGACCGATAGAAAATTCAAACTGTCAGCACCGATTTGTGCTTCGATTTCTTCGACTGACCGGTTTGCTGCAATCAGTTCTCCGCTATTCGAGGTATCGATTCCGTAATAACAAGGGTTCTCTATCGGTGGAGACGCGATACGAACGTGTACTTCCTTCGCTCCCGCCTCTTTCAACATTTTCACAATCCGCCGGCTTGTCGTCCCTCGTACGATTGAATCATCGACCATGACTACTCTTTTTCCT
Source organism: Halobacillus sp. H74 (assembly GCF_052246715.1). Lineage (NCBI taxonomy): Bacteria > Bacillati > Bacillota > Bacilli > Caryophanales > Bacillaceae > Halobacillus > Halobacillus sp. H74. Next base: position 301,904 of record NZ_JBQQCI010000003.1, on the reverse strand, counting down.
TCGACAATGCCGCGGACGGCCGAAAGCTTCATCTTCACCCCTTGCTCGCGCAGTTCCTGGGACGGTTGTATGAATGTACGTCCGACGTATCGGTTTTTAATCAAGCCAAGCTCGTAGGGGATGCCTGAGGCTTCAGCATATCCGATCGCTGCCGAAATGCTCGAGTCTGGCACACCGGTCACGACATCTGCATCCACCGGAGCTTCTTCAGCAAGAGACTTACCCATCCGCTTACGGGAAGCGTGGACATTTTTCCCATCCAGGTTGCTGTCAGGTCTGGAGAAATAGACATATTCCATAGAGCAGAGTGTGCGCTGAATCGGAGCAGAAAAGCGTATTGATTCAACCCCTTCATCGGAAATCATCAACAATTCGCCAGGTTTGATCTCACGGTCATATGTCGCACCGACAACATCGAATGCACATGTTTCCGAGGAGACCATCCACGAATCCCCCATATGTCCGAGACTTAATGGACGTAATCCGCGCGGATCATTTGCAACGAACATGCAATCTTCAGTCATCACCAAGAAAGCATAAGCACCCTTGATCATTGAAAATGCTTCTGAAATCGCCTGTTCTAAAGGCAAGTGGCGCGCTCTCTTAATCAAATGGGCGACCACCTCTGTATCTGATGTCGTCTGCAAAATGCTTCCCTGCGCTTCCAGTTGATTTTTCAGAGCTTGTGCGTTTACCAGATTGCCATTGTGCGCAAGTGCGAGTCCTCCCGTTTGTGAGCGAAAGAGGAGCGGCTGAATGTTTTCATAGCCGCCATCCCCTGCTGTGGCGTAGCGTACATGACCTACAGATGCGTGCCCTTGCAAATCTTCCAGCTGATTTTGTGAGAAAACGTCATTGATCAGGCCGTGGCCCTTAGCGATTTTCAGCTGTTCTCCATCTGTCGTGACGATGCCCGCTCCTTCTTGACCGCGATGCTGGAGTGCATGCAGGCCATAGTAAGTCAGCTGAGCTGATTCCGGATGTCCCCAAACGCCGAATATTCCGCATTCTTCATTTAACCCTTTGATTTCACCAAGCATGGAATAGCTCCTTTCCACGTATCCTTCAATGTAGTAATGTGCTCTTCCAACACAACCTGATGTTCCTGTGATACTTGAAAAACGCCATCTCCTGTAACGGTTCCGATTTTGTGTGCTTCCGTGACCGCTTGTTCAAACGCTTGTTGATTTTCTGGTTTGATCGAGACAAGAAAGCGGGACTGTGTTTCTGAAAATAAAGCTGCTGTTACATCATCATCTACCGTCACATCACAGCCGAGTTCTTGTTCGAAAAGGCTTTCTGCTAAGGCGACACCAAGTCCGCCTTCTGCTAAGTCATGCGCCGATTCAACAAGTCCGGAGCGTATCGCGGTCAACAATTGCTTTTGCCTGATCGCTTCTTTTTGCAAATCAAGCGCTGGCGCTTTTCCGAAATGCTTCCCTTCGATCATGCCTTGCAGTTCACTGCCTCCGAATTCGGCATGCGTTTCTCCGATTACGTATAGCAGATCGCCTGCCTGCTTCACATGGGATTGTGTAATATGCGCAGTGTCTTCAATCAATCCGACCATCCCGACAATCGGTGTCGGATAAATTGCCTGGCCACCGAAAGATTCGTTGTACAAAGATACATTTCCGCTGATGACAGGCGTACCAAGTTCCCGGCATGCTTCACTCATACCATCAACGCTTTTTTCCATTTGCCAAAAAATTTCCGGGTTTTCAGGTGAACCGAAATTCAACCCGTCAGTCAATCCAAGTGGACGACCACCAGAACAAATGATGTTGCGCGCAGCTTCTGCGACTGCGATCTTGCCTCCGACTTCTGGATCCACGTAAATGTACCGGGAATTGCAATCCGTCGTCATCGCGATCGCTTTCTTCGTACCACGGACACGAAGCACAGCTGCATCCGATCCCGGTGTCACCACCGTATTTGTCTGCACCATCGAGTCGTACTGATCGTATACCCACTCTTTACTTGCGATCGTTGGCTGCTTCAATAAATCGACCAATGTTTGACGATAATCGCTCACTGCAGGTACATAGTCTTCCATCGACTGGAACTCCTGGTAATAGTCAGGCACGCGAGAAGGCTGATGATAGACTGGCGCATCCTCCGCAAGGGAATCGACAGGCACATCAGCGACAACCTCCCCATTGTGCTCAAGCCGGAAACGTTTAGTATCCGTGACTTCACCGACAGCTACGGCTTCCAGATCGTATTTGCGAAAGACGCTGGCAATCTCTTCTTCGCGTCCTCTCTCTACAACGAGGAGCATCCGTTCCTGAGATTCAGAAAGCATCATTTCATATGCTGTCATATCTCGTTCACGCTGTGGAATCTGATCCAGGTTCATAGTCATCCCAGTGCCGGCTTTGCTTGCCATTTCACTTGCAGATGATGTAAGCCCCGCTGCACCCATGTCCTGGATACCGACGAGAGCATCATGATGGATAACATCAAGACAAGCTTCAATCAGTAATTTTTCCATGAATGGATCGCCGACTTGGACTGATGGACGTTTTTCTTCTGATTCTTCCGATAATTCTTCCGAGGCGAAGGTTGCGCCGTGAATTCCATCGCGGCCTGTTTTCGCACCAACATACATGACCGTATTTCCGAGACCGGCTGCGATTCCTTTTTGAATATCTTTGTGATCGATCAACCCTACACACATCGCATTCACGAGCGGATTGCCGTTGTAGGCATTATCAAACTGTACTTCTCCCCCTACGGTCGGGACGCCGACACAGTTGCCGTAACCTGCAATTCCACGGACGACTTCTTCAAAAAGATACTTCACACGCGGCTGCTCCAAGGAACCGAACCGAAGTGAATTCAATAGTGCTATCGGACGGGCTCCCATTGAAAAGACATCACGCAATATCCCGCCAACCCCTGTCGCAGCGCCTTGATAAGGCTCGACGGCTGAGGGGTGGTTGTGGCTCTCAATCTTGAAAACTACCGCTTGATCATCACCGATATCGATGACCCCGGCGCCTTCTCCCGGTCCTTGCAAAACATGAGGGCCTTCTGTCGGGAACTTTTTCAATAGTGGCTTCGAGTTCTTATAACTGCAATGCTCTGACCACATCACAGAGAACAAACCGATTTCTGTGTAATTCGGCTGTCTACCTAGAATCGATTTGATCGACAGATACTCTTCATCTGTCAAACCCATTTCCGAATAAACGCGTTTTTCTTCAATTGCCTCTGGACTAATTTCAAGCATTGATGGCATGATGTTCCCTCCAATGTGTCAAAATCGATTCAAATAACCGCAGACCGTCTTCATGGCCGAGCAACGCTTCAACCGCTCGTTCAGGGTGAGGCATCATACCGAGGACATTCCCCTTTTGATTGGTAATACCGGCAATGTTCCCGACCGATCCATTCGGATTATCATCATAAGTGAAGATGATTTGGTTGTTGTCACTCAGTTTCTGGTAGGTTGGTTCATCGCAAAAATAGTTCCCGTCCCCGTGTGCGATCGGAATTTGAATTTTTTCTTTTTCTTCATATTGAGAAGTGAATAAAGTGTTCGAGTTCTCCACTGTCAAAGTTTCAAAATGGCACATGAACTTGAGGCGTTCATTGGGAAGCATCGCCCCGGGCAGCAGCCCCATTTCAAGTAGAACCTGGAAACCGTTGCAGACGCCAAGCACAGGTTTCCCCATTTCTGCAGCTTCACGGATCTGTTCGATTACAGAAGACGTAGAGGCGATCGCTCCCGAGCGCAAATAGTCGCCGTATGAAAAGCCACCGGGAAGGAGAACAGCGTCATAGTTTGCTAGATTCGCTTCCTGGTACCAGACGAGATCAGCTTCTGCACCTAAATGATCTTTTACAGCGTAATACATGTCACGGTCACAGTTTGAACCTGGAAAAACAACAACAGCGAACTTCACTTAAACAACCTCCTCGATCGTATAGCTGTAATTTTCAATAACCGGGTTGGCGAGCAGCTGATCACACATTTGGTCGATCTGTTTTTCGAGGTTGTCGCTATCTTTCATCACCACTTCCATATATTTTCCGACACGAACATCTTCGACAGTATTGTACTCCAGGGATTGCAGTGAGTTTTGGACGGCTTTCCCTTGTGGATCGAGCACGCCCTCTTTCAAGGTGATGTGGATCTTTACTTTGCGCATACATTCTCCTCCAGTCGTTGTAAAATATTCTCATACGTCTCGATCAAGCTTCCGATATTTTCGCGGAAGACGTCTTTGTCCATTTTTTTACCTGTTTGGCTGTCCCAAAGACGGCAAGTATCTGGTGAAATTTCATCAGCTAAAACGATGGTTCCATCCGTTCGACGGCCGAACTCCAGTTTGAAATCGATGAGATCAAGGCCAGCAGATCTAAATAATTCTATTAAGTGCTCGTTGATGATAAGAGCCTGGTGTTTGATGAATGTAAGTTCTTGTTCGTTGATATCTGTCAGGTGGTACGCATGAACGTCATTGATAAGTGGATCATTCAATTCGTCTTTTTTGTAAAACAATTCAATGATTGGCGGGGTGAAGCTTGTCTGTTCTTCAATGCCGAGCCGACGTGTGATACTGCCAGCCGCAATATTACGAACGACGACTTCAATAGGAATGATCGTCGTTTGATCGACCAATTGTTCCGTATCGTTACAAGCTTCAATAAAATGGGTAGGGATGTTTTGCTGATGCAAGTATTCAAATACTTTTGAGGTAATCAAGTTATTCAGGCGACCTTTGCCTTCGAACTCGCTTTTTTTCTTGCCATTGAACGCCGTTGCGTCATCTTTATAAGATAAAATCAGGCGTCCTGAATCATCTGTCGTATGGTACACCCGTTTCGCTTTACCTTCATACAATAGTGAACCCTTCATAGTAAGAAACACCTCGCTCGATAATTGTTAAATCAATTGGAAATATCTGTTATACCTGAGGAACCAGTTTCTGGTTCCTCAGGTATAACATTTTATGGAAATCAGAGTCCGATCCGGTCAAATATGCGGTCGACTTGTTTTAAGTGGTGTTTATAGTCAAAGCAGCCATCCAGCTGTTCTTCTGACAATGTGGATGTAATCTTGTCATCTGATTCAATCAGTTCACGGAACGGTACTCCGCGTTCCCATGCTTCCATCGCTTTCGGTTGCACCAAATCGTACGCTTCCTCGCGTACCATACCTTCGTCGATGAGCGTCAGCAGCACGCGTTGGGAGAAAATCAAACCATATGTCTTCTCCATATTTTCTTGCATCCGCTCAGGGAAAACCGTCAGATTCTTCACCAGATTTCCAAAACGATTCAGCATATAATTAAGTGCGATTGTCGCATCTGGCAGGATGATGCGTTCAGCAGACGAGTGGGAAATATCACGTTCATGCCACAATGGGACATTTTCGAAAGCTGTGACCATTTCACCGCGAAGCACGCGCGCCATCCCAGTCATGTTTTCAGAACCGATCGGATTGCGCTTGTGAGGCATCGCAGAGGAACCTTTTTGTCCTTTTGCGAAATACTCTTCCACCTCACGTGTTTCCGTTTTTTGAAGTCCGCGTATTTCTACGGCGATTTTCTCAATAGATGTTGCGATCAAGGCTAATGTCGACACGTAGTGGGCGTGGCGATCGCGCTGTAATGTCTGTGTCGAAACAGTCGCCGCGTCCAGCCCGAGTTTTTCGCAGACATACTCTTCCACATATGGGTCGATGTTCGCGTATGTGCCGACAGCACCGGAAAGCTTACCAACTTCGATATGCTTTAATGCAAGATCTAATCGTTCCAAGTTACGCTTCATCTCTTCATAATACAAAGCGAGCTTCAACCCGAACGTGGTCGGTTCCGCATGGACACCATGGGTCCGCCCCATCATGACTGTGTGCTTATGTTCCTGAGCTTTTCGGCCAAGGATTTCAATGAAATTCACCAAGTCTTTACGGATGATTTCATTTGCCTGCTTTAATTGATAAGACAGGGCCGTATCTACGACATCTGTAGAGGTCAGCCCGTAATGGACCCATTTCCGCTCTTCGCCTACTGTTTCTGATACTGCCCGAGTAAAAGCTACAACATCATGCCTTGTTTCTGCTTCGATTTCATGGATACGCTCTACATCAAAAGATGCTTTTTCGCGAAGCTTAGTGACATCCTCTCTTGGGATGACACCTAATTCACTCCATGCTTCACATGCTAAAAGTTCAACCTCCAGCCATGCTTGATAACGGTTCTCCTCTGTCCAAATTGCACCCATTTCAGGACGTGTATAACGTTCAATCATCGTCTTCCTCCTCGTCGGTTCCTACCATAAATGAATTTGATTTTCTTCGATTTTTTCTTCAATCTCTGCTAAGTCGTTACCGATAAACGTAATATGCCCCATCTTACGGTACATTCGAGACTTTCCTTTTCCGTAATCATGAAAATGAAAACCGTAATACTGCTCTATTTTGTCTATCAAAATTTCGCGATGTTTACCAAGCACGTTCACCATGACTGCCGCTCCTACAGTATGAACGGGGAGAAGTGGAAGGCCGCAGATGGCACGGATATGCTGTTCGAACTGCGATATATTACACGCTTCAATTGTATAATGCCCAGAGTTATGTGGTCTCGGTGCCATTTCATTAATGAAGACCTCTTCATCTTTGACGAACATTTCTACCGCAAACGTCCCGATTACTCCGATATGTTCAGCAAGCATACCGACTGCCTTTTCAGCTTTTGCGACCACGCTTTCAGAAACATTTGCCGGTACCCTCGTCTCATGCAAAATGTGATTTTTATGAATATTTTCTGCAGTTGGGAAGGCGGTGATTTGTCCGTCCTGTCCTCTCGTGAATACTTGAGATATTTCAAGATCGAAGCTCAACCATTCTTCCACGATATGAGTGCCGCCTTCTTTGATGAACGTCTCGGCTTCATCAAGCTGCTCCTGTTGTTCTATCTTCAACTGCCCTTTCCCATCATAACCGCCACTGATCGTCTTAATTACTGCCGGAAACCCTATTGTTTCAAGTGCTTCCGTCAATTGATCGTAAGTTTGAACAATACGATAAACAGGCACGGACAGCCCAGCATCGACAGCTACTTGTTTTTCTTTCTCACGGTTTTGCGTCACCTCAAGTGCATAAGCTCCTTGAGGCAGCTTCGCTTCAGTTTCAAACAATCGAGCAACGGAAAGGTCGACATTCTCAAACTCATAAGTAATAACATCACTAACATCACTTAATCGCTGAGCCGCATCGACATCATCATAAGCTGCGACAATCTGTTCATCAGCAAGAGGAGCGCACGGACAATCTTCAGATGGATCCAGAACTGCAATCCGATACCCCATCTGCCTCGCAGCAACAGCCATCATTTTTCCTAACTGACCGCCACCGAGGATGCCTATCGTTTGCCCTGGTCGAATGACTTTATTATCCACGCAAATCCCTCCTCATCCCTTCTACTTTATCCACCATCGTCTTTCGATAGTCTGTCAATCTACCAGCTACATTTTCATCAAACGCACCGATTATTTCGGCTGATAATAAACCAGCGTTCTTTGCTCCAGCCCGACCGATTGCTACCGTAGCAACAGGGACACCACCTGGCATTTGCACAATCGAGAGTAATGAATCAAGTCCTTGCAGCGCCTTCGATTCTACAGGAACGCCAATCACCGGTAAGGTTGTTTTCGAAGCGACCATTCCCGGCAGATGAGCAGCCCCACCTGCTCCGGCAATGATGACTTTCATCCCTCTCTCCCGTGCCTCAGCCGCATATGTGAACATATCTTCAGGAGTACGGTGAGCGGATATAATCTCTTTTTCATAATCGATGGAGAGCTCATCCAATACTGCACATGCTTCCTGCATCGTCTCCCAATCTGAAATACTTCCCATGATTACGCCAACTTCAGCCATGCAATCCCTCCCAATCTTCTTCCAAACATAAAAAAACCTGCTCGACACCTCAAGCATGAGAGGAGTCGAACAGGCATACGTATGTCCGGTGATAGAAAGCTCCCCTCATAGTCCGGAAATTTACGGTTCCCAGGTAGAGACGTACGGGCCATATCCCCGTCTTATATGAGGTCGTCTATTCAATTCTGCTTTTATCATATCAAGAGAAACTTGTGGATGTCAACGTCAATAACGAACGATAATAAAAATGAAAATAAAAAACGTTCGGTTTTATTGCTTAACTGCATGAAATACGATCGTTTTTCCTACAGGCTCCATCACTTTTTCCCCATTCCGTGTTTCTTCCCGGAAAATCGGCTCTTCAGCACGGCGAATCGGCATGTAGCCTTCTTTCTTCATCCGATCAAGGCATTGATCGATTGATTCTTTTTCACCGACTTCAAAGCGCTTCTTGCTGTTCTTTTTGGGCATCGCGAATCTTTCCTCTCTTCACAGATTTCGCCCAGAATCCCCCGTGGATCTGTTTCGGTTCGTAAGCTACGATGAACGCTTTCGGATCGATGTAGCGAATGGTTTCATACAAAGCTAGTTCATACTTCCTCGGTGTCAAAATTTGCATCGCCAAACGGTCGCCTTCCATCCCATAAGCATACCAGCTCGTCACACCATATCCTTTTTCCCGCAGCCGGCGGGTGAATTCGATATCTGGGTCTGAAGATATCACGTTAACTGTAATATACCCGAGTGCGAGCTTCTCTTCAATCTTCATCCCCACGATCACGCCGAGTCCGTACCCGACCGCGTACGCAATGACATTCTCGATTTGATCCATACGGTCCAGCACGAGTCCGAGGCCGTAAATGTAGGTGACGATCTCAAACATACTAATAAAAGCTGCAAAATAACGCTGCCCTTTCAATGTAAAAATCATCCGCAAAGTAAAAAATGACACATAAACAATGTTGACGGCTAAAATAATCACAATAAGCATTAATGGGTTCTCAAACATGGATGTAGCCTCCTAAAAGAGATGCAAATAAAGACCCGAGATATTCACCTAGTCGATATTCTTGCATACACTATAAACCATGAGAAGAGACATACACAATATGTTTTCATCGCAATTAGTGACAATTTATGGAGGTTGATGAAATGGACCAGTTCAAAGATTGGAAAACAAATCTCGACCGCTTCTTCGGCCAGGAATTTTGGGGGGACTTCGAAGGGATGATGAAACCGTCCATCCCTGCCGTCAACCTTTACCAGTATGACAACGAACTTCTTTGCTTTGTCAACATCCCGGGCATGAATCATCCTAAGAACGTCGATGTGCTCGTCGATCACTCTACCTTGACCCTGCGCGGAAAAATCGAAATCAATCAACGCGGCGGTCACCAGATAAAATCAGAAATTGCTGATGGAACTTTTGAACGCAGTATTGACCTCCCTTTCCCGGTCAGACACGATAAAGTGGAAGCGACCTATAAGCACGGCCTTCTCATCATTCAATTGCATCGTTACATTTCTGACTCGACCCGCCAACGCCCCATTACAATCCGTCATCTGGAAGATGAATAAAACCGGCAGCCACTTAACGACTGCCGGCTTTGTTTTGTTAAAGGTTTGCCGATTCGAACGATATAGAACGTAACGCCAAGTTCCCCTTTTATCCCTCTATCTTGTGTGTCACAGAAATCCCCGTTGGAACCGACCGATTCCTATGCCAAAAATATGAAATACAAAATGAAGATGATAAATAGTACATACATGATCGGATGGATTTCTGCTTTTCGCCCTTTCAAAAGCATTGTAATCGGATAGAAAATAAACCCGATGGCAATACCTGTTGCAATGCTGTATGTGAGCGGCATCGCAGCCACGGTGAAGAACGCAGGGACACCGATTTCAAACTGATCCCAGTCGATATTCTTCAAAGTCGAGGCCATCAAGACACCGACAATGATCAACGCAGGAGCGGTAACTTCCGCTGTTACTACAGACAACAAAGGCGAGAAAAAGAGCGCCAATATGAAGAATCCAGCTGTAACCACCGATGCAAAACCAGTTCGACCACCTGCTCCTACACCAGCTGTCGATTCAATGTAACTTGTCGTCGTTGAAGTACCAGCAATTGCACCAACAACCGTTGCCGCAGAGTCTGAGAACAAAGCGCGGTTCGCACGAGGAAGCTTGTTGTCCTTCATGAAGCCAGCTTGGGTCGCAACTGCAACAAGGGTTCCTGCCGTATCGAAGAAGTCGACGAATAAAAATGTCAGAATAACAACCAGCATTTCAATTGTAAAAATATCACCAAAATGAGTAAGAGCTGCTCCAAATGTCGGGGCAACGCTTGGCGCAGAACCGACGACATCATTGATACCTGTCGGTGGTGCAATCAGCCCTGTCACCATCCCAGCAATCGCCGTCAATACCATGCCATAGAAAATACCGCCCCTCAACCCTAGCGCCATCAAGACGATACTGACAATGATTCCAAAAATCGCAAGCAATGTTGGTCCAGCTGTCAAATCACCCAATTGCACGAGTGTTGCATCACTGTTTTGAACGATGCCTGCATTTTGGAAGCCGATGAAGGCGATGAACAAACCGATTCCGGCCCCCACCGCCAGTTTCAAGTTTCCCGGGATGGCATCGATGATCAATTGGCGCAAGCCTGTTAAAGTTAATACGATAAAAATAAGTCCAGATGCCAAAACACCAGCGAGCGCCGTTTCCCATGGAATGCCATACCCCAAAACAACCGTGTAAGCGAAGAATGCGTTCAGCCCCATACCAGGTGCTAAAGCGATTGGGTACCTCGCATACAAGCCCATTATCAACGTACCCACCGCCGCAGCGATGGCTGTTGCAGTGAACACTGCCCCTTTATCGATCCTTGTAACACCTTCAGGAAGCTGCTCAATTCCATCAAGCGCCAAAGTAGACGGGTTGACGAACAGAATATACGCCATAGCTAAAAACGTAGTTAAACCAGCCATGAACTCTCTTCGATAAGTTGTCCCGAATTCCTTGAATTTAAAATATTTACTCATGCTGTTTCCTCCCCTTTTACCTCTCTCTATTAAATGCCGACTTATTTTTGGTTCCAGGTACTTTTTCTTTTTTGTTTACCTGTTGTCCACAAAAAAAGACACTCCTGGATAACCCCAAGAGTGTCTACGTCTATACGAAGGAAACGGGCGAGGAAGTTACTGAAAAAAGCACTACCCTTCGCCAATTCACCAACGTAGTCAGACTGATATACGGAAGTCTGGTAGAAACTCATGGGCCATATCCCCAAAATTATACGACGGTGTTACCTATTCAATTTCTCTTAATTGATTTCATCTTACAAGGTTCGACAGCAACCGTCAACCCTGAAACCGAACATTAATTAATGAGGGAGTCTTTTTGTTCGCTTATTCCCACTCGATCGTCGCTGGCGGCTTACTTGTCACATCATAGACGACGCGGTTGATGTGATCGACCTCATTGACGATTCTAGTAGAAATTTTTTCTAAGACTTCCCATGGAATACGTGCCCAGTCCGAAGTCATCCCATCAATGGATGTCACTGCGCGAATACCGATCGTGTAATCATAGGTACGCTCGTCCCCCATGACACCGACTGAACGAATATCAGGAAGCACTGTGAAGTATTGCCAAATGTCCCGGTCCAACCCGGCATTTTTGATTTCATCTCGAAGGACAGCATCCGATTCGCGGACAATTTCCAACTTCTCTTCGGTGATTGCTCCTAAAATACGAATCGCCAGCCCAGGGCCAGGGAATGGCTGACGCCACACGATATGCTCAGGCACTCCGAGTTCAAGCCCTAGTGCACGCACTTCATCTTTGAACAATGTGTTCAATGGCTCAATCAGATCAAACTCCATATCTTCAGGCAGTCCGCCAACATTATGGTGTGATTTGATCGTTTGTGCTGTTTCTGTACCACTTTCAATGATATCAGTATAAAGAGTCCCTTGAGCAAGGAAATCGATATCCTTCAGCTTCTCTGCTTCATCATCAAATACATAAATGAACTCATTCCCGATGATTTTACGTTTCTTCTCAGGGTCGGATACACCTTCAAGCTTGCTCATGAAGCGATCCTTTGCATCAATTTTAAGGATGTTCATGTTGAAACCATCCCCAAGTGTACGCATGACATCATCCGCTTCATTTTTACGTAATAAACCGTGATCGACAAAAATACATGTCAGTTGATCTCCGATAGCACGGTGGATCAAAGCTGCGACTACAGAGGAATCGACCCCTCCACTCAGCGCACACAAAACTTTACGATCGCCGACTTGCTCGCGGATTTTTTCTACTTCCATTTCAACAACATGTTCCATCGTCCAATCATCTGTCGCTTCACAGACTTCAAAAACAAAACTCCGCAAAATATCATTTCCATACTCGGAATGGCGGACTTCTGGATGGAACTGGACGCCGTACATTTGCTTCCCGGTATCACTCATAGCAGCGACAGGGCAGGACGAGCTTGTTGCATCCACTTGAAAGCCTGCCGGTGCCTCAATCACTTTATCACTGTGACTCATCCATACAGGTTGTTCACGTGGTGTCTTTCGAAAGATCACCGGGTCTTTTGCAACCTGAATATCCGCTTTTCCATACTCCCGCTCATTGGCACGTTCTACTTTTCCGCCAAAATGATGAGTCATGAGCTGCATTCCATAACAAATACCAAGCACCGGAATCCCTAATTCGAACAGATCTTCATCACAACGGAAACTCTTCTCGCCATACACACTGTTCGGTCCCCCTGACAAAATGATGCCACTGGGGTTTAGCTCTTTGATTTCTTCGACACTGATTTTGTGAGAGCGGAGTTCACTATACACTCCGAACTCCCGGATCCTTCTTGTGATCAACTGATTGTATTGACTACCAAAATCAAGGACGAGAATCATACCTTGCACTTGTTCCATACTCTTCCACTCCTTCTTTCTTCTTTTCTATATAGTGTCGGTTTCGTTGCTTTGGCTTGGAGAAATGGGGTCTTGGAAATGACTCGCTTTCCACGGGGAAGACGGCAAGCCTCCTCGAGCTAAAGCTCTGCGGGGTCTCGCCAGTCTATCCTTTCCCGCAGGAGTCTAGCCATTTCCAAAACCCCATTCCCATGATTGGAGGAACGAAACCATCATTCCAGTTCATAAAGGGAGTCTCCTGGAAGAAGGCTCTACCTTGAGGTTTGAGCATTTTTCAACATTCCTGGAGAGTACTGGGACTGATCGATTCCAAAGAATATCATATCGCAAGGGGCGTTGGGGGACGGGGAGACTCCTGCGGGAAAAGAGTTCTAGGTGAGACCCCGCAAGGCGTTAGCCTGAGGAGGCTCAACGGACTCCCGCGGAAAGCGACTCGTCCCCCAACGCCCCTTGCCTTCATTAAAAAAAATGGATTCCTGCCTTACGTTTCAATAAAACAAACGACGAAGGCAGAAATCCATCCATGTACACACATGTCACGTGATTCCCACCTTCATAGTCAGGGCGTTTACGGTGCCCCGGTAGAGACTCTCGAGCCTTATTCTCGAGGATATACGAAGGAAGAATGTATCTGATAATTTCCATTCATTCTATCAACCGTATCTAAAGGAATCAAGACAATGCTTTTTTAATTAAATTTTCCCATAATTCAGTGACTTTTGGCCATTGACTGCTTTGTGATTCATTCCGATATACTAGACGCTCATAATGATTCGTCAGACGGCGCATCTCATTTGTCTGGAAATGTCGATCGACCGTTCCCGCATAATCCCTGAGGGTTTGCTCTGGCTTACGCTTCAGCCCTTTATGGGCAAGCAGTTTCAATAAATAGTGGTACGCTTTTTCATACGTATCTTCATCCTTATTTTTTCGGTAACGGCGGATGAGCAATGCCGACATCCAGCGGAAACGGGTGATATAAAGGATGACAGCGGTCACTAAGATTGCAGTAAGTGTAACCCATAGCCACGTATAGCTTTTGTCGGAAGAACCTCCGACACCTGCATCTCCTGACTCCTGTTCTTCTTCCATTTGCTGCTGAGGGTTACCCATGTTGTCTTCAGGTGTATTTTCCTCTTCCGAGGTTGCATTCATATCTTCTCCTGCCTCAGAGTCTATATCTGAATAGAAATCAGCGTTATTGGTAAATCCTTTCGTCGGTTCAAATGGGACCCAGCCAACTTCAGGGAAATAAACTTCCACCCATGAGTGGGCATTTCCACTAGTCACTTCATAGACATTCTGAACCTCGTCAGAATAAGGATTTTCCTGAGCATCAATCCTTTCTCCGCTAGTGAATCCTTTTACCCACCGGGCCGGAATTCCTTCAGACCTTAACAGAACGACCATCGATGTAGAAAAGTTGTCACAGTAACCAATCTGGGAATCGAATAAAAATTGATCTACATAATCCTCATTCTCCTCAGGTACCGGGACATCGGTAGTCGAATACTCGAAGCCATTTGAAGAAAAGTAGGATTCGACTGCTTTCGCACGATCATAACGATTATCCTCTTCCTCGACGATTTGACTCGCCAGGTTACGTACGCGGTTCGGTAAATCATCAGGCAGCTGAAGATACTTTTCACGAATTTCTGCCGGATCTTCTGCATCTGCTTTCCGTAACTGATCGTATTCAAAGGAAGGGAAATCATAATTCAAGACATATGTGTTGACCTTCGCCGGCGAGTCTCCTTTGATTGTGTCCATTTCCCCTGTATTTTCATGCACCCGCAATTCATATTTTGCAGGATATTCTAATAAGGAGCTCAACCCGTAAGGATAGACAAGCTTGCGGAAGGACGCATTATTTGTCATTTGGATCATTGCCCTCTGCTCTTCCACTTCTACTTCATCAGTAAAAGTTTCATAGGTTATATTATCTGGATCCATGGAGGCTACTGGTTCTTCTAACGTATCTTCCCATCCTTTTCCTGTATAGGTATCTTTCGACTCGATTCTCCAGTAACGATCTCCATCCGCAGTCGCACGGAAAACACGGGTGTCATCCTGCACGAAGGAACCTCCTAAACGGCTGTCATCTTCGCCATACCCGACTTTCTGTGTGCGTCCGCTCCCGCCGGGGCCAGATCCCCCTGTCGCACTTTCTAAGTATGGAACAGGGTCCGGCCACTGTGGTGCTAGTTTAGGAGAAGCGTAAGCAGCTGCCGATGAAAAGAGAATGACTGCTAACAACGGGAGAGCCCACACTTGCGCTTTGTGAAGGCCTCTGAAAGAAATAGACTCCTTCTCCATCTCTTTCGCAAAGCTGGAGAACCCAAGAGCGATCATCCCCAGTACGAACGTCCGGACAATCGCCCATTTCCCATCGGAGACAGTGAAAGTATCTGTCACAGTCACAAAAACGAGTGTGAGAAGCACGAAGATGAACATCCTTCTTGCTACAACGAACCAGTAATAGAGCAGATAACTCATCAACCATAATAAAATTAAGAACAATAAGCTGCGGAACATTGGCGTCATCTGCCACCATTCCTGCCCTTGGATCATTTGGATGTTGAAAACGATTTGCTCATAAATGACTGAAAACCAGTCGCGAGAAAAAATCCTCTCTGCTATATACAATCCATCAATAATGAAGGCCATCCCCAAGCCCTTCAACGGAATGGAAAGCCACCACTGGATTTGCAAAAAGGAAACAAAAAAACAAAAAGTGGCGTAGACGAAGAAGACTCTGACATCATTGGTGTGCGAAATGGACTCCATTGGTCTGAGCCACTCACAAAACAATAGAAACCCTATGATATAGAGGGTAAGCTTATAGATGAACGAGTGTCGTTCAAGCATTATGTGTTCACCTCGAATTCTTGTTGCGTCAATTGCTCTTCTGATAACACATTGACAATGACCCCTTGGTTTTTCAATTGTTTCACAGATTGATGGTCTTGGAACTTCATTCGTTTATAAGGACGAACATAAAAAAAGACTACTCGCTTACTCTTTTTCGCCAATTTACTCAATGCCACTTGAATATCATTGTCCAAATGGTGACTAACTACCATCATCATGACTCCGCTCGGAATCGAAGCGTGCTCCCTTTCCAATTGCCGACCAAAAGGAATCCGCCCTATTGGACGAATCTTTGCCAGATGCCCCTGAATTTGTTGGTGAGGAGAGTGATCCTGGTGAAAAGGAAAATACTTACGCCCATCTCCGAGGGTCATGAAAGCGAGCGGGGAGGCTTTTTTATGAAAAGCATTCAATAATGAAGCTGTAAATTCAACCGAACCTTCAAAGCTCAATTCGTTCATTTCAGGATGATAGGCTGCATTCAAAATAAGCAGCATATCAACGCTTTTTTCTTGTTCGAACTCTTTGGTCATCATTTGGTTTTTCTTGGCCGTCGTCTTCCAGTCAACCCATGCGAAACGGTCTCCCGGCATGTACTCCCTGACACCAGTAACGACATTGGTATTCTTCTCATTAAGCTTGAACGAAGGGCTCGCCCCTTGCTCGAAACTGTAAACCCGTTCTTTCATCTTCACAGGTCTGAGGTAAGGAAAGACCACCAGCTTATTTTCCTGCTGATATACTTCTTCTTTTTTTACAAAACCGAAGAAATCCCCTGTCTTAACGCGAATGGCTTTTAATGCATGTTCCCCACGCGGAACCTTCGCCAGCTCGTAATTGAAATTGATATGTTTACTGAACCATGGGAAAGCGACACGCTTCACTTTTCTCGATTCATAGTAATCTTCCGTTTTTTCCATATCTTCATACTTGCTGACGTGCTCGTCCACTTTTTTCAAAGAATCCGGCAAGTACTCTTCAATCACACAATAATAGATTGGAAACGGAACCTTTCTCGTCAGTCTGACATCGACATGGATTGTCTCCCCACCCATCGCGATTCGTTTCGATAAACGGCGCTCCACCTTCCAATTATGAATCGGATAGAAAAGAACCCCTAACATATAGAGAAGAAAAGGAAGGAAGGCATAGAATAGAAACCAGCTGACGAAGCCCCCCTGGAACATAGCATAAGAAAACAATATCGCGAACAGAACCGCGACAACGCTCAACTTAGCTGAAAAATTCAACGTTTGTCTCATTCACTGATATTCCTGTTCACTGGGATGGATGTAGCTGTCAAGAGTTCTTCGATGATCGATTCCGCACTCGAACCTTCAAACTTCGCTTCAGAAGTGAGGATCATTCGATGTGACAACACATATGGAGCAAGGTATTGAACATCATCCGGGATGACATAGTCACGGTCATGAACGAACGCAAAAGCTTTTGCTGCTTTCATTAGTGAAATCGAACCACGAGGACTGACACCCAGATAAACCCCTTCATGATTCCTCGTTGCTGTCACAAGGTCGATGATGTAAAGGTTTACAGAATTATCAACATACACATCTGCTACTTCCTTTTGCAGTCCGACCAGTTCCTCCCTTGACAGCACGGCTGAAATCTCTTCAATCGGATGGCCGTTCGACGTTCTTGAGAGCATTTCCATTTCCTGCTTCGCTGTCGGATAGCCCATTTTCATTTTCAGTAAGAACCTGTCCAACTGAGCTTCCGGCAATGGATACGTCCCTTCATATTCGATCGGGTTCTGGGTGGCCATGACGAAAAATGGGTCACTGAGCGGGATCGTTTTCCCGTCTACGGTGATGCTCGTTTCTTCCATCCCCTCTAATAACGCGGATTGTGTCTTTGGAGATGTACGGTTGATTTCATCTGCTAATACCACATTTCCCAGGATCGGACCAGCACGGAACTCGAATTCCATATTCTTTGGGTTATATATAGATACACCAGTCACATCGGACGGCAGCAAATCCGGTGTGAATTGAATTCTCTTGAAATCGCAATCGAGGGATTTCGCTAGAGTTTTGACAAGCATCGTCTTTCCGACACCAGGAACATCCTCGAGCAGCACATGGCCTTTTGCCAGTAGTGCCACTACACTTAACAAGGCCGCCTCTTCTTTCCCTATCATGACTTTCCTTATATTCTTAAGCACTTCCGAAATCTTCGGTTGATACAAAAATGTTTGCTGAGTCATTTGGTGTACCCCTTTCTTCCTAAATAACAATTTTTCAGAATAATCACGCTCATTATAACTATACTATATCGCTTCTCATTCAACAAAGGATGTGAACAATTGGATATTAAAGGAAGAGGTATCATCACAGGGTTTAATGTCGATAAAAATTTTGTCGATAAACAGTGAAAGGAGGTTTTACTGATTTAAGACATTCAGGTATACTTTCTTGTTGGTTTCATATTATAAAGACTATAAATATGTTCATTTCCGGAGCAGTCTAGAGCTGGATAAATAAAAAACTTTCCCAATAGTAGAAGTTTGATATTTTTTCCTCGATCTAAATTCAGAGTCGTTACCACTCACAAAAGGACATTTACAAAACTCTAAAAAACAGTTAACAATTTTGTCATTTTGTGGTATCTTTAATTCAAGCCATCTTAATTAGAGATAATAAATCATAAGAGACGAAAGTTTGTATAGGTATAGGTGGCAGGGGGAGCCTCAGTTTTAAAACTGAGGCTTTTTTTAATGAGTCTTTGAATTTGAACAGAACGCATTCCCCCGACAACCTTAAGATACCCTTTAAAGTGTTTTTTTCCATGCTTAAGACATGAAAAATCTCCAGGCATAAAAAAAGAAAGCCCCGAAGAGCTCTCTGCTAATTCTATATCAAACTATATGGTTATTTCATCAACCCTAATCTTATCGCCCTCTCTCTTCCCGTCTGTTTAAAATATGAATTGAAAATATAAAGAGCTTGTTCTTTGGTGTACCTCCGGTTTCGTACTTGAGGCCATTCTTTGATCTTGGCAGGATCGATCACCCGCTCCCATTTCGATTGTACTTTTACTTTGACCGTTTGATGACCCATGACACCGAGGGCAGCCATGCGATGTTGTCCTGCTGTCAGTTTAAATCGATAATCTTTTCCACTTTTCAAAAAGTACCCTCTTATATAACCGTCTGGAAAATGACGAGGCTGGTAGCCTGCTTTCCTTATCTTTTTGTACACTCGCAGCGTCCGTAAAAGCTCAGTTTCTCCATATGCTTCCGAGTTCGGACCGAAATGCTGATGATCGCCTTCAGGTAGCTTTAAGTTGTTTTCCCAAGGTAAAGGCATCCATAGATTATGCTTTTTCAATGGTGTATCAGCTACCTTATAAAACAATCCCTCCCGCAGTGACTTCGGTTGAAAAAGCTGATAATACTTACGCAAGATTGATTTTTTATATGAAAGGGATGGTTCATCGATGTATTGCTTGATGGTAGCGCAAAAATAATGCCATCCATCATCCGCATATGAAAAGCCAAGCCAATCCCGGCACTTCTTCACCTCTACCTTCACAATAGCAGCTTCACTGTCAACAGCGGCAAACCCTTTAGGATTGGCCACGTGAACCTACTCCTTTACTCACGAATCCTTCTGTCTTATATGATCATTGATTTTCAGCCACTCTGGATGATTTTCGAAGACATTGAGCGTGTCCTTTAAAGTGAACTTTTCATTTTTCGGATATAATTCCTTCAGAAT
Organism: Halobacillus sp. H74; assembly: GCF_052246715.1. Taxonomy (NCBI): domain Bacteria; kingdom Bacillati; phylum Bacillota; class Bacilli; order Caryophanales; family Bacillaceae; genus Halobacillus; species Halobacillus sp. H74. The sequence goes on along the minus strand of NZ_JBQQCI010000003.1, from coordinate 282,447 downwards.
ATGCTCGATCAATTGGAAATCTTCTTTTGTATCAACAGTCCAACGATGATGGCTGGCATCCTGCGAGTAAGTAATGTGGAAAGAAGGAAACCTCTGCTCATTCCTAATGATAAAAGGAGTCACATGTTCACGATCAAATGGGAGACGAGCTTCCCGGCAGGCCTGTTCTAAAGCTTTGAACGAGAAGATGCTCGTATCCATCCCTCGTGGATAACTCCGCATTTCCGTATTGGAACCATAATCATACCTGTAATGATTTTTAACATAATAATCCACTACTTGATCAATGACTTCAGGGTCAATCAGTGGACAATCCGCCGTCAATCGCACCACCGCCTCTGCATCATATGCTTCAGCCGCCCGGTAGAACCGGTCCAGCACATCGTGTTCAGAACCTCGGAAGTGTGAAACGGATAACTGATTACAAAGGTCAATGATCGGGTCATCCTTCTGCTTTGTTGATGTGGCAATCACAATCTCAGTAATCGATTTCGCCCTCTGCATTCGTTCGATTTGATATTCGAGCAACGACTTCCCCATGACCTTCATCAATACTTTCCCCGGCAGCCTTGTCGATCCCATTCGGGCCTGAACAATAGCGACGACTTTCAAAATCTCTCCCCCTTACCCAATAAAATCCCACGACATCGGGGTCCCCCGGCTCACATCTGCATTGACTCTTTTACCTAATAAAACATCGTAATAGTGAGGGGGCAAACCAAAACCTGGCCGGATAGCCCTTAGATTCTCTTTTGTAAGGTATTCACCAGCCTTTAAATCTTCGGTGATGTATAACGAACGACGATATTTTCCTGAAGCCTTCTCACTCGCAGTTGGACCATAGCTCACCTTTCCAAGTGCCTGCCATGCTCTTTGCGTCTCTTCCACAAGACTTTTCATTTCAGTTGGTTCTAAAGAGAACTTGGCATCGACACCCCCATCCTCCCGTTTCAACGTAAAGTGTTTTTCAATCACTGTCGCCCCTAACGCCACACTGGCAACAGCCACGCCGGTCCCTAAGGTATGATCAGATAATCCGACCTGACAATTGAACAAATCTTTGAGGTGGGGAATGGTTGAGATGTTTGAATTCGCGGGTGATGCCGGATAACTGCTTGTGCATTTCAATAAAACGAGGTCCTTACACCCCGCTCCCTGTGCCGCTTCAACCATCTCTTCTATTTCCCCGACCGTAGCCATTCCTGTAGAAATGATCACTGGTTTACCCGTGGCAGCGACTTTTCGAATCAACGGTAGATCTGTATTTTCAAACGATGCAATTTTGTACAGCGGTACATTCAGGCTTTCCAAAAAATCTACAGCTGTTTCGTCAAAAGGGGTACTGAAGGCGATCATGCCCAGTTCCCTGCTTCGCTTGAAGATCTTCTCATGCCAATCCCAGGGAGTGTAAGCTTCTTGATAAAGCTGATACAAACTTTTCCCTTTCCATAGACTCTCTGAATCCTTGATTTGAAATTCTTTTCCTTTATGATCCAACGTCATCGTATCCGCCGTATACGTTTGGATTTTCAATGCATGTGCACCGCTTGCCGCTGCCTGTTCTACAATTTCCAGGGCACGTTCCAACGATTGATTATGGTTTCCTGACATCTCGGCTATGATGAAAGGAGGATGATCTACACCTATTTGTTTACTTTGCACCTTGATGTCCACTGTCCATCCCCCCTAATGCTTTCCTTATCATTTTCCATCGATTGTAGAACAACCCCATTGGAATTACATCGATGAAGTCATCCCCTCTTCTTATCTGTTCTTTCAACCGTCCTTCTTCCAAAAAACCCAATTTCTCATGAAAACGGACGCTGATTTTATTGAATCCCAATACTTCGGCACATACTTTCCGTACATCCACTTCGGAAAATATAAAATCCAATGCATGTATTCCCATCATCGTCCCAGACCCTTTAGGGGTGTCCTTTTCACCAATATAAAAACCCCAATAACATGTCTGATGTACAAGATCGATATCCGTAAACCGTACGACCCCTAAAGGACGCCCTTCTCCAAGGAACAGTTTCGTATAAGACGATGGATTCTTTTTTTCCCTATCAAACCAATCGACATGATCCAACCACGGAATCGGTTGGTCATTGTACATATTTTTTCTGATCTCTTCTCTATTGCGCCATTTCCATACAAGCTTCAAATCCGATACTTCCATATCTCTCAATAAAAAATCAGTCATGATGATCTCCACCCATAAGGTACTTGGTAACTCCATACCTTTCATGGTCTTTCATGATTTCTCGAATTGACTTCCATGCTTGCAGAACAATAGAAGAATCATCATCCAGTTCCTGCAATTGCTTGTAAATGTCTTCCACCCTCACTTTTTCACTTTTACCTAAATTGAAAATGGCGCCTTTCTCTTCCAGAAATGCAATGATTTCGGTTTGATTACTTGCTGTTTCGATCACTATAGAAGGGAGGTTCATATAGCAGCGCTCCCAAACGGAACCCCCTCCTGCCCCGATTGCTATATCCGCTTTCTGCATTAAACGGGCGATTTCGTTGGTTTGAATATGAAGATGAAACTCCTTGACCTTTTTGCAAAATGCTAAGATTTCTGTTTGATATGGATTAGACTTGCCGATCACCACATCAACCTCTGGCTGCTTTTCCAACATCAGAATCGCCTTGAGTGCCTTCAATGTTTCATTGGTAGGGTCACTTCCCCCAAACGAGACTAGAATCCGCTCCAGGGTGCCATTAGGGTTACTCAAACGTTCAGCTTCCAGGATGAACTCCTCGCGCAACAATGTATAAGCTGGCCCCAATAACTTGACAGTCCCATCCGGTATCCGTCCTTCATATCTTTTATCCATATCGGGATAAAGATTTTGATCCAATAGAAGGTGACAATCATGCGGGCGATCAGCAAGGTCATCGATGACCATCAAACGTTTGACTGATGATTTCAATACCCTTTCCCATCTGGCATCAAGATCGTAATGATCGACAATCAACCAATCAACAATCCCGACGTTATCCAAAATACCCAGGCTCCGTGCTGCATCTTCACGCCACGATATCCCCTCTGCTCCAGTAATGGCATAAACAGCGAACCTTTTCTGTTGAATAAAATCAACTAGATCGCCAGGTCTTCTTCTGCACATAAAAAAAACCTCTGCCCCTTGCATACGAAGTTCCTCCGCAAGAGTGAGACACCGCATCACATGACCGGTCCCTGAATCCGTCGAGGCATCTGTTCTGAATCCGACCCTCATACGCCCGCCTCTTTTTCATAATGGGTAACGACTTTTTTCACTGCCCTGATGACATCCCTCACGTCACCCTTTGTCATCTTCGGGAAAAGCGGCAGAGTTATGACCTGTTCATAAATCGATTCTGCGATCGGACAAGCCCCTGAAGAATAGCCGAGTCTTTGATAATAGGGCTGGGTATGAACAGGCATGTAATGGACATTGACTCCGATGTTTTCTGCTCTTAGTGCATGAAATACCTCGGTCCTCTGCTTAGCCAATGGACCATTCAAACGAATGATATAAAGGTGCCAGCTAGATTGGCTTCCCTCCATTTGAAAAGGGGGCGCCACATGGTCCATCTTTTCAAATGCTTTCGTATATTGCCTGGCATACTCTTTTCTTTTTTCTACAAAACCCGCCAACTTCTTCAACTGACTGACTCCAAGAGCAGCCTGGATATCAGTAAGCCTATAATTCATGCCTAAACATTGCATTTCATACTCCCAATCTTTCCGTTCTTGTTCAAGCTGGATCACATCTCTGGTAATCCCATGAGTGCGAAATAGCTTAAGCTTCTCATAATAGACTGGGTTGTTTGTGGTGATCGCACCACCCTCTCCTGTTGTTATGTGCTTGACAGGATGAAAGCTGAACATCGTCATATCACTGAATGAACCGACCTTCTTCCCTTTGAAGTCAGCACCCAGTGCATGAGCTGCATCTTCTATGATGACGAGGCCCTTGTCATCAGCTATTCTCTGCAGCTGTTCATAATCAGCGGGCTGGCCTGTGAAATCGACAGGGATAATCGCTTTCGTCCTCCCAGTCACTAACGACTCTACAGACACCGGATCGATATTATAAGTGTTTGGGTCGACATCAGCAAAGACCGGCTTACCTCCCATATAGAGGACGCAATTCGCACTAGCTGCAAACGTGAGGGGTGTAGTGATCACTTCATCACCATCTGTAATTCCTGCTGCAAAACAGGCGGCATGAAGAGCAGCTGTACCATTGGAAAAAGCGACCGCATACTTAGAGCCGACATAATCGGAGAGTTTTCTTTCGAAGCGCTCGATTGTCGGCCCTGTTGTAATAAAGTCGCTCTGCAATGTTGCAACTACTGCTTCTATGTCTTTTTCATCGATCCACTGGCTTCCATAAGGTAAAAGTGTATCACGGACTGGTTTCCCACCGAATATCGCCATGTTTTCTTTCACTACCACCGTCCCCTTTAAATTAATTTAGTTGTTTGAATCCACTCTTCCGTCCGGCGTATCCCTTCTTCTAACGTGACGGAAGGCTCCCAGCCTAAGAGTCGTTTAGCTTTGCTATAATCACACAAAAGCTTAGGAATCTCACTTTGAGGGTGAATATGCTCCACATAGCTGATTCTTCCTGGATCATCGGCGATCAACTCTGCCAATTCTTTGATACGAATGTCTTTGCCTAGACCTGCGTTCACAATCTCTCCATTCGTTTCATCTTTATATCCAGCTTCTATAACAAAACGGGCGCAATCCTCTACGTACAATAAATCTCTTGTCTGCATACCATCCCCATAGATTTGTAGTGGAAGTCCATTCAACTTGTTCTTAATGAAAATAGCGACTACTCCGCCTTCTCCTCCAGTTTTCTGGAAAGGTCCATAAGTATTGAAAGGACGAATAACCGTGACTGGAAGACCATACGCATAGTAATAGGACAAGACCATATTTTCTGCTGCTATTTTCGCACCAGCATAGGGTGAAGCAGGTTTGATTCGGTCCTTTTCAGTGATCCCTTTCTCATCAGGAGCACGATCATAAACCATACATGTGCTCATAAAGACCATCTTCACACTACGCTTCCTGCATTGTTCCAATAGATGAAAGGTGCCGATTGTATCATTATTGAAGGTCGTTTCCGGATCGTCGATGCTGTCCTGCACGTTGATACTTGCTGCCAAATGGTAGCAAAGATCGATGCCGGGATAAAATAAACTTTCCACCGTGTTGACATCTTTGATATCTCCATGCACGAATGCTTTAAAATTTTTGTGTGCCAATAGTTCATCAATGTTCTCAATTCTGCCATTCGATAAATCGTCCATCACCCAGACGTTGTGTTTTTCATCCAACAGACGTTTGACGACCCATCTTCCAATGAAACCAGCTCCACCTGTTACGAGAATGTTCAAGTGCACACCCCTCCCTTATATTGACCATACATATTTTTCGAATGGCGACATTATTCATAGAATGATGAATAACCGAAAAGGGATCATCGAAACCTTTGGATCAGATCAGCTAGTCGTCTGCCAGAAGATTGTTTAGTCGAATAGGATTGAGCTAAAAATTTATTCATTTTGCTGTAGGTGTAACTTTTCATTTGATCTGATTTGAAAAAGTCTAAAACAAGCTCTGCTAATACTCCTGGATCTTTTTGCACAAGTTTACCCAAGATCGTGTAATAGCCCGAATATCCTGGAAAAGGTTCATTCAGGATAAAAACAGGTTTTTTAGCTAGTATTGCTTCTAACCCGACAGTCGAAGAATAAGAAACGACGACATCGGCCAATTGGATGAGGTCATAAAGTTGACAGCCATGGGCAGATAGAATAGAGGAGTGAGTTTTTGAGAGTTTGTGAGGCTTGGAATTAGGAAAGTCTTTTACGATAATATTTAGGTTTTTATTCGATCTCAATTTTGCAAGGAACTTCTTCCAGCTTTTCAACTGATTATTTCCCCTTACAATGACTAATACATTTCTCTTTTTCGGATGGGCTCCAAGTTTTTGTGCAAGCTTTTCTTTATTCAATTTGGGAGCGCTATGAATCATGTCAAACCTCGGGTGACCGATTATTTCCATAGCTTTTTTACTTATCCCATTTTTTCTGTACCAGTCCACCTCAAACGGGCCATAAACTGCATCGTAGTCAGCGATTTTCGGTAAATAACCGAATTCACCTGATATGATGCCGTGCTGCATGCAGATCGTCGCTATCCCGTGTGCAGCTGCAACCATTACTAAAGTCCGACTTTCCGGATAGTGAGTAGAGGGGACAACAACCGCCGTGACCGGTACACTGCGGAATAGCTTCCCAGCTTCCTCGACTCGATTGATGATTTTTGCGATTTGAATAAAAAACCTTTTCCTGAATATCTCGTCACTATAAACCGGATGACCCTTGAAAGAGTTGATCAAGCCAGTTGCTTTCTGTTTCATTTTACCGATAGCAGCTTTATTGTTAATTTGGTAGCTATCAAAATAATTGGGCGTCATCGAAACCTGCTTTACAACCTGTTTGCCCTTAACATTGCGACGTGTCCTTTTCATTGTACTGGACGTTCTTTTCTTCGGATTCTTCTTTTTGTTCTTTTTTATTTTTTTCTTTGATGTCTTCGGTTGTGTCTTGGATTTTGGAATCCTTTGCTTAGCTCTCGCCCTTTCTTGAAAAAGAAGGACACTTTTTGAATCGAAGTATTTCGCGAACGTTTCATTAGGAAAACGCAGAAGTTTATATACATCGTGGAAAATCACTTTTCCATCCGTATTTTTCTTGAGCGGTTTTTGATGCAAAGCTTTGAAAGCACTGAATTTTGCTTGAACTTCTGATGTGTTCTTCACATTGTTTCTCAGATTCTTACTGAATGCGGGATGCGCCATGCCTCCAGCGGCTTTTAAATCTTTATTTAACAGACTACGATAATGACATAGATATGCAATGGAATAGCCTTTGTAATTCAAATCTTTGAAGTCTTCTAAAAAATCCAAGTACAAGGACCAATAGTTTTGTTCGAAGGTATTCATTATTTCCTCCTTTCTCTGAAAAACTAAACAAGACGTTGAGTTTTCAATAATTGATACAACTCCTCTAAACTTAGCGGCTGACCTCCAGATGAGCTATACGTCCCGGGCCGGGCTTTCCTTCCGCCTTCGTAGCGGACATTTCCTTTTGTGAAAAAAGGGATGACGTACATATCCGATAAATCCCATGCTGTCAAAGATTCCTCATGCGTCATTAACTCTTCATACATTTTCTCCCCTGGTCGTAAGCCGATTTCCTCAATACTTATTTTATTTGAATCTAAGCCATGTTGCTGGCAGGTTTCGTCAATTACTACCCTTGTTAGGGTCGCTAATGAAACAACCGGCATTTTCAATACAAAGATCTCGCCTCCCATAGCTTCCTTCAAGGCTTTAATCGTTAGCGTTGTCGCCTGTTCTAGCGTCATCATAAACCGTGTCATCGTGCTGTCTGTTACCGTGATCTTCTTATTTTCCAAAATTTGATGCTTAAAAAGAGGGATGACTGACCCTCTTGAGCCCATGACATTCCCAAAGCGAACACTGGCAAATGCTGTTTTCTTGTTCCCTTTACTGTATTCCGCAGCTGTGATCAATCGTTCCGCCGTCAATTTCGTTGCACCATAAGTATTCGTCGGCGATATCGCTTTGTCCGTGCTTGTGAACACGACTTTGCTTACATTCTGCTCCAGTGCTGCTTTAATGACATTATTCGTCCCGTGAACATTCGTGAGCACAGCTTCATAAGGATTGTATTCGCAAGCAGGCACATGCTTCATCGCAGCTAAATGAAACACATAGTCGATTTCCTGCATCGCGGTGTGAAGTCTATCATAGTCACGGATGTCACCAATTAGAAAGCGGACATTCTCCCTTTCACCTAAGTCATTTTGGAGTTGGTGTTGTTTATGCTCATCACGGCTGAATACTCTTATGGCACTTGGAGACTCATGAAGTAACGTTTTTACGATACTCGTGCCGATGGTCCCCGTCCCTCCAATTACTAATATTTTCTTTCCTTTAAAAAACACAGAACCTTCTCCTTTTTTAGCAATCTAGTATTTTCACCTAATGAAGTAGGCAGTATTATCCCTGATACAAACATACTTTTGACTATTATTTATATTCCATAAATAGAATTTGGTGAACATAATAGATTCCAGCCTAGAATCTAAAGCGCAAGCGCCTTGATCAGCCCCGACAAGCTTAAGCAAACCTTTGAAGTGGCGGCCTTTTGCCACAGCAAAGGGCTTGCTTAAGACCTCGAGGGGGTAGGCGCTGGAGCTAGACGAATCAAAAGCGGAAGCGACTTGATCAGTCTCGACAAGCTTAAGAACATACGTAACGTGAAGCGGTTTTCTTCACGAAACGGAGGGACTTAAGACCTCGAGAGGCTAGGCGCTGGAGCTGGACGAATCAAAAGCGGAAGCGCCTTGATTACCCCCGACAAGCTTAAGAACATCCACATCGTGCGGTGCCTACTCAAGTTTCACTTATAATTACTCACACAAAAAGCGCAGGAAAACGCCCTGCGCTAAGTTCAGAAATTCCCTTCATTGATTTCTTATCTATACTTGATAATCACATATTAATTTTTTAAATGAAACAATCGATCAGCAAGCATGGTGATCTTCACATGCTCTGTTTGATTTTGCTGTTCTATACGGTCGATCCCCTTAAAAAAATCCGCTATTTCCTGAGAAATAAGCGAAGGAAACATCTGCTTAATCTTTTTCCTGGTATCTCTCTTAAAGCGATAATGTTTGGAAGGTCGCTTATTTTCAGAAGAGAGGGAAACAGAAGCCAGGTGTCCTAAAATTATCCTGTATGCAAATTCATTTCTCTTTTCCGGGCCGTAAAACTCAGGTAAAAGTGCTGACTTCTTCTTTTCCCTTCTTATTCTCTTTCCTTTTATCCAGGAAGACTCACTTTGACTGATCAATATTTGTAATTCCTTAAGGCTAGTGACAGTTTGACTAACGTCTTGGGTGAGAGGAACATCAAAAGTCGGCGATTGAACAGGCATATAAGAAATCACCATTTTATCAAGCAGGTATCCCTCTATCCCAGTCGTACACCCATTATGAATGAGCGCTGATGCTCCTAACAACCAATGGAGGACATACCCACTTCGAATGACCTGGACGTTTTCCAATCCAAGTAAATCCTCTTGGTAGCTTTCCAATCGTTCAGCTGGATGAGGACGAACGATAAAGGCTAAAGCTGGGTGGTTTTTACTCAACTGTTTGATCATCGATATAAAATGACCGTAGAGTTTTTTTATATATTCTTCTTGCGGACTCAAGTGGCCACCCTTTTTCCCACTTATTGTATTGTACAGGGTGAAACGAGTGTTAATAAGTATGTAAGGACCGTACTTGTTCTTCAATTCTTCCCCTTTCTCCTGATAAAGGACACGATATTTGGGACTAAGCAGATCGAACCTCGGATTACCTGTAACGGTACAATTACTTTTGAACTGAGGGTAGGCCTTTTCAATAACTCGTTTCTGGCTATCGCCCCAACAATATACGTGGTCGATTTGTGGAAGGAGATCCTGATGCATCCGGCTTCTCAAATAAATATTTTCATCAGGAAAAACCAGCCCTTCTTCATCCAATTCCACGACGTAATGCCCCCTTTGATCTGCTTGGGTCAGTACCTTCTTCCGAAATCCGCGTGCATATCCTTTTCCTAAAAAGATACCTCTAGGGTAAATGCTGGACGCTTCTTGAACTTTACTATGCTCACCTATGATCACTTGATAACCTTCTGAAAGGGCATAATAAGCCAATAACAGTTTCCCATCTAATTCCCTTGATTTGATTTCGATAGGCAAGTAAAGAATGCCCCCCATACCACCGCCCCCTTCTACTAATCTGGGTTTTATTAAACTAAGACATTTGTGAAGTTTACTATACCGAAGCCACCAATCCATCTCATCAAAAGGTACTATCATGGGGGGATAGCTAACCCCGCCTTACCAGCTTAGACTTAGTTTTGACAGATTCTAACGACATCTCATATCACAAGGAGGCGTTGAAAAATTGGGAATCTCGTGCGAGATACACGGGTCAGGTGAGACCCAGGAAGGCTCAGCACACGTCCACGGAAAGCGCCACCCTTCCCAACGCCCCTTTCTCCACGCTGTATCTTGGAATCGGTCCTTCAACACCCCTGGATGTCTACGGAACAAATTTAAGTTATGAATAAAATGGCTGTAGTTTATGATTTTGTTAAACGTGTAATGAGGTCCTTTAAAGTCTCAGCGGAAGACTTCTTGATCGGATATGCTGTTGCCATGAATTCATTCCTTTTCAACACAACCCTCTTCTGTAACGATCGCTTCTGAAAATAGCGATGCACGACTTCTGCCAGCTTTGCCGGGTCTTTTTGAACAAGCTCTTCTAATTGATCATAATAACCAGTGTATGTTGGGGTGGTCGTCGATAAAATGAAAACCGGTTTATTGGCAATCATCGCTTCTAACCCGACTGTAGAAATATAAGCAACTACTGCATCGGAATAGGGAAGCAAATCATATAAGTGATACTGTTTAGACGAGGAAGTATAGGTATATTTAGTTGTCAGTTCATGAGGCTTTGAAGCTGGAAAGTCTTTTATAATAATATTATAATCACCCAATTGATGAAGAGCCTGAACCATCAATCCCCACTTTTTCACATAGGCTTGCCCTCTCACAATGACTAATATGGTCTTCTTTCTAATATCCAACCCTAAGTCTTTATAAAGCTTTTCTCTAGTAAAAGAGGGTTTTCGGTTGATTATATCAAACCTTGGATGCCCCACTATATCAACCGCCTGTTCCGAAACTCCCATTTTCTTGAACCAATTCACCTCAAATTGGCCATAAACCGCATCGACATCCGCTACTTTCGGTAGATAACCCATTTCACTTGCTACCATACCATGTTGCATGCAAATCGTAGGTATATTCTCTTCGGCAGCCACCATCGCTATTGTCCGACTTTGATAGTAATGGGTTGAAGAAAATACAATACAAGAAACAGGAACTTTACGTAAGAAATTTTTAGACTCTACAATACGGCGGACGATCCCATTAATCTGACGGTCAAAAGCGATTTTGAATGTCGGGTCATTAAACATTGGGTGGTCTTTATGTTTTGAAATAATATTTTCGGCCATTTTTTGTAAAACTAGCACATCCTTATCAACATCTTCCAAATAATCGATCAGATAACTGGCCGTAAGCCCTTCTTTGGTCTTGGCTTTCGCTACCTTTTTCCCTTTACCCCTGACATCACGAATAACAAAAGTATCCTCCGGCTTAAAATGCTTCAAGATGATATCACTCGGGAAACGCAGCAGATTGGCAGCATTATACAAGGCGACTTTTCCATTGTTATTGCGTTTCTTATGGGAGGTATGAGACTTTTTATAATCAGTGAAGAGTTTTTGAAAAGATGGTTTATCCTTAGTGTGGTGAGAAAGGTGATCTGAAAATTTCTCTGAAGTAAGATTGGTTTTGACATAAACATTATCTCTAATCAAGCTTCTGAAATGACACAAATAAGGAATGGAAAAGCCTCGATACTCAACGGTCTTGAACACTTCCAGGAATTCTTGATAAAGTGACCAGAAATTCCGTTCAAAAACATTCATCTTATCCCCCCCTAAAGCGTTATCGAATCAATTAATACCTTCAATTGTTCACTCGCAGTCCTCGGGTCCTGTGTATAATGACCGGCTAGGAACTCCTTCCTTTTTTCTTCCCACTTCTGATTCTGTTTACCTTCCAGCGTGATCATTAAGTGTTTAATCATAAGCTGTGGGGATTCGTACATATACTCCGCCATTCCCTTGTAATAGTTGGTTGTACTTTCAACCAACGTCTTCAACTTCCATAAAAATACGGGCTTACCCGCCAACATCGCTTCTAAAATAATTGTAGACTCATAACTGACTACTGCATCGACGTTATGCAGTAAATCATAAAGGTGTGTATCATCAGCAAATTTAATGTGTGGGAAGCTCTTCTGAAGCTCTACTGTTTTGGCAGAATTTCTTTGTTTTCCGTTCCTTTGTTTGACAATGACTTTTACATTCTTTTTTTGCCCGATCTGTTTTAAAAAAGATTGAGGAAAATCGGTTTCCAAGTGATGAATGACTAATAGCACTGCTTTATCCTCCACACTAACACCAAAGTGGGACCGAAAGGCATCTGGCTTCATTGGTTTCCGAACGCTGATTTCATCGAACCTTGGATGCCCGATCTCTTTCAATGCGTGAGCAGGGGCACCCTTTGAGGCATACCAATCCCTTTCGAATTTCCCGTAAACTGCTTGATACGTAGCCACCAGAGGAAGGTATCCGAACTCCAACATGATCACTCCATGCTGAAGGCAAACGGTCGGGATTCCTTTTGATGAAGCTACTAATGATAGAATTCTTGTATCGCTGCTGTTGGTGGTCCCTACAACCAGGCAAGAAACAGAATTGGATTCAAAAAACTTTTTTGCGGCCACGATTTGTTTCATTATTTTAGGTATTTGGTTAATAAATCGAGTACGGAAATTACTATTACTATAAATGGGGTGTGGTTTGGCAGCATCTATATATTTTTCAGCTTTCCTTTCGTAGGCTTTAATCGTATTATCCTTGATAGACTGATAACGATTTAGACCATCTACTACAACCCCATCCTCCTTCCCGACCTTCTTCACCGCCGGTTTAAGAAGAATAGTAGAAGATGAAGGGAAATGTGCTTTCAATAACGGGGCAGGTATCCTTAAAACATTGTCATAAAAAACCACTTTCCCTTTATTTTTCGTTATTTTCTGTTTCACGGGAGAGAGGTAGACATCAAATAAAGATTGCAAATGGTTTTCCTTGTTTAACAAACTTCTTTTTGTACCTGTATTTGGCGTACTATTTAGTAAATGGTCATGAATTTTTTTGTTTTCATAAATGAGAACATAATAGGGGGAAACCAAAGGAATCGAAATGCCTAAGTAAGATAAACGTTTAAAATCTTTAATGAACTCAGCATAGGACAGCCAATAGTTACGTTCGAAATTATTCATTTTATTTGTTACCTCCTCTTCACCACAGACTACATCCCATTCGGAAACCCCATACTGAATCATCGTATGAAACTAACGCAAGAAAAATTAATGAAACTAATAATTTCGTGGATAACGTAACTGTCTCTCAGATGATATCTGGCCATTGAATGAAAAAATCCCAAGGAAAAGTTCCCTGGGATTTCTTCATCATTCATATTCTTTTTCAAAAACTTTTGTACTTCTGACTGTATTAATCGGACGGACGTAATTTTCAATTTCCTCACGTTTCGGTTCGAGCTTTGGCGGCAATGCCAACTTCTCCCCAAGTGTTTCATATGGTTCATCACCCATGAATCCCGGTCCGTCAGTCGCGAATTCAAACAAGATTTGTGGCGCGACATTCGCATACAAAGAGCCGAAATAATGACGATCGACGAATCCAGACGTGCGGAAACCGAATTTTGGTAAGCGTTCAATCCATTCCTCCAGCGCATCACGATCCTCTACACGAAAGGCAGCATGGTGGACAGTGCCATAGCCTTGACGTGCTGGCGGCAGAATTGCATTGTACTCGACTACCACAGAAGCCCCATTTCCGCCTTTTCCGGCTTCAAACAAACGGAATGATCCTTCTTCAGCAACCTCTCTGAACATCATCACTTTTTCCAACATCTCTTTAAAATACTTGACGTCATCGACTCGCACATACAATGGCCCAAGCCCTGTAATCGCGTATTCAAGCGGGATCGGTCCATTCTGCCACGGGGTCCCCGCAACTACTCCATCGTCGTTTTCATCAGATACGAGTTCATATGCCTGATCGTCAAAATCGACGAAAGGAAGCACCTTTTTGCCAAAGCGTTCTTCAATACCTTTATGCTTTATCTCCAAACGGTCAAATCGTTTCTCCCAGTAATCAATCGCCGCATCGCTCGGCACTCGGAACGATGTTTTGGCAATTTCATTCGTCCCATGTGAGCCCTTCGGAATTCCCGGGAAGTCAAAGAACGTCATGTCCGTCCCTGGACTCCCTTTATCATCAGCAAAGAATAGGTGATAGGTTTCTATATCATCCTGGTTCACCGTTTTCTTCACAAGTCGCATCCCCAACACATATGTGAAAAACTCATAATTCTTTTCCGCACTGCTCGTTATGGCGGTCACATGGTGAATCCCTTTCAATTCGTTCATTACATCCCCTCCATTTATCTATAGTCATCCGGCCGCAAATTGTCTCAACTTCAAGATAAATATAATATATTACTCTTCTTCTGTCAATTTCTGTGTGCTCAATTTACCTCTAAAAGCATAAACCTTAGAAAGAAGGATTCCCCTTCTCTTTTCCATCACGAATATCTTGCAAAAGGAGGTTCATCGCTATGGAAACATTTCTTGTGTTTGTGAACATCGCTATCATTTTCGCGTTTATTTTTGTTCTCATCCGTATGCAGCAAAAACATGTCTCATTCAGTAAACGTGTCTTCGCTGGTCTAGGTTTCGGTATCTTAATCGGGGTCTATTTACAGCTCGCCTTCGGTACCGAATCAACGGTTGTTTCACAAACGACTGACTGGTACAATATCGCCGGTCGCGGTTACGTCCGTTTACTGATGATGATCGTCATTCCACTCATCCTTGTTTCTATCATCCAATCCATCATCAATCTTGAAAAATCATCAGAACTCGGCAAAATTTCGCTCTGGATTATCGGCATCCTGGTGGGCACGACTGCCATCGCTGCGCTCGTAGGTATTGGAAGTTCTTTTTTATTCGATTTGAACGCAAGTCAAATCGAAGCAGGTCAGGCAGAAGAAAGCCGCGGCCTTTATCTGGAGGAACGCCTTACTGATGTGGAAGACATGACGACCCCGCAAAAAATATTAGAGTTTATTCCTGCCAACCCATTCCTTGATATGACAGGTGACAGAGCAACTTCAACAATTGCAGTCGTCATCTTTGCAGCCTTCATCGGTGTCGCCCTTTTAGGTGTCAAACGCAGACAGCCGGACCAAGCTGAAGTTTTTATCAAAGGGGTTAATTCGATTTACGCTGTCGTCATGAGAATCGTCAAGATTGTACTCCGCTTGACTCCGATCGGTATTCTAGGTCTCATGGCTGTCACTGTCGCCCAAACCGATGTCGCCGGGATATTGGAATTAGGTAAATTCGTGGTCGCCTCTTATGTCGCTCTAGGTGTCATGTTCCTTCTACATCTTGTCCTGATTAGTGTGGTCGGTTTGAATCCATTTACGTATTTGAAAAAAGTACTCCCTGTACTCGGGTTCGCTTTTACTTCCCGGTCGAGCGCCGGCACGATTCCATTGAATATCTCTGCTCAGAAAAACAACCTTGGTGTCGATGAAGGCATCGCCAACATGTCCGCTTCATTTGGAGCAACCATCGGACAAAACGGTTGTGCCGGTATTTACCCGGCCATGTTAGCCGTCATGATTGCACCGACCGTGGGGATCGATCCACTGAGTCCGGGATTTCTGATTCAACTTGTTCTCATTGTTGCTATCAGTTCCTTTGGGGTCGCAGGTGTTGGTGGAGGAGCAACATTTGCTGCCTTGATCGTCTTGTCATCAATGAATCTCCCAGTCGCTCTCGCTGGTTTGCTCATTTCTGTCGAACCATTGATCGACATGGGCCGTACTGCGCTGAATGTCAACGGAGCAATGACTTCAGGGACACTTACTTCACGAATATTATACAGACTGAACGTTGACCGCTTTAATGACAAGAATGCTATTGAAAAGGATATCAGCTAATAAACGTTCAGCGGCTACTAATATAGTAGCCGCTGTTTTTTGTGCGTCACCGGATATCAAGGGGTTCTTTTGCCAACTCATAAAGAAAAGTGAAGGATCAACTACTGGAGGCGACAATATGGTGCACAAAACAAATTCATATATTGGAATACACAAGAAGAGCTCCTTTGAAAAAAGGAACTCTTCTTTAAATCTATTCTGCTACACTCACATCATCCATACCATCCTGATCCCCGATTTGCCATGTTCCTAAACGCCTCGGGTCCCCGCCTCCATACATTTGCAAAACATCACCATCTCTACGAATACCAAGCCCTTGAATTCCACCATAGAACACGGGAGAATCATGCTCGATGACAGAATAGCCCTTCACATCTCTTAAGCGGGCTATCGGGTCATTCTCGATCATATTCTCCAAATGGACGACATTATCCTCCGTATAAAAACGTGAGCGGCCGATTGCTTCTTGCAACGTCAAACGTTCGCCTGAATCTTCATTGCGCCCGTACTCATATTGGATTAATGTCTGGATAAGCATCGCAGGGATTCTTTTCCCACCCGGAGAACCAATACCCAGTACAGCACGGCCTTCTTCAGCAAAAATCATCGGAGAAACGAATGAACGCGGTCGTTTGCCTGGTTCATAGGAGTTCATCGAATCTTCTGCGGTATCGAAGTTGTTCATTTGGTGGTTCAGGAAGAATCCATTTACATAAAGTCCTGAACCGAAGAACTTCCCAAGAGAGTTGGTCGTAGACACCATCATGCCATTTTTATCCACCACGACAAAATGGGTGGTATTGCGGTTATCCTCTTTTTCTCCAGGAGCCGTGAACATCTCGGCTGAACTTGTCATCGCATCTTCCTCGGCAAAGAAAGCTTCTTCAAACAAACCCTCCGCGTAAGCCGTCGATGTCAGCTTTTCTTGTTCTACATCTTCAAATTCGGGATCTCCTAATGTATAAACACGATCACTATATACTGTATTGACGATCTTGTTCACTAAATGGATATATATGTCCTCATACTGTTCATCATTGGCGATTTCTTCCATGCTCTCAGGTACATTCCCCGCAAGAAAAGCCGGCAAATCTCCACTAGCCGTGGCGTACTCCGCCTGTAGCACTTCTTCTAAGTTGCTTTCCAATTGTTCGATCATCTTCAGTGCCTGGATAACTATAATCCCAGACGTCGGGGAAGAACCCGCGTAAAGGGTCTGATTTCTGAATTCACCTTCAGGGGCTGGACGCTTTCCAACCTCATAAGAAGAAAGATCCCCCTCTTCAAAGCCAAGTTCAGCTGTCAACGCATCTGCAATTTTTCCCTCATAAAAAGCTTCAGGACCATCTTCCTGCAAGGTTTTCAATGTGGTCGCAAGCTCCTCTTGCACGAGGGTATCATTAATTTGCAACGGTCGATCTTCTGGATAAAACTTATTAAAAATCTCAGGATCCTCATTTCCTGATTGAATGAAGCGCCTGGAATTTTGCAATTGCTCATTGAAAATACGTCCGACTTGAATACCTTCTTCACTATGTGTGACCGCATCTTCTAAAAGAGTACTCCATTCCATCTGATCTCCATAATCTTCATAGACCGCTTCCATTCCTTTGACAAAACCAGGGACAGCGATCCCCCGCTGCGGTCGCGCCCCGCTTTCAGGGGCAGCTTCACGATAATCATAAGTTACTGCTCCTTCATCAGGTTCGTGGACGACCATTTGTCCCCCACCTCCGATGCCTGAGCCATATGGTTCTACAACATTCAATACAAAGGAAACCGCAATCGCGGCTTCAGCAGCATTCCCGCCTTGGTTCATTACCTTCATCCCTGCTTCAACAGCAAGCGGGTGGACGGCACTGACCCCGTAGACAAATGCCTCTTCCTCACCAGAAGTGTCCACTTCAACGGTTTCAGCACGGTCTTCTACGGTATAAGGCTCACGAAATTGGTCGAATTCATCTTCAAAATAGACATTCCACCCGACCAATCCAATGAAAATGATGCCCGCAAGTATATAGGTCACTTTCAAATCATTCAAACCACCAGACCTCCTATCCCTCTATTACGCCAGCTTTTTTCAAATCGACAATGAGCCTTCCATCTTCCATCCGCCAATATTCTTTATCCAACTCTTTACGTAAGGTACGGAAAATACGGAAATCCCGAAACGGCTTTAAAATTCCATTCGTTTCCCGCGGCCGTGTATCTGATATCTGCATAGGAACGAATGATAGTTCCACACCATCATCGCTCAAAAAATCGAGTTGTGCCATTGTGGAATCTTTCGTTCTTGACCACCCCTGGTCAAAGACAAAATTTCCCAAGCTATTCATCACGATCGCCGTTTTATCTTCACTCGCAAGCTCCCCTTCATCCGCTTCAATATGGACGCGGGTGATCGGTTCTAATATATGAGAGTGGTGACCGATAATCACGTCTGCCCCCATATCTGTCATCAAATAGGCGAGCGTTTCCTGGGTGGTGTTGGAACCTACTTGGTACTCATCGCCCCAATGGGCGTGGACCATTACGATGTCCGCTTGTTCTTTTGCTTCACGGATCCTGCTTTGCAAAACGCCGAGCCCGGCATTTGTCAAAACACCACCAACATATTCACTGGCACTATATCCCTGGACGAAGACGTCAGTGAAACCTAAGATTGCTACATTTCTTCCATCTGCTTCGAAATATTGGATTTGTCCTGCATCCGTCATCGTTTCATCTTCATCAAACAAATCATCAGCAGGATCCAATGCACGCCCTATGCCTAGCATATCAACATCGACGCCTTCCATATGTTTCAGTGTTTCTTCCAATGATAGATTTCCATAGTCCATCATATGATTATTCGCCATATTGACAGAGTCGAACCCAGCATCCTCTAATGCCTGCTCGGCTCCTTTTTCCGCATACAAGTGGATATCTTTATTGTGTAACTCAAAGTCTTCCATGACACTTTTCACTTCAGGATCATCCACATTGATGACAGGGTTCTCAAAGTTTCCTGTCACATAATCCGATTGTTCCAGAAATGGAGTGACATAATCGAAAACCCGCCCGATCGGCTCCCCACTTCTTACAGCAGCATCCCGGACATGTCGGCCGAGCATCATATCCCCTACCATTGAAATACGATAATCTACGTCCTTTGGTCGAGTGTCTTCCGGTAAGGTCGGACGGTCGATCCACGAGTGACCAAAAAACGGCACAGCCAAAATCACCGCTAAGATTGCGGAGTGGAGTCCCGCTTTTTTCTTATGCTTTTTCGTCCATACTTTTATTTTATATTTCAAGTCTTTTTCCTGCATCACAAAGGCTCCTCTAAATCAAATGATACGCCGAAATCAATACGAAAGTCGCGAACGCAATTAAAAAAGTGGCGCTGAACGTCGGTAATACGCCTTGTCTTTGAATCGAGTTTGCAATTAACCCCGGTACGATGACCCCGATTCCCCTCAGCTCCATGACCGGAAACGGCGTGAGCGGATATAAATAATCCATGGACATTTTCATAAGAACACCGACTGTCAACATCGCGGCAAATTTGCGACGTCCATATAAAACCGTAAATCTTGTTAAAACTTGTGATACGAGCAGGTAAGTAACCAGACTGATCAAACCTACAGCCAACACGTACATAACTTGATCGAAAATTAATGCTATGTAACCAGGGACGACCAGCCCTGCAGGTACAATCCCTGTTTTCTCTGCGTACAATAGACTCAGTAATACTCCAATGACAATTGCTATATATAAATCTGTACCGAACACGTGGACTCCAACTCCCTACCATTATTTGTTCGTCTGCAGGACTCTCCCCTGGAACGAGCGCTCCCGGGTTGTTTCCTGAATCTCATCCCAACCAGTGCGTTCTTCGGTCAGTGATGGGGTGATTTCCAATTCCTCTATCGCAGCGGCCACTTTTTCTCCTGCGCCGACGATATTTCCAATTCCATATATCACACTTCGATCAGGAAGTTCTTGAAGTTGATCTACAATCACTTCTGTCGATGCTTTTTCCAAGTTAATGAGATTCAAAGGTCTGATTTTCCCTTCCTCATAGGCTTGGGTGATCGGCCATACACTCTCTCCCATCACGATTAAGCGCTCCATTTCAATATAAGGCAAGACATTTTCCGCAAAATCAATCGTCCGCTCAACACGATCACTACGACAACTCATAACGATTGTACTTTCATCGCTCGGATAATCAAGTTCCTGGATCCGCTCCCAAATATTCAATGTGGATGTAGTATCATTGGCAGCAAAGCCATTGAAAAAATACTTCGGTGCTTCTTCCCTTCCGAAGCGGTGCACACGCATTGCGCCAGGATCGACTGGAGCGTTGAGCATTCCTTCCATGGCTACCTTACGCTTGATTCCTAATATATCCGCCACAGCCATTGCCAAAGCTGCATTCTGAGGGAAAATCATGAACGGAAATTCCTGCAAATATTCTTCCTCAATCCAGCTCTCTTCAGCAACAACGACCACCGTATTCTTACGGCGAGCTATTTTTTCAAAATATTTTTGGTAGGGCGTTTCCGGAATTATAAGGTATCCATTCTCCGGGATTGTCGAGCTGAAGGCTTCTGCGATATCATCAAGGGTCGGTCCCATTACGTCCATATGGTCTTCAATCACATTAGCAATTATCGTAATGTTCGCTTTGACAAGACGCTCCTGAAAGACCTTTTGGTATTCAGGATTGACTGCCATGCACTCACTTACGAAAGCATCCGCCCTTCGCTTCACGACACGCTCCGTTATCTTCATCTGTTCATTGATATTAGGTCCTTGCAACCCACGTATAATCGGCTCTTCATCCTCTTTATCCCAATAAAACATACGTGCTGAAGTACCAGTCGTTTTTCCGATGACTTTACGATCATCTTCTTTCAAAATTCCCATCACCAAACGAGTAACTGTCGATTTACCCCGGATTCCATTGACCAGAATCCGCGTCGGAATTTTTGTCAGTCGACGATCCAGCTTATATTTCTCCCATAATCCTATGATCAATACAAAAACGAAAAAGATCATCAAATAGGCTAATTCATCCACAAAATTTCACATCCCTCTCTATTAAACAACGATACCATGCCTATCTCTTCTCTAAAACTATCAAATTATAACAAATTTCGCCACCGTCCATCAAAAGTACTACCATTATTCCATACCCTATTACAAAGTATTTAAAAAGAAGTTACAAGAAAAAATTTTGAATTCAAGTCTTTTAACATTGATTTCCGATAAATATTTCGTTCAACAGCAAAATTTTATGTCGTAGTACAAAAGCGCAAGCGCCTTGTTCACCCCCGACAAGCTTAAGCAAACCTTTGAAGTGGCGGCTCTTTGCCACAGCAAAGGGCTTGCTTAAGACCTCGAGGGGGTAGGCGCTGGAGCTGGATGAGTCAAAAGCGTAAGCGCCTTGAACAGCCTCGACAAGCTTAAGAACAGCCGTAACGTGAAGCGGTTTTCCTTCACGCTACGGGTGGACTTAAGACCTCGAGAGGCTAGGCGCTGGAGCTGGATGAAACAAAAGCGTAAGCGCCTTGTTCACCCCCGACAAGCTTAAGCAAACCTTTGAAGTGGCGGCTTTTTTGCCACAGCAAAGGGGAAGAGAAAGTTCGACTAAGTTCGCAACGTCCTTTTGCAACGGCGAACGCCCCACCTTGTGTAGGGCCAAGACTCGAGAGGGTAGTCGCTAAAAACCCAGAGAGTGTACTTTTATTAATTTCTAAACGAGAACAAAAAAAGAAGCCCTTGTAACAAGGACCTTATGCTATCCATCACTTTGAAAATAAATTAAATGTATTTGTAATCCGCTATTCAAATAAAATCCAGCCTCTTTACTGCTCCAAATAAACAGAAAAGAGGCTGGATTCCTATAATCATCTAAGTTGTTCAAACACATTTCTCACTTTTGGAACTACATAATGGCTTCCCTCATCAACATCCTCGATCATCATGGAAATCATTAGGTCAGGATTTTCCGTATCCCAGGCAATGAACCAGCCATTTTCCTGACCATTTTCATCTTCAAGTGACTGCTTCAATTCAGCTGTACCTGTTTTACCAGCAAGGCTCTTCCCTTCTAGCTCCGCATCATGTGCCGTTCCTTCCGAATCCTGGACGACGGCTTTCAAGCGTTCCCTTACTATTGCTGCAGTCTCTTCGCTCATAATATTTTCATGCCATGCTTGACCCGTTTCTTCTTCTTTTAAAAGAGTGGGCTTTAACATGGTTCCATTTGTCACAAAAGGGGTATAAGTCATCGCCAGGTGAAGGGAGCTCATCTGAACTTGACCTTGACCATATCCCGTATCTGCAAGCAGTGCCTCATTGTCGAATGCCTCTCCATTGAGTATTTGTGAACTTTGGATTGGATAAGAGAAAGGAATGTCTTCTCCAAAGCCGAATTCATCCGTTTCTTTCATAAACGTTTCTCCTCCAATTTTAAGAATAGACCGGGCGAAATAAATATTATCTGAACGCATTAAAGCATCACGTAAGTTCACCTGCTCATCGACAGCTGCACCATCAACTCTTGTCACTTTGTATCCACCCCAATCATCCTTCGAATACGTCTTCCCACTAATGGCCATATTCTCTTCAGGGTTTATATTTCCCGTCTCCAACCCGATTGCTGCGGTGATCGGTTTAAAGGTTGAACCCGGGGAGTAAGTTTTATTGAATTTGTTAATTGTCGTTTCAGCTCCATTTGGATTCAGTATCTCCTCATTCGGATCATAAGAGGGCGTGCTGACAAGTGCTTTCACTTCTCCCGACCTAGGATCAATCGCAGAAGCCGTGCCAGAATCATCTTTCATTTGTTCATAGACAGCCCGTTGAACATCAGATGAAATGGTCAATGTAACATCTTCACCATCCTTAGCGGGGGTTTCAGCCAAGACAGCTTTACGTTCCTCTTCTTTATTACGGATGACTACAATCCCGCCAGGCTCTCCACGAAGTTTGTCTTCCATCACAGACTCCAAACCTCTTCTGCCAATTTGGTCCCCTGCACTGTATCCTTCTCCTTCGTGTTCATCAAGATCTTCAGCCGTCACCTCATCGACGTATCCTGTCAAGTGGGCAGCAGCTTCGCCTAAAGGATACCGTCTAGCGTCCTCATCATCTTGAAAGGAAATCCCACTAGGCAATTCGTTAATCGCATCAATGGTCTCTTCATCTTCAGCGTTAATCGAAGCTAAAGGCACAAATGTGTCTTCTGTCACCCAGGATTGCCCTAATTGTTCATCAATATATTCAACAGATATATTCAAGATTTCCGCCAGTTCTTGTTTCAGGCGGGTCACATCTTCCTCAGAGTTTTCTCCCATCTGACCAGGTGCAATACCGACTTGCTTCACTCCACCATTTACAGCTAAGGGTTTTCCATCCACATCGAAAATCTCACCTCGCTCAGGTGACAATGGCCAGGCGTGAACAGTGTCCCCCTCCTCCATTTCAGGAAATATCATCGAAGAGCTCCAATCCACAGCCCAGCGATTTTCTTCCTCACCTTCTTCGTATACAAGCTCAGCGGAATGAGAAAATTGGATTTCTCCACCTAGGGAATCCATACTCACTCCATATTCGAATGACGGCTTTTCTTCCGTATCATATTCTTGATCTTCTTCAGGAAGTTCATATGTAACAGCAAGCTCTTTCATCCCTATACCCTCATAAATTGCTGTATAGCGATCGACAAACTCTTCCTCACTCATCAGACCTTGGGAACTTTTGCTCAGCATCCCGTACATTTTTGCATACTCTCCACTTTCCCAGGCCTTCATATATGCTGTGAACGTATCTTCCGGATTCGGTTGTTCAGAACATGCAGTAAGGCCAAGAAGCAAGAGGGAAAAGATCACTAAAATCCAACGCTTCATGCTATCACCCCTTTTATGTAACATCTAGCCAAAATAATCTTCCTTAATTAAGCATTATATCAAAGTTACCTCAAAGAAAAATAATTTCCAAATTAAACCTTATTTCACACCCCCTGTTTATATTGGTATAAAAGCATGGACTTTATGGAATTTTAATTTGTAAGAAGAACTTTTTTAAAAGGGGGAAAAGATATGAAAAGAACTGAAAGTGAAAAAACAGAATCCGATATTACCACACATGGGCAAAATCCTTACGAAATTGTCAAATCATTAATTAAAGAATCTGTTACAAGGCTCGGTTTGCATGAAAACATCTATCATATGCTGAAAAAACCGATGAGAATGTTGGAGGTATCCATTCCAGTACGTATGGATGATGGTACTCTTAAGAACTTCACAGGATACCGTGCCCAACACATTGACATTTTAGGCCCTACTAAAGGCGGCATACGCTTTCACCCGATGGTCAACATTGACGAAGTGAAAGCCTTATCCATTTGGATGTCTTTAAAGTCTGCCATTCTCGATCTCCCACTCGGAGGCGGAAAAGGTGGAGTCATCGTCGACCCTGAAAGCTTATCAGATCGGGAGCTTGAAACATTGAGCAGGACTTACATTAGGAAAATCACACCGATCATCGGTCCTCAAAAGGATATCCCGGCACCAGACGTCAATACGAACCCTGAAGTAATGGGTTGGATGATCGACGAATTCGATCAACTTCGCGGTTATAATATCCCTGGAATGCTGACAGGAAAACCTATCATCATTGGTGGGTCATTGGGAAGATTAGAAGCTACCGGGCGCGGGGTAGTTTTCACAATTCGTGAGGCAGCCAAAGAATTAGGTATGGAACTGGATAAATCCACGGTGGCTATCCAGGGATTCGGCAATGTCGGTAGTATGACTGCTAAGTTTTTACATGAGTTAGGAGTCAAAATCGTTGCTGTCACAGATGCTAGAGGTGGGATTTATCGCAAAGAAGGTATAGACATCCCTGATTTGCTGGAGTTTGTCGGTGACAAGGAGAATTATGCGTCTGATTACCCGCACGCCGATGCCATTACGAATGAAGAAATGTTCGGGCTTCCTGTTGACATTTTAGTTCCAGCAGCGGTGGAAAACCAAATTACGAAGGAGACTGCTCCCACTATTCAAGCAAAAATTCTCGCTGAAGCAGCCAATGGCCCTACCACCCCTGAGGGAGATAAAATCCTCGAGGAAAAAGGAATTTTCGTCATTCCCGATATCCTTTGTAATGCAGGGGGAGTAACGGTTTCCTATTTTGAATGGGTACAAAACTCTATGAACTATTATTGGAAAGAAGAAGAAATCAATCAGAAACTTGAAGAAAAAATGCTATTCGGCTTTAACACCGTGTTTACTATGCGCGAAGAAAAGAAATGCTTCATGAGAGAAGCGGCGTACATGGTTGGAATCAACCACCTCGTCAAAGCCATGAATGCACGCGGATGGATTAAAGACTCCGACTTATCAGACAGCTGATGAATCGGTTAAGTACTTTCATTAAACGGAACCCCCTGAAGCCAGCTGGCTCCAGGGGGTTCCGTTACTTTTATTATTCGATCCAATCACAGGCGATAACACACTGAAATGTATCAAAGACGATCTTTTAAATTGACCCCGATAAATTTCATTTCTGTCATATCTTCAACAGCATATTTGACACCTTCTTTACCAATCCCGCTCTGCTTAACACCACCATATGGATGGTTATCCTGACGGTAAGTCGAAATCTCATTGATCCAGACTCCGCCCATTTCCAATTGATCTGCGACACGGAAGGCCCGGCTGATATCCTTCGTAAAGACCCCCGCCTGCAGACCATAGATCGAATCATTTGCCATCCGGACAACTTCCTCTTCCGTTTCAAAAGGGAGGACCGAAACAATCGGTGCGAATACCTCTTCAGCGATAATCTTCATATCATTTTTGACATTCGTAATGATCGTCGGAGTCAAAATCGTTCCTTTCTGTTCTCCGCCAATTTCGACTTTTGCCCCTTTATCTACGGCATCATCAATCCAAAGCTTAGCTCTTTCTGCTTCTTCTTCGCTGATCATCGGACCAAAATCAGTCGCTTCTTCCATTGGGTCGCCAATGTTCAGAGCTTTCGTTTGTTTTATATACTCTTCCAAGAACGAATCATATAACGATTTATGCACATAGACCCGTTGAGCTGAAATACACACTTGTCCGGAAAATACGAAAGCACCTTTGACTAAATCAGTGACGACATGTTCGACCTCTATATCGTCAAACAGAAGGTTGGGGGAGTTTGACCCTAATTCTAAGGTGACCTTCTTGAATCCAGCTCTTTCCCGGATTCTTCTTCCGACAGGCAAGCTTCCAGTAAAAGTTACTTTATGAACCATATCATGTTCAACAAGTGGATCTCCCACCACTTCACCACGTCCCATCACCAAGTTCAGAGCTCCTGGGGGCAGGCCGGCTTCATGGAACAAACGGGTGAGCATATACGCAGAAACAGGTGTCTTTTCTGCAGGTTTAAAAATGATCGTATTACCAGCTGCAATCGCTGGAGCTATTTTATGAAGTGAGAGATTCAACGGAAAATTGAAAGGAGTAATGGCAGCGACCACACCCAGTGGTTCACGCTTTGTTATTCCTAACCTGTTTTCCCCTCCGATGGCAGCATCCATCGGGATCACTTCACTGCTGATCTGTTTGGCGTGTTCTGACGCGAACCTCAGTACCTGGATGGACCGCTCTACTTCTCCCCTGCTGTACTTCAACGGTTTCCCTGCTTCTTTCGTAACCATTTCGGCGAAAGTCTCTTTTCTTTCTGCCAACAAATCTGCCGTTTTCCGTAAAATATCAGATCTTTGATAAGCAGGCATCTTTTTCATAGTCTGATGAAAAAATTCAAAGCTTTGCTCAATCGCTTTATCCAAGTCCTCGACCACCGCTAATACGACTTCTGCCACTACTTCCTGGTTGTATGGATTTAAGACGGTCAATACTTCCCGATTTTCCCCTTTGACTTCCTCTCCATTGATGATTGAACCAATCCTCATGATGTCACCTCCTTAACAGTTGATATCCCTCAATTTTTCAGTTAATTTCATGTTCTCACCATAGTCAACAGGGCAATCGATCAAGACGGGTTTCTTGAGGCTGATTGCTCGCTCCAATGCAGGCCGCAGTTCTTCCGAGCTCTCGATTTCTATACCTTCCCACCCAAAAGACTCAGCCAATTTAACAAAATCCGGGTTTCCAAAATCGATATAGGAGGGGCGTTGAAATTTTTTCATTTGGTGCCATTCAATCAATCCATACCCATCATCTCTCCACAACAAAATGACAATCGGCAAGTTCAATCTCACAGCCGTTTCAAGTTCTGCCCCTGTCATAAGAAATGAACCATCACCGCAAACAGCTACAATACTGCGATCGGGGTAAACCATTTTAGCAGCAATCGCTGAAGGTACAGCCACACCCATCGAAGCCAGGCCATTTGAAATCAGACACGTGTTCGGCAGGGCTGTGTGAAACATTCGGGCCATCCACATCTTATGAGCACCGACGTCTGAAATGGCAATGTCTTCGTCCTTTAGAACTTCACGAAGATCACAAATGATTTTCTGAGGTTTGACAGGAAATCCATTATCTTGTTTAAAACTCTTCAGTTCCTCAAGGGCATCTTCTCTGATTGAACGGAACCAATCGATTTCCCTCTCTTTCTGAGGCATCACTTTATTCAATTTCCTTAAGTTCTCCTGAATATCACCCACGACATTTAATGACACTGGATAATGAGAATCGATCTCCGCTTCTTCCGTATCCATGTGCAGGATTGGTGTAGTCCCCTCAGGGTTCCAGTTCTCCGGTGGTGTTTCTGCCATATCGAAACCGATAGTAATGATCAAATCGGCTTGTTTGAATCCACATGTAATATAGTCTTTCCCACTGAGCCCTGCCGTCAGTAAACTTAATTCGTTCTTCCAGGACAACGCACCTTTCCCCATAAAAGTATGGACCACAGGTATATTCGTCTTTTCTGCAAATCTTTGAAGCTCTTCAGAGGCATGACCGCGAGTAATTCCATTCCCTGCGAGTATAAGCGGGTGATCGGCCTTTAAAATGAGGTCTGCAGCTTCTTCAATCACCTTATCATTAGCATTCGGTAATGAATGGCCCGTTATAGGCAAAGGCTGCCCATCCACTTCCATACTGGCGATATCTTCAGGAAGATCAATGTGAGTAGCACCCGGCTTTTCCTGCATAGCCAATTGATAAGCTTTTCTCACAACTTCAGGTACAATCTCTCCTGTTTTGATTTGGGCATTCCACTTGGTCACAGGCTCAAAGATATCCACCAGATCATAGTACTGATGCGAGATTTTATGTTGACGATTCATCCCTGCTTGACCAGTGATTGCTATGAGCGGGCAATGATCCATGTTGGCATTCGCCACACCTGTCAATAAGTTGGTTGCACCAGGCCCTAAAGTGGCTAAACAGACCCCCGGTTTTCCTGTCAACCTCCCGTATGTCCCTGCCATAAAAGCGGCGCTCGTTTCATGACGGGTCACAATGAATTCAATATCAGAATCAAGTAAAGCATCCATCAAATCAATATTCTCTTCCCCCGGCACTCCGAAAATGTACTCTACACCTTCATTTTCCAAGCACTTCACAAGCAATTGTGCAACATTCATGTCAATCCCCTTTCGTTACATTGATTTCGACCATTGTTTATTTTGTGTAAAATACCCATAAAATATTTCCTTTTATCAAAATACAGCCAACAAAAAGAGCCTGATCCTATGCCAGCATTCGCTGGTTAAAGAATCAGACTCTCATTTGAATAAGTCTCATTTCAACAGTTGAATTCGATCAAATTCCCGTCAGGATCACTGATAAACACTTGATGCCAATCCGTTTTGTTATTCGGTTTGTTGAGAATTTCCACTTCATTCTTCTCCATTCTTTTTATGAATTGCTTTATATTTTTCACTCTTATTGCAAAATGACCATCACGAGAATCAATCAGTCTCGTTCCTCGAAGTATTTTTCCTTCTGGATGGACAATTAGATGGAGCTGTGTTTGCCCGATTTGATACCATGCACCAGGGAAATCGAAGTCCGGTCGATGGTGGCTTTCCTCAAACCCTAAGATTTCTCCATAGAAATGCTTTGACTTCTCAATGTCCGTTACTAATAGTGATACATGATGAATCCCTTCATACATATTGTATTCTCCTTTCCGCTTTCCCTTAGTTTACTGTAATTTTTTTCATCAGCCAAAATCTTAAATCTTTATAAACTCACGTAACCGTAAGAGGCAGCCATGGAATCATACAAAAACCATAACAAGGATAAAATATAACTGAAAAAACCTCATCTGTTGATGAGGGGTATAAAGGATTATGAACTTTTCCTTATATTATTTTTCCAGGCTTGATCTTCATCAATCATCTTCTTAGCTGCATAAATAAGAATGAATTGAATAATGATCACTGGCAGTCCCATCAGACCTGAAATAACTTCTAATGGGGCGAGTCCGCCAATTCTCATCAATACCAGTGAAAGCACTGTGATGACGGCAGCAATGACGATACGCAAAAGCTTCGGCGGCTCATACTTACTCATATCTCTTGTACTCGTATAAGCAGCCACAGTATACGTCGTGGAATCGAGTGTCGTCGTTAAGAAAATGAGAGCAACAACCATAAATATGATAATTGCTATTTCTCCGAATGGAAGTGTCGAAAGAATTTCCGGGATAGCCGCCATTCGTTCTTCTTCTTTCACAAGGTTAAGAACGGATAAATCCCCTGTCAGGTACCTGTGCACGCCTAATCCTCCAAGAACACCTGTAGCGACCCATGATAATAACGTAGGTGCCAGGAAGTAGGTGAGAATCATCTCTTTTATTGTTCTTCCCCTGGAGATTTTAGCTGCAAATACACTGTGAAGCATCGCCCATGTCGCACTATAAGCGAACCAGAACACAGTATTACTTTGTATGTGGGAAGCTTCACCTTGGTGGACAGAGTCAGTATTCAAGGAAATGTTAAGATAATTGGATAATAAAAAGGACAAGCTATCAGAGAAATAGTTCAAGATGAATACACCAGGGCCGCCCAATAGAATGAATATAGCAAAAATCCCGGCCAAATACATATTCCATGTACTCAAGCGCTTGATACCTTTCTCAATTCCTAAGTAGGCACTAAGTGAAAATAAGAACACCCAAACAATCGTAACTATAATCGTCAGTCCGAAATTCACTTCGATATTTAATAGATGGGAAAGGTTTTGGGTAATAATCGGTGCCCCAAGCCCAAGCGTCACGGCAGCTCCAGCTAAAATACTGACAAGGAATAAAACGTCCAGAACCTTTCCGCCAATCCCATCTGTAAACTTATCACCGAACAGAACTCGGCAAGCCTCGGATATCCTCATTAGTGGTCTTTTTTTCACGTGAAGGATATACCCCATCGCTGGTGCGATCATGACAAAGATAGCGAAAACTTGGAATCCCCATAAGAACATACTATAGGCATTACCCCAGAGCAGCGCTTCTGGTGAACCGGCTTCGACTCCTGCTGGCGGGTCGTTCGCAACCGACGTCCATTGCAGCATCCCCGTCCGCATAATCGTCGAACCTACACCCATGGCAATCAAAATCGATGCATATTCAAATAACGAGAAGCGGGGTTTTTCTTTAGGATCACCAAGTACGACCTGACCATATTTAGAAAATGAAAAATACAATCCTGCGACTACGAGAATGATTCCATACCATAAATAGCCCCAACTGAACACGTCCACAATATAATCAAAAATGGAATTGAGCAATTTTAATGACTCTGCCTCATACATGGCAAAAGGAATACTGATTGCGATCATAATCAGTAATGAGGGGACAAAAATCTTGTAATCAATCAACTTCTTCTTATCCATCGAATCCTCCTATATATCAACGATTTCTTAGGGTCTCTCTTCTTCTACCCGCTCAATGGGAGATAATAACAAAAAAAGTGATGGAAATTTCTTTGAAAAGTGGCTTGTCCATTCAAAAATTCTCACAGGCTTGATGAAATTTTCTTTATCAAATAAAAGAGGCTCCCCTAAACGGACTCCACTGAAGAACTGCAACTTTTTAAGTTATACATCAAATAAAGAAGCCGAGTGGGACGATAAAATCCTCCCACTCGGCTTCTTCTATAATTTCAATGAGATATTTGGGCTCTTACTCCTCCATGAGTCTCTCTTTCAAACCTCCATTTACTGTGTAAATCGCCTTGGTGCGGATTTTGAGCGGTTGCCAAGCACTTATTCTAGAGAATACATGGATGATAGCAATTTTCAGAGGGGCCTCTGTTGATTCCGTGATGAGCGTTCGGTGGTGACGCCTGCGGGGACAGCGCGAGCCGAAGATCCACTTTGTCAAATGATCTTCTTGACCAAGTCAGCTGAGGCCGTGCCCGCGGCAAGCATCCGCCGACAAGCGAATCTAGAGAAGCAACAACAAAATTTCACCGCTTCTCTAGATGTGAAAAGAGTTTTTCAGAGGTTTCCAAAAACGGGAGCCTCTTCCTTTATTCCCCTATTTGTTGAATTTGATCGATGATGCTCGTCAGTTCGTTCAATGTCTGAAAAACTTCCGTATTTTCGATGACCTTTGAATCAAGCTTACCATTTTCCATATTGTCTAAATAGACATTGATACCTTCTAACGCTCGATTGTTGTGATCGACCACTTGATCGTGCAAATCCGCTGTCATATCAGGAGACTCCAGTTCATTGAATTCTTCTATATCTTGTTTCATATCTTCCAATTTCGTTTCGAGTTCTTGCGCCGCTTGATCATCCCTTACAGCTTGTTCGGCAAGAGCAGGCGCCTCTTCAGCAAAGGTATTGGCTTCATTCGCATATTCCGTGGCTTCGTCCACATAAGACAACGTGTTGTTCACTCCCTCGAGTATTGAACAACCTCCAAGCATGGAGCTTACAAGTAGTAAACCAATGGCTATTTTCTTCATGACGTTCCTCCTTAATTTCAAAAGCCTAGAAAACTATTATACCACAGGGAAAATCGTGTTAGAACAAGCTCTCAAGTGCCGCCCCCTCTCGTTAAGCCTGCCTTAGAAGTAGCATTATTGGCCACTATAAAAATAAATATGAAATTTGAATGAGTCATACCATCCTTTTGGAGCACCAAACAACTCTACTACGTGGAAACCAAATTCAAAATGTTTACGGTTTCGATCCTAAACGAAAAAAAGAAACCTCCTTGAGCTTTTCAACTCTGGGGAGATTTCCTTTACTCATGCCCTACTTTCATTAAGCCTTTTGCTTTTCATTCTTTCTTTTTCTTCTTTTCGATATTACTTCTTGATTAGCAGATTTATAGAATGAATAACCCATCAACAGTACGATGACTGAGAAAGGGAAAGCTGCGATGATCAACACATTTTGCAGCCCTTGGGTTCCCCCAAAATACACAATGATCGCAGCCATTGAAGAAAGACAAAGGCCCCAGATAATCTTAACCATACCAGTAGGATTGATTGAGCCCGATGTCGACAACATTCCAAGTACAAATGTTGCTGAGTCTGCGGAAGTGATAAAGAATATCGCAATAACAAATATCGTGATAAAAGACATTAAAACACCGAGCGGATACTGTTCTAACATAGCAAAAGTAGCCGTCTCCATCGGGTATTCAGAAATCGCTGCAATCCCTTGCTGTTCTAGGTCCAGCGCGGACACTCCAAATACCGCGAAAAAGATAAAGCAAACAATTGCTGGAACAAATAATACACCCAGCATAAATTCTTTGATGGTACGACCTTTTGAAATTCTGGCAATGAATATACCAACGAAAGGAGACCAGGAAATCCACCATGCCCAGTAGAAAATCGTCCATCCATCAATCCACTTACGGTTTTCCTCGTTTATCGGTGCGATTCGGAAACTCATATTGAAAAAGTTCGTAATATAATTGCCGATCGAATCGGTGAACATATTCAGGATGTACAACGTAGGACCGACGATCAAGAGGAGAATCATCAGAAGAAAGCCAAGAATCATATTGATGTTACTTAAATATTTGATTCCTTTGCTGATTCCTGACCAGGCTGAAACTATAAATAAGGCTGTAGAGACAATCAAGATGATCAATTGGACACCGTAATTGCTCGGGGTGTTAAAAAGAAAGGCAAGACCTTCGTTGATTTGGGCAGAACCGAATCCGAGCGTAGCTGCAACACCAACGACTGTAGCAACTACAGCTAAAGTGTCGATCAACCTGCCCATAAGCCCCTCCATCCGCTCTCGTCCGAACAATGGAATAAGGGTGGCACTGATCAACCCTGCATAACCTTTATGGAACTTGAAATAAGCAAGGACTAATGCCACAAGCGCATATACTGCCCAAGCGTGGATTCCCCAATGGAAAAAAGAGAATTGCAAGGACTCCTTAATAGCTTGTGCACTGCCTTCCTCGGCATTCGGGCTACTCTTAAAGGCATGAGATATAGGTTCAGCTGTCGTCCAAAATACTAAACCCATCCCCATCCCCGCACTAAATAGCATAGCGAACCATGAAACGAGGCCAAACTCAGGTTTTTCATCCTGTTTACCCAGTTTGATCTGATTAAATCTTGAAAAAATCAAGTAAATACAAAAGGCTAACATCAACATAATGATCAGTAAGTAATACCACCCAAAACGAGTGGAAATAAAAGAGGTCGCTGTAGTAGTTACTGATTTTAAATGTTCAGGAGCTGCTGCTCCCCACAAAACAACCAGCGCACAAACAGCAAGACCATACCAAAAAACCCATGAAACACTTTTCATCTATACTCGCCCCTTATGTAAGATTTGGTCGAAAAACCCGGTTAAAAGAAAAGGGTTCCACAACATTTTCACATGTTACATAGTATTCTATTGCATTGCAAACTGCCTTCCCGCAAAAATCAAACGCTCCCCTCCCCTGTTACAAACCCTTTCCCCCCTGCCAGATTCCCTTAACAACAAGGATTCATATAAAATCTATTCAATTTATCCTGGATATTCAAAACGAATGAATTTTTTTGAAAAGAAAAACGAACACTGAGCTTCACTGAGACGAACTGACGCTCACTGACGTCACTGAGTGGTACTCAATCGCTCTCAGCAGGTTTGGAGACTTTCCTCTTCGCTGATAGGTTTAAATTATGCGAAACAGTCCACAAGGAGGATTTTTCTATGCCTAAACAACGTATTCCATTAGTAGATACAGATATCCATGAACGTGTCCAATATGAAGAACTTCTTCAATACCTGGACGAGCCATTCAAGCACTACATTACGAATTGTCATTGGATACAGGAAAAACATATGCCATACACACAACCTTCCGTGGCAGGGGTCGACAGGGCTGATGCGGTTGTCCCAGACGGAAGGCCTGCCGGCTCCGATTTAGCCTTCATGCAAGAACAGCTTCTTGATGATATCGGCCATGAATTCGGGATTTTGACTGGGGCCTTGGACCCTTCCCCGTCTTCCATGCACGGTTGGTACGAAATGGCCGCAGCTTTAGCGTCCGCTTATAACGATTGGCAAATCGATAAGTGGTTAGACCAGGATGAACGCTTATACGGCTCTTTGCATGTGGCTGCCCAAGATCGTGATGAAGCAGTAAAAGAGATTGAGAGAGTCGGTGATCATCCGAAGATGGTCCAGGTCTTACTGCCGATCGATGACATCATGTGGGGGGACCCGTACTATCATCCAATTTTCGAAGCTGCCGAAAAACATGACTTGATGATCGGCATGCACCATAATGAACCACCTGTCTATTATGGGAAATGGCCAAGATATTTTATCGAATGGCATACGTTGATTCCCACAGCTCATATGAAACAAGTCACAAATATGATTTTCAACGGTGTGTTCGATAAATTCCCTAACCTCGGTCTAATGATGATTGAAGGTGGGTTCACGTTCATTCCTCACCTTATGTGGAAAATGGATCAGCAGTTCAGGGACTTGCGCCATGAAGTGCCGTGGCTCAAAAGAAAGCCAAGCGACATTATGAAAGACCAGGTGCGTTTCTGTACACAACCATCTGAAGAATTAAATAAAAAAGACTTCATGTCACTGATCGATCAAATGGGGACAGACGAAATGATCTGTTTTGCGACAGACTACCCTCACTGGGATTACGACTCCCCTCATAGAGCACTACCGAATTTAGACCCAGAGCTCAAACAGAAAATTTATTCAGAAAATGCCAGAAACTTTTACCCGAAAATACCGAATTCAGGAGGAGAGATTACATGAGAGAGCAAGTCGTTTGTAAAACAACCGATATCCAGCCCGGGCAAATGATGGAATCCGTCTTCGGCAAACAGAATGTCCTGGTTTGCCGGACACCAGACGGGGACTTTTATGCATTTCGGAACCAATGTACCCACCAGGGCGCTCCTCTTCACAAAGGGATGATGTGCGGAGCGACAACGGATCAAAGCGAACCAGGCGAATACCAATATTGTCACAGAGGAGAAATCATTCGCTGCCCATGGCACGGAAGAGAATTTGATATAAAAAATGATGGCCGGATGCTCGCCAATCCCGATAAAAAGCTGCCAAGCTTCAAAGTGCGAGTTGAAAATGAAGATGTCATCGTCTATAAATAATACCCAACTAGAAGGTGAGGAAACATAAAAATGACACAAACTGACAATATAGTGGACGTTATCATCATTGGGGGCGGCCCTACAGGATTATTTGCCGCTTTTTACGGGGGCATGCGGGAAATGTCAGTAAAACTGATTGATAGCTTACCGCAGCCAGGGGGTCAACTTATGGCCTTATATCCTGAGAAATACATTTACGATGTGGCCGGATCTCCAAAGATTCTCGCCAAAGACCTCGTCCACCAACTGGAGGAACAAGCAAAACAGTTCGACCCGCACATGTGCTTAGAAGAAAACGT
This sequence comes from Halobacillus sp. H74, assembly GCF_052246715.1. Taxonomy (NCBI): domain Bacteria; kingdom Bacillati; phylum Bacillota; class Bacilli; order Caryophanales; family Bacillaceae; genus Halobacillus; species Halobacillus sp. H74. The sequence continues at coordinate 246,735 of NZ_JBQQCI010000003.1, read as the reverse complement.
TCAGAATGTCGAAAAATTGGAAGAAGAGCTTTTCAAAGTAACGACAACTGAAGATGAACATTACGCCAAAACAGTCTTGATTACAAGCGGAGCCGGCGCCTTTCAACCACGTCGACTGAAGCATGAAGCAGCTGATAAATATGAAGGGAAAAATCTTTTCTACTCCATCACTGACTTACAAGCCCATAAAGGTCAAAAAGTCTGCATTTCAGGCGGAGGAGATTCAGCGGTAGATTGGGCCCTTATGCTTTCAGAAATCGCCCAAGAGACAACACTTGTCCACCGACGCAGTCAATTCAGGGCGCATGAACACAGCCTTAATCAATTGAAAGAAACCAATGTCAAAATCAAAACCCCGATGGCAATTGATGATTTGGTCGGCACAGAAGACCAAATTGAGTCTGTCGTATTGAAAGAAACCAAGGGGGAACTATCCGAACAGCTGGAAATCGATTCCTTGATCGTCAACCACGGATTTCTCTCAAGTCTTGGAGCTATAAAAGAATGGGGATTGGAAATCGACAAGAATTCCATTATCGTCAATCAGAAAATGGAAACGAATATTTCCGGAATTTACGCAGCCGGGGATATAACTACCTATGATGGAAAAGTGAAACTTATCGCGACAGGGTTCGGGGAAGCCCCGACTGCAATCAGCCAAGCAAAACATTATATAGACCCTGACACAAGAGTTCAGCCGCCCCACAGCACCAGAGTTCTAGGCGGAGAATGACTCTGTGGCGTTCCAGACTAAATTCACCACGCCACCAGAAAACCATTTACGTGTTCTTCTTGAGCTGCTGCTTACTTTTATGAAAATCAGTCCGCTGACCTTCGGCGGTGGGATCGCTATGATTCCGCACATTGAATCAGAAATCGTAGAGAAAAGAAGATGGTTCACAAGTGAAGATGTTCCGGATATTATCGCCGTTTCTCAATCTGCTCCAGGATCCATCGCCATCAATGCTTCGATTTATATCGGCTATACGGTGAGCGGAATCGGCGGCGCACTTACAGCGATGCTGGGAATGCTCCTCCCTGCTGGAATGATCATTATCCTTTTGACATATCTCTTTTTGACTTATCAAGATTTATCTGTTGTACAAGATGCATTTCAAGGGATACGGCCAGCAATCATCGGACTCATCTTATTTGCAGGTCTTAAAATCGGTAAAGGGGCGATTCATGACCGGTTTACTTTCTTCCTCTTTCTTATTGCAATTTTCTCGCTTGGCAGTTTAGCCATCTCCCCGGTTTTTTTAATCGTTGGAGGAGCTCTAGCTGGCTGGCTATATCATGCCTGGAATAATAGAAGGAGCTGACACAAATGGTTTCCTTCCAATTATTCATCGAATTTTTCATCATCGGATTATTCGGTTTCGGTGGCGGCTATGCGATGATTCCCCTTATGGAGCAGGCGGTTCGTGACCATCAGTGGCTGACTCATCAACAATTTACAGACATCATAGCCATTGCTGGATCAGCGCCTGGACCGATTGCCACTAATTCCGCATTATTTATCGGCTATCAAACATCAGGAGTCGGAGGCGCGGTCATAGCTGCAGGCAGTAATTTACTGCCTTCCCTGATTCTTGTTCTCCTATTAATCAAACTAATCGCCCGTCATTCCCAAACCAAAATGTTGAACCATGGTCTGTACGGCATTCACCCCGTGATTACAGCGCTGATATTTTATGCTGGCATCCGGATGGGTTTACAAAATGAACTATTTACGAATTTAAAGGATTACCCACAATATTTCATTTTAATTATGGCGATGTTTTTACTGCACAAAAAGGTATCCCCTGTATGGGTGATTTGTCTTTCTGGAATGTTAGGAATATTGATTTACGGTTTTTAAAGGAGGAAAAAAATGATCAAGAAAAAAATGTACATTAATGGAGAATGGGTATTGGCTGCTGCTGGCCATACACGTACGATTATAAACCCATTCAACCAAGAAGCGATTGCAGAAGTTCCTGAAGGTGATGAGTCCGACTCTCAATCAGCGATTGACGCTGCCAGGAAGGCTTTCGACCATAGTGAGTGGCCTCATATCCCAGCGACAGAACGAGGAAAAATCGTCCTGAAAATTGTTGAATTGATTGAACGGGATCAGCAGGAATTAGCTGAGCTTGAAACATTGGATACAGGTAAAACATTGTCTGAAAGCTTGGATGACATGAAGGATATCGCAGAAGTATTCCGCTATTATGGAGGGCTTGCGGATAAAGATGGCGGAGAAATGACCGCCTCCCCTATTCCTGATTCAAAAAGCAAAGTCGTAAGAGAACCTGTAGGGGTCTGTGGGCAAATTACACCTTGGAACTACCCGCTATTGCAGGCTTCTTGGAAACTGGCTCCAGCGCTTGCTGCGGGAAATACCCTTGTCATTAAACCAAGTGAAATCACACCATTGACCACGATCAAAATATTAGAGCTTATTGAAGAAGCTGGCGTTCCTGAAGGGGTAGCCAACCTGGTGTTAGGCTCCGGGGCGGACACAGGTCAACTCCTTGCCGAAAGCCATCAAGTTGACCTTATATCGTTTACAGGCGGGCTCGAAACCGGCCGCAAAATCATGAAAGCAGCTTCAGGAAACTTCAAAAAGCTTGCTCTTGAACTAGGTGGGAAAAACCCGAATATAGTCTTTGCTGATGCAGATTTCGAAACTGCTTTAGACCAAGCCTTGAATGCAATTTTCTTCCACGCCGGGCAGGTATGTTCAGCGGGAGCCCGCTTACTTGTTCAGGACTCGATCCATGATGAATTCGTAGAAGCCTTGGTTAAACGAACTCAACAAATCAAGCTCGGCAATGGTTTTGATGACTCCACACAATCAGGACCGCTCATTTCAAAGGAACACCGTGAAAAAGTGGAAAACTATGTAGACATCGGTATCAAAGAAGGAGCAAACTTGGTTCTCGGCGGTAAACGACCTGCAGCCGAAGAACTACAAGCAGGGTTCTTCTTTGAACCAACGATTTTCACAAACTGTGACACCTCCATGCGAATCGTCCAGGAAGAAACTTTCGGGCCAATCTTGAGTATCGAACGTTTCCGTAGTGAGGAACAAGCGATTAAATTAGCCAACGATTCTATTTACGGACTGGCAGGAGCAGTTTGGACAACAGATATAAGAAAAGCCGAACGAGTGGCCGGCGCTTTGAGAATGGGAACCGTATGGATCAATGATTTCCACCCTTACTTCGCACAGGCTCCCTGGGGTGGCTATAAAGCTTCGGGAATAGGGCGTGAACTTGGCAAGCAGGGACTTGAAGAATATACGGAAGTGAAGCATGTATATGAGAATACGAACCCTTCTCCTCTTCATTGGTTTTAATGACCATTCAAGTGAACAAAAAAAATAAATCGAGCAGCATGTTTATTTGAAAGCAAATTAACAATTGACCGTGATAACCACAACGAAAACATTAAAGGCTCAGGTGGATACTAACCACCTGAGCCTTTAATGTGTAATTTTTTTTCAATAATTTTGCATTAACAGCTTAAACTCAGCTGAATGACTCAGACCACAAGAGATCGACAAAAGACGCCCCTGATATTAAACAAGGGCGCCCTGCTCATTTTAGTTTACATAAGTTTCAGATTTCATCTCGCGGCGGCGTTTGTGTAAGATTGGTTCGGTATAACCGTTCGGCTCTCTTCTTCCTTCAAAGATCAGGTCACATGCAGCTTGGAAAGCAATGGATCGGTTAAAATCAGGAGCCATTGGCCGGTATTCTGGATCGTGACTGTTTTGACCATCTACGACTTTCGCCATCTTCCTTAATGTTTCTTTCACCTTTTCTTCATTCACAACTCCATGGTGAAGCCAATTAGCCATATGCTGACTTGAAATCCGAAGCGTTGCACGGTCTTCCATAAGACCCACGTCATCGATATCGGGGACTTTGGAACACCCGACGCCATGATTGACCCAACGGACAACATATCCTAATATCCCCTGGGCGTTGTTTTCAAGCTCCTCCTGAATTTCCTTCTCGGTCCAATTCGCATCCAATGCCGTTGGTACTTCAAGAATTTCATCCGTTTTGTCTTGAATTGTTTCCAGCAACTGATCTTGAGCAGCTTTCACATTGATCTTATGATAATGCAAAGCGTGTAATGTAGCTGCCGTTGGTGAAGGGACCCAGGCTGTATTCGCTCCCGCTTCCAGCTGGCTGTGCTTCTGTTCGAGCATAGATTTCATCATTTCCGGCATCGCCCACATACCTTTTCCGATTTGGGCTCGTCCTTGCAGTCCTGTACTCAACCCGATATTGACATTTGATTGCTCATAGGACTGGAGCCATGTGGAAGACTTCATCTCTTTTTTTCGGATCATTGGCCCTGCAGCCATTGAGGTATGAATCTCATCCCCAGTTCGGTCAAGAAACCCGGTATTGATAAATACGATTCTTTCTTTGACCTGATGGATACAATTTTTCAGATTCAGGGTCGTTCTGCGTTCCTCATCCATCACCCCGATTTTAATCGTATGTCTCTCAAGCCCCAGCATATCTTCAATGCGATCGAGCAATTCATTAGCAAATGCTACCTCTTTTGAACCGTGCATTTTTGGCTTAACGATATAAATGGAACCCTTCTCAGAGTTTCGGTAACGGCTGTTTCTTAACAGATCATGCTTAGCGACAAGACTCGTAACAACCCCATCCATGATCCCTTCAGGAACTTCCTCTCCATTCCCATCCAGAATGGCAGGAGTTGTCATCAAGTGACCGACATTACGCATGAACATCAGCGAGCGTCCATGTAGTGAGGTCTCTCCCCCATGAGGGTTCGTATAATGACGGTCAGGTTGGAGTTGACGCGTGACTTCTTTGCCACCTTTATCAAAAGTCGAGGTCAGCTCACCTTTCATAAGACCAAGTAAATTTTTATATACGCGGACTTTATCCTCTGCATCTACAGCTGCCACAGAATCCTCACAGTCCATAATAGTCGTCGTGGCAGACTCCATCAAAATATCTTTGACGCCTGCTGCATCATTCTTTCCTATCGGGTGTTTACGGTCTATTTGAATTTCCAAATGCAGACCATTATTCTCCAATAAAATCGCTGAAGGATCATCTGCCGGGCCTTGGAAACCTTTGAATTTTTCAGTCTCTTCCAGTTTCCTTTCTGTACCATCTCCAACGGTTACGCACAGCTCTCCACTCGTGACCTTATATGTAACTGCGTCTTTATGAGAAGATGCAGTTAAAGGAGCGATCTGGTCCAACACTTCCTTCGCATACAGCACTACTTTCTCCCCTCGTATAGGGTTATACCCCCCTACACGTTCCGCTCCATCTTCTTCATTGATGACGTCTGTTCCGTAAAGCGCATCATACAGGCTGCCATAACGGGCATTGGCTGCATTCAAAGCGTAACGGGCATTATCTACAGGGACAACCAACTGCGGTCCCGCCTGTGTAGAAATCTCGTCATCTACATTTTCGGATGTAATCTTGAAGTCTTCTACCTGCGGCTCTAAATACCCGATTTCCTGCAAGAAAGACTTGTACTCTTTGAAATCATAACTTCCAGGATGTTCGTTGTACCATGTATCCAACTTGCTTTGAAGAGCATCCCTTTTTTCTAGAAGATCTTTATTTAGTGGTGTTAAATCTGCAAGTAATGATTCAAAGTCACTCCAGAATTGTTCATTCACAATCCCGCTTTCCGGAAGAGCTTCTGAAACAATGAATTCATACAAAGCACTGTCTACCTGCAAGGTGCCGACTTTCACATAATCGCTCATTTATATTCCTCCTCCATGAAATAGTTGTATCCAGCATTCATTGAACTCTCATAAAAAGGACTTCTATGATTTTACCGCCAATATAAACCCCAGCTACACCAAGCACACCAGCGAGGACAGGAGGGGCTGGTAAAGGAAGTTTTATCAATTTGAAAACGACACCGATTACAATTCCCGCTACCATAGCGAGGAGTGCTTCTTTTACCATTTCTGTTCCTCCTCCCCGATCTTATTGTGGAATTTTATTTAATTTCGGATCGACTGTCTGTAAATTATCTGTGAAAGGTGCTGTAATTACGCCTTTTTCGGTAATGATGCCGCTGATCAAATGGTTTGGAGTGATATCAAATGATGGATAAAGAGCAGCCGTACCTTCTGGAGCAATTTTCACTCCCTTTATCTCCGTAACTTCGCTCGAATCCCGCATTTCCACCTCAATATCCTCTCCACTTTCGGTATCAAAATCAATCGTATGGCTTGAGGTGGCTGTATAAAATGGAATCCCATTTTCCTTGGCTGCAAGTGCGTGCATATAAGTCCCGACTTTATTGGCCAAGTCTCCATTTGCCGATACACGATCAGATCCTACGACAATTTTGTCTACACGGCCGGTGTTCATACAAAATCCAGACATGTTGTCAGTGATCAACGTGTGAGGAATACCGAATTTTTTCAATTCATAAGCGGTAATCCGTGCCCCTTGTAGGTAAGGACGAGTTTCACATGTAATGACATGGATATTCTTGCCTTGTTCATGAGCGGTACGGATGACCGATAATGCTCTCCCCCCATACCCCGCACCGCCTAAGGCACCGGAATGGCAGTGAGTCATAATGGTATCTCCATCTTCAATCAACGCTGCTCCATGCTTTCCTAATTCATATTCGAAAGCTAACTGACGTTCCAAAATCTCTACAGTCTTCTGCTCCATTCCTTCAACGAGATCCTGGCCCGTCCCGTTAATGGCTTCAACCATTTCATCCACCGTTTTCATTAAGTTGACAGCGGTCGGTCGTGTACTTTTCAATAATTTTCCTGCTTGTTTTATTTCATCAGGGTCTCCATCTGATACGTAAGCAGCTAAATACAGTCCGTAGGCCCCGCATATACCAATAGCTCCTGACCCGCGAATCATCATTGAACGGACCGCTTCTGCTAGGTGTTCTACAGTGGAACAAGTTACAATGTCTTCAGAGAATGGCAGTTTTGTTTGATCGATGAGTTTTAAGACACCTTCTTCAAACCATATCGGCAGTGCCAATTCCTCTCCCTGATAACGTTTGACAAGCTCATGAATGGTCGTCATAGATTCCCCTCCTATTCCCATTAATTCGGGACTGGTACACCAGCCCGCAATTGAGTCAATATGAATGATTGTTTCGCGGTCGCTTCTGCAAGATCGACGACATTATACGCAGCTTCAAGCGTCGGTCCGACCGAACAGACCCCGTGATCCTTCATGAGTGCTATTTTGATATCTGGATATTGGGTGAATACATCTGTTACATGTTGGGCCAATTCCTTCGATCCTGAAGGGGCTACATCAGCGACTGGAACGTGCCCGAGGAGTTTTCGTGCAGTAACGGTAGGGAGGGGGAGTTCCTCTCCCAAACACGCATAGCCTATGGCGTAGTTAGGATGACAGTGGACTACGGCATTGACGTCAGGACGGACTCTATAAACCCCCAGGTGGAAGCCGATTTCTTTAGAAGGTTTTCCTTGCCCTTCAACCACCTCACCATCCATATTGACGACTAGTGCATCTTCTCTGCTCACTTCCCCTAAGCTGATACCGCTTCGTTTGATTAATACATGATCTGTCCCCGGGATTCGGACACTGATATTGCCACCTGTCGCCTGGGTAAAACCCTTTTGATACACTTTATGAGAAACATGCTGCAGTTCCTTTTTCAATAATTCATAGCTCATGTTCATTTCCTCCCATTATAAAAATTATTATAAAAGCTCTCCACATAAGGTCTGAGTCTATCAGCAAAGCCGACCGCTTCCCTACTATTTTTCCGAAGGGCTTCAGCACGTTCCTGAACACGCTCAATCACTTGTTGCTCGTTGAATGCAGTAATTCTATTATTTCTAAGGACCCACTCTCCCCGAATCATGACAGATTCTATGGATTGACCATTTTCATGGAACACTAGTTGAGAGATTTCGTCGTGAGTATTCGACCATGTCGTCGTATTCTTCCTGAGAAAAACAAGATCAGCATCATACCCTTCCCGAATTTCACCTCTGCGATTTCCATATCCCATGATATTCGCTCCATGGACCGTGGCCATTTCAAAAGTTTGGGAGGCTTTGGGCCAGTTCTCAAATGCCCTCTCATCTACCCGGTGCATCATTGCTGCAAATCTCATTGTCTCAAAAAGACTATGCGAGGTCCCACAGTTCGAAGCATCGGTTCCCAGCCCCACCGGAATCCCCCTTTGAAGGAATTCGGCGATCGGTGCTTTACCACTTCCTAATGTCATATTACTGCCGGGATTATGAATCACCGATACTCCTCTTCCTTTCAAGAGATCCAATTCCTTGGCTTCAAGCCATATCGCATGAGCAACTGATAATCGTTCATTCAAAATACCAGCATTCTCCATGTGGGCTAACATCCCGCCATTGTAATGAACGTTTCCAAGATCTCGTTGAATCAACGTTTCCAACAAGTGTGTATGAACTTTGAGGTCAAATTCCTCGCTAAGATGACTGCATAAATCCAATGCTTCAAATGAACAACGCTGTGGCGCGTTGGGTCCGAGTATAATATGGATTCTGCCGTCCCGTGTATGCCAATTCCGAATAAGATCATGATAAAAATCATGCATTTCCGAAACTGTGCGAGGAGCCCCAGATTCGAGTTCTTCTCTTAACTCAACCGGCAGTTTCAACTTCAGGAAATGGTGATCGGGAACATCGTGCAGCATAGGTGCGAAGGATACGTGCATTCCTGAATCACGATAAGCTTCTAAAGCTGCTTGGGATCTTGGTAAATGTGGAAAATGATCAATACATCCAGTCACACCACTACGGATCATTTCAATGGCACCAAGCAAAACAGCAAGATAGATATCTTCATCTGATAAAGAGTGTCCATAAGCCACCGTATATAAGGACCAGACTTCTAGTGGTAAATCATGTTCGGTCCCCTTCAGTAGATTTGAATAAGAGTGATAGTGAGCATTGGTCATTCCAGGGATGATCAATTGTCCCGTGGCATCAATGGCTTCAGAGTTATTGTCAGAAGAAGGGCCTGAAGGAAAAATCTTTTCAATTTTCCCTTCTTTAATGAAGATGTTTCCCCTCTTCACCCCACCACACTGTGGACTTATCCATTCAGCATTTTCAATCACTATACTCATGCTGAACCTACACTTGGGTAATCTCTAATTTGTCCAGCTTTTCTTTACGGGCTTTCAAAGCTCTTTCATAGGCTTCATGAGCAATGGAAGGTTTATCATCAGTAGCTAGTTCAATCGTTTTTAAGAAAAGATCTTTGATTTTATCCTGGTTATCAATGACCACATTTTTATGTGTATCAAGATCCGGCGGGACATCCGTCGTACCAGCCGCCAGGTCCGTTGACATCGTCACAACCGCATAAGCAATTCCCAGTTCTCTGGCAAGGATGGCTTCTGTCGCATTCGTCATCCCGACAACATCCATGCCCCACTGCTTGTAAATGTTGATTTCTAACGATGTTTCATAACGAGGGCCATCGACACAGATATAATTCGCTTTAGGTGTGACTTGAAGATTCAGCTCTTCTGCTGCTTTCAAAAAAGTTGCATTAAGATCCGGACAATAAGGTTGTGTAATTTCCACAGAATATTTATCATACGTGGAAACCCGTTTAGTCGTCACATCCATGAACTGATCAAGTAAAGCGAGTGCCCCTACCGGAATGTCAGGATTCAATGACCCTACCGCGCACATCGCAAGCACATGGTCAGCCCCCAGCTTTTTTAACGCCATCATGTTTGCTCGATAATTGATTTGGTGAGCGAGACTGTCATGAGATTTCCCGTGGCGAGGTAAGAAGTAAATTTCTTTTCCAGCATGTTCTCCCTCGTAAACGACAACATCTCCGTATTCTGTGGATACATTCTTCTCTTTCATTCCATCAACCAAATTATAAAAACCTGTGCCCCCGACAATACCTATTTTCATAGCTTTTGGCCTCCTCAAATTATTTGAATTATTGATTTAGTAAAGATGGGAAAAAGTAAGATTTCCCTGAAGCTTTTTTCAGATCATCCCAATGACTGAGAATCTTAGTAGCTTCTGTAGCCACGGCGATGGACTGTTCCACACCCTCACCTTTATACTCAAATTCATCTTTGACCCGGTTAGCTACAGCTGTAAAAATAGCCCCGGCTCTTAAATTAAATAAGCTGCTTAATGTAAGCACAGTGGCAGCTTCCATTTCAAAGTTCAGCACCCCTGCACGTTGCATATCATCCATAATGGTGTTCATCCAGCTTTGGTTATAATTGTTGAACCCCGGACGACCCTGACCACAAAAGAAGGAAGCAGCGGTATAACCGATTCCTACATGGTAATTCACCCCTAATCGTTCAGCAGCCTCAATCAGAGCCATTACCACTTCCTGGTTAGCAATCGCAGGGAACTTTTGATCGACATATTGATCACTAGTGCCGTCGTAACGTACAGCACCTGCACAAATAATTAAATCTCCAGGAGCGATATTTTCCTGCATTGCTCCACAGGTTCCTACACGTAAAAACGTTTCCGCCCCGACTTCAGCTAATTCTTCAAGCGCACTTGCCGTCGATGGCCCGCCTGCCCCTGTTGAACAAGCTGAAATACCAACACCGCCTACCTTTCCCGTATATGTAACATGTTCACGGTATGTGGCGATATGTTTTTTCTCGTCCCAATATTCAGCCATCTGGCCGACACGTTCCGGGTCACCTGGCAGCAACACATATTTTTCTACGTCTCCCGGACGACACCTTATATGATACTGGGAATGATCCTCTGATTCTGGTCGATTAGCTTTTGCTTTCCATTTAAGATCCTGAACCAACTTGAACAACCTCCTCTTTGTTTTCCTTGATCCACTTTAAGATGGAATCAACAGTCAAATATGTTTTATTCGAATCTAAATTCGTTAGTGCATTGGCGAAAGTAGTGATTTGCGGTGGCTGGAGCCCGGCCTCTTCCATAATCCCTTTGTCGGAAAAAACAATACTCGCTTGATCATCGGCGATTTTTTCACTTTGATTCATGACCACTGTGCGACAGTTCAGTTCTCCGATTAAATGCATATCATGGGTGATAAGGACGACGATATGGCCATGTTCCTTGAACATCCTCACAAGATCCAGCACTCGTTTACAGCCTTTGTGATCCTGTCCTGTCGTAGGTTCATCAAGGACAATGACTTTAGGAGAGACGGCCATGATCGATGCCATCGCCACTTCTTTCCTTTGACTCGAATTCAAGTCAAAGGGATTATCCTCTAAACGCTCTCCTAGATCAAAGAGCTCAATCGCCCTGTTAACTCGTTCCTCTGTTTCCTCTTCAGACATTTTCAGATTCGTACAACCGTAAGCTAATTCCTTTCCGACAGTAGGCAAAAAAGTCTGATGGTTCGGGTTTTGGAAAACATAACCGACTAAACTTGATAATTTAGAAATCCTTTCTTTCTTTGTATTAAGCTCCCCTACCGTAATTTCACCAGTCGTAGGTGTAAGCAATCCATTAAAATGTTTAACGAGTGTCGTTTTTCCTGAACCATTGCTTCCCAAGATGGCAACGACTTCCCCTTCAGAGATATCAAGATTGATATCCTTGATTGCCGTCACTCCATTCGGATAGACATGGGACACATTTTTCACTGAAATATATGGCTTCATCGTCCCTACCCCCTCTAACATTTATTTGTATATGCTTTCAAAGGTTCGAACAGCTTCTTCCTCTGTCGTCGCCAGTTTCACCTTTTCACCAAACTGATGGTTATACTCAGCTAAGAATTCAGTGACCTGCGGCGCATGTAAAGTCAACTCATGTAACTGGTCGATTTCTGTAAACACCTCTTCTGTGGTGCCGAACATTTTCACCTCGCCATTATCTAAAACTAAGACCTTATCACAATAAGCAGCGATTCTCTCTACCTCATGATCAATAATGATGCCTGTCATTCCATATTCTTTTAAATTTTTCAAAACATCATATACTTCGTTCTTTCCTTTCGGGTCAAGCATTGATGTTGGCTCGTCCATAATCATGATTGTCGGCCGCATGGCTAAAACAGCTGCTATCGCAAGTCGCTGCTGCTGACCACCGGATAAAGCCAGAGGACTCCTTTTCTCATATCCTTCAAGCCCTACTTGAGCCAAAGCGTCTTTGATCCTCACAAGCATCTCATCACGGGGTACTCCGAGATTCCCCATACCAAAGGCGATTTCTTCCTCAATAGTCATCTGACTCAGTTGATTTTCAGGCTCCTGGAAGACAAAACCTACATGCTCTGACATTGCTGCCACATCACTTTCGTGGACATCGATGCCTTTGACAAAGACCTCCCCTTCCATTTCTCCACTGATTACTTGAGGGACTAATCCGTTCACACACATGGCCAGCGTTGATTTACCAGCACCGGTTGGTCCTATTATTCCAAGGATTTCCCCGTAATCAATGGTGAAACTGACGTTCTTCAGTACTGGTTCTTCGGTATCCGGATATTCAAAAGTAAGATTTGTGACTTCAATCGCCTGTTTTTCATCTTTCATTAGTTAGCACCTCCGAATTTCCCCTGGACTTGTTTGAATAGGAATTTGACGAGCATCAGCCCACACACGATCCAAGTTCCGAAAAGGGAGTATGTTAAAAGAGCGTCTGTAGTCAGGTGCAAAGACCCCATCATGAATAACTTGAGATAGATTTCAAATACGAGTACTCCAAGCATCCCTATAAGGAAGGAATAATCCAAAGATCCGATTTTAGTTTCACGAAGACTGGTTTTTGTTCCTTTTCTGCTGAATGCTCTACACTCAAGCACATAGGATAGCTGGTGGACTTTCATAAATGTAATGATGAATAAGGGAGCGAACATGGGGACTAGGTTCTTGACTCGTTGAATAATATTCCCCTTCACATCCAAACATCTTGCCTGTTGGGCTTCCATTACGATTTTTGCTTCCCTGGCGATGATCGGGATGATTTGAAAGGTGGATAATAGGATGAACGCAAAAGAGTGAGGGACTTTCCATTTCACAAGGGCTGATGCCATATCAGAAGGATGGGTGGTCATGACGAATAGTACAGCACCTGTTCCTATGACGAGAATTCTGAAGGACATGACAGATGCATAAACCATAGATTCATATTTGAAGGTTAAACCACCAAAAATTTCAAACACCGGAGTCACACCGATAGGATTATAGATTCCATGGACAGTCATAATCAAGACAGCAAACAGTAGTAAGAACTGAATAGAAATCAGGTAAGGTTTCACTAGCTTTGCTATGACCACTAAGGGAAAAAGGGCGACAAGTAATACTAACTGCAGGGCTGGATCATTCAGGATAAACGAACTGGCTACGACAAAGGCCACAAAAATCATTTTTGTTCTTGGGTCCAAGCTGTGAATCAAACTATCTTTAGGCATGTATAAACTATTCACGCTTCTTCCTCCTTCACAGGTTATGAGGTTATGATGGGTATTTTCGCACTAAATAATGATTGTTTACTTTAGCCGTCGATCCTCTTTCAATTAAAGATGGCTGAAAAGTTACAGTCTCCTTGAAGTTCTTCCCCTCCCTTACTATTTGGATGGCTAATTCGACAGTCTTCTCTCCCATTTCTGAAATCGGAGTACGAATCGTCGTCAATTCAGGGTCTACGATTTCAGCAAACTGAGAATCATCAAAGCCTATGACGGATAGTTCTTCAGGAATACTGATTCCTAATTCTCTAGCCGCCTTATAAACACCAACAGCGATCGCATCGTTTCCCGCAAAAACAGCTGTCGGAGGTTCTGACATCTTTAACAATTCTTTTCCTCTGTGATAACCGCTATGAATTTTGAACTCATCAAGCTTCAAATATTCATCCATCGGTTCAATACCATAGTCTTCCAAAGCTTTTGCATAGCCCTTGTAACGTTCAACTGTTGCATATGAATCTTTTTGACCGCCAATGTAGCCGATTCTTTGATGTCCGTGATCCAAAAGATGTGCTGTAGCCTGATAACCCCCTTCGAAATTATCGACGAGAACTTCGTCCAGCCGCACATTTTTCACTTGACTTCCTAACAGAATCAACGGCACATCAGGACGGTTCTTCATTACTTCCTTGATATTTTTATCATTGATTTCAGGTGTGGAAAATATGATTCCATCGATCCCTTTTCTAAGCAGAAAATTCAAATACTCCGCCTCTTTTTCCAAGTCATTGTCGGTGTTGCATAAAATGACATTGAACCCATATTGATGGGCTTGGTCCTCGATGGCTCGTGTCAGCTCACCATAGAAGATATTTTTGATATCCGGAATGATTAAACCTAGAGTCGAGGTCTGCTTTTTAATCATGGCTGTTGCGACCATATTTTTTTGAAATTTCAATTCTTCCACAGCCTTGTTCACTTTTTCCTTGGTACTCATGCTGCTATAGCCACTATTATTTAACACTCTGGAAACTGTAGAAATTGATACATTCGCTGCTTTTGCGACATCTTTGATTGTTACCATGGTTTCCCACTTCCTATCTTTGTGGAAACGTTTTTATATCTATCCAGAGAAGGCCTTGCCCGATTCTCTCTCCCCTTCGATATGAAAACGTTTTCTAGTTACTTGTATTATACTTCAGATAAGGATGTTATTTCAACAATTTTCTGAAAATATTGATTATTTTCAGAAATAGTAGGGAAACAATTACAGAGATAATATGGAAACGTTTCTACAAATAAAATGAAGTGGGCAGTTACTTTAAACTTTTGTGGGTTGTTTAGCTTTTATGACACTGTTCCTCAATGATCCAATTCCATCTATACGACACTCAATTTGGTCCTTTTCTTTTAAAAATTCTGCCCCGACCGGGCTCCCGGTAAGAATGACATCACCTGGTTGAAGTGTCATGATATGACTCAAATAAGAAATCATTCTTTCTATCGTTACAATCATCAGATTTGCAGGGCTGTTCTGCTTTTCCTTTTCGTTATGGAATGCTTTTATTACAGCACCATGCGGGTTGAACTCTGTTTCTATTACAGGTCCTAATGGGGTGAAGGTATCGAACGATTTCCCAAGAGTCCAGTGTCCGTTTTCATGAAAATATTGAGGAGCAGTTACATCATTTCCGATCGTATAGCCGAATACATGATCTAAGACTTCTTCTTCATTGATTCCATTTGCCTCTTTTCCGATGACTACGGCAAGCTCAGATTCAAATTTTACTTCTTCTATGGCTTGAGGAATCTTGATATCTGCCGCAGGACCTATGACCGAACTGTTCGGCTTGAAGAAGAACACAGGCATATCGGGTCCTTGTTCAGGTAAATCATCGCTTTCAGCAACGTAATTCGCACCGATACCGATGATATGATTCGATTCCAAAGGAGCTAACCAACCAATTTCATTCTCGGAATACACCTCACCGGTATAGTCCCACTCATTAAAAATGTCCCCGGTAATTTCTTGAATTTCATCCCCTTTTATTACACCTTGTTTCGTTTCGTTTTTTACTGTAAACCGTAAAAATTTCATCATTTAACCTCCACTTTAATATTTGATTTCCTGGCTGCACCACTCTGGATGGCGGCTTGGGCAACAGCTTCCGATACCCTTTCTACTACCCGAGTGTCCAAAGGATCAGGAATCACATAATCACCACTTAACTTGTCCGCTTCCACCAAGCCTGCAATGGCTTCTACTGCAGCTAGCTTCATCTCTTCGTTAATTTCTTTTGCAGCCACTTGTAATGCCCCTTTGAAAATACCAGGAAAAGCCAGTACATTATTGATTTGGTTTGGAAAGTCAGATCTTCCAGTCCCGATTACCGCTACCCCTGCTTCTTTCGCTTCCTTGGGCATGATCTCTGGTGTAGGGTTTGCCATAGCGAAAATAATAGGATCAGGATTCATGGAAGCAATCATCGGCTGAGATAAAGCCCCAGCAACGGAGACCCCTATAAAGACATCTGCGTCTTTGATCACTTCAGCTAGTTCCCCTTCAACACGATCGTGATTCGTTATTGCCGCTATATGCTCCTTCATCGGGTTCATTCGGTATGGACGTCCTTCATAAATCGCCCCCCTGGAATCACAAAGAATCGTATGATTGATTCCCATGCTTGATAATAATTTAACAACCGCTACCCCGGCAGCACCAGCTCCATTTATCACTACTTTTATGTTTTCAAAACTCTTCCTGACCACTTTTAAAGCATTAATCAGACCAGCTGCTGTGACGATAGCCGTCCCGTGTTGATCATCATGAAAAACAGGGATATCCAGCGCATTCTTTAATGTTTCTTCAATATAAAAACAATGAGGAGCGGAAATATCCTCCAGATTTATCCCTCCAAATGTTACTTCCAAGGCTTTAACAGCGCTAATAAATTCATCAGGGTCTTTCCTATCGATACAAATCGGAAATGCATCTATATCAGCAAAAAGTTTAAACAAAGCCGCTTTACCTTCCATAACAGGATAAGAAGCCGCTGCTCCGATATCCCCAAGACCTAAGACGGCTGTTCCGTTCGTCACCACTCCAACGAGATTCCCTCGATTCGTATAATCATATATAGTTTGTGGCTGATCGTGAATTTCTTTACAAGGCTCAGCGACTCCTGGTGAGTAAACCAAACTTAAATCATCTTTACTATCTACAGGGACTTTTACTTCTACACTCAATTTCCCACGGTATTCCTTATGGAGGTTCAAAGCTTTCTGACGCAAATCCAATCGCAATTCCTCCTCTGATAGTCGGAAAAGGATCCAATATTCGTCTCGCTATATTCGACCCTTTTCCAAATGTTTAACCAAGTCGTCATCTTTGATTTCTCAACAGATTTTCTATAATATTCACAGTAAGTACATGGAGCATCATACAACTCTATCCCCAAGATTTTGTTGTATTGGTGTTCTTTTTTATGCAGTCTTTTTCTTATCTATACTTTTTTTGCTGGTCATTCCGATTTTCTCTCTTATGTCTTTAGCGTTAGGTAGGAAACGGATCGGGAAGATTTTGAGGATCATCCAAACAATATAGAAGGTTAAAACTTTATCAGCCACTGTACCAGGAATGTTAGCGATGAAAGCAGCATTGAAAATTTGCTGTCCAGATGCGATCAAGCCAGCCGTTAATACATCCACCGTATGACCAGAGAATCCTCCGAAAACATACACGGAAATGACTGTCGCTATAGCAGAAGCTATTATTCCTGTAACAGATCCAGAAACGATAACTTTCCACCCCTTACTGAACCACCCTTTTTTGAAGAAGAAGTAGGATAAAAAGGCAACAACTATACCGACAATAGCAAATGGTATATAGGTCCAGCGAACAATGAGAGCCAAAATCACGTTGGTCATTAAAGCCGTTGCGCCGCCCCATAGAGGCCCCAGCACAATCGCATTCAAGACAGTTCCGATATTATTTAGAAACAATGGCAGCTTGAGCATCTCTACAATCGAATTCGCCACCCAGTTCAAAGCGATACCGGCAGGAATCATCGCAACTATGAAACTAGAATTCTTTTTCATCATGGTTTGTCATGTCCCTCCTCTTTTATTAAAAGCTGACCTTACCAATTTCCTCCTTTCATTTTAATTTTGACCACCCAGGTTCTAATTCTTTCAATAGCTGTGGAAAACCACTACTTTTGAAATTTCCACCTAAATGTAAAAACGTTTCCACAAACAGTTAAAAGAATGCACTTAAAAATATGTGGAAACGCTTCCTTGAAATGAATTATACATAGTCGGCTTTGTAATTTCAACAATATTTTGAAAATAATGATAATTTCAAAATATTACCTGCTCCGAGACGACATAAACCTACATAACATCTGAAGGTTCTCCATGGAATCCCCGCACAGCGGAATTCATCTCTAAATTAAAGCAATTATCATAGTGGCTTTTTACAGCTGAACTTCCACTCTCTCTTCGCTACGAATAAGAATTTTTCATAGATGATTTGATAGAATAACCAAAAAATCACCTCTTCCAACTAAAATTCTAATCTATATAATCACTTAGCACCTTGGTCATGATTCGTCTTTCAATTATACTGAATTTAAGAGAACCTGAAAGGAAAGTGATCAACCGGATGCTATATATATGGCATATTGAAAAAATCATAAAAAATATAATGCAAGATCACAATTTAAATATCAACTACGAAGCCAACAATAATCTCCCTACTCCGATGAGCTTCAACATATCGACAAATACGCTCAACTTTAACTACCTGCAAGTGAACGGATATATGAGTAAGATCAAGATTAATGAATCGGCAGATGATATCGTTAAAATCATTGTTTGTCATGAGATCGGTTATTATTTGACTTTCAAGAAACACAAACATGATTTAAAGACGCTCATGTACGGAGAAGACGAAGAAATCGCTGAACTTAAAGCGGTCATAGAAAGGAATGCCTGGAACTATGGCAGGGGGTTGGTTCCAGATAATTTGCTGGATTCCTATGACAAAGTACGTGAGCTGGATGACTCACTTTTACAAGGTTTGAAATAAATATGAACCAACCAAGAGGAAAAAAATAACTTTTGTAGAATTAGTAGAGGTATAGTAAACGACCTTACATGAGGGAAGTTTATGGCTGAATAAATAAAGGAAGGTGAATGGTATGTTCAGGAATCACACGTTCAAGAATGTTCTATTCAAGTGGATGCCTTACAAAGAGCAAAGTGTTTGTGAAAGAAAGCTTGAAAAAGTGATCAAACGATTGAAGATTGAGGATTTTACTTTCAACTGGGACCGAAACAGTTGCTTTATTAAGTTTTCCTACCAAGGGGAAGTTTACAAGTTGGAACACTCAATTGAAAAGGCGAAAGAAAGAGGAATCATTTTAAGGAATGGACTCGATTGCTTGAATGAATTGACACAATCGCTTGAAGATTTGTGTGTGATCATCGACCGGGGTATTTATGATTTTGATACATGGATCTTCGGGATGAAACAATCCTCTCCAGGGCAGGAAATGCCTGCAGAATTTCAGGAAGAGTTCCATATCAAGTACAAGTCTTCAGGAAAGCAGGCTTCATCTGAACAGGAGGCCAATGAGGAACCTTTCCCTTTTCAGCCTGAAACGTCTTTAAGAGATTTTGAGGAAGAACTTCAAGCAATGAAACGACCTCAGCTTAAATAAAGATTTTCAAGACTGGCATGCAGCATGGATCAGTTAGAAGATGACTCGGGTATTGTGCCTGGGTCATCTTTTTTATTGTCTTAGAATTTATAAAATAATTGCCAGGGGCAAACCCGCCACTTTAAAGCTTTGCTCAAGCTTGCCGGTGGAGTGATCAAGGGCTTGAGCTTTTTTACTAAAGAAAAACAAGGCTATCATCCGCATCCCGATACTATAATGTTCAGTGGTAATAGACACACAAATTCAGAGCCTACCGACACACGTCCATTCCAAAAGATACCCTACTACATATAGTAATAGTGAGTCAAAAGGAACTTGTCTAAAAGTTACTAGGTAGACTTTTGACAAAAATATAGAAGGAGTGAACAGTATGAAGAAAAATACAGGATGTGGATATGGTAATAAAAATTGTCCACCCCTACCTGCTAGCCATCACGCAAAATCGAAAAGTTTGTACACTGCATCAGAGCAGTTTGCTTCGCCTGGGGATGAAGAAGAAACAGTTGTACTAGGAGATGTGATCATCCAGTCCCTGACGGAAGCAGATTTCCATCTACCGACATACGCAAGAGCGATCAAGAACATTGAGAAAAATGTATCCTTGACGCAGTGTAAAGCTATACCTGTAGTTGGCGAACCCCATTATGTGAAATTGTTTGTGGAAGGAATTGTACACAAAAACATTCAGTACGTTGAAGATGGAAATGGATATGTGAAAGATTATAGTATCGATATTCCATTCCAAGCTTACGATCGAGTGTACCTTGCAAATCCAGTAGATGCTCCATTTGGAATTGACTACAGCATCAAAGACGATATTCTACAACGCAAACAACTTGCAAAAGACGGCATGGGTGCAGACCGTTGCGAATTTGGTTCTTTGACGTTTGAAATCAACAATGAGCCTATTCATTGCAAACTTCTTGCATCTGCAGTCAACCAATTGGATATTGTCCATGATTTTGATAACTGGGGACGCTTTAACAAAGTAACGGAGAAAATGGATATTAATCTTGTTATTAAATTGACTCAATTGCAACAAGAATCTGATCCTACTCCACCAAAACCAAGCTGCAGAAAAACGAACAGCCAAATAAAAAATGCTACTCCACAATCCGTTTACAACAGCTTCAGAAAATACACCGGTCGTTAAAACAAAAGCACAAGCGTCTTGGCCAGCCCCGACATGCTTAAGTTTAAACCTTTGAAGTGGCGGGTTTTTGTCACAGCAAAGTGTTTGCTTATGACCTCGTGAAGTTACGCGCTGGAGCAGGATGGGGTTTATGTAGTACAAATAAAAGACGTCTCCCATCAGAGACGTCTTTTATTTTAATTGACTGTCATTCCATAAAAAAACAGGTCCCTCAGCTAAAATGTGGATAAACGTATTTTTGCTGTAATAGATCTATACATATCTGCACATTTCCTTGAATCGAAACTTCTTTCTGGGCAATGACTTTAGGATGGCTGATTATATGAATACTATGAAGTTGATCCTCCACCGGATTGGCGAATTTTTGACGATGTTCATAATGCGTGTCACCTTCGTGTCCAAATGTATATTCATTTTGGCAAGTATAAGAAACATCTGGTTCGGTCAGCCATTTCACTTTCATAGATTCATTCCATTGTACAGGATATTTTAAGGTATGAACCTTTTGGTCTGGGTCGTCTTTCACATATACAATATCAGCTGTAAGAATACCCTTGATAAAGACGGTGGATGACGGTAGAACAACCCTTTGCTTAATGGAATGAAGTGTCCAATCAACCTTGGTTATTTCCGAAATACCCCCCAATACCTCAAATGTTTCCATCACATCTACATCAACTATGAGATGTGCTAATACTACAGGAACCTTAACCATTTGATGTTGGCCCTTCCCCATAGGTAGTGAATTAGACTCAAGGTCCTCTTGTTCCGGTTCTTCTTCGAGAAGCTCCTCTAAAAAATCACCTGCAAACATTGAGCTTTCATCTGCATCCGGAAAAGGATCCTCTTCCCTTTGAAAACTATCAGAGCTGGCTGTACTGCTTTCTATAATAGAACTTATAGTTTCCCCATTTACAGACTCCCTATCTTCTGTAAATATATGAAATTCTGTTTCGCTGAGAGATTCCTCTTGGATAGTAGGGTTAGCATCTATGACAACACTTGGGTCTTTTGCTATCGGTGATGCTTCTTCTTCGTCAGGAGACTCTTCTTGGATACTGGTACTTTCTTCTATGAAAGCATTTATTTCTTCAACTATTGATGGCTCTTCTTCTTCGTCAAAAGACTCTTCTTGAATAAGGTGGTTGGCTTCTATGACAACACTTGGTTTTTCTACCATCCGTGGTGCTTCTTCTTCGTCAGGAGTCTCTTCTTGGATACTGGTACTTTCTTCTATGAAAGCATTTATTTCTTCAACTATTGATGGCTCTTCTTCTTCGTCAGGAGATTCTTGGATACTGGTGCTTTCTTCATCTATACTGCTGGTCTCTTCTTCAAATGGAGGAAGAAAATTTATATGCTCACCATGATTGCCAGACGATCCAGCTTCCATTTGGGATTCATTAAGTATTTCGTCCATGGAAGAGGAATCCTCTAACATGGCAGAAATATTATTCCACAAAGAGGTGGCTGTTTCACAGCTTGATTCGACCATCTCTAACCCATCCGAAGAAGATTCAATCGTCTCTAAATCTACTAAATCACTTTGAGAAAAGCAGTATTTCTTAAAACTGTTTGAATCATCCAGATGGCACTCGATCGATGAAATAATATCCTTCAATATCGAGTGATTCTCACTGGAAAAAGGATTTTCTTCTTCATTGAAATCATCCGTTTCTAGTTCTGGACTCCCTTCATGGAACCACTTTTCTTCAGAAGATGACTCATTTAACATGGCTAGAAACTCAGAATATAATGAATTCCCAGATTCACTTTTATCCTCTGATTTTACATATTCCTGTTCAGCTTCGATAGTAAAGGAACTTCTTCCTTTTTTAGCATATATCCCCTTTTTTTCATAGAAGTCCCCTCTACGCAAGGTGGCCATTCTTTTTCGCTTCTCTGCCAGGTGATCAAACCGATTCTTGTTTGGTACAGTGTTTTCCTTTTCCGCATTTTCATCATCAATCCAAGTGTTGACGTATGCTGCATCAGCTATCACTTTAGACGGAGGATAAATCAATGGTCGAGGGGCTTTCCCCTTAATATCTACTGGAGTGTATACCTTATTTTCTTTTGAATCATCACTTATTTGAACAGATTCCTCTTCAGGCTCATACTGGTTTTCAATATCGTCACTATTGTGCTTTCGTTTCCGATTCGTATTCTGTCGTTTGTGTCCGCTGCTCCAATGTGGTTGGTTGAATATTATTTCATCTCTATTCATAGCAGCTGGAAAGGGTGCCGCACTCCTGGCATCCCTCCTCCCTCCTTCCCTCATCCATGCTTAACTCAATCATTTAATAGGCTGAAGTCACAGTCTTCGTCATTCGTCGTTGAAGTGACACGAATCTGTTGGTTCTGAAGAACTTTCAAACATATATCGACCACCATTTTTTCTTCTATTTGGGTAAAATAACCCTCATTCAGAGGTGCCGTACCAGGAAGCGGAATACGGTCTAATGCTTCATCCCATTCGATGATTTTGCTGGAAAGGAGCTCACAATATGGGAGGTCATTGTAGAATTGACGACTCTTTTGGTGAAATTGAGATAAATCACTCGTTAACAATTCATCTTTCTCAGGGTAACCCTCAGGTAATGGAATGGATACTGCGAAGTCGAACTCCTCCCGCTCATTCATTTTAGGCATGACAGGTATAGATAAGAAATCCTTAATTTCCGTTACACAGTCAAAGGGAATATCGACTGTAAAGGAATGCAAGTCAGAGGCTACGGTCGTATCTGTAGTGACCTCAATTTCATTGGAGGGACTGGCGTATTGAATGTTTTTACGGACAAATCCTTTGATAAATAGTTTATTAGTTGGAAGTAATAGGCGGCATTGAGTCAAGTTCACACGTTTCTTTATGTCCTTAATTTCAAGAACTGGTTCAGGAAATTTAATGGTTTCATTGATATTCACTTGGATGTTGAGTTCAGACAATACCACTGGAACCTTTGCTACGATCTTCCCGAGGCTTACGTTTGGCTTGCATGGCTTATGATGTGAAGAACTTTCGCATTCAAAACTGCTTGATTCGTTATGTTCATCTGTCATTTAACTTCCCCCTAAACAAAATATACACCCATCGTATGTAGGTTAAATGACTATGTTTGGGCTCTTAGTTTGAAGTCAAGGTATCAGGCTCCCTCTTTCCCTATTTGTCAATGGTCATCATCCTCCTATACAAAATCTCTTTATTGAATAAGCACTTAGTATCCCATCCCCACACTTGTCCAAAACTTAAAACCAGCACTAACCTTATGAAGAGAACGGAATAGGATAAAAAACAGAACAAAGGCACAAGCACATTGGTTCATCGCCAACGTTAACCAAAATTTTCAAGAGCTTCTTTTGCAAGACATCATAAGATTTTTAAAGGCTGGTATTTTATAAGTATCAAAACAATAAAAAACACGATGCCCACTACGTACGGATAGTGGCCAACGTGTCTAATCGCCTTACAGGGCATCAATATTTACTTGTTGATTCTGCAAAACTTTAACCGTAAACGTTAGCGCCATTTTTTCCACCATGTGGTGGAAGTACCCTTCATCTACCGGACCTCCGCCAAATGATTGACGATCTGTCGCTTCATCCCACTCCAAAATATTACTCGAAATGAGTTCACAGTATGGAAGCTCGTTATAAGATTGAGTGCTATTTTGGTGAAATTGAGATACATCACTTGATAGGAACTGATCTTTCTCGGGGTACCCTGAACCAAGCTCCTGAGCTCTAAAGAAGTCGAACTCATTTCTACTATTGTTCACAGGCAGCTGAACAGGTGAATCAAGAGTAACGGATGTCATACATTCAAAAGGAACTTTGGCTGTCAATGACTTGATATCTGAGGATACACACTCTCCAGATGAACTATGATAAGGACTCGCATATTGAATGTTTTTACGAACATAACCTTTAATGAATAAAGGGAACGGTCCAACGCTGAATAGATCATCTCCCCCTGTTGACGGGCGAGCCATCAGACGACATTGAGTAATGACGACCCTTTTCTTAATGTCTTTGATTTCCAGCACTGGTTCTGGAAAATTAATATTCGCAACAAGATGGGAGGTTACATTAAAAGCTCCTAATTCAACCGGAACTTTAATGACACGTTCCCCCATAGGAACGGTTGGTGTATCCGTCATCTCATTCGTGCATTGCTCTACAGAAGCTGACGTATTAAGGTTTACACAATTTTCGTGACAATTATCTTTTTTCATCACTATTTTCCTCCTTTTATATTAACCTCCCTGTATTCTATGCATTCAATTCTAGTAAGCTTGGTCTTATGACGGAGTATAAACGTGGAAGTTTCCTACGATTTGTCTGATCGAGGGGTTAGTAGAAAGATTTTGGAGTCTTCTTTTCTATTTTACGCAGGCTGTTTATTGAACAAGATAGGACCTATTAGTCTTCAAGAGGAAGCGACCCCTTAACTTAAGGTCCTAGCAGCTTTCTCCATAATTATAAATAGGTACTAGCACAGATTCAGTTCCCGTTTGCATAGGATGGGTTCGAGGAGGTAGAAAATGAAACAAGATCATATTTTTTCAGTGGACATTGGAAACAGCTGGTATAAAGTACTAGCATCAGATGATGGTGAGGTCAAGGATTATCAAGTTCCCAATGCAATCGCCCTGTTTGATGAAGAATTTCATGAGAAACCTTACGACGAAGAAGATATGGAATTCGAGGAGAATATTATCGTAGAAATAAAAAGTCCATCTGTCGTTGATAGACGCGAGATTTTCTATATCGGAAAATCCGCGATGAAGCAAAGAAATGTTAGTTTAACCTCTTTCAATAATCAAAAAACAGACGAGGAACGTACTTATATCCTCCTCTTCGCATCAGCTGCCTATCATGCCTTACTAAACAACCCTTCTGATGGAAATGTGGATTATACAATAGATCATTTAGCTGTCTCCCTTCCTACTACTCAATATAAGGAAAGGAAAGAGTACTTCAAAAAACAGTTGCTTGGTGATCATACCATCATCTTTCACAAGGTTCCCGGCGTCAAAGAACCGAAAGAAGTAATGGTCAAACTCCACATCAATGATGTTATTGTCGGTGCAGAAGGAGCGCTTGCTTATTTAGCACTCACGCGTGATCCAGGCTCGCTGATGATAACGGATGATTCACTTGCCAAAGACTCAGCAAGAGGAATTATCATTGGCGATTTGGGCGGAGACTCGGTGGACTTTGTCGGTATAAAAAATAATAAACCTGTCGCTTCTGTTGAAGGAGAACCATTCGGTATCAATCAATTCCTTGATAATATCATACAAAAAGTCAGTAAAAATGAATTATACAGTTTTAATTCTCGTTCAGAACTTGAGGAAAAATTAGCCGCCGGACAATCAGAATGGTATGTAGAACCTTTTGCTGGGGTGAGGAAAGATATCAGTAAGTATATCACGCCTCAATTGCGGCTTATGGCTATCAAATATTTGGAGCATTTTGATCGTGTCAGAAGCAGTTCCATTGAAATCAAAGGAGCAGCTCGATACATCGCTGTAGGCGGGGCAGCAGAAATAGCTGAAAAGCAAATTAAAGAAGCAGCCGTCAAGTGGAGTGATAGAGGGCGCCCAATTGATTTGATGTTCCCAGAGGATATGGCAAAACTGAATGTCAAAGGTTTAATGATTCTTGCTAAAATGCACGTCCTCAGTAAAAATCAGGAATATACCGATGATTACGCTGTTACAAAAAGCTAAAGGGTGAAATAAATGTCAAGAATATACATGGATTATTTCCGCAAAACTGTGATCACTATTCCTGACAATTTCATTGATGTGAAAACAGGGGATACCCATCCCGTATCTCCTCAAATCATCGAGGAAATGGAATATCATTCTAATAACAACACACTTCAGCACCTTGTGTTTTCAGCACTGAATGATTACTTTCACAAAAATACAGAAAAAAAAGGAAACTCACATGATGTGTTAGCTGAATTGCAGGAAATAAAAAAGATATTGAATCAAGGATACAGGAATAGTACGGAAGTTCACCTCCAATCACAAAAAAACGTTACTCCGTCACGAAAGTTGAATATCAAGGAAATCGAGGATGTTTTAGAGGCATTCGGAGGATAATTTCTTTATGTATAGAAGGTATGCCTAACGCTAGGCATACCTTCTAAATTCCATCTTACAAACTCACAGCAGGTAAGCAGGTAACCGCACAGAAGCAGGATAAATCAACTGTGATACAAATGCCTGTATTCACTAAGTCATCAAGGTGTTTATCATCGATTTGTTTACATACAGAATTTCCATGTTTCGGCTGGCAATGCTTATGACCTCTTAAATCGGATTTAAATGCCAGCAATTCAAGAACCGCACATTCTTTTTCCAACGCTTTGATTTTAAACACATGTGTGTTGACACACTTCAGCTTCTCTCTTTTTGAATGACAGGAATAAGTGGTAACTCCTGTACCCTCAAAAGGTTTACACCCACAATATAAGATGAAAGGAATCGTGTTCTTCTTCACTTTCTTTTTACCCAGCAACTCATCGATTGATTGCTTGCAACCTGTTGTACAATCATCCCTCGTTGCTTTCTTTTGAGCAAATAGAATAGCTTCCAACACATCTTCCACACAATTCTTATAGTGTTTCATCCTACCCTTATCATTTTTCTTATCACAACATTTATCTTTACGACCTTTTCCACCATCGGAATGGTAGTCATTGTCGTAATTTTTTACGCACATACTTATTTTCACTCCTTCATGATTGCTTAAAATAGTATACGTAAGAAAATAAGTTTTGTTTGATAAGGTTGCCTAACTAGGAAGAATAAAGTAGTGAATGGAACAGTTCCCGCAAAAAAATAATATTCAAGTGCAGTTCCAATCTATTGTTTTAAAATAAATAGCTCCTATTCTATGATTCTACTTATTAGCTTTGAATGGACTTTGACCTCACTTCAATTGCTTAATCATTTGCTCTCAATTTTTTGGTTTAATGCGGCAAATATTGGATATACAATAATTGAAAAATTTTCAACAGGTTTAAGAAAACAAAAGAAGGACAGGATTCTTACATCCTGCCCCTCTATCAAATAAGGTCCAACCTGAACTTATTTTGGCAGATTCAAGACGTCGCCTCCCTTGATCAAGTAAGGAGGAGAAATGTTATTGACTTCCGCCAGCTTCTTATAATTTGTTCCGTGATTCAAAGCTATCCTGTAAAGTGTGTCTCCTGATTTGACAGTATACGTACCATAGGACGAGGAATTGGAGGTGATTTTTAATACTTGCCCCACCTGGATCAAACTCGGGTTTGAAATGTCATTAAGAGAAGCCAATTGTTGAACACCCATGCCATACTTAAGGGCAATACGATAAAGCGTATCTCCAGCTTTCACAGTATAAGTGGTCGCTTGCTTCTCTTGAGGGATGACAAGGACTTGACCGACTCGTATTAAAGCTGGATTAACAATTCCGTTGGCTTTGGCTAATTGGTCGAGACTTACTCCATATTTTTTAGAAATACTGTAAAGTGTGTCTCCCGTTATTACAGTATGCGTGTTGAATAACAGTTCAGAAACGGTTACGAAACTATATCCTAAAGCCTCAAGTTCTTGAATGATGTCAGGTAAGGCATACGGAGTTCCAGCCGCTCCTGCTCCGGTGTGCATTAAAACAATGGACCCTGGAACAATATTGCTCAGAACACGATCTGTCACTTCATTTTTTGCCAGACCTTTCCAATCCAGAGTATCGATATTCCAATGAATGGTGTGTGTAAAACCAGCGCTGCCAACAGCATTCAGCACATTTTGGTTCACAGATCCAAAGGGGGCTCTGAATAATGGCTTAGTGGATTTTCCTGTAACTTTTAATATCTTCGATTCCGTTTTGGTTAATTCTGCTTTCATTTGTGAAGGTGTCAGTGTGGTAAAGTCAGGGTGAGAATAAGAGTGGTTACCGATTTCATGCCCTGCATCGGTAATCTTTCTGATGTCATCCGGGTGGTGGGCAGTCCCAGAACCTGTTAAGAAAAACGTTGATCGCACATCATATTGGTCAAGGGTTGAGAGAATCTTTGAAATGTTTGTCCCATCGGCTCCATCATCAAAAGTGAGAGCAACGACTTTACTCGAGGTGTTTCCTTTTGTGACAAAAGTTGAGGATTCAGCATAGGCAGGAGAGGTATAAGCCAGGAAAGTAAATAGAAATAGGAAAACAACCATAAGCATTGATAAAAATTTGACCTTCATATCACTCACCTCTTTCAGTTGTTATGCCAACATAAAGTTGACATATGTATTCAAGATAAGAGGTGGTAAGAAGTGTTCTATAATTCTATTATACTCCACTTTTCTTCTTTTTCCTACAAAACACTACAGGAAATATACTCCATCCTCTCTATTGAATGCACACCTCCCTCTCCCCTCAGTATTATTTTTCACCACCATAGTTTGGAAAAAATTCACAAAAAATCATCTCTCTTAATATTGAGAGATGATTTTCATCTTACCTGAACAAATCCAAAAAACGATCCCAAAAGTTTTTTTCCTCTTCTTCCTCTTGTCCCTCTTGTTCTTCTTCAACTTTTTTTAGGCTTTCTGTTTTAATGACAAATTGCACAGATCCTACCTTTTCATTTTTTGAGGAGACAAATGAAACAGGTTCAAAATCAGACTTATCATATTCCTCTACCATCTGATCGATTTCTGTTTCCATTTGACCTGGCAAATCGCTTGTAGAGGAAGCCAGCTCTGAAGTTCCATTATGAAGCTCAGCCGCACCATTTTTCAATTCAGTCGTCCCATCAGTCAACCCTGCAACCCCTCTATGAAGACCTCCATAGGAATCAGCCACCTCATCAACACCATTGGTATAACCGGTCAGCCCTTCGTGGAAATCATTATAGTTGGAAGACAACGCCTGTAACCCTTGCTGCAATTGCTCCATCGATTCATCCAGGTCCATGTTATCAAGACTATTCCCTACTTGATCTGCCATTGTATGAAGAGCACCACTCATTTCATTCAGTGAGCCAGCACTTTTATCTAAGGCAGGTCCTATGGCATTGAATGATTCATGGGTGTTCGCATACGTTTCTTTTGCTGTACGTGAAGTTTTATAGGTTTGCGCAAGCCTATCCACGACTTCTTTATCTGCCCCGCTCTCATGCAAAGCCTTGATGTCTTCCTCTGAAATTTGATAATCAGGGATTGCATCGATCGACTTACTCAAAGCCTGATGAGCTTTGCTGTACTGATTTTTTAAATTCGTGAGGCTTTCTCCCGTTTCCTCAAGACCCTCAGCAATTTGACGGAGCCCACCTTCCATCTTTGCAAAATCGCTGAGATTCATTTCACCAGACCCAGATTCCACAGAACCACTCATTTGTTGAAGTGATTTTTTGATGGAAGCAGAGCCTTCGACAAGTTCCGAAGACTGATTGCTTAGTCCTTGAATGCCGCTTTTATATTGTTCTGAACCCTCATAGAGACTTGCGGCCCCGTCATTCAATTCAGCGATGCCATTCTGTAGCTCCCCAACACCACGGTTGATTTCAGCTGTGGCATCAGATAAGGATTTCATATCGTTCTTCATGCCACCGGCTTCAGGAGCATCAATGGACATAGAGGAAGGAATGGCTGCAAACTCAATGCCTTCCATTTCCAAATCAGTCACATCTGCAGAAAGTGTAAAACTACCTTCTTTTTCAGGCATAACAGTAAAGGTCACTTGCCTGTTCTTACCAGAATTGGCTACAGTTCCCTCTGGTGCATCTATATTTTCATATATCGCGGAATCCAGCTGAAGGGTAATCTGCATTAAATAATTATTGAAAAAGATTTCCTCAGCATTTTCATTTTTAGCTGTATCGATTTTAATTTGAAGATGCCCGTCTTTTCCAACCAGTTCTTCAGGATGCATCGTTTTCCCATCCAATTGGTAAGAAACATTGATATCCCAAGGAAGTGGCTTGCCTTCCAAAGTACCCTGATAATAGAACTCCTCATCCTTTGCAGTTACTTCGATTCTTTCATCTTTTTGTTCAACCGCTGTCAGGTCCGTCAGATTTTGGACACTGTTATATGGTCCATGATCGATGATCGTCCCCTGATCTTCAATATTGAAATTATTGACGACATACATCTCTTGCTGCTCCCCGGCAGGATCCAGTGTGGCATAAACCACTTCATGCTTCTCAGAGTAGGAACCTTTCTCCTCTTCAGTCTTTTCATCAGATGAGGTTCCATCTTCCTCTGCTGAAACGGGCACTGTCCCTAAGACAAGAAGAAACGCCATGAACATCGCGGTTATTCGTTTAAATCTCATTATCATTTCCCCTTAAAAAAGTTCGCTTTAAATGTTGTCTTTTCAATTACCCAGTCCAATACTACTAATAAAGCCGGCAGGACGAATACGACCATGAGGAATGCCAGTAACGCGCCCCGGCCAAGCAGTAAGCCTATCGATGACACAATCGGGTTGGATGATGTGATCCATAGGATGAATCCGACACTAGATAAGATGGACGCTGATACGAATATTGCAAAAATCTTATCATCGATCGTTTTCCTGATAGCCTGTAACGCTGGCATTTCTTGGCGTAGATGTTTGTAATTTTCCGTGAATAAGATGGCATAGTCGACAGTCGCAGCCAGTTGAATTGTGCTGATGAGCAGGTAGCCGACATACACGAGCGGCGTATCCATAAAATATGGGAAGGCTAAGTTGACCCAAACGGATGCCTGTATTGTCAATAACAGTACAAGCGGAATAGTGATTGAACGGAACGTAATCAAAAGTACGAGGGTCACGGTAATGATCGTCAACCAATTGACTAATTTGTTGTCATCCTGGACGATGTTTTTCATATCGTACAAAGTTACGCTCTCCCCTAATAGATGTGTATCATCATAATAGGAATCCGCAGTTTCATGGACCTGTTCGATCAAGGAAAAGGCTTTTTCCCCTTCTGCATCCGTTTCCGTATAAAGTGTGATCCGTGCAAAGTCATCAGAATAAAAAGATTCTGTCATAGATTCCTCCAAATAATCCGGCGGGATCGCCGAACTGACCATGTTCACGTAAGAAAGCACACTTGAAACATGAGGAAGGTTTTCTAAATCGTGAACCATTTCTTCCTCTTTGGCCCTGTCTCCTTCTGGTACAAGCAGCACCATAGGCATGTTTTTTCCAAACTCTTCCTGAATGGCCGTCACATCTTGGCCAGCACGTGTGTTCTCCGGATGTTCTCCGGTTCCGTATATGAATGAGGTCTGGCTTTGAGCTAAAAATGCCGGGACGATAATCAATAATACAAGGATCAAACTTGGAATTCTGAACTTCATAACACGCTTACCGATTTTGTTAAAGTCCGGAACGAACGACCGATGCTGAGTACGATCGATCCAGTGATAGAACATCAATGTCAAAGCAGGTAAAAAGACCATCACACTGATGAAACTCAGCAGAATTCCTTTTAGCAGATTGAGCCCTAAGTCAGCTCCGATTCCGAAATCCATAAAGGTCAGTGCAGTAAAGCCGAAAAATGTGGTGGAAGCACTGGCAACGATTGCTGGAAAGGATCGTTTCATCGCAAGCTTCATAGCTTCCCTGGGCTCTGACACTCTCTTCCGATAATCCGAAAAACTATGAAGCAGGAAAATCGCATAGTCCAATGACACCGCAAGCTGCAGAATCGGAGCCACGGACTGGGTCACGAAAGAAATTTCACCAATAAAGATGTTGGTCCCTAGATTGATAAGGACAGAAACACCAATCGCTGTCAAAAAGAAGACCGGTTCCATCCAGGAATTCGTCGATAAAACCAAAATCAAAATAATAATCGGAACGAGTAAAGCTCCTGCATAAATCGACTCGCTGCCAGCCATTTTTTGGGAAGTAGCCGTGTTGACTGCTTCACCTGCAATCGCATTCTCTTCTCCGATCAGTTCATAAATTTGATCGGTCGCCTCCACTTCATATCCTTCTTCAATGTTCAAAGAGAATAGAGCAGAATCATTTTGATAATAAGTCTCTATGGTATCCTTGCTGCCTACTTCGAGAGGAACTTTCAAATCCACCACATCATCCAGCCATGTAACCCCGCCTACCCCTTCGATAGCTTCCAGTTCTTCTTTATAGGTCAGCGCCTCAGTTATCGAGACATCTTTGATCATTACTCGTGCATTCTCCACTGGTTCGTCAAACTCTTCTTTCATCAAGTCCATCGCGTTCATCGATGGAGAATCTTCCGGCAGATAATCCGCCATGTTGTAATTGACCGAAACGGCAAACTGTGCAACTATACTGAATAAAGTAATAACCGCAAATATAATAACGATACTTTTTTTATGCTTTATGATTCGATCGATCATATTAATAACGCGTCATCCTCTCTTGCAAATCCCTTGCATACACTCTATTATTTTATTGACACAGTGTTGGATATTCAACAAACAGTTTCTTAATTTACGTTAGTTTCCCAACACATCTTATTGAAAATGTTGGATTGTCACATAAATTTAACAAAAGGGAGTTTCATCGATGACCGCTAAATTGGATCGAAGAAAAAAATACACCCGCAAAGTACTGCAGGAAAGCCTGATTACCTTACTATCCAAAAAACCGATTTCGGAAATCACTGTCAAAGAAGTATGCGAAATCGCAGACATTAACCGTTCGACCTTTTACACCCATTACTCTGATCATTACGACTTACTCAGTAAAATCGAAAAAGAAATCACAGAGGATATGGATCGATATCTGCATAGCTATAGCTATGAACGGGAAGAAGAATCCATACAGATGACTGAGAAAATCTTAGAGTATGTAACAAAAAATCAGCTTATGTTCCAAACCTTGTTGAACAAGGACTCTGTCCCTACCTTCGAAAAACGCATGATGGAATTGACCCGGCGATTCATGATGGACAACGGGATGAAGAATCAACACTTAAACAAGAAAGAATCAGAGTATTTAAGTACTTTTGTAATCAGTGGAGCCATCCATGTCATCAAGGATTGGATCGATAATGATATGGATCAGTCGCCTGCCGAGATGGCTGTGATGATCAATCACTTCATTAATTATGGTTTTTCCCATTTAGGATAAAGGCTGCCTACCTCCTTGAAGCAACTAATGGGGCTGGGACAAAACACTAACTGCCACAGGAAAAGACGAACAATAGGGTGGAATGGATCATATGGAGCCTGAGCGGCGTATGTATTTATTGCATCATAAAGAAAACCCGAACAAATTCGGAGGCCACTGAAAAACCCTTTTCAATCCAGAGGAGCTGTTAAAGTTTGTTGTTGATTCACACGAATCGCTTGTCGGTGGATGCTTGCCGCGGGCACGGCCTCAGCTAACTTGGTCAAGAAGATCACTTGACCAAGTGGATCTTCGGCTCGCGCTGTTCCCGCAGGCGTCACCACCGAACGCTCATCGTGAAATCAACGTGGTCCATCTTAAAAGAGTGATTTTCTTCGATTTAAAAAAGAAGATCACTCTCTTTTCTTGTCCATTGAAAAAAGCCGAGTTGAACGATAAAATCATCCTACACGGCTTTTTTCTTTGATGCATAACTCAGAAAGTTGCAGTTCTTCAGTAGCCTCCAAATTCGTTCGGGTTTTCTAGCGGAAAAATCCTTTTGTCCCAGCCTCATTTTAGTTAGGCAAACACTCTAAGTTAATAAAAACAAAAGAACCCTCCTCATAAGGGTTCTTTAGATTACATCACTATAAATATGCTATTTTGCATTTTCATCTGGTTGATGGAGGCCAAAAATGTTACCTTCTGTATCTATATAGTATCCCTGCCAGGCCATTCCAGGCAGAGCGTACTTAGGCATTGCGACCTTACCCCCATTTTCCAGGATTTTCGCCTCTACAGCATCGTAATCCTCCACTCCCAGTGTGCATGCATAGGCATTCAAAGCTTGATTTAATTCTGGAGGAGCACTTTGCCTTTTCATCAAAGCTCCGTTAATTCCCGGCTCCTTTTCATCGCCGGTCACAGCTCCCAAATAAGGCATGCCCGCATATTCGCTCCAATCTTCAAAAGTCCATCCAAATACATCACCATAAAATTTCTCCGCCCGTTCCATATCGTCTACATGAATTTCAAAATGAACGATTCTCCCCATAATGTCCTCCTGTTAAATAAAATATTGATTCTCGAATACATATTCGATCTCCTGAGTTTATTCTCCTTCTTACTTTCAGACTATGTCAGCCGACCGTTTTGATCATGCAAAGGCGCAAGCACCTTGATCAGCCTCGACAAGCTTAAGAACATCCGTACAGTGAAGCGGTTTTCCTTCACGAGACGGAATGCTTTAAGACAGAGGCCAGGCGCAGTATATAATTTCATTGAAAAAAAGCTTGCAGAAAAACACAGGGTTTCTCTACAAGCTTTTATCTGATACTTTATTCATTTTGCTTGGAAGACTCTTTTTCTTTTTCCTCAATCATTTCGGTTTCATCAAGGTAACGAAGCAAATCTCCATAAACAATCGAATCAGATAACGCAAGTTCCTCTTCTGCTTGTTTAAATCCAGGAGCACAAGCATCTGCTTCTACTTCTTCACCTGATTTTCTATCGAAACAGCTTTCATTCACACCAACATATTCTTCATTGGCGAAGCCACCGTCACGTGTAATCATCATCTCACGACGGTCTTTACTGAATAAATCCTGTCCGAATTGAACTGGATTTTCATCTTTCACACCAAGAAGGTTCATGATGGTCGGCCGTAAATCAATCTGTCCGCCAACCGTATCATGTTCTTGTGGTTCAATACCTTCCCCAATCATAAGAAGAGGGACACGCTGGAGCTGGAATTGTTCATAAGCATTAATATCCTTATCCAGATATTCTCCCATGGCTTGTTGGTGGTTTTCAGAAATGCCGAAATGGTCGCCATAAATAACCAGAATCGTATCATCATACAAATCGGACTTCTTGAATTCCTCGACGAATTGTTTTAATGCTTCATCTTGATAACGAATCGTTTGGAAGTAACGGTTCAAGGTTTCACTGGAAGTATTCCCTTCTTCAATGAATTTCTTATCTTCAGGAAGGGTGAATGGATGGTGGTTCGTCAGTGTAATCATCTTGTTATAGAACGGCTGATCCATTTCTTTCATCTTATCTAAAGAGTCACTGAAGAAATATTCGTCCAAATAGCCCCAACCAAAAGACTTCTCTTCTGTTACATTATAATCTTTCTTAGAGTAGTACTCATCATACCCTAGTGACTCATACATCACATTACGGTTCCAGAATGTTTCATCATTGGCATGCATTGTTGAAGACGTATATCCTTTTTCACCTAATACTTCCGGGGTTGCTTCATATTCATTTCCGGAATGAGTGAAGAAGGCTGCCCCGCGGTTCAATCCGTAAAGAGAGTTGTCTAACATAAACTCAGAGTCAGATGTACGCCCCTGTTTGACCTGGTGATAGAAGTTGCTGAAATAAGCTCCTTCTTCTTTCAGGTCATTGAAATAAGGGGTGAGCTCTTTGCCATTCACCTTATTATCAACAACAAAGGTCTGCGTACTCTCAAGGGATAAAACGATCACGTTTTTCCCTTCAGCGACGCCGGTCATATCACTGTTTGGTTCTGTCTTCTTTTCATTCAAATAATTCAATGCCGGAACAAGTTCATTGCTGTCCGCGAAAGTTTTCTTGGCCTCTGTCTGGCCCTGCAGGACGATGTCATAAGCGTGGAAGTTAAGCACACCGATATATTTAACGAGCAAATTACGATCAAAAGCCCGCTCTAATAACTCCGTGCGTTCCGTTTGCGCCCAGCCTAAGTTCACTAAGAACAAGGGCACAGCAATAACAGCTAAAATTAAGCCTTCTTTCCGCTTAGGAATAAAACTTTTGAAACGCATCGGTTTTAAATAGAATAATAGAAACGCAGCAATGAAGACATCAATAAACAAGAAAATATCCGTTCCTGATAAAATGTCGGTGATACTGCTGCCCATTCCTGCCAGGTTGGCAGCCTGTCCTAACATTGGAATGGTAAGAAAATCATGGTATTCCCGATAGAACAGAACGTTTACATACAATAGCAGCGAACCAATAATATACATGCCCAGTAGTCCTCTGCGTCCAGCTAGTAGAATACCTACCCCGAATAAGAGAAAAATACTGCTTAATGGGTTAAAAGCTAAAATAGCCGCTTCATTGGCATTTTCTATATTAAGAGTAAAAATCCCACCTTGAATAAAGGACATCTTCAGCCAGAAGATTGCCATTACAGCAGCATAGATCATAAATTTCTTTTTAAAAGCGGGTTCTTTCATTTTCGTTTTAAACTTAGAAAACATAGTAAAACCTCCATTATATTAACCTACAAGTATAATTTCATCATTTTATAAAAATTTAAATCTTATAAACTAAATTCTTTCAATAATTCTGCGAGAAAATGCCCGCAACTTTCGTAACAAGATTAATAATAACACAATTAATATGAAAATAGGCTAAAGTCACCTACGTGTTATATTAATTTAATAATATTACATAGAAATTACACGGAAGTTAAAAATTATTGGAAGGTTTTTTTATAAATATATTCCTCAAAAGAATGCTAACTCATTCTGCTTCATTTACTGATATTGATTTCCTTATTCCTGGACATGTACCACTGATGAGCCCCAGTCACCCACTCTGAAGGAACATCATCCATAGTTGTGTGTCTTACAGGATTGGCGCGATTTACCGTGTTCACCGAAGCTAACCCCAGCATTTTTTGAAATATCGTTCGGGAAGCTTCCATTTCAATGATTTTATTCCGTTTAGAAAGGTATAGGTTCGTCGTAAAGCCTCCTGATCTCAATTGCATGAATTGATCATTCATATGATAGCGAGATTGGGAAAAATCCATCAAACGAGAAGTCATGATTGTCAAGGATAATAAAAGCGAAATCTGCCACCAGGCCGATTCAATATTGAAAGGCTCAGGCTTCACGAAATAAAGAATGATTGTGGCAATGATCCATATCCAGCTCGGCTTCAGGATGCGAATCCAGAGTGCCCTCTTTGGTAAACGTTCCATCTTTTCTGTCAAATGATACTCAGGGAGCAATTCCCCAATCAAGGAAGTTACACGCCGAATAGGCAGGAAAGGAAAAAGTGAGCTCACCTCAGTATCCTCTCCACTCCCTCCTGCACATACTAAACGAACAGATGCTAACCCCATCATTCGCTTCACAAGTGTTTGCTCAATTAATACGGCTTGAACTCTCTCTTTCTTAATAGAAAAGTAGTTTTCTTCCACTACTCCTTTGGTGATATAGATTTGCCCATCATCAGATGCAATTTCATATTTTCCATATTTCACAAATGTCCGGACAATCCCTATTCCTCCAGCGATTAAAATGAGAAAGACGAGTGTGACCGCCGTCACCCATGGCGACTCAAGAATAAAGGATACCAATCCATCCACCTGTTTCTCGATATGGAATTCCTCTGACTTGGATAATAAAGAACCGACGAGCGGTATTACGGCTAGAAAACTGAGCGAGGCAAGAGATGCCTTTAATATTTCCTTTTTTGCAGGTGTGAAATGGACTGTTTTAACCGGAAAGTCTTCAGCTTCCGCTTCCACCTCAGCAACCCTTTCAACTGATAACGTATTTTCTTCTTTTTCCAAGACCTCTTGCTCAGTCCGCGAATTCTCTTCTTCCATTTCCTCCAATACTTTCGGTGTTTCAGCAATGGCAGGAGTCGAGGAACCATCCTTGTCTATTTTCATCTGAATTTTAGCTTCCACTGTTTCTGCTTCCTCATTTCCCAAAACGGGAAAATTTATAGAGCTGTCTTCTCCCTGGATGCTCGTTTCTACTGTCAAAGATGTCACACTGAATAAGCGATGGAAGACGTTTGTTTTTCTTCTGACATGTTGAATTTTAGAATAAGGAATCGTCTGTTTTGTTGTGGTAAAAAAACTCCTGGTCATTTGAATGGAGGTCTCTTCTAACTTATATGTACGCGCAAACCATTTAATAGGAATCGAGAGCAATGTCATTATAAACAATCCTATAACTACGTAGCGGCCATAAACAAAGAACCAAGCCTCGGAACCTGCTTTGATTACAAATAAAAAAATGAAAAAGAACAAGCTGTTTTTTATTAACTTTCCGAATTCTTGAATCATCATCAAGGGGTGGTTCCGCTTACTCTCCTTCATTGCTATACCTCCTCAACTTTAGCATAGGTGGCGATTTGATTTCGTAGTTCCAGAGCAGTGGCTTCTGGCAAGGCTGGGATCTCATGCACAGAGCCGATGGTACTTACTTTGATCGTGTACAGTTTGTATTTTCTTAAAAGCGGACCCTGGTGAGTAGAAACAGACTGAATTTTTGTCATCGGAATCAGTTGATGTTCTTCATGAAGCGCTCCTGATTTCAACTGCAGGAATTCTTCATTGACGTCATAACGCCAATGATTGTATAACAAAAAGGCTTTAAAAAATGACCAAACCGTTCCAACAATAGAAAGAATGGTCAAACCAATCAAAACCCATTCAATCCATTTGTACCATGCAAAAAAATCATCAGCGATAAACAGTCCTATAAGAATGATAAACATAAGTATGTTCAACAGCGTTTCACTAATCAACCAGACTTTCACACTGTCTTTGGATAATTGTTTCGTTGGGGCTTCTATAAATGAATGCACTTCACTCACTCCTTACATAAAATAACAATTTAGTGAATCAATTACTATTCTTTACGTAAGCTATACATCTTCGGTTTCAAAAAAAATGAGAGCCCCTGGTCTCTGTCGAGAAATGGGACTCTCATTT
This sequence comes from Halobacillus sp. H74, assembly GCF_052246715.1. Taxonomy (NCBI): domain Bacteria; kingdom Bacillati; phylum Bacillota; class Bacilli; order Caryophanales; family Bacillaceae; genus Halobacillus; species Halobacillus sp. H74. Next base: position 207,630 of record NZ_JBQQCI010000003.1, on the reverse strand, counting down.
TTAAATTACATATTTTACATCCTTATCTATCCTCTGTTTTTTATCGTCAATCCCTTTAAGAAGTTTCTAGCGTATTGATCACCAAACTGCCGGTAATTCTTGTGTCCTTCTTTCCTTAACAAGCCGCTCACCTCTCCTTTGGTGATTGTAACGCCTGCATCGTTTAAAATATCGATGATATCCTCACTCGTTAATTTCAGAGCGATCTTCACTTTTTTCAACATGACATTATTTACGCTCGAGTAGTTCCTGATCGACCGGTCGGGTTTCACCGGTTCTCCATCTTTCGTTTTTTGAGGTCCTCGTTCAAACGTAATCAGGCCATTCAAAAAGGACTCCAGCATGCTGTTCGTACATTTGATATGCTCTTCATCTTCATACACTTCATCATCTTCAGCATCATAACTGTCCTCTGATTTTGTGAGAACCTTTTGGACTTCTTCTTTCGTAAGGTCAACACCGCCAAGTTTGAATATTTCAATCATATCTTGATCTTTTATATCAAGGGCATACCTTAATCTTATTAATATATCGTTATTATCCATTTAAAAACCTCCAATAATATTGCCTCATAACACTCCAACAACCTTATAAAAAGTAACCCTGAGTTCTTTATCACCAACGATGGAACGAAAGCTTTTGAATTGTTATGGCCGCATTTGTTCTATCAGCAGAACAATCCATTTTGATAAGCGATTGGCTACATCCGTTTGATTAGCTCCCTATTCTCCTTTAAACCAAAAAATTCATTATATTCCTTACTCACTTCATTTACATAGGATAAGCAGCATAGTTATTTATAAAACATTTTTGACGCGTTCAGCAAAATCCTGCCCGTCTATGAATTTTTTGCCGCCTCCTTGGACAAAGTTCGGTTTCCCTCCGCCTTTTCCCTCGATAAGGGGCAGGATTTGTTTGGCAACGTCATTCATATTCCGATTGATATCCGTGCCGTGGGCTAGTACAAATTGCAGCTGATCATTCTGTTCACTGATGAAAATAAGGTAAGCATCAGGTGCTTCTTCGATGATGACCTTACCTAAAGATTGGAGGGTTTTGATCGGATAGTCTTTGAAAACGCGTTGAATCACTTTATCCCCCTGTGACTCTGAAATGATATCACGCGCCTCATATTCAAGGAGTTGTTCTTCAAGTTCAGCGATTTTCTTATCTTTCTGCTTATTTATCTTGATCAGTTCATCGACTTCCTCCACAAGCTTTTGTTCCGGTTTTGCCACAAGTCGCTTCATTTCAGTTAGTACCTGATGTTTCTGCCCAAGCTTTCGCAGGACCCGGTAACCACAAACAAACTCCAACCGTACTTGCTTTTTGTTTCTTGTCCACCCTAGAAATTTGGCGGCCATGACTTCACCAGTGAAGTTCGGGTGTGTGCCTCCGCATCCGCTATAATCAATGTCTGGAATGATGACGAGACGAACGTCTCCATCAACAGCGAGTGGTTTACGAACCGGATACTCTGATGCTTTCTCAACAGCTACCCATTTCGTTTCAACCGGGTAGTTGTCACGGATGATCCGGTTGACCTCTTCTTCCGCCTTCTCCAACAGGTCTGCGTCCAGAAATTCCGTATCCAAATCGATTGTCACTGAGTCTGTGCCTAAGTGGAAGCTGGTTGTCGGAATTCCGAACTTGTCATGGAAAACAGCTGAAATGATATGCTGTCCACAGTGCTGCTGCATATGGTCCAGCCGTCGCCCTTGATCTATGATGCCTTCTACACTTCCTGCTTCTGATAGTAAACGATCTGTATAATGACGCACTTCGCCTTCAACTTCCTCGACGTCGATCACTTCCATACCATTCAAGGTCCCTTTATCATGGGGCTGCCCGCCGCCAGTCGGATAAAACGCCGTCTCTTCAAGCACCACATAATGGCCCCGCTCATCTTGATCTATTTTTATCACTTTAGATTGGAATTGCATATTATAAACGTTTTCATAGTAAAGTTTTCTCGTCATCATCCATTCCTCCTCTATTTCCCTAAAGGTATCGTAACATGTTTCGATTACAGGAAAGACTCTTCATCATGTTTCTTCAAAAAATGCCTGGCACCCGCCACACTAAAGAAATAGAGTAGACGGAGGCAGACATTCACTGTATTTATACTGTTTTCACCAAGCTAATCACAAGACTGAAAACTTTTGCATTATGGAGCACCGATAACGAAAAAACCAGAACTTGCAGACTCTCTTTCAATTTATATAGACAATCTGCCGGACAAGTCATACATACTTTCATCGAGGTGAGACTTAGGCGAGAAAACCTCACCTAAATCATCACTTACCAACTTGTTATCTACGAGCTTTACTAATTTTCCTGATTCATTATTTAACAACAGTTCAATTGCGTGAGCACCTAAACGACTAGCCAAAACTCGATCTCTCGCGGTAGGAGCACCACCACGCTGGGTATGCCCCAAAACGGTGACACGTGATTCTAACCCCGTCTCTGTTTTCAGTTTAGCGTTGAGATCGATACCACTCACCGTTCCTTCTGCTACGATAATAATGCTGTACTTTTTGTCTCTGGAAGTTCCGCTTTTGATTTGCTCCACAATTTTCTCTATGTCCTCTTTCTTCTCAGGAATGATGATATTTTCTGCTCCACCAGCAAGACTAGACCATAAAGCCAGGTTCCCATTCTCTTTCCCCATAACTTCAATAATCGAGGTTTTTTCATGCGAAGAAGCTGTATCACGAATACGATCCACATACTCAATGATCGTATTTAGAGCCGTATCAAACCCGATAGCCTCTTCTACATACGGAATATCATTTTCTATCGCGGCTGGTATCCCGATGCATGGAAAGTCTCTTTCGGCTAACGAGGCTGCAACTTTCAAAGCTTCTCTGCCTCCGATAACTACGAGGCCGTCTATTCCATGTTTCTTCAAGTGAGCAATTGCTTTCTGCTGGCCAGCGTCAGTAACAATTTCTTGATTCTTGTATGACTGGAGGATCGTTCCTCCTCGTTGAATAATGGAGCCTACGGATGCTGCGTCCATTCTCTCCATTGTTTCATTCAAAATTCCTTGAAACCCATACTTGATTCCAACCATTTCTATTCCGTCATATAGACCGGACCTTACGATTGCACGTATTGCGGCATTCATTCCTGGAGCATCTTCTCCACTTGTCAAAACACCAATTCTATTCAACATCATCACTCGCTTTCCTTCTAGTCAACAAGATGTAAATTCCAGCCTTTACATTTGCAGCAAAAAGAGACCCAACTTCACAAAAGCGTATGTATCTTGCTTAGCCCTGACAAACTTTAGCCTAATCCTCATTTTAACTTCTTGTGACACAGTGAGGATTAACTTCTGGCCACGAAGGACATACGCTGAAACTGACTACAGCCCATTAAAAAAGTGCCTCATCCCTACCCGATGCTATTATAAGTAACATGTTTGAGGATCAGTCACTCATTAAATTTCAATCTGCTTATGGAAGAGCGGTCAGCTCTTATCCAAGGCTTTCTTCCCAAAATCAAATTTAATCTTATAATCCTCGTCCAGTGTCAAAGCAGTACTGAACGGTTTCTTTCCCTTGAACCCTTTCAGCACCTTCGTCCGCTTCTTCTCACACAGCGTTTTAATCATATTATTTGTCAGTGTTTTTCCAGCTAATCTTTTTGGAAAGGTCACTTTACACCCTTCTTTGTAAGCAGAACACGCATAGAATTTATAACGATCTACAATAGATCCAGTCGAACAGGCAGGACATTTGGCGATCGGTTCGTTCCACTTCTTTTTCCCTCCAGTGCTTCGAACTTGAACCTGTTGAAGAGCGTCAGGGGTTTCTTGCATTAACTTTTCAATAAACTGGCTTGTCTGTTTGATGAACATTTGTTTCGATCCTTCACCACTCCCGATTTTCTTTAAATACGACTCCCATTTCGCGGTCATGGAGGGGCTTGATAACAGTGTTCCTTCAATAGCTTCACAAAGCATGATGCCTTTATCTGTGACATAGACGTTGTTTCTTTTCACTTCAATGTATTTTTGAGCTTTGATCGTTTCAATAATGCTTGAGCGGGTGGCTTCTGTTCCCAGCCCCTCGACTTCTTTTAAAATTTCCACATCTTCTTCATCATTCACGAGCTTCCCGCATGTTTTCATCATATTGATCAACTGACCTTCTGTATATGGCTTAGGCGGCTGCGTCATACTTTCTTTAATATGAAGGTTCGCACCTACTTGTTCACCATTTTTGACATTTGGGAGTAAAGGCTCTTTCTCTTGCTTTGATTGAGAAGGTTTTGGAAAAAGCTCTTTCCATCCTCTTTTCACTTCTCTTCTGCCCGTAGTTTTAAATGGCAGGTCGTGTACGTTTGTATAAATCGTGGTCTCTTCATAGACATAGTCTGTGTGGAACATCGCCAGTGTCGTTGCTAAAACTTCATCATAAATATTGCGTTCCTCACGGCTTAGCCCACTCAATTTCTTTTGGGTAGGAACAGACTTTGTCGGTATAATCGCATAGTGTTCCTGAACTTTGCTGTTGTCCACATATCTTTTTTTCGGTTTTAAGGACGACGCTGTGAAAGAAACGTTTAACGTGTCCTGATAGGAATTCAAGGTCTTCACTAAATAAGCAAACTCATTTTCTGTTATAAAATTACAGTCTGTTCTCGGATAGGAAACGAGACGCTTCTCATAAAGCTTTTGCATCGTCTTGAGTACTTGCGAAGGCGTATATTTCCAACGTCTGTTCGCTACACTCTGCAGGGTGGATAAAGAATGCAGCTTCGGTGACTTCTGGTACTTTGTCTTTTTGTCTATATTTTGGACATTCCCTGTTAAGTCTTCCTTCTCTTTGAGGCCATGTTTGTCCATAAGTGCCTGGACCTTCGCCTTATCCTTTTCCTTAATCTTAGCCATGCCTTTATAAGAGCCAGTTTCAGCTTGAAAGGTACCTTCGATTTGATAGTAAGGTTCGGAAACAAAGTTCTCAATCTCCTTGTGCCTTTGATAGATCAAATAAACCGTCGGAGATTGGACACGTCCAATCGACAAGTGGCTTGAGAAACCCTTCTTCTGTAAGAGCAAAGTAAACAGGCGACTGGCATTGATGCCTACCATCCAATCACTGATTTGACGGGCCTTCGCCTCATCAAATAATCGCAAATCCTTGTCGTTATCTTGTAAATTCTTAAATCCTTTACGGACTTCGTCTTTCTCAAGCGAATTGATCCACAAACGTTGGATCGGCTTCCCTTTTACACCAGTTAAGCGAAGGATGCTATAAAAAATATTTGAACCTTCCCTGTCGACATCCGCCGCATTCACAAGCACATCCGCTTGCTGTAGCAGCTTTTTGACCGCTTGAAACTGTTCCCACTTCCCCTTGGATACTTTCTCAAGGAAACGGTCCGGAACGATCGGCAACTGGTCCAGCTTCCATCTCTTCCACTCTGGTTTATAGTCGTGAGGTTCTTTTAATTCAACCAGATGGCCGACTCCCCACGTAATCGTCGCTCCATTCGGAAAGGTATCATCAGGTTTTAATTGTATGTAAGTTTTTGTTTTTTCCTGTATCGTAAAGGCCTCTGCATAAGCTTTCGCCTGAGAGGGTTTTTCCGCTAAGATGACCATTCTATTCATGGTCTCTCCACTCCCTTCAATGAACTTCAAGATTACTATGGGATGAAAAGGAAAGCAAGAGATGAAAGGGGTAATAAGAAGAGATTGATAAAGTGAAAAACTTGGTCTGAGGCACCTTATCAAATGTTTCCGAAAGACTCATAATCGAGGTATGAATAGATTATTTAAAGGGACAGTTAAAAATTGAAATCAGTACGACAATGTTAAAATCGGAATTTTATCATAAGAAAAACACCTCCACTATCACCAGCATGACGGAATAGAAGGTGTTTCATATGATTTCAAATCTCTTACTCTATCTGACTAAAAGAGTGTTCGTTTAACCCTAGCCTTCGCTACTCCACCTTAACGGTATTGTTTCCTTCGCACCCACATCGTCGCTGCCCATTTCTCACCGACTGTGACTGGTGAGCCACCGTGAAGTGTGCGTTCATTCACAGCAGGGTCTGAATAAAAATATTCAAAATACACAGCCATGCCTTTTTGTGGGGAGACAGAAAGATTCATGTGCGGAAAGTAGGTTTGGCCTCCTTCTTCTACATCATTCAAATAAAGAACAAGCGTACTGATTCTTGGGTTCTTCGTCGCTTTGGCCTTTGATCGGAAATAATCATAATGGGCTTTGTATTCTTGACCTTGTTTATAATTCAAGATGTGAATTCCTTCACCATGTTCTACAGGTACGTTCATAATTTGCGCCATCCGCTTTTCAATTCTGGCAGTGATATTATCCTCTGGCAGGAATGTGCTGCTGCTCGTCCGAATATCGCTCACTTCATGCTTCGATCCAATCTTTGATCGGTTCATCCGTTCATTGGAAACACGGATAAGTTCCTCACATTCCGAATCACTTATAACGTTTCCCAACACCGCAATCATAGGATCTTCCATTTTGGCAATAATCGCTATCTCACGGTCTTCAGTGATAATCTTGTTCCCCTGGTGGTCGAAAATTGAAGCTTCCTTCACTTGCATTGTCACTTTTTCATCAGCCTCTTCTATATTTGCTAAACCGCTTTCCAAACAACCGGATCACCTCAATAAGGTGATATATAAGTCATTTTACCACCTTTTTACTATATTCTCTTTAATTTTCATAAAATTCACAACTGTTCACTAAAGGATTTACTCCCCCAGGTTCAAAAAAAGCCTGGTCCTCTCACTGTGATAACACATGATCACAGCAGGACCAGACTATTGATATCGGTTCTTATCAATCAATTCAGGGGAACCATCCAAACATACTCAAGCCCTTGGAGGATAGCATTTATATTTGCAGAATTTCTACAATCAAAGGTAGGTTTGAGCATATTCTCTTTCATACAAAGAGCCCCGTAGCAGAGTATGCTGGATTATTTGATAATCGTAGAGCCTTGCAGCAACTCCGGCTTTGCTCCAAGCGTCAGTAGGAATAATTTTGAATCCCTGACCTTTTCATGCTTTCTCATAAGCGCTTTTAGTTTGTCTATTTCAGAGTGGTTTTTCAGACCCTGGACTTCCTCTTGGTAAAGGTTGAGAATTGATCCTCTGACAAACTTCGGTTCATATTCCGGCAGTTCATCGTCCATCAATAACGAGCCCATATAACCGTATTTCAACTGTAACTGCCTCGTAAGACTGACTACATGGACCAGATGTTCGCATAGCTCAGGATAATTATGCTTCAAAGTTTCCAGGTCTTCTTTTGCTTCATACAATTCATTCAAACCGGCTATCATGGACGTCATTACACTTCCACTCCCTTTTCCCAAGGTTTTTCCAAGACGATCATTTCCGTCAATTTTTTACTGTGTTCTCTCCGTACTCTTCGTGTTTCAGCACGTTCTTTTCCGGATTCATAGAGAAACTTTTCTTCCTCTGTTTCCGGAATGATTCCCGGAACCTGAATCGGCTTTTTACTTTCATCTAATGCTACAAAGGTGAGGAATGCAGTTGCTGCCATTCGTCGTTCTCCAGTGATCATATCTTCGGCAATGACCTTACAAAAAATTTCCATTGATTTGGTGCCAGTATAGGAAACAAAGGATTCTACACATACAGAATCGGTCTGGTGGATCGGATGTAAAAAATCAATTGAATCCGTGGAGGCTGTGACACATTCTTTCACCCTTGCATGGCGTCTCGCTGAAAGGGTTGCATTGTTATCCAACTTCTTCATCAAAACCCCGCCGAAGAGGGTATTGTAGTTGTTCAAATCATTAATCATTACTTGGTCAGTGTTTACAATCAGGCTTTCTTTTGGATGTTTCGTTTGCGCCATAAGAATAAAATCCTTTCTGTGATGTTGTTAATCTCAAACGTTTGATATTCCAAGTGTAAGCCTCTGTTTTCGATAAGTGAAATGGATGTTAATCATCTGTAACATAGACATTATCTATGGAAATGCTTTCATCCATGTGGTAAAAGCATAGATACCCACAGAATGGCATTTAATAATTCCTCAGATTAAAAAAAGCACCTCCTAGTTCGAGGTGCTTTCCGTCAGCCGCTCCTGGGTAAACTTTAACCATTCCCTTGTAGCATAGGATAAATAATGGTTTTTCCTCCAGATAATTGCAAGATCCCATTCGATTGTCGGTTTCACTACTTTTATAGCTCTCACATCTTCTTTGAGCAGATTTGAGACACTATAGGGTAAGATGGAGATACCCAGTTCGGAAGCTATCATTTTTCCGATAAAATCCCATTGGGAACTTTCCGAGACTACCTGCGGAAGAAAGCCTGCCTCTTTGCATGACTCCCTGATCCGGTCATTCAATGCGAAATCCTTATTGAAAAGGATAAACTGCTCTTCCTCCAGTTCTTCCAATCGAATCTGCTTTCTATCGGCGAACCTGTGAGTATAAGGAACGACTACACGCAATTCTTCTTTCATAAAAGAAAAGTGATCGAATTCATCCCCCTCTGTGGGCAAAACAGCTATCCCAACATCCAGGTTATCTGCGATGATATCTTCTTCAATTTTCCTAGTTCCATTCTCCATCAATTGAAATGTGATACCCCCATATAGTTGATGGAAGTCGCCTAAAATCCGGATAAAATGATCAGCATCCATGATGGGAGGAAGTCCGATCCGGATATGCCCCTTCTGCAGGCCGACCAGATTATCAATCTCTGTCTGCAGGTTAATGAAGGCCCGATCGATGGTTTGGGCTTGTTCTAAAATGGCACGACCGGCGTCTGTCAAAATAAGCTTTTTCCTAGATCTGTCAAACAATTCTACTCCAAGCTCACCTTCTAAATTTTTGATCATTTTGCTGATCGTAGGCTGGGTTACAAATAAATGATCCGCTGCTCGAGTAAAGCTGTTGAACCTTGTCACTTCTATAAAATACTTCAGGTGTCTGATATCCATACATTCACCAATTTCTGTTCAGAATTTTTCCATCCATGGCCTTTTTCAAATCGTCAGTGGGAAACCTCACATGTCCGCTCTTCATCATGGTTCAGAACAATCTATTTATAACTTCCCTTCAATGTTCCACCGCTATTCTCTTCTAGTAAAGTATTTTATCATGATTTCCTCCTGGATGGAGATCTTCCATGACTGACTATAAAAAGAATAAGTCATTTTTCATTCCAATTATTAAGCGGGCACACAAGACAGTGGGTGAGTGATTCTTTCTTTTTTTCCAACTTATGAAAATAACAGCACGTACGCCGTGTTTTCTGCTCACTGAGACAACCAGGAGCAGTAAGGAATTTACTCATTGGATGCTCGGTATTGTTGAAATAGCGTCCATCTAATTGAAGTAATTCTTCAGCAAGGCGGTTGACTCTTAGTTCATACTCTGGAAATCGTTCCACTGCTTTTCTAAAGTATGAGTTGATCCTAACTGCTACATTTTCCCATAAAATGAAAAGAGGGAGGTTTGTTACTTTGTGAAATGCCCTCATTATTGGCACAATATGACGAGCAAAGAGTGCCTCCCAAGCTTCCAAGCGTGAATCAGTATATTCGATCTGTAAAGTGTCTACCTCAATATCCAATTCATTACTGATAGCGGAGGAGGAAAGAGGAATGATTTTGGCTTTCTCTTCCCATAGCATCGAGTCCAATACTTGAGCAGGAATAACTTGAGCATACTTCTTCATCATCATTGATGCAGTGATTTTCAAGTTAGGAGCAGATATCCGTTGTTGTTGATGGCTTAAAAATTCAATACATAGATGTTCTTCCTTTAATGCTTGGACAGGGATCATTCACTCATCGCCCTTCGGTTCCGGTATAGTAGATAAATGAAAAATGGTGCACCGATTCCAGCTGTAAATACGCCAGCAGGAATATCAGATGGCAAAAAGGCGGTACGAGCTATGATATCAGCGCCCATCACAATTAACGAGCCTATCAGAGCCGACCCGACTACTAAATTAGCAAACGAGTTATGCAGGATCAGCCGGGCGATATGGGGAGCGATCAATCCAACAAAAGCGATGCCGCCTGCAAAAGAAACAGCTGCGCCGGCTAATGCAACACTTAAAGCAAGTAGTAGAAAGCGGAAAAACTGTACCCTGACGCCCATACCTATTGCTACATCATCACCCAACTGCTTAACATCCACAATCCCCGTAAAGAAGATCGAAAGGAAGATCAAAATAAGGATGATAGGAAGAAGAATCGTCACTTCCTGCCAATTTGCCCCGTATAAGCTACCGGTTAACCATAGATATACTTTAGAAGCAATGGCAGATTCGCTCGATACCATGAACATTGTCACGATAGCATTGGTGAGTGCAGATATCCCAATTCCTATAAGAATCAATCTTATTGGTGTCACACCATTTTTCCAAGATAAAAGATAGATGATGAGTGTTGTAACTGCCGCACCAATGATAGACGCAAGAGGAAGCCAAGTGACACTCCATTCACCCAGGAAAAATACGATAAAAATAACCGCTCCTACGGAAGCCCCGCCTGTAACGCCTACAATGTCCGGAGAACCTAAAGGATTACGAATAATTCCTTGTAAGATCAATCCAGACACTCCAAGACCGCCCCCTACGAGAAAGCCCATGACTACTCGGGGCATCCGGAGTTCATTAAGAATGAAAGCGTGATCACTCACACCGAGGATTTCCTTGATTACCTCATCGACTGGAATATAACTGCTCCCAGACGAAAGGCTGATGATAAAAACAGCACAGGTCACAAGTATTAAGGAAATTAAAATAAACAACGATCGTTTATGGAATTGCATCGAAAATTTTTCATCTTTATTTCTTATCGTGTAGAACTCACCCATTTTTCTTCACCCCTTTTCTAGCGATATAAATGAAAAATGGAGTTCCGAAAAGTGCTGTCATTACCCCGATCGGCATTTCTTGAGGTGCAATGACAAGTCGTGCTGCTATATCAGCAAACAATAACAGGATAGCTCCGAATAACCCGCTTATCGGTAGAATCCATTGGTAATTCGGTCCAGTGATTCCTTTGACGATGTGAGGAACGACCAGACCGATGAAACCTACTGAACCTGCGACAGCCACGGATCCTCCTGCCAAAAACACTATAGTGATTCCGATTGCCAGTTTCACTATACCGGTGTTTTGCCCAAGATTCTTAGCAACATCATCACCGGACATAAGGATGTTCAAAGGCTTTCCAATCAATAACGAGAGGATAATTGCTCCTGAGATAAATGGAAGAACAGGTAAAAGGAGATCTAATTCTCGACCTGCTACAGATCCTGCCAGCCAAAATAACACGCTTTGCATACGTTGTTCATCCAAAACAAGCATTCCTTGAGTAAATGAAACGAAAAGTGCACTGATTGCAGCACCTGCCAGGACAATGCGTATAGGGGACAATCCATCCTCCCCCATTGAACCTAGCAGATATACGATTGTCCCTGCCACTCCCGCTCCAATGAAACCAATCCACATGTAACCGCTTAAAGATTCTACAGAAAAGAATGTCGCAGAAGCTACAATGAAGAAGAGGGCGCCTGCATTGACTCCGAATATGTCAGGTGCTGCTAATGGGTTTCGCGTCAATGCTTGCATTAGAGCCCCCGCAATAGACAAACTTGCACCAATGGTAATAGCGATTACTGTTCGAGTTAAGCGCGAAGTACGAATAATGACCTGATTCGTACTGGAAGGATCATAATGAAAGAAGGCGTCCCAAACCTCAGAGAGAGAGATAGAGGTCTTCCCTACAGCTATGCTGAAAAAAGAAGCACATATAAATAGAAGCAAAAGAACCAGTAAGGTTGTCCATCTTATATGTCGATTGTTCATAAATTTGCTCATTATGTTTCTCCCCAAAGAAACAAAGATAGGAGGGCCCCTCCTATCTTTGTGATTTATTTCTCTAATTCAAACCGGTCATACAAGTCATCAAGCATTAAGTTAGCTGCTCGAATACCACCGGCCATGTTCCACGTAACTTCATCCACCGTGTGTACCTCATCATTTTTCACGGCGTCTAAGTTCTGCCATAGTGGATGATTCGTCCATTCCTCAAAATTATTTTTAATAGCAGGATCGTCACTCATGAAAATATAAAAGACATCAGCATTCATCTCAGTGATGCTTTCTTTATCCGTTAATTTCATACCCCACTCATCCGATTGTTGGTTTTCTGGTCTGGTGAACCCTGCCTCTCTAAGAATGGATCCAGCAAAACTATCAAAATAGATACGCGCATGGTCACTGCGGAAATTAAGTACGGAAACGTTAAGCGGCCACTCATCCCCTAGTTTCTCAGAAGCTTTTGTATTAAAGTCTTCGATACGCTTATCCCAATCGTTCAGGATTTCATCTGCTTTATCTTCTTTATTCAATGTTTCGCCCATTAAATTTACCGTTTCTTTAAATTCATAGACTTGATCAATAGCAACAGTAGGAGCTATTTTTTTTAGTTTCTCATAAATTTCTTCATGACGCAGTTTTGATGCAAAAATGACATCAGGTTCAAGCGCTGCAATTTCTTCCAGATTTGGTTGAGTTTCTTCCCCTACCAACGTAGTTCCTTCAAGGTCATCACGAAGGTACTTATAAATTGGCTTCTCTACCCATGATTCAACGATTCCTACAGGGTCCACATCAAATGCAGTCGCTGTATCCGTTGCTCCTTGATAAAGAGTCACCACTTTTTCTGGAGTTCCCTCAATCGTTGTCGTTCCCATTGCATGTTCAATTTCTCTTGTATCCGACTCTTCACTGGAAGAATCATTTCCTCCCTCTGCCGAATCACTTTCTGAAGAAGCTCCTTCAGATCCGCAAGCTGAAAGAAGTGTTGCCATAAATAAAACAAATATTAGAAGTGCCCATTTTTTATGTAATCGGGTACTCAGCATATGTATCCCTCCTGTTTGATATTGAGAATCATTTTCATCTGTCACTATATTATTGCAAACGATTCTCAATGTCAATACTATACAAGGGACTTTTCTATCAATTCTCTAAGGGAAATTTCCCAATTTCAAAAGAGCTTCTCAACGGTTCAATGAGCAATTGAAAAGCTGATTGAAAATATAGTAACCTCTTATTTCGCTTGGTAAAGACTTTCTTTAGCATAAAAAAACAACTCCTTGTTGAAGTTGTTATACTTGATATCACCCAAAAACGCGATTATTGGAACTTATTTTCAAATCAAATATATCGTCATCCTACCCTTCAGAAAAAATTGTTTATTTTCTAAATCTTTGTTATATTTAAAAAGTCAAAACTGAATATGTTTTTGATTCAGGTGCAGGTAAGCATTCAGCTTATTTGCTTAAAAGGGAAATCGGTGATAATCCGATGCTGTCCCGCAACTGTATTTGGGAGCGAACTGGTATACCACTGTTCTAGTTAAAAACGAGAATGGGAAGGGACCAGGGAGTGATGATCATAAGCCAGGAGACCTGCCTGTCTCAGCGAACATCCATACCTACGAGGATAGGAGGTGTTAAGTGCGAGTTAGAGAGTATGGACAGGTGTGTAGATTAATGATTCCCTCCTCTCTCTGGATAGCTGCAATCTCAACTTAACAACTTCTCTGGAAGTTGTTTTTTTATTGTCTTGATTTTCATTTGACTAGAGGTGCTTTATTTGACGGATTCAACTGAGTTTACCGTAAATTTGTTCAAATCTTATATCATGAACCACCTGTTTTCTTCTGTCCCCTGCCCACTGGAAGCTATCTACAAAAAAATAAAAGAAGAAATCATCAAGCAAGAAGGTCGAATTCAGGAGCTTGAGAACCTTGAGGAAGCCTTCTTCATTGTCCATGAAGAAATCACCGGAAAACGACCGGTGCCTTCAAGAGCATGAACACTTTTTTGAAAGCGTTTACTAAAATACTAGGAGGATCTATATGCATGAGCAAACGACTTACAATCCCGGATTAAATGGTGTGATTGCAACAGAGACAAAGTTGTCTTATTTGGATGTTGATGCTGAAGAAATCATCCTTCGTGGATATGAACTGATTGAACTTACCAAAAGCAAGCATTATCTCGATTTAATCCAGCTCTTATTACGAGGTGAGCTTCCTGATGATGAAGAACGCTCCTCAATTGAAGAGGGTTTGAAAAAAGAATATGACCTCCCTGAGGATTTCTTTTCCCTTTTCAGTAAATTACCTAAAGAAACACATCCAATGGATGCCTTACGTACAGGAATATCAGCACTCGCAGGTTACGAGAAAAACTTAGATGAACGCCATGAAGTCGAGATAGACCAAACGTCACGAAGACTTCTAGCAAAAATCCCTAACATCGTTGCTAATAGCTACCACATTCTTCAAGAGGAAGCGGTTATAGAACCAAAACAGAAGCTGCCCTATAGTGCGAATTTCTTGTACATGATTACAGGTAATGAACCGACCCCTTCAGAAGCAGCCTGTTTTGATCAATCTTTGATGGTATATAGTGAACATGAAATGCCGAATTCAACCTTTGCGGCACGCGTAATAGCTTCGACAAATGCTGACATATACGGCGCACTGACCGGAGCAGTAGCTTCTTTGAAAGGAAACCTCCACGGGGGAGCAAATGAGGCGGTCATGCACATGCTGATAGAAGGTGAAACGATAGACGGGTTCCGGCGCCTCCTCTATGAAAAACTTAAAAACAAAGAAAAAATCATGGGCTTCGGACACAGGGTTTACATGAAGAAGATGGACCCCAGAGCCTCCTTGATGAAAGAGGCACTACGTGAACTGTCTAAAGATAGAAATCGAGAAGACCTTTTTGAAATGTGCGAAGCAGGAGAAGACCTGATGAAACAAGAAAAAGGTCTATATCCGAACTTGGATTATTATGCCGCACCAGTCTACTATTTGTTAGGTATCCCAATTGAATTGTACACACCTATTTTCTTTGCTGCACGAACACTGGGGTTGTGCTCACATGTGTCAGAGCAATATGCAAACAACAAACTGTTCAGACCAAGAGTTCTCTATACCGGCCCCCGCGGTCTGCACCCTTAGAAGTAAACTGCCGGGTTTGCCCCGGCTATCAATTAAGTAATCATTACATATTTAATAAAGGTGGAGATGGAGATGACAGAAGTGAAAATAAACGAGAGACAGAAGACCGATCATGTTTTAGATCAAATCGCAGAATATGCCGTTGATGGAAAAATCAGCAACCATGAAGCTTTAGAGACGGCACAATACGTATTGATGGATACGTTAGGCTGTGGTTTTTTAGCCCTTCGATATCCTGAGTGTACCAAGCATTTAGGGCCTATCATTCCTGGCACCATTGTTCCGAATGGTTCCCGAGTACCTGGTACGTCTTACGAATTGGACCCCATCCATGCGGCATTCAATATTGGATGTATGATTCGCTGGCTCGATTACAATGATACATGGCTGGCTGCAGAGTGGGGACATCCTTCTGACAACTTGGGAGGAATTTTAGCGATTTCCGATTACATCAGCCGAAAAAGGATAGCAGAAGGAAAACAACCGCTGAAAATGGATACAGTGCTCGAATACACCGTCAAAGCTCATGAAATTCAAGGAGTATTAGCCCTGGAAAACAGCCTGAATCGTGAGGGGCTCGACCATGTTCTATATGTGAAGGTCGCAACCACAGCAGTAGTGACCGCTATGTTAGGCGGCAATAAAGAAGATGTCATCAATGCTGTCTCCCAAGCCTGGATAGATAATTCGAGCCTTCGAACCTATCGTCATGCACCGAACACTGGCTCACGTAAATCGTGGGCTGCAGGTGATGCAACGAGCCGTGGCGTAAGGCTGGCTTTGATGACAATGAACGGAGAAATGGGATATAAGACAGCCTTATCTGCGTCTGGATGGGGATTTCAGGATGTTCTTTTCGATGGGAAAGAATTGAATTTGTCCCGTCCATTTGGGTCATACGTGATGGAAAACATTTTATTTAAAATATCTTTCCCTGCTGAATTTCATGCCCAAACAGCAGCAGAAGCGGCGATTGAACTTCATGACCAAGTAAAAGGAAGAATCCATGAGATCAAGAAGGTCACCATTACCACCCACGAATCAGCCATCCGAATTATCGATAAAAAAGGACCGCTTACCAACCAGGCAGATCGTGATCATTGTTTACAATACATCACAGCTATCGGTCTCCTGTATGGATCTTTGAATGCAGATCATTATGAAGATGAGGTAGCCCGCAATCCTGAAATCGACCGCTTACGAGAGGTAATGGAAACCATTGAGAATGAACAATACAGTAAAGATTACCTTAATTCAGATAAACGTTCTATTGCCAATGCTGTCCAGGTCTTCTTCAACGACGGCACCTGCACGGAGAAGATAGCAATCGAGTTTCCAATCGGCCACCGTCGTCGGCGTGATGAAGGACTGCCCCTTCTTTTGAATAAATTCCAAAATAATTTGAAGACACGCTTCCCCTTCCGTCAAGTAAACAAGATTCTTAACTTGTGCGAAGATTATGATGAACTGACAGACACCTCTGTCAATCAATTCATGGAAATGTTCAGGATTTAACTTAGCTATTTAAGGAGGGCCATCTATGTCATGGATTGTTGAACCTAAATCAACCCAATCAGAAAGAGCAGACGTTTTCAAAGACCTGATCCAACGCCCGGAAATATTGAAAATCCCGGGCGCTCACGATGGAATGTCAGCTAAAATTGCAAGAGACGTCGGATTTCAAGCCATTTATTTATCCGGAGCTGCCTACACGGCAAGTCGCGCTCTCCCCGATCTTGGGCTCATATACTCGAACGAAATAGCCGAAAAAGCACAAGAACTTATCCGTGCTTCAGACCTTCCTCTGCTCGTTGATATTGATACTGGCTATGGCGGAGTGGTGAACGTAGCACGGGCTGCAAGAGAAATGGTCGAAGCCGGTGTTGCCGCTGTGCAGATTGAGGATCAGCTATTGCCGAAAAAATGCGGACACTTGAACGGCAAGAAACTGATAGACCCAGAGGAAATGATGCAGAAAATACGTACAATAAAAGAAGTCGCCCCTACCCTCGTCATAGTTGCACGTACAGACGCAAAATCGGTTGAAGGGATGGAAAAAGCCCGCGAGCGCGCTAATCTGTATGTCGAAGCCGGCGCCGACGCCATTTTTCCAGAAGCATTAACAAGTGAGGAAGATTTTCGTCACGCCTCTGCCTTTATTAAAGCGCCTTTGCTCGCAAACATGACCGAGTTCGGAAAGACACCTTATTTCACGGGAGAAGAGTTCCGCTCATTCGGGATGGACATGGTGATTTACCCTGTCACCTCCCTTCGTGTAGCAGCCAAAGCTTATGAACGGGTTTTCACAGAAATATTTGAGAATGATACGCAAAAAGAAAGACTCGAAGAGATGCAATCGCGTGAAGAACTCTATGAAACCATCAAATATTATGATTATGAAGAGTTAGATGAAAAAGTAGCCAAAACTGTTCTTCCGGAGATCGGGAAAGAAAATGAGTGATTAAGGAAAGTATTCCACATTAGAATAATGTACTACAAAAAGAGAAGGGAGCCCCCCTTTCTCTTTTTTTAAATCCACTCATACGGAAATACTTACAATGAAAATCAGCACACGAAGCTTGCTAGGAAGGGCTTCGCTTTATTTCGGGAAGTCGCCGCTTTTGGATGACTCACCATGAATGAATGTCACCACCCTGATGTGCCTTGCTCCCAATTAACTTTTTTATGTTAGTCACACTATTCACTTACCATGAACATTACCCATACCCCTCATTTAATTTCCAATAATTAAGAAATGGAATGAAGTTGTCATGAATATGATTTAGAAATAATCTCACTTTATAAAATCAGGAGGTAAGCCATGAAAACGAATGGAGCTTATATTGAAGTGGAACCAGGGGTTGAATTATTTGTTCAAGATATCGGAACTGGAGATCCGATTGTATTGATCTCAGGTTTTACGTTTACGACAGAAGTTTTTTCCGAGCAAGTCCGCCATTTTTCAAAAACTCACCGTACGATTGTGATGGATCCCAGAAGCCATGGCCGATCTACCATAACGGTCCAAGGAAATGACTATGTCACACACGGGACGGATTTACAAAAGGTTCTGAAGGCATTAAAAATCAAAAATGCTACGCTTATCGGCTGGTCATTCGGATGCTTAACCGTATGGGATTACATTCGCCAATTTGGAACAGATGATATCAGGTCCCTTGTATTAATTGATATGCCTCCAAAATCTTTATCCCTTCAACAGGACCGGGATTGGGTAGAAGGACCACTTGATGACATGGCTGCAGCCTATACGAACTACCTTCGTCATCCACAGGGACAACGGGAATTCATTTCGGCTTATGCGACTGGAGTCATGGTCCAGCGTGAACTGAAAGAAGAGGAATTGGCATGGATTGTGGAGCAATCACTGAAAACACCGTACTATATTGCCGCCAACTTGTTTTCATCAGGGCTTTTCTCAGATTATCGTGAAGAGGCAGCAAAAGGCAGCGAATCCATACCGACTATGTTCATTGTTGCGGAACATTGGGCAGCAACAGCTGCCGCCTACCTAAGCAAGCTGACTCCAAACGCCACAGTGAAGACCCTGGGCGGCCACCTCATGTTTTGGGAGCATAGTGATAAGTTTAATGAGATCGTTGAGGGGTTTTTGCAAGGAAATAAGTGAAATCGCTTTTTCTTTATCCTTCATATGTCCGCCATAAATTCAAGCAACACACCAAAAGACTACCCTTTAAGGAAAGTGGTAGTCTTTTTCTACGGAAAGGTATTTTAGATTAGTCGGACGAGATTTTAATCAATTTGACTAAGATTGGCACCTGCATTTTATATCTTTGCCATTCGCTTTTCTTTCAGCTTTTTATTGTATTCATCCATCCGTTCATTATGGGAAGAGACCATAGCGCTTGCCGTTGCATCCGGATCAATGAACTGCTTAGCCTGGTTAACAGCATTCGCCGCATCTTGGAATGCACCTGCAATTAAATGAAGCTTTCCTTCATGATGGAGAATGTCCCCTGCTGCGTAAAGTCCAGGCACAGAAGAAGCACTTTGAACATTTCCCTTAATAAAGAAATCATCTATACGCTCTAAGTCTATGGGACTTTCATTCAATAAAGAAGCATCACGGTTAAACCCATGGCTGATAATCACTTCATCCACTTTCACCTGTTTGATTCCATCGCGGGGATGTTCAAGCACCACTTCCTCAATCATTTCTCCATTCTTGTCTGCTGTTAAAGATTGAATGGAAGACTGCTCATGAAGGTGAACACCCTGTTTGACCAACAGTTCAATACTCGCTTCATGGCCCTTCAATTCTTCCTTGCGATACACTAAGTCCACGCCCGCGGCAAGCGGGGCAAGCTCATTCGCCCAGTCCACCGCAGAATGGCTCCCCCCAGAAATTAAGACTCGCTTTCCAACGAACCGCTGAAAGGAGGGGACGGTGTAATGCAGGTTGCTGACTTCGAATTTCTCAGCACCTTGTATTTTAAGCCTAATCGGTTCAATGATTCCGCCTCCAACAGCAATGATGACCGCTTTTGACCAATGCTCTTGACCAGAATCCGTCCGCAGTCTGAACTCTCCGTCCACTTTTTCAATCGACGATACTTTCTCACCAAGAACAAGATCCGGTTCGAACGTCGTTCCTTGCTCGACCAGCTGATCTATTAACTGCTGACCAGGAAGCGGCGGCAAACCACCCACATCCCACACAATTTTTTCAGGATATACATGCACTTTTCCACCAAGAAAGGGATGACTCTCAATGATTTTTGTTTTCATTTTTCGTAACCCACTGTAAAAGGCTGAGAAAAGACCCGCTGGCCCTCCGCCTATAATTATCACGTCATGCATACTGTTCCCGCTCCCTTTTAAGTTGTTACTTTTAACATAATGATATTGATAATCATTTTCAAGTGAGGGGTTGGTAGAGTGTATTTTCATAAAAATTTTAAAAAGCTCCTTAGATACCTACACATTCATGAATTAATAAAATGGCACCGTAACTAATGACTGACTTGTTTAAGAGGGTAAAAGTATTTTGTGTAGATGAAAAAATAAGGAAGACCTTTTTCTTACAGATTTCATCTAGCAAATCATAAGAAAAAGGTCTTCACATATACCCCCATTTCACATAACTTACCTCAAAAAAACTTTTGCTTGTAATGGCTTAATGTTAGAAGCGGCCATATATAACGATAGCTGTGATAGTGAATATAAAATGCTCCTCCCATCCCCTGCCCTTTCGGATAGTCACTGGTCCAGTCACGGTTATTTCCTTTTTCGATTAGAAATTGGATTCCATTTTCGATTGCCGGAGTAGTTGTCGGTGAAGCTGCAATGAGAGCATCTACGGCCCAGGCGGTATGAGTCAGGGTACTAGCATTTAATGGCACATAGCTCTTCTCTGTATCACTTTTACAAGATTCTCCCCACCCGCCATCTTCGTTTTGAATTTCCTTAAGCCACTGGACAGCTTTGCGGACCATCGGTGTTTCACTATTAGCCCCGCATGCCATTAAACCTGTTACGGCAGCCCATGTTCCATAAATATAGCAGATCCCCCAGCGCCCATACCATGAGCCATTTTGTTTTTGATCCTTTCTCAGCCAGTCAACCCCTCTTTTTATCAGAGAATGACTTTGATTTAAGTTCGTAAAATTCCCCAGGAATTCAAGTGTCCTACCTGTTAAATCAGCAGTAGACGGGTCCAGCAGTAACAATTTCGCCCCTTGGACGGGGAGCAGGTTTAAGATTTTCTTATCAACATTTCTCTCAAAGGATGGCCAGCCGCCGTCGTTGTTCTGCATCGCTATTCCCCACTGGGTACCTCGCTCCCAGACTTGATGAAGATCCGGTTGCGAAGCGATATCCTTCCTAACTGCCCGTAAACTAGCCGTAGTGTCATCCACGTCAGGATGTATTGTATTCAGATTGGAAAATCCCCACCCTCCAGGCCTCGTGTAAGTGTTGTGGACGACCCAATCCCCATACTTATACTGCTGCCTGGAAAATAAATAACGATTTGCCTTTTGAATGACTTCAGCATTCTCGGTGATACCTGCTTCTTGAAGTGCATAACTGATCAGGGAAGTGTTCCATACGTCTGCGGTTGTGTACTGCATATGGATTTTGCCGTCTATGAAAGTTGCCATCGACTTCAAACCATTGACAGCATTTGTGATTCGCTTGTCTTTTTTAGAAATACCCAGTGATAAAAGGGCATAAATCATCAAGAAAGTAGCACTGAAATAATTAAGGAGGGTACCATCCGGTTCGACGCGCTTCAGCATATACTGTTTTGCTTGTTCTGCAGCAATTTCTTCGAGGTTGCTGAGTGTATGAAAACTGGATTGGAGAGAATTAGTTAACGAAGATAAATAATTTCGCCATTCGATTGTACGCATCTGTTCCCAATAGATATCATGATCAGAATACAAGTCACGTTGAGCATAAAGATGAGACAAGTCAGGTGTTCGGGAGGTCGTTAATCGGTATTTTTTATGAGCCAGCAGCATAATCGGTACAATGTTGGCTCTGCCAAACACCGAAATATCATAAATATTGAGTGGGGAATAACCCGGAAGTAAAATCGCTTCAAGTGGAATCGGAAATAAATTCGGCCAGGCTTCTTGTCCTGTTAATGCGAGCATGATCTTGGTAAACATCCCAGCCTTGTTCAACCCTCCTTGTTTAAGGATGAACTGTTTTGCCTGTACCATATGGGGGGCATCGCTGTGAACAAATCCCGAGTATAAGAGACCGTAGTAAGCTTCGATCGTAGCCGATAAATTCCCTTGATCTTCATCATAAAAAACTTTCCACGCCCCGTTTTTCTCCTGTTTGCTGATGATTCTTTCAACCAATGCCTGAACCAACTTCTCCTCATGAATCTCCAATGAACGTAATAAAATGATCATATAGGCATCGGTCGAAACCCCAGTTTCAAACGCATAATCCCAGGACCCGTCAGGAGATTGATCCTTTTTCAAAATATTTGTAAGGCGTTCCATTTCAGATGCCACAAATCGATTCATACTACCCACCCCTCCTGAAAAACATACTACCTATACTTATTCACAGGTGAAAACAGACATTCCCTGAGAGGAGTGATCACTTCTGCTGAAGGCTACAGAAACACTTCATACCTTGGAAAAATTAAAAAAACAGCTGCAAAAGAAATACAAAACAAAGGATATTCAAACTGCTGATCCACTACCTTCAAAGGACCAGCAGTTGATTGCTTCGATTCGTGATAAAACAGAGAAGCATAATATTAATAATGTGACCCGCACTAAGGCTTATTTAGACTTCTATTTACGGCATCCAGAAATCGAATGGGCATTTCTTGGACACATGGTATCGCGGAATGGCGGCTGGAATATGACTGATTTGAAAGGGGAATTTCTAGCAAAGCTATTAACTGAAAAAGAACAAATGCAGTTCTTTTCATTTTTAGAACGAGGAAACTGGCTGATTTTCCAGGATATTTACCCACAGTTTCTCCTCTATGAAGAGAGTTTGACAAGGCAGCAGCCACACTTCAGCCTGCTTCCGCATCTAAACGTATCAACATTCATGGAAGTGGCTTGGCCAGAGTTTTGGAAAAATGAAAACCGAACCACCTTAGCGCTTGCGATGATCATCAATGAACAGAGTTACTTGGAAAAACGGGTCATCCAGCACCCCGAGTACCAAAATACGGTCCTTAATACAATAATGTTTAAGTTACAGGACCTGCTGAACATGAGCCACATCATCTTCCCCTACCCCCAGAAACCTTATGCAATAAACTCACTGGTTGGGCGCACCTTGAACCAGTTCTCTTCCCTGCCAAGACGAATCGGATTGGGGAAGCAGCTATACGCTATACTATTTTCCGATTCAAATCGCCTGAAACGTATAATGAACTGGGCTGTGGCCACTCCTCATACAGGATCCCGTAAAGATTACTGGCCACACATATTTAATGACGTAAAAGAAACATTACCAGGACAATTGTATATCCCCCAAACAAAAAAATGCATGCTGCAAAAAGGCTCACAACACATTTACAGTCCGAGGCTTGAATATGCTTGGAAAAATAGTACCCAAGCGAAGGCAGAAGCGGGGGACTGGTTTACGAGTTGGTCCGCTATCGATTATTTAGAGCCGATTGCCGAAAACATTAATGGAGAGATTAAACATGACTATTGTGAAACCATCGAAAAACTCGAATGGACTGTCTTCACCAAAAAAGTCTTATTTCAACGCCAACAGTAAATCATCCTATTTGCCCTATCTCTTCACAATGGTGGCAGCTTCACTAATGACCACGTATATCGAATTATGGTTCACCGCACAGAATCACTATATCTTTCTGACCCGTCCCTTTCCTACTGTGTTTCCAATTGACATTCGTCTTACACTCATCGTAATCCCTTTATTCACTTTCATAGCTTTATGGATAATGAAAACGTTGGAGGGGATGAATCGATTCAGCTTCATACTTCTTACCAGTTTGCTGGCGATGCTGCTGGAGCCGGTTTCGGAGCAGGCTGGATGGGTCGCATTCAGCCCAGATTGGAAGCATCTCTATTCATTTTTTGGATATGCCGTCTTCCTTCTGCTTATCCGCCGAATTCACGTGATCGCCGACAGACAGTTCAAATACCGTTAACAATATCCATGGGCACGATTTGAGATTATTTATGCTCCCTGTGATACGATGTGTAAAGTCAACACATTGAAGCAAGATTGGAGCATCATTAATGAAACAAATAACCAAACGAGGGTATACCTTATTTATCAGTCTATATGTGATTATGCATTTCATCGGTGCTTTCGCAGGAGAGGGAGGGCTTTCAACGACCCTTTCCCTATTCGGTCTGGCATCCTTTGCCATCGGGTATTTCTTTTTATCTATGAAACAGGCATGGATCTCGCTTTTACTCTTTGTGATCGCCCTGATTGTTCACATTTCTGCAGGTACTTCTCTCATAGAAGCAAGCATATCGGGCTTCACAGTAATGAGTGGGCTGATCGCCCTCTTACTTATCGTACCTACAATCAGCTGGGTATTAGAAGAAAAGCCGTACATTGAATCCGTCATTAATTTCGCCCAAAACTTGCTTAACACAAGTCGCAAGTTTTATTTCGGAATGATGGTCATTACACAAATCATCTCCTACTTCCTGTTATTCGGTTCCATCCCTATGGTGTATGGGATGATTAACGATTTTTTAAACAAGCAAAAAGGTGAAGCATGGGAGAATTATAAAGGGACAGCTTTACTTCGTGCCTTCGCTTTAACAACAATGTGGGTAGTCAGCATACCGAGTTTTATTTTTGCCGTGCACGCGCTTGGTGCATCGTTAGGTTTATCCATTTTGCAAGGCTTTTTCATCTCTATCGCCGGTATCCTTCTGTCTGTTCTCTTCTCATATTTTCAAGAACGGCATTATGGAGTGGACCTTACCGCAGGCATCCACGAACAACTAGCTGAAATTACAGAGAAAAAACAGCAAGGGACGCATGGAAATCGAGATGCGCTCGAATTCGGATTTTTATTTATAACGTTATTCGGTTCCATTTTTATTCTCAATGCGATTTGGAGCGTGCAGCTATTGCTCATCATCCCCATCGTGATCGTAGCCTGGGTCATCCTTTACTTCATCATTCGGGGGAGAAGCAGTGCGATTGTAGAGAATGGGAAAACGTATGGTGCGAAAAGCATTCCAAACAAAGCCCAGCAATTCTCGATTCTATTAGCAGCTGGATTTTTAATCGACGCAGTTAATCAGTCGGGATATGGTGAATATATTATTGACGGACTTTTTTACATCACAGATGCCGTTCCATTCTTGAACTTCCTATGGGTTCTTCCTTTTGTCGTAATTATTCTGGGATTTATCGGACTTGGCCCATTGACGGTCATCGTGCTGGTGTCAGGTATTTTACAAGGGGTCGAATTGCCTTATCCACCTGAGATAGTTGTCCTTGGCATTACATCAGGGAGCGTAATTTCGATCATGCTGTCCCCGCTGATTTTGCCATCGATCATTCTAAGTTCTGTGAACCGGCTCAGCATCATCAAGAACGGTCTGCTATTTAACTATAAATACGCCATTGCCTTTTATCTCATGGTGCAGATTTACCTTCAACTGTTCATTGTGTTGTTCTTATAGAAGGTATCACTATCAAAAAAAGATGGCGAGCAGCTGTTCGCCATCTTTTTTATGGAATGGAATGAATACATCTAAAGTAGACGAATTTTTATTAACTGGTTATTCTGGGAGTACTAACTTTGCAACTGATTCTACATGATAAGTCTGTGGAAACATATCCACTGGCTGTATTCCTTCAACTTCATACCCATTCTTTACCAAGTACTTCAAATCCCGTACTTGTGTTTCCGGATTACAGGAAACATACACGACCCGCTTCGGCTTAAGCTTCACAACGCTTGATAAGAATGCTTCATCACTCCCGCTTCTCGGCGGATCCATAATTACCACATGCGCTTTATCTCCGCGTTCTGCCATTTCCACCATGAATTCCCCGGCATCACCCTGGTAGAAGCGGGCATTTTTCACACCGTTACGTTTCGAATTTCGGATGGCGTCTTTAACCGCATCTTTATTCATCTCTACGCCAATAACCTTTCTTGCTTTCTGGCTGGCAACCAGACCAATCGTACCGATCCCGCAGTAGGCATCGATTACGGTTTCATTGCCAGTCAACCCAGCCATTTCAATCGCTTTTCCATACAACTTCTCCGTCTGGACTGGATTGATCTGATAGAAAGATTTCGCCGATATCTCAAATTTCAGTCCACATAAAGTATCTGTGATTGTTCCTTTGCCGAATAATACGTCCTCCTGATTGCCCAGCACGATACTGGTGTCCCGTTTATTCACATTCAGCAGCATTGTCGTAATTTCGGGGTGAGCTTTACGTAAAGTTTTCACAAAATTCTTTTTCCCCTTGAACTCAGAGGATGCGGCGACCAGCACCACCATGACTTCCCCGCTGACTTTACCAACTTTAATCAATACGTGCCGCAAAAACCCCCGTCCAGTATCTTCGTTATACGGCTGCATTTTAGTATTTTTCATATAGTCCTTGATTGTCCCTGCGATCTCATCCGCTTTCGGATCATGAATGAGACACTTATCAATCGGGATGATTTCATGGGTGTGCGGTCCATACAGCCCGCCAATCACCTGTCGCTTGTGATTCAAGCCGAATGTCGTGTGGTTTTTATTACGGTAATCATACGGGTGATCCATTGTCATAATAGATTCAGGCTTTACGAACGGCTTCATCAAGGTTTCTACTGTTTCCTGCTTGAAACGCGATTGCGCCTGATTGCTCATATGCTGAAGCTGACACCCTCCGCACTCGTAATAATACGGACACGGTGGATCGACCCGTTCCTCTGCTGAAGTGATCACACGCTTCAACTCTGCGTGCACAAAGCGCCCTTTTTGAAAGACATTCACCTCCGCCTTTTCACCAGGCAAAAGAAGCGGCACTTCCAGCTGCTTCCCTTTCCACTCGGCAATGCCTTTGCCTTCATTGGTCAAGCCCGAGCAGGTCACCTCAGCGGTAACAGACTTCTTACCATGTTGAGACTTGCCTTTGGACTCGTTATTTCTGGATTGGTTTTGTTTCCCATATAATTTTTCAGAGCGTTTAGGTTTATTTTTGGATTTCTTATATCCAAGACTTTTTCGTTTACTCATAGGCACTTCCTGTCTTTAGTTCATTTGCCCTCATTATAAACTACCCAAAGCGGGCGGTAAAACAAACGATGATAAAAAACGTCCCGTCCAAAAAGCTTCAGGCTTTACGATATCCCTCTATATTCCCTCGGTGAATAGGCAGTTACCTTTTTAAAGTTCCGATTAAATGACCGCAAATTATTATAACCGCACCTCATAGCAATCTCACCAATCGTCTTCTGACTATTTTTCAATAAATAACAAGCTTGTGAAATTCGGTATTGAGTAAGATATTCGGTAAAAGATATATTTGCCATCTGAACAAATAGCTTTGATAAATAGGCATAATCATACTGTAGATCTTTGGCAACAGATTTTAATGTGCAATCCTCACAATAATATTTATCCACGTAAAGCAGAATTTTATGAAACACCTGTGCTTTTGAAGAATCGGCAACGGGAGTCAGGTTGGTTTGGTTCACTAGAGTACCACATATGTCATAAAGAAAACTCTTTTGTCTATAAATCGAATCCAGACCATGGAAGTCAGGGACATCCTCTAAATGAATCACATTATTTTCAGGAATGGTCCCCTTGACGTTTGCAAAAAAATGTCCAATTAATTCAGGTGAAAAAATGACGATTGTAATGTTGGAATGATTGATTGTTTTAAACTCATGAATCTGATTATTAAAAATAAAAACTGAATCATTTTTATGTAGTGAATATTTCTTTTTATCAACGGTTGCGAGCAATTCCCCTTCATTCACGATGATTAATTCATAAGCCCGGTGAAAGTGGAGAGGGAAATTCTCATTAACCAGCGTGAAGTGCTTAAATGACTCCTTTTCTTCTACTCCATGACGCTCAAAGAAAACCACGTCTTATCCCCTTCCCATATACACTAATATTGTCTTATATTGTACTATATTTTGAATAGTTTTAATTTTATAGAATTTTTATAATGAATATAATGCTTGTTCACTTTTAAGTGCCGGGATAAGCCAAAAGCATCGCTTGAATAGTTGAACTAGAGGAGGAAGGTAAATGTCTTTTGAATATCATGTTGCAAAAAATGGATCGGACCTTAGCGAGGGAACGGAACAAAGTCCATTTTTGACCATCAATCAGGCAGCATCTGCGGCAGTTGCTGGGGATACTATCATCGTCCATGAAGGAGAATACCGTGAATGGGTGAAACCGAAGAATTCAGGATTAAGCGAAACGAGAAGGATTACTTATAAAGCCGCTGACGGAGAGAGAGTCGTCATCAAAGGATCTGAGCAAATTAACGATTGGCAGCTAGTAGAAGGAACGGTTTGGAAATTTACTGTGCCCAACGATTTCTTTGGAGAGTATAATCCCTTTAAAGAAGAAATTTTCGGTGATTGGGTCGTATATAACCCTGGCAGACACCTGGGAGATGTTTATTTAAATGGGAAGTCCTTTTATGAGGCTGAAAATCTCGAACAAGTCCTGAACCCTTCTATACAAACGGAAGTACTGGATCACTGGACAAATAAGGTGGTTGTTGCGCACGATCCCGGCCAATCCAAATATGTCTGGTTTTCAGAAGTAGATGAAAATAAGACAACCATTTATGCCAATTTTCATGGAGATGATCCTACAAAGGAATTAGTTGAAATAAACGTTCGGAAATGTTGCTTTTATCCAGTAGAAACAGGTGTGAATTACATTACTGTCAGAGGCTTTGAAATGGCCCAGGCGGCCACTCCCTGGACACCACCTACAGCCGACCAACCAGGGTTAGTCGGTCCCCATTGGAGTAAAGGATGGATCATCGAAGACAATGTTATTCACGACTCCAAGTGTAGTGCTATCAGTATCGGCAAGGAAGGTTCCACAGGAAATAATTATCGTTCGAAACGAAAGGATAAGCCCGGCTATCAATACCAGTTAGAATCTGTCTTCCTGGCCGGACAAGCTGGTTGGAGCAAAGAGAAAATCGGATCCCATACGATCCGGAACAACACGATATATGATTGTGGACAAAATGGGATCGTCGGTCATTTGGGATGTGTTTTTAGTGAAATATATAACAACCATATTTATAATATCGCTTTAAAGAGAGAGTTCTATGGACATGAAATCGCAGGTATTAAGCTCCACGCCCCTATTGATGTACAAATCCACCACAATCGCATCCATGACTGCTCACTGGGAACATGGTTGGATTGGCAGACACAGGGGACCAGAGTAAGCAGTAACCTTTACTATCGAAACAATCGCGATTTGTTTATAGAAGTCAGCAGTGGACCCTACATCGTTGACAACAATATACTGACGGCGGACTATGCCTTAGACAATCATGCGCAAGGAGGAGCCTACGTCAACAATTTGATTCGTGGAGAAATGGTGCATCGGAAAATGCTGGACCGGGCCACCCCGTATCATGTGCCTCATAGTACAGAGGTGGCCGGGTTTGCTGTTACCTATGGAGGAGATGACCGCTATTACAATAACATCTTCATAGGTGAGGAAGGCTTAAAAGAAGTTGGCACTGTTCATTACAATGGGTATACAGCGTCGATAGAGGAATACATCGAAGTGGTCCATCAAAACCCTGGAGATCATGAAGCATTCAATAGTGTCGAACAGCCTGTTTATATTAACCATAATGCTTATTTAAATGGGGCTGAATCTTTTGAACGTGAAAACGAAAAGATAACTGCAGACCAATTTGACCCTGATTTAAATCTCATTGAAGAAGGGGACGAAGTTTATCTTTCCTTTGTGCTCCCAGACAATTTCGAGGAAATGCTTGGAAGTGTTCAAACGACCCAAACCTTGAATAGAGTCCGTATTGTCGATGCAGACTTTGAAAATCCAGATGGAAGCGAAGTAACCTTGGATAAAGATTACCTTGGAGAAAAAAGGCAAGAAAAGAGTGTCCTGGGGCCGATCACCAAGTTGCAAAGAGGGAGAAATTATATAAAAGTATGGGGCTGAGTAATTATTCCCGTTAGTTAAAGACCGATTCAAGGAAAAAATAAGTTTATACTAAAATTCATCACAATTAAATTAAAATTCACGACTAGTTATTCCATTTGACTGTTACTTTTGTTTGGTGTTTCATTATAAGGATCTTCACTTTTTTCACTTTTATCATCGTGAGTAGGGTGAGCACCATCTTCTTGTCTGGGTAGACCTGCGTGCAAATTCCGATTTTCATAAGCGAAATTACTATAATACTGCTGCCCTTCTTTCCATGGTGTCTCTTTGTTTTCTACAGGGTCCTCATTCCCTTTAGGATGGCCATAAGACCCATCAGGAAATTCTTCAGCTGTAAGAAAATTATTAAGTGTTTCTGCGTTTGCAAAGTCCGTATATTTTTGATTTTTCTTTGTCATAAGTACCTCCCGTTTTTAAAGTATTTTAACCAGGGTGTAGTCAATCATACCTTCCATTCTTTGCAATAAAATTGGAAATATCCTATTGAAGTAGCACAATCTTACCTGTGTAAAAAATGTCTAAATAATTAAACTAAATGTGTTCTTAAAAATAAGAACTTAAAAATCACTGTAAAGGGATGGTTACTGATGAACGGTCGACAAAACGGATCTTCTTGGTTAGCTTTAGGTACTGCTGGGGCTATTGGTGCCGCTGCTATGTATGGTATGTCGCGAATGAACCGTAATGGCGGTGCAAAACAAATGGCAGAAAGAGCAAGAAATAGTCAACCAGTTCAAAATATGCAAAATACACTCCCTAATTTTGGCGGGAAATAAAAATCATTCCTACAAGACCCCTAAGAGGGGTCTTTTTGCTTTTCTGCACCAAATATGAACCAAAATAAAGAAAAGTTCTATTTAAACCGGAACCGTAGCCTACATCTTTCAAACGAATAATCCTTAAGTTTTAAAGCCGTGCCCTTCAAGGGATATAGCTTACCATGCTCGTTTTTCCATTTCTCGTAAATAGTTTTGTTTACTTCGTCATTGTAAAACAAACCACTAAAGAACAATCTAATCCTCTTAATTTTTTCTGCTTTTTGTCTATCACTTCATAATTTCCACAAATATAATGAATATTTTCCTTTATTAGTGAAAACATAATCCTGAACTAAAATTCAGGAGGTATAATCTATGATTAAAAAAGTGATTTATTTACTTTGTTCTTTTTCCTTAGCTACAATGATTTTCGGTGGTTCTGTATTGGCTAACACTGGTGAAGACAATCATAACAATGGTAACAATGATGTCGTCGATATGGACAACAACATCAATGATGACGTCCGAAACGTTGCAACAGGCAATAACGACGATGATGATACAGACTGGGGATGGGTTGGACTAATTGGTTTAGCCGGTTTACTTGGGTTGCGTCGTCGAGATACTAGAGACTGATTGATTTGGAGAGGCCCCCCTCGGCCTCTTTTTTGTGTAAATGTTTAACTAAGTGTGCTTTCACTACAATATTCAATTTCCCTTCCCATATGTGCCCACACAGAAATATTCCAGCGAAATAAACTATCCCGTAACTGAATTTAAATCTTAAAAAAGGGTGATTCAAAAATGGGAAATAAAAATTGTAAAAGGAATATAAGTGTGCCAGGCAAATTACCTATAAAGCCTAAAAAACGAAAGAATAAATGTAAGACAGAAAAATGTGAAGTCGAAACTTGCAAATCCACTTGCAATTGCAACAGTAAAAGTACAGCTCCGAAAACTGCACATTTAACTAACGATTGTGTTTTGGTTAATTCATTGGTTGGTTCAAAAACCGTACAAAAAGTAGCTGAAGTGACGTTACCCCTTACAGTTTTTGAGGGATTAGGTGTCTTAGAGGATATTGTCTCCATAACTGTAGAGCCTAACGTTGACGCAATTACCCAGAATGCAAGAGTTATTAGAGATAAAGTAGTAAATATAGGATTAATACCAGCGACAATAACTATCACCATTGCAGATGTAGCTCTTCCTGTTACGTTAACTACATCAATTCCTTTCCAAGAACATACGGACTTCCCTGGAGCTTGTCCAGAAGATACGCTTCAAGAAGCTCCTCTTGAAGTAGAGGGCATTTTCACTCAACCTGGTGTCCCAGTTCTCACTGGTCCATTAGGTGTTGACCTTGTAACCGGAATTTTATTTAAAATCGTTTTACGTACGACTATTACTGTCACACGTCCAGTAATACAGGATAGTATGGGGCGAGTATGTGATGTAAATCAAAACAGGTGTGAAAATTCTACGACGGCACCATCTTTCACCCTTCCATCCCCGGATAATGGTGGGCTATTAGGATAATTAAATTTAATAAAATGAGGTAATATACAGCCGTCTACCACACAATAAAACGTAAGATATGTATACGGTGACTAAATAATAAAATCCACATTTCAAATAATGGATATAAACCCGATTTTATTTTAAGCCTGATCCTCCTTCAGCTAACTTGCTACATTGATCTTTGCTGACAGGGTACTTTTGAACCCTGGAAATTATGCGCCCAGAGCAATTCTAACAAGACTACTTCCCACAGGAATTATTCTTTTTTAGGGGATAGCTTTAGTACATTTCAGGAGAAGTCGTTAAACCTACTATCATGTCGCCAATTCCCTGAGAATAATAATCATCTATATATAATTATGAAAACCTATAAAACGGTGTTTCTACTTTTATCTATCCCTTGAGGTTATTTAACATATTCATATTCATGAACAATCCAATCAAAAAAGAGAAGGCACTCTATCACTAATGTATGCTTCGCTAGCAAATACATTTTGATAGAGTGCCTTCTCATGGAAAGCGTTATTTGAATTTGGATACTGTCCCTGCATCAGCCGGATGTACTCCGTGACGATAGAAGTCAGCATCAATTGGATCCATTGGTTTACGTCCAAGGATGAGGTCTGCTGCCTTTTCCGCCAACATCAACACAGGTGCATGGATATTGCCGTTTGTTACGTAAGGCATGGCAGAGGCATCGACCACTCGGACATTGTCGAGCCCGTGGACTTTCATTGTTTGCGGATCTACGACAGACATAGAATCTGAGGCAGGTCCCATTTTCGCAGTACAAGACGGATGCAGTGCCGTTTCAGCATCTTCTTTCACCCATTCCAAAATTTCCTCGTCTGTTTCAACAGTAGGACCAGGTGAGATTTCTCCTGCATTGTAAGGTTTCATAGCTGGTTGAGACATGATTTTACGCGTGACTCTTACAGCTTCCACCCACTCGCGTTTGTCCTGTTCTGTAGAAAGGTAGTTGTAAACCATGCTTGGATGCTCTTTAGGATCTTTCGAACGAATCTTCAATGACCCGCGGGCATCAGAATACATAGGTCCGACGTGTACTTGGAACCCGTGATCCGTCGGTGCTTTTTGTCCATCATACCGAACCGCCACCGGAAGGAAATGATACATCAAATTCGGATATTCGACATCCTCGTTTGAACGGACAAAACCTCCGCCTTCGAAATGGTTGGTCGCTGCGGGTCCAGTGCGTCCGAACATCCATTGCAACCCAATCCAAGGCATGCGTGCTTTATTTAAATTTGGCTGTTCAGAAACAGGCACCGGACATGCGTGTTGAATATAAACTTCAAGGTGATCCTGGAGGTTTTCCCCTACACCCGGAAGATCGACGACTGGTTCAATGCCAAGGGAGCGAAGGTGTTCGGCATCCCCTACACCTGAAAGTTGAAGGAGCTGCGGCGTATTGATAGCACCTCCTGAAAGGATGACTTCCCCTGCTTTAACTTGATGAGTCTTTCCATTTCGCTGATAGATCAATCCTTTGGCTTTAGTACCTTCGAAGTCGATACTTTTAACGAAAGCACGAGTTCTCACCGTCAGGTTCTCCCGCTTCATTGCCGGATGCAGATAGGCACGTGAAGCTGACAAGCGCTGGCCTTTGTACACATGCTTATCAAACGGTCCGAACCCTTCCTGACGAAAACCGTTTACATCAGGGGTTCTTGAATAACCAGCTTCTACACCTGAGTCAAAAAAAGCTTGGAATAAAGGATTTTTGGCTGGACCCCGTGTCAATTTAATCGGTCCATCTTGGCCGCGAAGATCATCCTTTGGTGATGCTAATGCATTTTCCAGGCGTTTGAAATATGGAAGGCAATGTGCAAAATCCCACGTTTCCATACCTTCATCGGCTCCCCAGCGTTCATAGTCCATTGGATTTCCGCGTTGATAAATCATACCGTTGATGGAACTCGAGCCGCCAAGTACCTTCCCTCGGGCGTGCTTGATACGTCTACCATTCATATGCGGCTCTGGGTCTGATTCGTATTTCCAATCGTAAAGGCTTTTACCTGCTGGAAAAGGCAAAGCAGCCGGCATTTGAATCAATAGGTCCCATGAATAATCACTGCGTCCCGCCTCTAAAACAAGGACACTTTTTTTCCCGTCTTCACTTAGACGATCGCCGAGTACAGAACCCGCACTACCGCCTCCAACAATGACAATGTCATATGTTTCACTCATATTCTGTTCCTCCCCGTGTTGAAATTGAAAGGAAGGGCTTCAGACAATAGGAAAAGCATTGCTCCATAGCCCTTCTTCATTTATAAAATCCAGTCAATCGATTTTGTTTTTCGTAGAAGCTTGAGATTGCGAGAGTTTGAATCCTCTCATCATAATGCTTCTATCAAACAATGAATAATATATGGGCTGTTTAAAACCAGTTCATATATTCAGGTTTATAGTTTTGGAATATATGCTTTGTTTCTGTATATTCTTCCATCCCTAGCCTGCCTAGTTCGCGTCCAATACCTGATTGCTTAAATCCACCCCAAGGAGCGTGTGGGAAATAAAGGTTGAATTCATTGATCCAAACCGTTCCCATGCGCATTTTTGCTGCACAGCGTTCAGCTTTTGCACTATCGCTAGTAAAAACGCCGCCAGCAAGTCCATAAATCGAGTCATTCGCAAGCTTTACTGCTTCTTTTTCTGTACTGAATTTCTCCACCGTGATAACCGGACCAAAACCTTCTTCTTGAACAACGGTCATGTCTGTTGTGCAGTCTGTGAAAATTGTAGGCAAGTAGAAAAATCCTTTTTGCAATTCCGGATCTTCCGGACGTTTGCCGCCAACAACTAAGGTTGCCCCTTCTTTAACCCCTGCTTCTACATACTTCTCTACTTTCTCAAGGTGTTCAGCTGAAATAAGCGGACCCATTTGAGTATCTTCATCAAACCCGCTTCCCAGTTTGAATTTTTTCACTCGTTCCACAAGCGCATTAACGAACTCATCGTGAATGCTTTCTTCTACAATCAGTCTTGTACCGGCAGAACAGATTTGTCCTGCGTGGAAGAACACTCCATTCATTGCTTGATCGACAGCTATATCAAAATCAGCATCAGCAAAGATGATATTCGGGTTTTTCCCGCCAAGCTCTAGGGCAAGCTTCTTCACATTCACGCTTGCTGCTTGCATAATTTTCTTTCCGGTCGCTATGCCGCCTGTAAAAGAAATAAGATCTACATCTGTGTTATCAGCCAGCTCTGCGCCAACTGTACTGCCTGCACCTAGGACCAGGTTAGCAACACCCGCTGGCACGCCAGCCTCTTCCATGAGTTCAAATACTTTTATAGTAGTAAGTGGTGTAATTTCACTCGGCTTCATGATTAACGTATTTCCAGTAGCAAGCGCTGGAGCCAGTTTCCAGGACGCTTGAAGTAAAGGATAATTCCACGGTGTAATTTGTGCACAAACACCCACTGGTTCATGAACCACTTTGCTGTTCGAGTTTGGCACTGGAGAATCGATCAGCTCGCCGCCATCTTTATCAGCAAGTTCTCCATAATAGCGAAACACGTCGGCGATATCATCCATATCTCCACGGCTTTCTTCTACTGTTTTGCCAGTATCCAAAGATTCTAAATAAGCAAGTTCTTCTTTGTCTCTTTCGATCAATTCAGCAATTCTTCTTACGACAGCCCCTCGTTCAGTAGCTGGAGTAAAAGCCCATTCTCCGTTATCAAATGATGCTCTTGCTGCAGCGATGGCTGCTTTTGTATCTGATTCATCACCTTCAGGAACAACGGCGATAATTTCCTGGTTAAATGGATTAATAATATTGCGAGTGTTCGCTGATTTCGCGTCCACCCAGTTACCATCAATGTATTGTTGCAGTTTTAAGTTCAAGTTCAATTTGATCAACTCCAATTTTGAAGTAAGTTAAGTTTGTTAAGAATTTATTTAACGTTTTTAACACTAACATGTCTTTCTACAGCTGTCAAAATTAGCTCGAAGGAAACAATAATTATGAAAAAGAAAGCTGAAATACAAAATTGTTTGAGTTATAAACAAAAAGACTACTTCCCAATAAAGGGAGTAGTCTTTCGATTGGCAGCTTTGTATCGTAAGTGTTTGAAAATAAGTAACTCTTCAAATGAGGTAGCCTTATGTTCAAACTGATAGGCATTAACAATAACTTGATAGATTAAAAAATAAATAGAAATTCAGCATATTTGTTACACAACTGTAAAATCGTGTCGAATTATAATATGCTACGATATATTATATGAGAAAAAACTACCAATCAATACATAATCAGGAGGAATATTCTTTGGGAAGGAAATTTTTCAGTGTCGTTTTAGCCAGCCTTTTAGTAATGACAATGTTTGTACCACATACTCACGCAGCAACAGCTTCTGGCGATGAAGTGATCCAACGTGCAAAAAAACATCTTGGAACTCCATACGAGTGGAGTGGAGAATCCCCGGATGGGTTTGATTGTTCAGGATTTACATACTATGTAATGGAGAAAGTAGGAATTAATCTTTCAAGGGGTTCCTATGATCAATATAAACAAGGGACATCTATAGCAGCATCGAACCTTCAAAAAGGAGACTTAGTTTTCTTTTCCGGAACACACAAAAAAGGCATCTCCCATGTAGGGTTCTATATCGGAGATGGGAAAATGATTTCTGCTACTAAAAGCAGAGGAGTTGCCGTTGATCCCGTGTTCTCAGGTTATTGGGGAGATAAATATACGGGTGCCAAAAGGTTTTTAGATAACAGTTTCTTCAGCGATGTTTCAACTGATTACTGGGCTTATGATGAAATAAAGCATTTAAATGACGAAGAAATCATCAATGGTTTAACTGATGGAAGTTTCGGCCCTACAGACAATGTAACCAGAGCACAAGTTGCTAAAATGGTAAGCAAGTCATTGAACCTTAACTCTTCTTCCTCCAGTCATTTCAAGGATGTCTCCTCATCTCACTGGGCTTATGGTTACATCAATGCTGCAGTTGAAGCTGGTTTGGTCCATGGTTATGGAAACAGTACTTTCAAACCAGATGAAGATATTACTCGATCTGAAATAGCCGCGATCGTCAACAGAGCTTTCGAATTTACCAGCAAAAACAGTTCTAATCATTTTAAAGATGTGAAATCTTCTCATTGGGCCTATGATGACGTGTATGCACTAGCTTCCAATTCTATTGCTACAGGATATAATGACAACACATTCCGCCCTAACGAAGAAGCAACAAGAGCTGAATTCAGTGCATTCTTGTATCGTGCTTTAGATTAAATAATTATATACATTCCTTTAACCCAGATGAGAGGTGATTAAACCTCTCATCTGTTTTTTTATAAAAAGCAAACCACTACGGTCATAGTAAAACCTGTCAGACTGTTCATCAATTAATTCAGCTTTGATAATATCTACTCTGTCAGCTTCTTCAGAGTACCGAACTCCAAATGGGTAATCAAATATAAACGTCACTTGTTTCCCTATAGAATTAACACCGTGCTCATCCAACAAAGTGAACTTTAGCTCAAGACGATAAGTAATTTGCTTGAACTCATCTAAAGAAATAAAACTGGTCAGCTCTTCATGCGGTTTCCAAGTGTGAATAATCTGCTTCGTCTTATCCCCTCCGTTATTCTTTTAAGTATTTTCTTACTTCGTTTCTACTTCCGAATTCAATAGTGGTTGAACTGTTATCCAAAGATAAGCAAATCCTATAGATGGAACTGAGAAATGGGTAGAAGAAAACTAGTAGTTGATGATAATGTAAAATGTAGAGGTTGGTCTCTTGTTTATGAAGTCTCATCTATACCGATGACATAATAAATTACTATGCCTGATTAAGGATACGATTTCTGTAAAAAAACGGTGCCATCTTTTTCAGATTCGGCTCCTCCCTAAAGAAAAACACCCTATAGAGTTGACATTTCATCATGCCTACTCAATAGGGTGCCTGTTTTAGTTAATATGCTTTTCTACTGCTTTGACAAGTGGATGATCCTCATTTATCTCTGCAATTTCACAAAAGGCTCCTACTTTACCTTTCTTACGAATCATATCCCCTAGCTCGACGGCTTCTGCATCATCTTCATTACGGTAATCAAGGGCAGCTGCAATCACTTCAGCCAGGTGAACTGGTTCCTCATTTTTCAAGCGGATATATTCTAACGCAGGGCGCACAAGCCGATCCTTAGGTCCCAGCTTACGAATTGGGCCACGCCCCACCCGTGTGACTTCATCAGAAAGGTCCGGGTTTTCGAACCGGCTGATTATTGTATCAATGTATTCCTGGTGTTCCTCTGTGTTAAATCCATATTTCTCAATGAGAACTCCACCGGATTCACCTAAGGCTGCTTGAATTTTATTTTTAATCTTTGCATCTTCCAGAGCTTCTTTAATTGTATGGTGCCCGTTGTATTTTCCAAGATAGGCA
Organism: Halobacillus sp. H74; assembly: GCF_052246715.1. NCBI lineage: Bacteria > Bacillati > Bacillota > Bacilli > Caryophanales > Bacillaceae > Halobacillus > Halobacillus sp. H74. Next base: position 169,221 of record NZ_JBQQCI010000003.1, on the reverse strand, counting down.
GCCACAGCATGGCCGGTATTTACTGTAAATAATTTTCTTTCAATGTAAGGTGTCAAATCTTCCACGTAAGTGATGCCTTTAATGTCAGGGAGTTCACTGGTAACGGAAGACGTCTCTACTACCCACTCATAATACGGCTCTACCATTACAGTTAGTGGATCTTTCTGGTTTTGGTTAGGAACAATCCGATCAACCGCAGCGTTTGGAAAACTGATTCGGTTAGAAACCCATTCTTTCTGCTCTTCATCTAAGTTTTCAAACACGTGGTTTTTGAGGATTTCCGTACCTCCGACCATATTTTCGCACGCAATGACGAGCCCAGTGCTCTTCTTCTCTCCCAACCCTTTAGCCAGCAAAGGAGCGATCATTGGTAAAACATTCGGACCGACCGCCGTCGTAATGACTTCTGCTTCAGTAATGGCTTCTATGACTTTTTCTTCATCATTCAAGCTGTTCAACCCGGATACGTTGGTCACTTCCATGTAATCTTCCGTACCGGCGAGCTCAACACGGTAAGACTCTTTCTTATTCAGTTCGTCAATCAATTCCGTGTTAACATCTACAAAAGTGGTTTCATAATTTGATTGGAATAGTAATGCTCCAATGAACCCTCTTCCAATATTCCCAGCTCCGAAATGAACGGCTTTCATCAGTCCGTCACCTCATTAAAAATGCTGATGATTTCTTCTTTGGATTTTGCACTAATAATCTTATCAATGTTCTCTTCCTCTGAGCATACAATCGCGATTTTAGAAAGGACCTCTAAATGTTCGTCTCCTTTCCCGGCAATCCCGATGAGCAATTTAACGATGTTTCCATCTCCAAAGTCCACTCCTTCTGGAACAGTCACAACAGCGATCCCAGTCTCCAGAACTGCTTTTTTCGCATCTTCTGTTCCGTGCGGAATCGCTACATAATTCCCCATGAATGTTGAAGTGACCTTTTCCCGTTCAAGCATATGGTCAATATATTCTTCGTTCACATAACCATTGTCACGAAGCAAGGCACCTGTATATCGAATCGCTTCCTCTTTGGAATCAAAACTTTGGTTCATTTCAATGGTTTTAGCAGTTAAAATATTTTCAGACATATTCATTCTCCTCTTTGATTATAATTTTTCTTTAAAAAACTGATGAATCTGATTAGAAACATAGTTTTTTATGACGTGTTCATCTTTTGATTGAAATGCTTTCGTACTCTCAGGATCTTCAATGAGCAGAGAACTGAGAAAACTCAAAACTTCAAGTCCTTCTTTACTTATATCCTTTGGGGCGAGCATTAAAATAATTACATTCGAATTCATACTTTCCCCATCCATTCCCTTGATAGCTATGGGATGGTCAAGGAGGATCACCGTGAAAGAAGGAACAGGGATGTGATCTTGACGTGTGTGATAGAGAGCTAACCCCGTATCAGGGACCCCAAGACCCCCGATCTTTTCTCTATCAAGTAAATATTTCGTGATCGACTCCCAATCCTTTAGGGCTCCTTCGTTTACAAGTCGCTCACAGGTGCGGTCTAAAATTTCTTTTTTGTCCTGTGACGAAAACTCATATACATATAGCGTGTTCAATATTTGACTGACAACTGTTGCATAGCGCTGAACACTGTTTACAGAATCCTGAATGGCTTGAAGCGTTTCATCTTCCATTTTCCCAGGCACAGGTTGATCAACCCTCTTCATCGTCTCCACGATTTTAACCTTCCTGATTCTATGTTGAATACGATGGACATCAGCTGTAGGGAGCATTGGGTTAACGAGTACATAATCTTCGACTTTTTCTAGTGGTATCGTTGAGACAATTAAATCATAATCACTAAAATCCAATTCTTTCAAATCAAATAAAGACTGATGGTCGACTTCTTCAATCTCCTGAAATTGACTTTGAAGTTTAGCAGATAAAATTTTGGCTGTTCCGATTCCGCTTGAACATACGACTAACGCCCTTACCCATTTGCCCCCTTCCATATTTAACAAGGCACTGGCAAAATGCATGACTAAAAAAGCGGTTTCTTCCTTTGGAAATTTCAAAAGAGGGAATACGTGCTGAACAGCTTTTTCTAAAACAGCGAAAAGTTCTGGATAATCTTCTTCAATTTGGTCTTTTAATGGATTTGAAATATCCATTCCTTGTTGAATCCGGTATAGGCTTGGCTTTAAATGGATGACCAAGTCATTCAGCAGTTGTTTGGATTCATACAAATTTATTTGAATGGAACTAGATACGAATTCAATCATTTGCTTAGCCTTGAAAGCTACACTTAAACTACTCTCTTCAAGAACAAAGTCTTCATTGTACCGAACTTTTGCTCCCATTAAATGCATCGTGATATACCCTGTCTCAGCCTCTGGTATATCAAGATCGAATTTCTGTTCCAGTTTCTCTATTAATTTTTCAGCTGCTTCAAACTCACGGGATACTTTTAATTCTGAGAGGTATTCATCCTCCATTTGTATAAATTCCCCCTGCTGAAGCCGCTCAATCGCCAAAGCCAGGTGAATGACCAATCCGATATAAGCACTGTCTGCCAAAGGATAAGCAAGCTGCTCACGAATTGTATCTACTGTTTGTTCAATAAGAGAAATTTTTTCCTTGTTCACAAGACCGAGAAGGTGGTCCGATACAGAATCCAGCATGGGAGAGCCCGCCTGAACATTGTCGCGAAGAAGTCGTAAAAAATCGTGCTCATCCATACGTTGCATGATGATGAACCTTATCGCTTCTCTGATATTAGCCTCATCCCCTTGAACCTCCACACCGTATCCACGTTTTCGAAGTAAGTACAATTGAAAGTCTTTTAGCACGTCTTCGATTTTATCAAGATCATGACTGATGGTGGCAACTGTAACTCCCAACTCATTTGCAAAAGTGAGCAGTTTGACAGGTTCTTTTGCCTCAAGCAGTCGGGAAAGAATTAACACTTGACGTTCTTCAGGTGTATAGTCCAACAAGTCATGTCCGTAAATGGCTGATTTCAATGCATCTTCATCTTCCCTATTGCCGAGAATAGCCAACCCGCTCCCGGATTTTTTCTGAAGCTCCAATCCATGATTACTTAATATGGATTCCACCCCTTTTAAATCACGATGAACGGTCCGGGTGCTGACGTCCAACAAATCCGCGACCTCTTTTACGGGAATATCCTGGTGAGCTTCCAGCAGCAATTGAATGACTTTTCTTTCTCTTGCTGATATATACACGTTATTCCCTCCCTTCTCTTCACGTAATATTAGAATGGGCTAAGAGCGATGATATAACCAAAAAAGAGCCATATTCGACTCTTTTTTGGAAGTGAATCAATTGTTTTTCAGTGTTTCTACCAATTCATCATATTTAGGACTATTCAAGAAATTCTCTACGGAAATGTGATGAGCAGTTGGCGCTTTCTGCCTTGCGCGTTCTGTCAGATCTTTGTGGGTAATGACTACATCCACATCCTGCGGCAAGTCGTTGATCGCCATGTTAGTGACATTGATATCAATGTTTGCTTTTTTGAATTTATTCTTCAGCAAAGAGGATCCCATCGCACTTGATCCCATCCCTGCATCGCAGGCAAAAATGATTTTATCAACATTGGAACGATCAAGAGCTGGAACATCTTCTGTACTTTCATGTTCCTCACTAGCACTTGAACCATTCTTTAATTCTTCCACTAACTCATTATACTGAGGACTATTCAGGAAATTCTCTACAGAAATGTGTTTGGCATGAGGCACTTTCTGCTTAGCGCGTTCCGTCAAGTCTTTGTGGGTAATGACTACATCCACATCCTGAGGCAAGTCATTGATCGCCATGTTAGTGACTTCAATGTCAATGTCCGCTTTTTTGAATTTATCTTTCAGCAAAGAGGATCCCATCGCGCTCGAGCCCATGCCGGCATCACAAGCAAAAATGATTTTATCGACTTGGGAGTAATCGAGTTCAGGGACTTTTTCTGTATTTACAGTTTCATTTGAAGTGCTTTCAGTATCCTGCTTCCCTGTTAATTGATCAGATACTCCACTTTTCTTCCCTTTCATACCTTCCATCCTAGCAGTTGCTTCTTCCATATCACCTTCGTCATCAGCTTTACTGGATTTCAAAATAATCGAAGATACGATAAAGGAAACGGCGGCAGCAACTATCACCCCTGCTACAACTCCGACATAACTTCCTCTTGGTGTCATCCCTAATACTGCGATGATACTACCTGGTGAAGCAGCAGCTGTCAGTCCAGCATTAAAGAAAGCAAAGGTTGCGGTTCCTGAAATACCCCCCGCCATAGCACCAAGAATGATAAGAGGCTTGGATAAGATATAAGGGAAGTAGATCTCATGTATTCCACCCAAAAACTGAATAATCGCTGCCCCTGGAGCCGTTTGTTTGGACGCTCCTTTACCAAAGAACATAAAGGCTAGTAAGACGCCAAGTCCAGGACCAGGGTTCGCTTCAAGTAAGAATAAAATCGATTTCCCTGTTTCAACAGATTGTTCGCTACCAAGCGGTGTTAAGATACCGTGGTTGATAGCATTGTTTAAAAACACGACTTTGGCAGGTTCTATGAATATGTTTGCTAATGGAAGTAAACCAGCAGAGATCAAGAAGTCTACACCCATACCGAGAACCTCAGTAATACCTGAGAAGAGCGGGCTTAACGTGTAGTAAGCAGCAATAGCCAACACCGCACCTAAAATCCCTGCGGAGAAGTTATTTACGAGCATTTCAAAGCCTTGACGAACTTTTCCTTCAAAGAATTCGTCCACTTTCTTCATTAAATAACCAGCAATCGGACCTGCGACCATCGCCCCAAGGAACATCGGCGTATCCGGTGAACCGACAATGACACCCATGGTAGCTGTTGCAGCAACAACTCCACCACGTAACCCATGAATCAAACGTCCACCTGTAAAAGCAATTAATAATGGCAATAGGTAGTTGATCATAGGCCCTACCATACCGGCAAGGTCTTCATTCGGTAACCATCCATCTGGGATAAATAAAGCAGTGATAATACCCCAGGCGATAAACGCAGCAATGTTCGGCATGATCATACTGCTTAAAAAGCTGCCGAACTTCTGGACTCTCGCCCTAACTCCTGATTTCTCATTGTTTTGAGCCATCAAATTTCCTCCTCGTCTCTTTGATACTTTATCTTTAACTTAATTTTAAAGCGGTTACAGGGCCAGTTCAATCTAATCTAAATGCATGTTTGTCAGAAGCATTGTTGACATTATTAAATTGAGACTATTCTAATAGAAGAAACTCAGTTACTCATGAAAAATTCAGTAGATAAGTTGCCCTACTATATTTATTAAACGAAAGAAACAGCTTTATAGTAACATGGGGTCCAGTTAAATAATCCACGGTTTCCAAAAAGTGTGCGATTGATAGTGTTATAAACATACGACAGATTACCCCTATACGGAAAGAGATTCACCCTGTATTAATGAATCACCTGCTTCCTTTTTTACTAGTTTAAATAAACTTCGTTCTGGTTACAGGTTATATAGCAAGGATATAAGTGAGAAGAGTATGAAGCAATTTTGTTTATCAGTGCTCTATGTGACAGCTCAGTGGATGTAAAATACATACAAATTTTGTTCGTAAAAAACATAAAGTCATGACTGTTATTTCCCTTTTTTGATGTCCAATGGGTTTGTATTACCCTGGTTGTTATGGTCCATACATGGTTTAGCTGGAGGTGGTAAGATGTTTGAAAACGTAATGCTCATCTTATTAGCGATTTTAGTATTGCTCATGTTTGCTGTACCGGCTTTCATAACATTCCGTCTTTATTTCCATGATAAAAGGCAGGATGAACATTCAATTTTACGGAATTATCCGATTCTTGGAAAAGCACGTTACGTTTTAGAGAAGATGGGGCCAGAGCTAAGGCAGTATCTATATAATGAGGATAATGCCGGGAAACCTTTCAATAGGCGCGAGTTCACTTTTGTAAATGTGGCTGGTAAATATAATAGTCGAATGATCGGCTTTGGATCTAATCGCGATTTTGAGTCTAATGGTTATTATATAGCGAATACTCTGTTTCCAACACAATATGAGGAATTAAGAGTCGTGCAAGAGCCAAAGATTAAAACCTATTTATATGAAATTGATGAAAATAAACTTTTCACAAGAAAAGAGCATAGAAAGGAGGATAAACTAGATCCTTTTTATCTACCTGAAGAAGATCAAATCGTCATTGGAGAAAACACTGTTAAACACCCCTTTAAAACTAAAGGCCTTATTGGTCAATCAGCCATGAGTTTCGGTTCCTTAGGGGACCACGCCATCACAGCCTTATCCAAAGGGTTAGGAATGGCTGGCGGCACTTGGATGAATACAGGCGAAGGAAGTTTGACTTCTTATCACCTTAAGGGTGATGTTGATGTAATCATGCAGATTGGCCCGGGGTTATTTGGGGTCCGAACTAAAGATGGGGAATTTTCTTGGGGAGAATTTAAAAAGAAAGCGGAGGTTGAGCAAGTAAAAGCTTTCGAATTAAAGTTAGGCCAAGGAGCAAAAACGCGTGGAGGACATGTAGCTGCTAAAAAAGTTACAGAAGAAATCGCCACTATAAGGGACGTGGAACCTCACGAAGATATTGACAGCCCCAATCGTTTCCATCAATTTGATAATGTAAAGGAAATGCTCTCCTTTATCCAGGAATTGCGAGAAATCGGCGGTAAACCTGTTGGAATAAAAATTGTAGTAGGGTCAGAAGATGAAGTAGAAGATATGATTAAAATAATGAGCGAGGAACAATCGGTTCCTGACTTTATTACCGTAGATGGAGGGAATGGTGGAACTGGAGCCTCCTATTTTGAACTTGCTGATTCAGCAGGTCTGCCAACTTTTGCTGCGTTACCTCTGGTCCACGATTTAATGATTAAATATCGAATCCGCGACAAGACCCATATAATTGCATCCGGTCAACTTGTTACTCCTGACAAAATCGCAATGGCCTTGTCACTTGGTGCAGATATGGTAAATATTGCGAGAGGATTTATGATCAGCGTAGGCTGCATACTTGCAGAGGTGTGCCATACGAATAACTGTCCAGTAGGAGTGGCAACCACTGACCCTAAACTTCAAAAAGCTCTGGAAATTGAAGAAAAGAAATATCGAACGTGTAATTATTTAGTGTCTTTAAGAGAAGGCTTATACAATTCGGCCATTGCTGCTGGTCTTGATACCCCAAGGAAATTTGCACGTCAACATATTAAATACAAAAAAGAGCTCAGTCAAATTCATTCGGTATCCGATCATTTGAGCACCTCCAGCCATGACGATGCTAGGAATGAGAAAAAATATTAACGTCTTGGATGTCCGGGTCTAAGGCAGACGATAATTAACGTTTTACTTTTCCTTAGTATTGGGCCGAACTTTACTATTTCAGAGGAAATAATTTTCAACTTCGCTACTGAAGAAATATCCTTTTTCTTCAGTAGCTCTTCACGGAGTAAGATAAAAACCATGATAGTGTTTTTTCCCAACACCCATATTCTAAAGAGTTTTCAAAAGACCTCGAGACACTTCCCTGAGAATGCGTAAATGAATAGTTACTAAACAGCTTTTATATAAAGGGTTTCGATGCTTATATTATGGGTTACTTAGATTAGTATGGCTTTCAAAATTCTAGGAAAAGGTTGAGTTACATATGAAGAGATGGTTCATTTTCCTGACCGCTCCATTTTTGTCTGGTTGTAATCTTCGCACGCTTAACCCGATAAGTGAGACAGGAGCTGATCAAGCTTTCCTGATCAATTTGAGTTTTGGCATTATGATGTTTGTCGTTGCAGTGGTATCCATACTTTTCATTCTATTTACCGTCAAATATCGAGAAACAGATAAAAACAGGACAGATATCCCACAGCATGAGGAAGGGAACCGTACGTTGGAAATCATTTGGACGACCGTACCTATAATTTTACTTACCGGATTAGCTATTCCTACGATAATATATACGTTTCAAGTATCGGATACAGATGCAAATTCGGAAGAGGCTCTCCACGTCAATGTTGTTGGTGAACAATGGAGATGGACTTTCCAATATGAAAATGGAAGAGAAACGCATGATAAGTTAGTGCTTCCAGTCGACAAAGAAGTGGTTTTCCACTTAAAATCCACAGACGTGATTCATTCTTTTTGGATTCCTAGGTTAGTGGGGAAAAAAGACGCTATCCCGGGAAAGGAAAATAAATTAAAGGTAGCTCCGAATGAAGTGGGGACATACCAAGGAAAATGCGCAGAGTTCTGCGGTATTTTGCATGCTGATATGAGATTTGTTACTGAAGTAATACCAGTGGAAGACTTCGAGAAGTGGCTGGCAAAAGAAAAATAAACGATAAAAAGGGGTGAACCTATGGAATTCACTTTTAACGGCAACCTTATCAATATACCTTCTGACGTTATTGCAGGCTGGATATCTGCCATCATAGCACTTCCTATCGTTTTATATTGGATTACAAAAAAGCGCTATTGGCCGCTGGTTTGGGATTATGCAACAAGCACCAATCATAGGAAAGTAGGGACATTATATATCCTCTTTTCGATGCTTTTCTTTTTTAGAGCGGGAGTGGATGCTTTATTAATGCGAACCCAGCTTATCTCGCCAGAAAACCAATTTTGGGTTTTTCAGGGAGAGAAGTTTAATGAGTTGTTCACCACACATGGTACAATGATGATCTTTTTTGTAGCTACTCCAATTTTAATCGGGTTGATGAATGTGGCTGTCCCTCTGCAGATCGGGGCGAATGACTTAGCTTTCCCTTTTTTAAACTTGGTTGGTTTTTATTTATTTTTAACGGGGGGAACGATATTCTTTCTTGCATTTTTCTTTAACGCTGCGCCAAACATGGGATGGACTGCCTATGCCCCTCTATCTACCGACTCGTTTACTGTTGGACCAAATAACAATTTTTACATATTCGGACTCCAAGTCTCAGGGCTTGGGACTATATTTGCCGCTATTAATATGATGGCAACCATAATACGCTTAAGAGCTCCAGGACTGAAGCTTACGAGAATGCCCCTTTTTCCATGGGCGACATTAATTACTTCTTTTTTAATTCTCATTGCTTTCCCAGTACTGGCCATCGCCTTGCTCTTGTTACAATTTGACAGGCTTTACGGAGCCACTTTCTTTCTGGGGGAATTAGGTCATCCGGTTTATTGGCAGCACCTTTTCTGGATATTCGGCCACCCAGAGGTGTATATCATCGCTTTACCGGCGTTTGGTATTTTTTCCGACATTATTTCTAACTTCTCAAGAAAAAATGTGTTCGGATACACCTCTATGGTGGCAGCACTGGCATTAATCGGCTTACTCGGATTAATGGTATGGGCACACCATATGTTTACAGTGGGACTAGGCCCATTTTCTGATACATTCTTTGCTGTCGCTTCCATGCTGATAGCCATTCCTACAGGGATCAAAGTATTTAACTGGCTTTTCACGATGAGGCGCGGGGTTATTAGCATCAAGGCCCCTATGTTGTTCGCTTTGGGGTTTATCCCTACCTTCGTAATGGGTGGAGTCACTGGAGTCATGCTTAGTTCAGCTGCCGCTGACATGCAGTTCCATGATTCATACTTTGTTGTAGCCCACTTCCATTACGTTATCGTCGGTTCTACAATATTGGCTTCATTTGCTGCCATATACTATTGGTATCCAATAATGACGGGTATGAAATTAGATGATAAATTGGGGAAATGGCATTTTTGGCTTTTTCTCATCGGTTTCCATATGACGTTCTTCCTTCAACATTTAGCCGGGCTCAATGGTATGCCTAGACGTGTCTATGATTATACATATGACGATGGCATATGGGCTTACAATTTTATTAGTAGTATTGGAGCTTACCTCATGGGCTTTTCCATGTTATTTTTCCTATGGAATATCGTAAAAACCCATCGAAAAAATAAACAAGTAGAGAACGATCCATGGAATGGACGTACATTGGAATGGAGTATTCCGTCACCGCCACCAGAGCACCCGTTTGAAAAGATGCCGATCATTGAACGAAGAGATATGTTTTGGTGGGCGAAAATTAATAATAAGCAAATCCCTACTACAGAGAACCACAGGGCGACACCTATCTCTGCACCCACGATTCAGCCATTGTTCTTGTCTGCTGGTTTATTTATTCTGAGTTTTGGTTTTATTTATGGGTGGCTATGGATGCAAATTTCAGGTGGGATAATGTCGTTAGGTACCTTTATAATAAGAGCCTTCAATGATGAGCGGAAGTCCGTATATGAGAAGGAGGAGAGGGAGAATGAGTAGTAAGACCACGTCTCATGATTTATTTCATGATAAAAAAACAGGCTTTTTCATCTACCTTTTCGTTGAAGCGATAATGTTCAGTACATTATTTGCTACTTATATCATTTACACTCCTCCTCAGGTCGGCCCGCACCCTAGTGAATTATTCGAATTGAAGACAACCATCCTTGCCTCCATCTTTCTGCTATCAAGCAGTGGGACCCTCCTTATTGCGGAAAAAGGGCTGAACGATCGAAATATGAAACTGATCATGGCAGGGATTGGGCTTACGTTTTTATTAGGCGCTGCTTTTATGTACTTTGAATTAGAAGAGTTTCGTAAATTCATCATGGAAGGACACGTTATATCTACGAACAATTTCTTGTCATCTTATTATGTACTAGTCGGATTGCACGCTTCCCATGTAACGTTTGGACTGGGGTGGATGATAGTACTTTTCATCCAGGGAAGAGTTTTACCTTTTAATCTCTTTAAGGAAAAACATAAGATATTCAATTACTACTGGCACTTCGTTGATATAATATGGGTTATTATCCTTTTGATTGTTTATGCTCCTTACCTTTTGTGATTCTTATGATTACTACTTATTTTAAGGAAAGCAAATCCCCCGCCCCGGCATCATAGACTTCTCACAATCAAGAAAGTGAACACCATAGCTATTAGAATAGAAAAAAGCCTCCCTTAATCAATAGCTTAAGGAGAGGCTTCATTACGAAATATTTAAAAATTGCAACGCAGAACCGAGAAAACTACAACAGAAAAACGAACTTTAGAAGCTGCCATAGCAATTCTTCTTTTTTCCTTCTTTAGAATTGATTTTTGTGAAATGGTCATAAATCAGCTTACCAAGGTGAAAGTTAATTTCTACTATTCTTCAAAGCCATTTGGGAGCTTTTAAAAGGAAGGGGAATAAAGACCTTTAATTACAAATTATAATTGAACATTCGTTCCTATCTTTTTTTCAATAGCTTTATTATAAAAATATTGGGCTACTGTAATATCCACAACAGCTAGTCCAACTGATTTGAAAACTGTGATTTCTTCTTCGCTGACTCTGCCTTCCTTTTCTCCGGACACGATTTGCCCAAGCTCACCATAGATGTCGCTCGGTTTAAAAATACCTTCCTCAATTGGAACTTGCAAATCACCGGTTTCTTCTAAAGCTGCTTCTTTTGATTCCACCACTACTTTGTTGGCTGAGGGCATTGCATGAGAGGGTAACTCCTGCATCGTCGGCCTGAAAGAACCTACTGCATTCACATGAACACCTGGTTTTAATGACTTAGAAAATACCGGTGTTGAAGAGTTTGTTGCAGTAACAATAATATCAGCTTCACTTACAGCATCGTTTGCGTCTGAATATACTCGTACACGTTTATCAAATTTCCCTTTAATATATTCAGCAAATTCGTGTGCTTTTTGTTCTGTACGATTAAAAAGGGAAATCTCTTCAATATCCCGAACAGAGAGTACAGATTCAACCAGCCCTTCAGCTTGAGCCCCTGTACCGATAATACAAAGCTTTTTAGAATCCTGACGGGACAAATATTTCGTGGCTACCCCAGATAAAGCGCCTGTTCTAACCATTGTTAAATAAGAACCTTCTAATAGTGCGGTAGGTTCTCCGGTTTCGAAGTCTGATAGCATGACCACACCATTTATGGTTTTCTTCCCTAATTGATTATTATTTGGAGCTACGGTTACTACTTTTAAGCCCACGCCTCCCAGTTCTTCAGCTACGGAAGGCATGACTAATGCAGTATTTTGACCTTCATTAAAGGGTAAGGCAGCACGAATAGGTGTAACTGTTCTTTCTGCTGAAAATTCCTTTAATGCGACAGCTGTGCGCTCTATGATTTCTCCCATATCTACCAAACCAGTTAGTTCTTCTTTATTTAATATCAGCAAGCATACTCATCCTTTCCTGCTTCCTTCCTAACCATATATTTTCAATGGTAATTGTCATAAATTCTTTGAAACCAGCTTATATAATAATTTTTTATCATCCGTAACTTCATATCCTTTTATTAACTTCATACGCTTCCCTAATACCGGATTCAATTGCCCCTTCTATCCAACCATGAAAACTGGAAGCTCCTTCCCCAGCAAAATGCAACCGCCCTTCCGGTTTTCTCATCACTTCGTTTAACATTTCCCCTTGATCTGGAAGAAACAAAGTGAAAGCTCCAGCTGAAAAGGAATTAAGTCCCCAGTCGTAAGCCACAGTTGTAACATACTCATCATATACTATATCCCCGTATATTTGAGAAAGATCTGTGAGAGCTTCCTTGATTTTTTTCTCCAGGGGTAAACTCGTCCACAATTCTGAATCATGCCCCCAACTGTAACTGGCTAATAACACGGCAGGTCCATGAGTGCCCAAGCCATGACTTGAAACGTAGGAATACCTCGTCGGTTGATCGGTAACAACATTTCCTACACCTGCCCTCTCCCAAAAACGGGTCTTAAATTCCATTCCTATTTTGACAGCATTTATAGTGTTCAGTTCCCTTATTATTTGATATTTCTCAAATGAAATAGATTCATAGGGGTAAACATCTATAAATTGAAACAAAGGAAATGGAATAGTTACAATTACATAATCTGCATCAAAACATCTTTTATATTTCGTTTGAGGATTTATAGTCTCAACCTTTACTCTACTTTCGGTCTGATATATTTTTTCAGCTTGCTGATTAAACCAAATGTTATCTTTTAACTCAGGATAAAAAGACCATGGTAATAGATCGTTCCCACCCGTAATTTCAATAAAATCTATAGATTGACTGAAAATCGGGAAGGCGATATCAGTTAAGATATCAATGAATGAATACTCTGGAAACCCCTCAATTCCTAAAAGAACATACATTTTCCTTATAGCAGCATCTGACATATCAATGCTGAAGGGATTGTACTTTAAAAATTCTCTCATCGAGTAATGAGAATACTTCTCCCTCAGTCTTTGCTTTTCCTCCAGTGTACTACCATAGTATAGGTCGATGAAAGGCTGGGTAGCTTCCAAAAAAAGCTCTTTCGCAGTTTTCCCTTTCTCATTCTCTTTCAAAGGAAAATTTAAAACGTCTGGATTTATTTCATAATACTCCCTAGTTGTAAGGACATTATTTGCATAAATCAAATCTTCGGGCGAGGTGTTGATAAAAGGATTAACAGGTAAACCAAATTTCCGTATATATTCCATCACTAATTTGTGATTTGTCGGAATTCTCATTGCACCAGCATCCAAGTAATTCCCAAATCCAAAGAAGGGTGATCTAATCGTATAAACTCTCCCGCCAATACGATTGTTGCCTTCTAATATAGTCACATCATGACCTGCTTGCTTAAGTAATGAAGCGGCAACAAGCCCTGCCATTCCCGCTCCTATGATTAGAATTCTTTTGGACTCCCCCTGTTTAGGCAAACCATTTCTGATGATTGAAAGCAAATCATTCGGATATCTTAAAGTACTATTATTTTCCACCAACATCTCCCCCCCATTTAAACCTATATGTAAATATTCAGGAAATATGTTCCATCCCTATTACAGCATAGATTAAAAACTTCACAAGTAAGGAGTATAGACTTGAAGCGAAGGCTATTAAATAAGAGGGAAAGGCTAAATAGTACTAAATTCCGTTTGAAAAAGTGATTAATATTTTCAACCTAAATCATGTATTTAATATGTAACTGTAACAAAAACATTAGTTTAATCATATGTATGATAGAGAATGAAAAAACCAGAATAAATTGCCTTAAACCTAAGTTATATTGGTGTTTAAGAAATTATAAATTCTAGGAGAGAAAAAATTGAAAAGATTAAATTTTTCATATAAAAGAAGCTTTCAAAATTATAAAACCATATCAATTGATATAAAGAAAAAGCCAAGAAGTGGCATGAAAAATAAATGATGGAATCAAACGAGATAACAAATATATTGAAAGTTGGAGATAATAAGGCTTTTCAGAAGGGGTTATCAAAATTAAACGATGTATATAATAGTAACTTAGAAAATTATGAAGGGTTACCTAGTGATTATTTACAGAAGGTGTTAAGAGCTATAGAACAAAGGCACAATATAAAAAAATACACATCTAATTATTCAGAAGTGCTTATCGAACATACGTCTAAACTGAGCGCAAATTCATTACCGACTATAAAGTGGAATGGTTTTGTGTTTTTATTAATATCCAATGGTCTTTTTAAAGTTGCTCATGTTGCAAGGACAAAAGGAATTGAGAGTGCAACAAATAACTCATTTGGAGAATCATTTAATAATACTTCAATACAATCCTTGAAAGCATTTGCTGACCAAGGAGACCTCAAGAGTGCGAATGAAACTATCGCTATGATCAAAAAAAATGACTTTGATAAGTCATTATTGGATAGATGGGAAATATTCCACACCATACTGAAAGGTGATAAAAAACAGGCCAACATTTTATGTGAACCTAATTTTTCAAAAGCGGATCGGACATTTTTTAATTATATAAGCGGGAAAAGGGTAGCCATTGTTGGACCAGCGCCGGTAATAGAAGATTTATCCAAAGAAATCAACTCCTTTGATGTTGTGATCAGGTTTAATTATAAAGGAGAATTACCAAAGAACGGTTTTGGTAATCGAATAGATGTTTCTTATTATAATGGTGGAACAGCAAACTATTTAAATAATAAAGATACTTATTTCCTGAACGATGTAAAATTTTCGTGCTTTAAAAGTATTCGATATCAGTACCAGAAAGACAAAATATCTAACCAGGAAGGTAGAGCTTTTTTTCCTTTACCTGCTGAATTCCTATTTAGCGGAAATCCAAATGCCCTCCCCAACGTGTTATTCGACATCCTCCACTTCAACCCTAAATATGTTAAAGTTTTCCATTGTAATTTATACTTGACAAACACACCTCATTATAAAGGCTATCAACTTAAAAAAAGAGAAAAAAACAGCTTTTGGCAGGCATTTGCTGTCCATGAACTAATTACCCAATTTAATTTCTTGAAGAATATTTGGAAAGTAAAATTATTCGAACCTGACAAAACATTAGAGGCGGTACTAAAGTTGACCCCGGAAAAATATATGGAAACGATGGAAGAGATTTATGTGTATCCATTTTTAATGTAATGATCGTAGTTACGAAGTTTAATAATATCCTTTATTTACTAAAAATTACTTGCAGTCTGATGGCCTATGGGAAAAAGCCTAACTTACTGTCCATATTTCCGTCGTTTTAATTTTAACCTGAGGTTACATGGGTATTTACCCACCTCTTTATACTGTTAAAAACATATGAATGTGATATATAAAGTTGATCCAATAAATCAGCATAATTGTGCGAGCTTTTTTTGAAATGGCCAATAATATCAAAAGCATCGCAATTTTTATTAATGTTTACAATGTTTTCTAAATCCAGATTGTTGAATAATGATAGAAGTCTTTGATCTAAAGTCAAGACAACAAAAGGTATATTTAGCCTTACACACGAAATACTTGCATGAAACCTCATCACAAGAGCTTGATCGCAGTTAACATAAGAGGCAATTACTTCTTTGCCACTTTTGCTATTAGTCTGTAATCCACTTACAATAATATTATTTCTAACGATACTATCTTCCAGGTAATCGAACAAATCAATTAAAAATTTATAATCATTAAAGGTGTGAGGGATAAATTTAATATTATAGGATTCTTTAACGTAGAAGGAAATGATTGTGGTGAGTTTTTTAATAAAAGATTGATATTCATCCAGGGAAAGCTTTGCCTTTAATCTATCTTCTGAAATTGATATACC
The DNA here is from genome assembly GCF_052246715.1 of Halobacillus sp. H74. Taxonomy (NCBI): domain Bacteria; kingdom Bacillati; phylum Bacillota; class Bacilli; order Caryophanales; family Bacillaceae; genus Halobacillus; species Halobacillus sp. H74. Next base: position 153,162 of record NZ_JBQQCI010000003.1, on the reverse strand, counting down.
TAATATTTTTTCTTTGTCATTACTTAGTTGGAAATTCTCTGTAGGACAAAAGAAGCCATTGTCAGGTATTTCAAAGACTTTATTTGAGTATTTCTTGCCAATAACATCTTTTATAAAAGAATACGATCCATCATTTCTTACAGTGAAAAAATAGTTATTACTTGCTTCAGATAAAAGAATATGATCCAAAAATTCCCTTAGGTTATGAATTGTGTTTTCACTGTATCCTAAGCTTCCTTCACAACCGACTGCATTGAATAAAATAGGGGTTTTAATTTTTTTCAAATTATCAATTGATATATCAAATGTTGTACCGTTGTTAGATACTTCTAACCATGGAGATAAAAAATTACCCCCGCCAATAACTATAAGATCAAATCTGTTAGCTAATTTGATGAATTTTTCCGTGTTAAAACTTTTATGATTTCTAACTTTATAATAATCTCGAATCTCTTCCCTTACGAATTCTATATTATTACAAACATTCTTTTTGAATTGCGCATCAAATCCAGCATGATTTATTATATCTCCAATATTCCCATTAAAACTTGCAATGTGAAGTGCCTTCACTTAGTACCAACCTTTACCTTTTGTATTTTCCTACATATTTCAACTTCTTTCTTTGAATTTGTTCGATATCTAAGATCTCTTTTTCTTTATAATTAAGTGCTTTTCTAACACTTTCTAAATCTCTGACTAGCCTTCTTATTCCCTCAGGCTCTAATGATGCTGCATGATCCGTACCTTGCCATGTTCTATCAAGCGTATAATGTCTCTCAATATATTCAGCACCCAGAGTATAAGCTGCAATATCTACTGCAATTCCTCTATGGTGCCCGGAGAAACCTATAGCTTTTATTTTATTTCCATACTTTTTTTTAAGATTATTTATTTCTAACAAAGCTACATCCTCAAATGGAACTGGATAGCCTGATGTACAGTTATATAAAACTACATCTTTGTTTCTTTTCTTTTCAATAAACAAATTCATTATTCGATCAATCTCATTTTTGTCGGTCATACCAGTTGAGACGTGAATTTCTCCCGAATAATTTTCACACAACCATGCCAACATCCTGTAATCTGTATTACAAGCAGATGGAATCTTTATGAATTCAGGGTTTAATGCAGCTATCCCTTTTGCCGAGTCAATATCCCACACAGAAGTACTATAAGTAATTCCTATTTCCTCGCAATATCTTTTCAGTTCCACATGCTGATCTATAGAAAATTCTAGGAATTCTCTATGTTCCTGATAAGTATTACCGTATGAATTATGTGGATTTGGATGTGGACCGTTATACATATCAGGCATTCTCTCCGCCCATACTTTAATGTTTCTTGTTTGAAATTTTATAATATCAGCATTGCAAAAAATTTTTGCTACTTTTATTAATTCTTTTGCAACAGCCATATCACCTTTATGATTCCCCCCAATTTCAGCGATCACTTTAGACTTTTTCAGAAGTATTCCTCCTAAAATCTTTTGTTGTAATTCATGATGAATTTCACTACTTCTCGAACGGCTTTAAACCCTCCTCTATTTGTTAGAATTACATCACTTTCCATCTTAACTTCTTCCATTGCATTAGCAGGACAGATCCCCCACCCTACTGAACATATGTTAGGTAAATCATTAATATCATCACCTACATATGCTAAATCATTTCTTTTGAGATTGAGGTCCTTCAATAAATATTCCAACAAGGAGTATTTATCTTTTACACCCGAGTAAACATGTTCAATATGTAATTTATTCATTCTGTGAACCACTATGTCACTTTTTTCTGAAGTCATGACAACTATTGGTAAGTTACATTCTCTAAGTAACTCAATTCCCATTCCATCCTGCATATTAAATTCTTTAGAAAACTCCCCATCCGTGGAATAAGTTATGTTCCCATTTGTAAAAACTCCGTCCACGTCAAAGACTACTGCTTTAATGGTCGCAGGTACTCCTTTAGATTGTTTTAAACGATTTACTAATAATTTTTCTACCACGACTAAATCATTTGGTTCATCCACTTCTGTAAGTGTATCTTCAGGCATTTTAACCACCCCTATATTACCACCCAGCCTATTGCCTGAATTGATAAATTGGGATTTAGTCGTAACGTACACTGCTCCATTTTCTACTAAAGTTCCCTTGAATTCTTGTCTTCTAGGTCTATTACTAAAATCATAGTTTAAACTAACTCCTTCTTCCTTCCAGAAGAATCTTTTATATTCTACAACGGTTAAACACGAATCAAAATTATTATTTACTACTTTTTCCAGTGTGCTATTAATATCTTCCTTTGTCGTCAATGGAGAAGTTGCCTGCAAAAGACATAAAACATCATAATCATATTTTATTTTTGCAGAAAATTCCTTCATAGCTAATTCCGTGCTAGCTTCATCAGTAGCACTTTCCTCACTTCTGAACAATACTTTCACCTTAGCAGACCATTTGTACTCATTTTTAACATAATTTATTATCAAATCGTCATCTGTGTAAATGTATATCTCATCAAGGTTACTAGCAATTGCTTCACCTAAAACCCATGTGAATAACGGTCTCCCCAATACTTTTTTTCTATTTTTGTTAATTATACTTTTAGAACCCTTTCTTAGAGGGATTATAGCAGTTGTTTTCACATTTGATACCTCCTGGTCAATTCATCTTATAAATACTCATCGACTTTATAAATATTACTTGAAAATGTATTATAAGTTTCCTTTCCAGAAACATCATGGCTCTCGGATTTAAATCTATTTTGCCAGCCGTTAGTGAGATTTGATTATTTAGAAAAGTACTTGATTTGCAAACGCGTTTGAACGATGGACCTTCTTACCCTTCCAGATTCCGTAGACAAAAAAGCGATTTACCGCTTCGAGGGATGACGGTCACGGAGGATCACAATACATCCTTTTCGATATTCAAACGTTTCCCAGCCATTAGGGTCACCCATATACATTTGAGCGATAAATTTATATGAGGAGGAATCGTATGAAAATCTCTATTAATAAGACAACTGGTAAATGGGAGGCAGATGTAATACCAAGTTATATCATAGATGTAACAAATAATGACTCCCAGCTGTGGTTATATGGAAAACCACTTCTACTAGACTCATCAGTATTTTCCCCTGAAAAATTAAGTGAGTTAAGAAACATCAAGTTTACCGACCTGATCCCTCGATTGACTGGTGATTGCTTTTTTGTAGAAACCAAAAACGGGGAAATCATTAATTTCGCGGTGGATTTTTATGGCCATTGTCGGATGTATATGAATGAAATTTCGGAGGATATTTTCATTAGTAACGACTTATATTCACTACCACAGCAAACAGATCCAGATTTAGATTGGTTTCAAATCTTTTATTTCTTGAATTGGGATCACACGTGGTGTGGTGGAACGTTTTATAAGAAGATTCATTTATTAACGCCTACTAAAGTATATAAGTTCATAAATAATGAGGTAATTGAAGGTTATTTGAAGATGCCAAAACCGAAATATAAAAACATAAAAGATGCTATCACTGAGGTTTTATTTGCCCTTTCAGGTGAGGAGAAAGCGCCATTGATGATGCTCTCTGGAGGACTTGATTCTATGCATATTGCTAGTATTGCGAAGAACAAAGAAGTAAATATCCACTATGTAACAGGTGAAATTAAAGATTTAGTGCTCGATGATAACTTAAAAGATCAATCAGGAGTTCAAAGAATTGCTGAACAGTACAATTTAGACATCAATTATGTAGAAGTTAAGATAAAAGATTTCTACGATAAGTGGCAAGGAAAACTCGATGATCTACTTCCATTCGAGTATAAAGATGGTAGACTATGGATTCATATGGCTTCTTATGCACAAGAAAACGGATATGAGATTCTTATGAGCGGGCAAAATGCGGATGCAATCTATAATTATAGTTATACAAATGATACTTCAATAAAAGAAGTATTTAAAATGTTGATAAAGTCCTATTTTAAACCTGGAAAGATGAACTTCTCCGAACGCTTACAAAACACGGGTTTAAATGAATATATCATGCGTCTATTCAGTACAGATAAATTTCTTCAAAATGTGTTAGATCACAATCATTACTCTAAATTTTTCAAGCTAATATGGAAAAATATTAATAAGGATTTGCCTCTTACAAGGGAGAACTACATTGCTCACTATGCTGTTAAAGGAAATGGATATCCAAAAACTGTTGGTTTATTTGTATCAGAAGCTGCGAATGAAAATGGAAAAAAGTTCTACACAGAAAAGTTAACAAGTGAATTTGGAAAGCTTATCGCACTATATGATAAAAAAACTTATAAAACAGGTCGGGAATTATTGTTGGTGTCAAAATTATCAGGTTATTGTCAAGGTGAAGATCAGCGTGCAATAACAGAAGCTTGCAGACTAAACGGGATCAGTAGTTTTCAAATATATACAAGTGCCCCGATCCTTCCTCAATATAATAACTTACGGCTTGGTATTAAGGATATATTTCGGCCTAAATATAAGACCTATAGAGAAGTAAACGAAAATGGTCTAATGCAAGAAAGGGAATCAATAAATAAAGAAACGAATTCAAAGAACACGGTCAATGCTTCTCAAGTTTGGCAAATCATTTACAATATACTTGATCACAAACTTGACTTTACTGAATGTATTATATATGCGAGAAAGGCAATGGATGAATCTGGTATGGTTAATATTGAAGAATTGAAAAGTGTTATGGAAAAAGATATTGGAATAAAAATGAGAGTGGCGTGGTTTGGGTTATCGCTTAAGAAGATGGGATACACTTGTTAGATCTTTCGGTGCCATCCCTATCCCCCTGCATACGCTTTCCATTAGAAAAACACCTCCAAATGTAAGTAGTATTACAACTTTGAAGGTGTCTTATTACGTTTCATTTTATTAGGTCACTCTATTCCCGATAACAGGACTTTCTTCATTGTTTAAGTTGCTCTACTCCCAGGGAAACCTCTTTCTAAAGGAGGCGATATCAATGCAACCGAACTATCAAATTTTTGGTGATGATGAACGAATGGGTGAATCTATCGACAGAATTAAAGAACATGGAGTAGATGAAGATAATATTTACATTCTTTCACATGACAATGACCACGTCAGACGTGCGAAAAGACAGACAGATGCCAACAAGATCGGTGTAAGTGAAACTGGACTCGGTACAGCGACAAAGAATATTTTCCGTGGGAAAGACGATAAGTTGATTTCCAAGATGAAAGAAATCGGGTTCGAACAATCCAAGGCTAAGGAATTACACAAAGAATTAGAGAAGGGTAAAACATTATTGGTCGTAGCAAATGAAGAAGATATCAAATTTTAAAACTGCTTGATTCTCATTTAAGAAGCGGGGAGATCCCAATCATGGATCTCTCCGCTCCTGTTTATTGTATAGGTACAATAAGCATACTGTTGCCACAGGCATGAAAACACCCGTGACAATCATTCGTAAAAGACCAACTTTAATAAGTCCCTTCAACCTCTTCATCTTCCCTTGGTGAATGATGATTTTGCTTCATCATAAACTGGTACACCATAGCAATAGCCCCCGTACTAGTGCTCTAACCCTGCTACCCCGAAACCCCCGGCTCCAGAATGCGTCGAAATCATACCGCCCGCTTGAATCCATCTAATATTTCGGAATCCGTTTTCTTCGGCAAGCTCATCCATCCGCTGTTTGATCTTTTCATCGAGTCCGATGGAGTAGATAAAATAAACCTGCTCTCTATCGATGTCGAATTCATTTAAGTAATCCCTCAAAAGTTTTTCAGCAGCTCCACCCATTTTCCCGCGATACTTCTTTGTAGGCATAAGCTTTCCATCCTTCAACTCTATGCATGGCTTTATTTTCAACAGAGCTCCAATCAGAGAAGCCATATTGCTTACTCGTCCTCCAGCTTTAAGAAACTCCAGGCTGCCTGGGATGAAAGCCAGCCTTGCTTTAGGAACGATTGCCTCTATTTTTTCAACTAATCGTTCCGGTTCAATGCCCGGATCTTTTTCTAATAACTCAGCAGCATACAATACAATCGCAGCTAACCCTCCAGTAACATTCAGAGCATCTATGAGAAAAATATCTTCAAATTCTTCCGCAGCAATGACAGCATTTTGAAAAGAAGAAGACGCTTTTGATGTATAACCAATATGTATAATGATGCAATCTGGATAATTCTCTCTTATAGTTGCAAAAAATTCTTGATACTCATGAGCGTTTGTGGAGGTAGTGGAAGGTATTTTCTTCGTACGTTCGTAATAGTCATAAATATCCTGGACCGGCAAAGAACCGTCTAAATAATCCTTTCCATCCATAATAATGTGCATGGGAACTACTTGAATACCGTACTTTTTAGCTAGATCACCCGGTAAGTCGGCGCCGCTTTCGGTCGATAAGATTATCTTTCGCATTCTAATTCCCCCTTGGTTATATTCAGGACCACGTTCACGCTTCCTGCATTATGCTTTCACTATACATGAGAAAAACGTATTAGCAATGTGATACCTTTTATTCCCGTACATTTAGTGCACATTTCAGGGAGTAGTGTTTTAACAAATGGACATGTGGGAACTACACTGACATAGGATTTCGTAAGGGAGGAAGTGAAAAATGTTTAATTCCCTTATAGTAGAGACCTCAAAACATTTAGTAGTTATCCTTTATAATATGTCATCAGGAAGTATATTACTGGACACAAAAAAGAACCTGCTTTAAAGAGCAGATTCCTTCTAAATACTATCTCTTCTGATTGAATTAGAATAAAATAGCGAAATTCAGCCCCATTGGGGTTCTAATAAAATATGGACAATTTTTTATATGAGTGGATTTTTTAGTTGTTAACGTATGTGAAAGTTAGTATTTTAGCAGAGCGGGACAGGCACGGAAACTAATTATTTTTCTCCGAAGTCACTTCTTCCACCGGCAAAAAATCGAAAATCTCCCCAGACTCGATGGAATCGGCCAGACGTTCGAGCCACTTACAATATTTCCGATAATCCTCAAGTTGCGCATAATCCACCTTCGCTCTTTCTATAATCTCTTCCTCTGCTTCCTTATCTTCAACCACCTGCTGAAGGATCCCTTCTGCATAATTAATCGCAGAGAGGTTCAGCTTAGCCTCCCGATCCCATTTATTCCCAAAAAAATGAGAAAAATATTTAAAAAAGTTCTTCTCCGCCATGAAGGTATCCTTACGCGACCCCTTCTGCCACACTTTCTGGACAATGCTGATCTCCTGCAGGTTCCGGACAGCAATACTCATGCTCGGTTTGCTCATTCCGAGATCATCCTTCATATCATCTAGCGTCATCGGCTTATGCTTAAAGTACATCCTTGCAAATAATCGCCCGGTTGATGGAGCGATACCATATAAGTCCATCGTTTCGGCAATGGAATTAACGACAGCCCCCTCCGCTTGTTCAATCAATTCTTCTGGCTTTTTTTCCAAAAGAGGCATCTCCTCTCGTATTATATTTTTAAAACGTTTATTATATTCAATATAATATTACCACATCACACACACTACTATACCATAAACCAAAATCAGGAGCCTTCACAAGACCCCTGATTTCGTATCGTTTCCTATGAAATTGCAAATCAACCTTTTAGCGTACCTGCATCAGCAGGATGAACACCGTGCTGGTAGTAATCCAGGTGCTCAGGTTCAAGTGGTTGTTTACCATTAATGATGTCCGCTGCTTTTTCAGCCAGCATCAAAACCGGGGCGTGGATATTACCGTTGGTAACGTAAGGCATAGCTGATGCATCCACAACGCGTAGGTTGTCCATACCATGGACTTTCATCGTCTTCGGATCGACGACGGCCATCGGATCGGATGCTGGTCCCATTTTTGCAGTACAGCTTGGGTGAAGGGCGGTTTCTGCATCTTCGGCTACCCAGTCGAGGATCTCCTCTTCAGTCTGCACGTCTAGGCCTGGTGAAATTTCTCCACCATTATATGGCTTCATCGCCGGCTGGGCCATGATTTCACGAGTCACACGTACGGCTTCGACCCATTCCCGTCTATCCTGTTCCGTTGAAAGATAGTTGTACACCATGCTCGGATGAGCTTTCGGATCATTGGATTGAATTTTCAGTGAGCCACGAGCATCGGAGTACATAGGTCCGATGTGAACCTGGAATCCGTGCTCGACAGGTGCTTTCTGTCCGTCGTAGCGTACGGCAACCGGCAGGAAGTGATACATCAGATTCGGATAGTCGACATCGTCGTTGGAACGAGCGAATCCGCCACCTTCAAAGTGGCTCGTTGCCGCTGGTCCTTTGCGGGCTAGTAACCATTGCAATCCGATCCATGGCATCCGTGCTTTGTTCAGATTCGGCTGCTCGGATACCGGCTGCGGGCAGGAGTGCTGAATGTAAACTTCCAGGTGGTCCTGAAGATTCTCACCTACACCAGGAAGGTTCACTTTCGGCTGCACGCCTACAGAGCGAAGATGTTCCGAATCACCGACACCGGAAATTTGAAGAAGCTGAGGCGTATTGATCGCTCCACCGGAAAGGATGACTTCTCCTGCTTTCACGTAGTGCTCTTTTCCATTTCGTTTATACGTCAAGCCACGAGCCTTCTCGCCCTCGATATCGATGTGCTGGACAAAGGCGCGAGTTTTCACTGTCAGATTCTGACGCTTCATCGCTGGGTGCAAGTACGCACGGGATGCGGACAGACGGCGGCCATTGTAAATGTGCTTATCGAACGGCCCGAACCCTTCCTGGCGAAATCCATTTACATCAGGCGTACGGGACTGGCCAGCTTCGACAGCTGCATCGAAAAAGGCTTGGAACAGCGGATTCTTCGCCGGCCCTTTTTCCAGTTTGATAGGACCGTCATGACCGCGATATGGGTTATCTTTATCCGTGCCGAGTGCGTTCTCCAGCCGTTTGAAGTATGGGAGGCAGTGGGCGAAATCCCACGTGTCCATTCCTTCGTCGGCACCCCAGCGCTCGTAGTCTTTCGGGTTTCCCCGCTGATAAATCATGCCGTTGATGGAACTTGAACCACCAAGTAACTTTCCGCGGGCATGTTTGATGCGGCGACCTTTCATATAAGGCTCCGGATCGGATTCATATTTCCAGTCGTACAGCGATTTACCTGCAGGGAATGGCAAGGCTGCAGGCATCTGGATCAGCAAGTCCCACGCATAGTCCTTGCGCCCCGCTTCCAGCACCAGTACACTTTTCTTTCCGTCTTCACTCAGCCGGTCACCGAGGATCGATCCCGCACTACCGGCTCCAATGACAACAATATCGTATGCTTCACTCATAGGTAGAACCTCCTTCATGTTTGCCAACATTTCATCCCGACGAGTTACTTGAACCAGTGGATCGGTTCAGGCTTCACGTTACGGAAAATGTGTTTCGTTTCTGTATATTCTTCAAGACCAGGTTTACCGAGCTCACGACCGATACCGGACTGTTTGTATCCGCCCCACGGAGCCTGCGCAAAGTATGGGTGGAAATCATTGATCCAAACTGTACCCATGCGCATCTTACTTGCCGCACGTTCCGCTTTATCGATATCTGTCGTAAACACTGCACCAGCAAGTCCGTAAATCGAATCATTCGCCAAGTTCACAGCTTCTTCTTCAGTTTGGAAACGCTCCACGGTCAGAACTGGACCGAACACTTCTTCCTGGACAATTCTCATATCAGAAGTGCACTCTGTGAAAATCGTCGGCAGGTAGAAAAATCCGTCTTGCAACTCTGGATCGTCTGGGCGTGCGCCTCCGACAAGCAGGTTCGCGCCTTCCTGCTTCCCAATCTCTACATAACTTTCGACTTTGTCGCGATGCTCAGCAGTGATAAGCGGTCCAGACTGGGTCTCTTCCTTGAAACCATCCCCTAATTTGATGCGTTTCGCGCGCTCCTTGAGTTCTTCCACAAAACGGTCGTGGATGGAATCTTCAAGAATCAGTCTCGCTCCTGCAGAACAAACCTGCCCGGCATGGAAAAAGACGGCGTTCAATGTCTGATCGACAGCCGTTTCAAAATCCGCATCCGCGAATACTACGTTCGGGTTCTTCCCGCCAAGCTCAAGCGCGATATTTTTCACATTGCTACTTGCGGTCTGCATGATTTTCTTACCTGTTTCAATACCGCCAGTGAAGGAAAGCAAGTCGACATCGTTACTTTCTGCCAGCTCGTTCCCTACGGTTGCACCGTCGCCGAGTACGAGATTGACCACTCCTTTAGGGAAGCCTGCTTCTTCCATCAGCTCCGTCACTTTTACTGTAGTAAGTGGAGTGATTTCGCTGGGCTTGATCACAATCGTGTTTCCTGCGGCCAAAGCTGGCGCGATTTTCCATGCGGCTTGAAGCAATGGATAATTCCAAGGGGTAATCTGACCGCACACTCCGACCGGTTCGCGGACGACTTTACTCTGACTGTCCGGGATCGGCGATTCGATCACTTCGCCGCCTTCTTTGTCCGCTAGACCTGCAAAGTAACGGAACACGCCTGCGATATCGTCCATATCCGCACGGCTCTCCTCAAACGTCTTCCCGGTATCGAGCGTTTCGAGTTTAGCCAGTTCTTCCTTATCCCGTTCAATCAACTCGGCAATGCGGAGAACTTTTTGTCCGCGCTCCGCTCCAGGAGTCTCTTTCCACTCTCCATGGTCAAATGCTTCTCTTGCTGCAGCGATGGCGAGCTTCGCATCATCAGCATTTCCATCAGCTACGGTCTCAACGACTTTCTGGTTGTACGGATTGATGATGTCTTTTGTGTGACCTGATTGGGCATCTACCCATTGGGCATTGATGTACATTTGTTTCATAAATCGTACCTCCTCATTCGTTATATTTATTTTATTTAATTTTTTTTAAACAATTTGAATAATTTTATGTTAGCAAAAGGATTTTTAGTTGTAAACAGCTGTACTTCGTTCTTTTATCAGATAAGGGGGTGTTGCCTATAGTGGGGAAAACAAGTTCCATAGAGGGAAAATTGTCTGGGGTTCCCCTGTTTTTTTAATAGAGGATGTCTGAACCTGACGAAGCATCATGTACATAGATTCTATAACCTTAAAACTCGAATCTAAACCATAAATAGGACTGTTCCTCCCTACTGTCACAACTTTCCCAAATTAAAAAAATGCAATCAGAACCATCCCTCACGTACTTTTTACACATCGGCTCACGCCTTGGCGCTATGTGTCTGAGCCATATTTTCCCCTGTGAAGCGAGTTGACAAACTTTCATTCTACGTTAAGGTATTAGATATTGTTGTTTAATAATTATTAAACGTTTTAAACTATTTAACATGAACCGGTTCTGTTACAGGCTTTACTTTATCTGTTTGTCTTTCAAGCAGATCCATAACTAAACCTATAAATAAGAAGGAGTGATAGCGTGCAACCGCAGTCATCTGAAGAACAAGAAAAGAAGCAGGCTGAAAAAAAAAAGAATACGAACGGTGAAAAAGCAGGATTATTAGGATTTTTAGGGTTACTCGCCATCGTTTCCCTGTACGTCGCACTTACAGGTAACGATGTCAATTGGGGAGCATTGATCTTCATGTTCATCTCCTATGCGATCATCTTCTACATCGGCTCCGTTTCCGCTAATAAGAAATCCGGCAGCGCGAAAGATATGATGGTCGCCGGCAGGTCCATGCCGCTGTGGGTCGCGATGTTCACGATGACCGCAACATGGGTCGGCGGAGGTTATATTGCCGGGACAGCCGAGACGACGTTCGCCTCAGGTATTGTCTGGGCTCAGGCACCTTGGGGATACGGACTCAGCTTGATCATCGGCGGTATTTTCTACGCCCGTAAAATGAGGAGGTACGAGTTCACGACGATGCTCGACCCACTGGAGGTCCGTTTCGGAAAAAAAGTGGCAGGCGTTCTTTACCTTCCTGCACTCTTAGGGGAACTATTCTGGAGTGCTGCGATTCTCGTGGCACTGGGAACCACGTTCGGTTTGATTCTCGGACTGGACTTCAACACATCCATCATCATTTCCGCTATTATCGCTATCGCCTACACATTTGTCGGGGGAATGTGGTCTGTTGCTCTCACCGACGTAGCTCAAATCATCATGATTCTCATCGGACTATTCCTCGTCGTTCCATTTGCTCTCTCTGAAGTAAGTGGACTCGGTGAGGCATGGGGCGCTTATAAGGAAGGTATGGGCGGAATGGCGAATCTCATCCCGCCGCTCGATGGCTGGAATCATCCTGACTGGGGAAATTATTATTGGAACTGGTGGGACTATGCCTTGCTGCTCATCTTCGGAGGTATTCCTTGGCAGGTTTATTTCCAGAGGGTCCTTTCAGCAAAAAATGAAAAAACAGCAATGTGGCTCTCGATTGCAGCCGGAATCCTCTGTATTGTCCTTGCTGTACCAGCCGTTATGATCGGTGTCGCCGGTTTCTCTGCAGACTGGGCGAGCTACGGAATCGAAGGCCCTGGTGCCGCTTCCGAGATTCTCGCTTACGTCATCAACTACATGTCACCATATGGCGTTGCAATTGTCGCGCTTGGTGCCATAGCCGCAGCGGTCATGTCATCGATGGATTCTTCCATCCTTTCCGCATCTTCCATGGCATCATGGAACATTTACCGTCCGCTTGTGAAACCGAAAGCGACAGGAAAAGACATCAAACGTATGATTCGTGTTTCTATCATTCTCATTGGACTAGCAGCCACCATTGTCGCACTGAACATCGACAGCGTGTACACGCTCTGGTATCTATGTGCCGACCTGGTCTTCTGTATGCTGTTCCCTCAGCTTACAACAGCATTGTTTGATAAAAAAGCCAACACATACGGATCGATTGCAGGACTTTCCGTTTCCTTCTTCCTTCGTTTAGGAGGAGGCGAACCAGCTCTCGGATTACCGGCATTTCTTCCGTATCCGATGATCGAAGATGGCGTCGTACTCTTCCCATTCCGTACACTCGCGATGGTATGCGGACTGCTCACCATCATCGTTGTTTCCCGACTCACCCAGAAGGCTTGCCCACCGCAGCCTCTCAGTAAGCTGAAAACAGAAATGAGAGAAGACTGAATTTAAAACGAGCAGCTCTTTATAAGGAAGAGCTGCTCGTTTTTTGTTTGAGTTGAGAAGTTTCTGGGGAGCACTTTTAGAACACCGTCTATCTAACCTCTTCTTCACTTAGAGAAAAGAAAGAAGCATATGCGTTATCCTTAAAGGTACGATTGGAAATCAAGCGATAAATTAAATCAAGCCGTTTATTTTCGTTGGATGATTTTATGTTTATACCGACTTCAAAGAAAACATGAAGCCACATCTAAATTAAATGAATGGGTGGAGCATAATGATCAACCATACTTTGCTAAAACTGATTTTCTTCGGGCACTACTTAATGATAAATCAAAACCAGCCCATACTCAGAGAGTCCGCCTGTTGGGGGATGCTACTTCTTATCCTGAATTTATTTTTAAAATCAACAATCAGATGGATAATTATATTTAGTAGTGTGCTCGGCATGGGTAAAAACTCTAGGATTCAAGTCCCGAACGGCGAAAGTCGTTGTAGCCGTTTGGCAATGGGAAGGGTGTCCAGGGCGGACGACCTGGAATCTGAAGGAAGCAGAAATACTTATAGTTGGTGTATTTGCCATGGGATTATCCCCCATGACTGGTAATTGGTCATTTCAGGCTTTCCAGGTTTCAAAGTCCTTTTCATGAAAGGGTGTTAGGCGTTATTACATCATGCTGCCCATTTCCTGAATACATGAAATACTTACATATAAGAGTTGAAAGCATCTATATTGTCGGTGATTCAAACTAAACATGTAAGAATGAGATTAAATAAGATACCAACCTTCACCACTAACTCCCAGTCAAGATCCAGTAAAGAGGAAATTTATAGGTTACTACCTTTATATAAATCTTGATAAAAATAAAATTAATTAAAAATATTCATAATTATTTAAATCTATTTCTATGAGGGTAATATACTCTAGTATGTCAGTCGTATGAATCAAGAAATGCGCTGCTTTTGCAGCGCATTGTTGGTGCTTATCCATTTTTGGCCACTGAGACTAATTCTGCCTGGACAATATAACGATCAGGTGCAGAACCGACAAAATCGAAGGGATAACAAGTAGTCAAGGTAAGTGTCGGCTTGCTTTTCTCTACAATAACAGAACGATCTTCTTCGTCCGTTATCCACGTTTTACGAATCTGATAGTCGTACGTCTTTTCTTCGTAATTTACATACAGATGGTCCCCTTTTTTCACTTCATCGAGTTGTGTGAACACCGTCTCACGATGGCCGGAGAGAACCACATGGCCAGGATTGTCCGGTGTGACCGTCCATTGACTGTCATACATTCCTACTCCTTGTTTAAGCGTATCAGTATCTGTGCCCCAGTAAACATCATATTGGGTGCCTATACGAGGAATCTCCAACTTTCCGACACTTTCTCCTTGCTGATAAAGCTTGGTACGGGACTTTTGCTTGTCACTGATGGATTTTAGCTGTTGCTGATATGCGGTATCATCCCAATTCTCGTACTGCTGGTAAAGTTCCTCCGCATTGCTGGTGACTGCCTGGGTTTGTTCCCACCAGGAATAGCAGCCCAAAGCTATCATCATTATTCCTGTGAGCAATAACAAAATACCGAGTTTCTTCATGTCCATCCACCCTTATTTAAACAGTTGGTTTCCTTCGGAAGAAAAGGAGAATGGCACCGAGTGCCATAATAGCACCACCAGAAACCATTATGATTGGGAAAGAAGTAGCCGTATCAGGTAACTCTCCACCGGTTTCGGAAGAAGATACATGGTTCATACGGTCACCGAAAACCCATTTACCAGCTTCATAACTGTAAGTAACTGTCAATTTATATTCGCCTCGTAATTGATTTTCACCATGCTGGGTCAGTTTATACTTATCAGCGCTAACCTTTTCCAATGTATAATCTTGGTCCGTCTTCAACTGAACAGGGCCTTCAATTTCTTTCAGGTACAACTTTCCGTCTCGTTCATCGAAATAGGTATCCAAGTAATGGTCCGCCAGCGGCCAAACCATGATACTCTTCATTTCTTCTTCTAACCTGTCCATGGAATCATATTTCTTCACTTCGCCATCCTCTGTAGTCTCTAAATAAATCAACTCATTGAACTTCTGCTCCAACTCTTTGACAGGTGGCTCCCCGTGATTATCGGCGGAGACAGGATTATGCATTCCTGTAAGCGTTACCAAAAACATTACTACTACTACAGAAAATCTTTTCAACAAATTAATACCTCCTTAAAGTAGTTACATTAATTGTGTTTCGGATATTATTAATAATTAAACATGTTTTTGTAAATTTTCCGAAATTTTTTAATGTAATTGATACAAGTTTGCAATAAACAAATAAGCCCTTGAATGGCAAGGGCTTATTGGACATGGGTGGGTGGCGGATATATTGCAGGGACAGCCGAGACGACGTTCGCATCAGGTATTGTCTGTGCTCAGGCACCTTAGGGATACGGGCTATGCCTTATTATTGGTGGTATTTTCTACGCCCGTAAAATGAGAAGGTACGAGTTCACGACGATGCTCGACCCACTGGAAGTACGTTTCGGAAAAAAGTTGCAGGGGTTCTTTACCTGCCTCCACTCTTAGGAGAACTATTCTGGAGTGCTGCGATTCTCGTTGCGCTCGGAACAACGTTCGGCCTGATTCTCGGACTGGACTTCACCACATCCATCATCATTTCCGCCATTATTGCCATCGCCTACACATTTGTCGGTGGTAGGTGGTCAGTTGCTCTCACCGACGTAGCTCAAATCATCATGATTATCATCGGCCTATTCCTCGTCGTTCCGTTTGCACTCTCTGAAGTCGGTGGACTCGGTCAAGCATGGGGAGCTTACAAAGAAGGCATGGGCGGATTTACGAATCTCTTCCCGCCGCTCGATGGCTGGAATCATCCGGACTGTGGAAATTATTACTGGAACTGGTGGGACTATGCATTGCTGCTCATCTTCGGGGGTATTCCTTGGCAGGTTTATTTCCAAAGGGTTCTTTCCTCGAAAAATGAAAATACAGCGATGTGGCTCTCGATTGCAGCCGGTATCCTATTTATTGTTCTTGCCGTACCGGCCGTTATGATCGGTGTCGCAGGTTTCTCTGCTGACTGGGCGAGCTACGGAATCGAAGGCCCTGGTGCCGCTTCCGAGATTCTCGCTTACGTCATCAACTATATGTCACCTTATGTCTTTTCTATCGTTGCGCTCGGTGCCGTAGCAGCAGCAGTCATGTCATCGATGGACTCTTTTTTCCATGGCAGCATGGAATATTTACCGTCCGCTTGTGAAACCGAAAGCGACTGGAAAGGACATTAAGCGTACGATTCGTGTTTCTATTATCATTATTGGACTCGCAGCAACCATCGTCGCACTGAACATAGACAGCGTGTACACGCTCTGGTATCTATGTGCCGACCTCGTCTACTGTATGTTATTCCCTCAGCTGACGACAGCATTGTTTGATAAAAAAGCAAACACATACGTTGCAGGACTTTCCGTTTCCTTCTTCTTCATTTCGGAGGAGGCGAACACGCTCTCGGATTACCGGCATTTCTTGCGTATCCGATGATCGAAGACGGAGTCGTACTCTTCCCATTACGTACGCTCGCGATGGTATGCGGACTGCTCACCATCATCAAGTTTTTACAGGTGGAGCACTTTTAGACTTATCCTCATTCATCTAAGAAAAGAGCAATTTTCTTTTCAATATTTTTTAAAATCCAGTCAATATCCAGTCAAATCGTTCTCAAACCTTACTATTGCTCTACGACTATTCTTAATTATCATTGCTCGTTCAATCTTTCTGATTAGTCCAACATAATTTATCTTTCTGTTGTAACAAATCTCAAATCATGGTACTATACTACTCACCTAAATAGTGTGTTATATTATCCTTAATTAAATTAAATAGTATGACACATTTACTTAATAAGGCATTTCAATAAAGGGAGGAAAACAAGGGGGTAAGTATTGGATCTTTACTTCCATATGCCGTTCTATTCGGCTGATTCTATTACTTTAAGAATAAGGAGATTGATAGTGACTAAAAAAGAAACGGTCTTTGTCGTATCAGATTCGATCGGGGAAACAGCTGAACTAATGGTAAAGGCTGTAGCAAGCCAATTTTTTGGAAAAGAAGTCGAAATTAAGCACTTTTCTTATGTCGAAGACAATCAGGATATTAATAATGTCATTTCGAATGCGAAGTATAGTCCTTCCATCATCGCTTACACCATTGCCCTTCAGGACTTAAAGCAATACCTTGACCGCAGAGCTTTAGATGAAGGAATTTTGGCTGTCGATTTAATGTATCCTCTGTTAGATGCGTTCACTCAAACATTCGATATGCAGCCGAATCGACAGCCCGGGCAAATGAGAAAGTTAGATGAGAACTATTTTAAAAGAGTGGAAGCCATTGAGTTTGCTGTGAAATATGATGACGGGCAGGAAGTACGTGGCCTAAAACAAGCAGACATCGTCCTTATTGGAGTGTCTCGAACATCCAAAACCCCACTTTCTATGTATCTAGCCAATAAACAATTTAAGGTAGCTAATGTACCTCTCATCCCAGAGCTCCCACCTCCACAAGAACTTTTTACGATTCCAAGAAAAAAGTGCATTGGACTTATCATCTCACCTGAAAAATTAAATGACATCCGCAGAGAACGATTAAAAAGTCTGGGTTTAACAAACTCAGCAAATTATGCCTCATTAGAGCGGATCTTTGAAGAACTGGATTGTGCGCAAAACATAATGAAAAAAATCGGCTGTCCGATCATTGATGTGTCTAATAAAGCTATAGAAGAGACAGCTGACGTCATTTTAGCCATGTTTAATAAAAGGGGGAGCTTTGCATAATGAATAACCAATTTGTATTCCTATTTGATCAATCTCAAAACGGCAAGAAGGAACTTCTGGGTGGAAAAGGCGCTAATTTAGCTGAAATGACTCGAATTGGATTGCCTGTTCCATACGGCTTTACCATTACCACAGCAGCCTGTAATGCCTATTACGATGCAGGCCAGGTCATCTCGAAAGAAGTCGAATCCGAAGTAGTAGAAGCCCTTCACACCCTTGAAGCTAAAACAGATAAACGATTAGGCGATCCTGCCAATCCGCTTCTCGTTTCTGTTCGCTCAGGTGCCGTCCATTCCATGCCAGGAATGATGGATACTGTTTTGAACTTGGGCATGAATGACGACACAGTAGAAGGAATGGCAGAGCTTACGAACAATCCTCGATTTGCTTATGACTCCTATCGCAGGTTTATTCAAATGTTCAGTAATGTGGTCCTGAATGTAGAGAACTACTTTTTTGAACAACGATTAGAAGATATCCGCGAAGAAAAAGGCTACCATTCCGATACCGAGCTAACCGCTGAAGATTGGAAACAGGTGATTACAGAATATAAATCAATTGTACTTAAACATGTAAAACGAACCTTTCCTGAGGATCCAAAAGAACAACTTTTCCTTACGATCAACGCCGTGTTTGATTCATGGAATAATCAGCGGGCGGTTTTATATCGCCGCCTTCATGATATCCCTGGCCACCTTGGTACGGCCGTCAATATACAAAGCATGGTGTTTGGAAATATGGGAGATGATTCGGGTACAGGAGTGGCTTTTACCCGTAACCCATCCACCGGTGAGTCTAAGCTTTATGGAGAATATTTAATTAATGCTCAAGGAGAAGATGTAGTGGCAGGGACCCGTACACCTCAGCCGATTGCCAGCCTCAAGAACGAAATGCCAGATCTCTATCAGCAATTAGTTGAGACTTGCGACCTTTTAGAAAATCATTATAAGGATATGCAGGATATCGAATTTACAGTTGAACGCGGGAAACTGTTTATCCTCCAGACTCGGACAGGTAAACGAACCGCCCAGGCCGCCATTCGAATAGCGGTTGAAATGGTGAATGAAAAGATTATGGACCAACGGAAAGCCCTTCTACGTGTGGATCCAGACCAACTTGATCAGCTGCTTCACCACCGGATCGATCCTGAGCATAAAAGGGAACAACTAGCTGCTGGTTTGCCTGCTTCCCCGGGAGCTGCCACCGGCCAAGTTGTCTTTGATGCGGATGAAGCTGAAGAACTATCCAAGGGTGGAAAGAAGGTTATCCTTGTCCGCCCTGAGACTACACCTGATGATATACAAGGCATTGTGGCTGCCCAGGCTACCGTTACGAGCCGCGGCGGAATGACCAGTCATGCCGCCGTTGTAGCTAGAGGGATGGGGAAAGCATGTATATGCGGATGCGACTCCATAAAGATTCATTTAGAGTCCAAAAAATTTATCGCAGGGTCTACGACTGTGAATCACGGGGATACCATTACGATTGATGGTTCAACAGGGGAAATCTTCCTGGGTGAAATTCCAATGATTGAACCAGAGCTTTCCGAGGAATTCCAGATCCTGCTTCGCTGGTCGGATGAAGAAGCAAAAATGGGCGTTCGGGCTAATGCTGACAATCCGGTCGATGCTGAGAAAGCCCTGGAATTTGGAGCAGGAGGCATCGGTCTTTGCCGTACAGAGCATATGTTTATGGATGCTTCACGTATCCCTACGGTCCAAAGTATGATTCTTTCTGAAACGACCGAGGAACGTAAGGAAGCTCTAGACAAACTCCTGCCTATGCAGCAAGAGGATTTTAAGCAAATATTTGAAACGATGCAAGGACACCCGATTACCGTTCGCTTATTAGATCCGCCTCTTCATGAGTTTTTGCCGGACAAAGAAGAATTGCTCGTTGAGGTGACAAACCTGCAACTGACCGATCCTCATTCATCCAAGCTGCACGAAAAGCAAAACCTGTTACGGAAAGTACGGCTATTAGAAGAATCGAATCCGATGTTAGGACATCGGGGCTGCCGTTTAGGTATGATGCACCCTGAAATTTACGAAATGCAAGTCAAGGCCATTTTTAACGCGATGGCCAACGTGATAGACAAAGGAATAAACGTGAAACCCGAAATCATGATTCCTTTGGTCAGCCATGTGAATGAACTTAAGAAAATGCGCCAACTGGTAACTACGATTGCTGAGCAAATCCAGGGAGAAACAGGAAAGGCATTCGACTACCTGATTGGAACCATGATTGAAACACCGCGCGCAGCGCTAACAGCCGATCAAATTGCCGAAGAGGCAGACTTCTTCTCTTTTGGAACCAACGACTTAACTCAGACAACGTTTGGATTTAGCCGAGACGATGCCGAGGGCAAGTTCCTTCAAAATTATGTAGATAATGAGGTACTAAAAAGAAATCCTTTTGTTTCGTTAGACCAGGAAGGTGTAGGGAAACTTGTGGAAAGTGGGGTGAAACTGGGAAGAGAAACTAAGCCCGCGCTTAAAACAGGGATTTGCGGAGAGCATGGCGGTGAAAAAGAATCGATTCAGTTCTGCTTTGATCTAGGGATGGATTATGTAAGCTGCTCCCCTTTCCGTGTCCCTTCCGCAAGGCTTGCAGCAGCTCAGGCCACCATTCGTCATGAGCAAATTACTTCTATAAAAGAACCTCAGTACAATTAAACGAGGATATAGAAAACCTTTTCTTAATGAAGTTCATTCGGCATTTGGATGATCTAAGTATATAGAATTATGCTAAACAAAAAAAAGTCTCCCTAAGATTGGTTATCTTAAGGAGGCTTTTTTGCATTTTGGGTTTTATTGAAATTCCCTTTATTACCAGCTTGTAAAGTAGTAAAATCCTATTGTATCAGGGGTTAGGGCGTTATCACATCATGCCGCCCATTCACTCGCTTAGTTGAAAAGACTATAACAAATCCTGTAGAACCTTGTTATAACAAGGTTCTCGTTAGCAAGTAAAATGATTAAACACAATAAGTTTTAATACTTTGTGAACAGTATCCAGTCATAACCCAGTCCTCTATAGTGGAATAACAGACGTAATTCAATACTCTTGGTGGTGTCTGTTTTCCTGTATAAGCTATAATTTTATTATTTAGAATACAAACAAGAGTTTTATTTTATGACCAACACACTTCGTCGATCTCATAATCTTCCGAGGCATCCGCTCTTATGCTTTTTTTTGATATTTTATATTAACTAAAAGGCATACCATTCATGCAGCCCTGTATTAGAGGACTTGATTATATATAGTTCACAAATCCAAAAACACCTTCTCTGCGAACTATAAATCATAAAGCCAAACTTCTATATAAACAAAGCCCCGGACGTAGTTGCTAACGTCTGGGTCTTTATCTTTTAATGGCTATTCCATCACTTTCCCATTCATCCGTTCAACCCATTGATGGAGAAGGTTATTATACTTGGCCAAATTTTTGTGGATTTTAATGGCCACTTCTTCATTATAGGTATGGACGGTCAAATTACGATCATTTACCATTTCCAAAGCTAGAACGGCCTCCTCATCCTCCAACAAATGGACCTCCCTGCAACTGCGAATGACGCTCTTCGGAGAACCGACATCTACCCCTTCTATGTCATATAAATATTGCTTCGCCGCTTTCCAACTAGCCTCGAAAGAAAATTCAAATCGTTGAATCGCTGCATCTCGTTCCACATCGTTCGGATTTTCAAGGTTAGCTAGCTTTTCAAAGGAAGCCAACGCTTTTTCTGCTGCTTCTAATCTTTGGCGTAATCTTTCCATAAAATCCCCTCCTCTTTCACTTGTTGGACTAGAGCTTCTTTGGCATCATGTAAATCCACTACATCTACCTTGTAAGGGATGGTAGACTCTTCAATTTGCTCGATCAGTTTGTTCCATTTAAAAGGAGAGATCGGGGAGTGGGATTCGATAGCGATGTCGATATCCGAACTATGCTTTTCTTCCTGTCGGGCCCAGGAACCAAATAAGTAAACACGCGCTTTTTCCTTGCCGAGTTGTTCATTCAAAATCGACTTGAGTTGTTCTAGAATTTGCTCCCGTAAATATGCAGGAACTCCCATAATATCCCTTCCTCTTTTTTGTCCCATTATAGCATATGGACATCTTCTCTCTGCTGGATTTTCCTTACCCACTTCCACCATTCAGAAATTCGATCGGTAACGGGGCCAATTTTAACTACACCAAAACCTAAATATATCTTCCATTAACTGCGCTTTAAAGTTATGGCAA
The DNA here is from genome assembly GCF_052246715.1 of Halobacillus sp. H74. Lineage (NCBI taxonomy): Bacteria > Bacillati > Bacillota > Bacilli > Caryophanales > Bacillaceae > Halobacillus > Halobacillus sp. H74. The sequence continues at coordinate 131,048 of NZ_JBQQCI010000003.1, read as the reverse complement.
AAAAATCTTTGTTAGTTAAATTCACAAGTGCTTTGAATTATGAATTTCATCCTTATATTTCAACTATTCGTTCAGATCCATAATTTTATCTATCAAAATAACTTCATCTGCTGCCCACTACTATTTTCTTCATCATTGCCTTGAACTTTGTAGTCCATCGACTTATATCCCTGCATGCGCTTTTCATACATGGCTTTCAACTCGGGAACCCGATAATCAACATAGTCATACACTTTTACAACATTCTTATCCGTATGAACACGATGCAATCTACCGACATATTGCTGGAGCGTTCCTTTCCAGGCGATTGGCATGGCAAGGAACAGAGTGTCCAGTCTAGCATTGTCAAATCCTTCTCCGATATACTTTCCGGTGGCAATAATAAGCCGCTCTTCATTATCTGAAAGATTTTCTATAAGCTTTAAGCGGTCTTTCCCTTCTTGCTTACTCAGCTTGCCAGTTAATATGATTATATTTTTTGCAAATCCTTAAAAGTGTTTCTCCAATTCATACACATGTTCTATCCGCTCTGTCAAAATAATTGGATGTGCATTATTCTCAAGTTCTTTTAATACATCGTTGAATATCATCTTGTTTCGTTGTTCATTAGTAGCCAAATTCGCATAAACCCTCTGAATGTTGTCGTCGTTATTTTGAAATTCGTAAACCGGGGAATAAGTACATGGTCAAACGGATGAAGTTTTGACTGACTTTTGGCGGTCATCTTATAACAGATTTCCCCACACTGCATAGCAACTATCTTGTGTAACCCATCTTTTCTAGTTGGGGTTGCTGTTAGTCCGTGAACATAAGTAGCGTCTACTCCCCTTAATACTTTTTCAAAGCTTACTTCTGAAATATGGTGGCATTCATCAACAATTACCTGGCCATAGCCTTTGATTTTTCGCGCACGTCTTCTGATCTGCTCAATGTCTGAATCATGGCAATATCCACTTTACCTGTTGGTTTCTTTTTACCACCACCGATTTGACCAACCTTATTTCCATCGAAAGTAATAAAAGTCTGCAAACTTTCTTTCCACTGGGTAAGCAGTTGCTTGGTGTGCACGATGATTAATGTGTTGATATTTCTCTCTGCAATTAGTGCTGCCGCCACAACAGTTTTACCAAAACCAGTTGCCGCTGATAGGACACCACAACTACTGATCTTCAAAGCGTAGACAGCTTCATTTTGTTTGGGCAGAAGGCTCCCACGAAAATGAATATTGTGGCTGCTACCTTTGTTGGTTTGATCATCGATGTAGAAGTTGATTTTGTTCCTAAATAAAATGGCTTTTATATCTGCCAGACAGCCTCGCGGGATAACCACAGAGTCCTCCACTTCATAACTACAGTCAATTTTCCTGGGAATCTTGTGCGTAGAGAGCCTTCTAGATTGTGCTTTAAAGAATTCAGGGTTATTGATGACGGCGAGATTTATACTCATTCAAAATATTTGATGGAAGTTTATTTTTGCGGATATGTATGCCGTTTTTTCTTATGATGGTTATTTCAGAAGGTGTATCCACATCATATGATGTTGGGTTCCTTTTTACATTGTAACTGTTGGAACCGTTGTGTTTTACCAGAATTGATCCAACATTTTCTTTACTGATTTTTTTTACAGATTCCAGATACGACCATTGATCAATATATGGTTCAAATTTTCATTAACAAAGACACTATAGCCCTTTTTCCTGGGAGATTGCTGTAAAGGTAGTGCAATTAAAGGTAGTGCAATTAGGTTTCCAAACCCGCCTTTTGGCATTGTATCCTGATTGGGAAAGAACCGATCAAACGATACGTTTAAAAGCCTTTTCCCCTGGCCATCATAGAAACAATAAGTCTTGTGACGAGGGGTCCCGATGAATATATGGAATAGATATAAGAAAAAAACGCAAAGAAAAAAGAGAAAAGAGCAAGATGCATCTTATAACGTTGATAATTCTCTTGATAAAAGTTTATTAGTGAATGTAAATAAATTGAAGCAGGACTTGGGTGATAGCAGCGATTTAGTTATTCGCCAATTTGAGATGGGCGGAGAACCTTTACTAGAAACTGCAGCGGTTTATATGAATGGATTAGTAGATGAAAAAAACGTGAATGAATTTGTTTCGGGAGCATTGAAAGTTGAGGCATCTATTGAAAAGATGGCTCAAGAATATCATGGAGTCAATAGTTTTGATTACATTAAAGCTCATGCCCATTCAGTTGAAAAAGTAATAGTAGTTTCTGATTGGGATAAATTGTTATTAGCTGTTTTGTCCGGTTACACGGTCATTCTAGTAGATGGTTATGATGAAGCAATAACTGGTGATACAAAAGGCGGAGAAACGAGAGGTGTCACTGAGCCCAGTACTCAACTAGTTATTCGGGGGCCTAAGGTTGCGTTCACAGAGTCTATAGGTACAAATGTAGCCTTGATCCGACGTTATCTAAAAAGCCCTGATCTGCGATTTGAAACTATGCAAGTCGGCAGTATAAGCAAGACCGATGTCGCCGTCATGTATATGAAAGGAATTGCTAATGAGAAAGTGTTGCGAGAAATCAAAACCCGTTTGAATAAGATTGAGGTCGAAGATATCATCGATTCTGGTTATATTGAACAGTATATTCAGGATACTGCCATCACACTGTTTCCGACTATCTATAACTCAGAGCGTCCGGATGCCATAGTAGGCAACCTTATGGAAGGGCGGATTGCCATTATAGTGGATGGGACACCATTCGTATTAGTGGCACCTGCCTTGTTCATCCAGTTTTTCCAAACCCCATCCGATTACTATCAAAACTTTGTAATCAGCTCATTTTTACGGATATTAAGAGTGATTTCTTTTACAATTTCTTTGCTGACGCCATCCCTCTACATTGCATTGACGACTTTTCATCCGCAGATGATCCCTACTCCACTTTTGATAAGCTTAGCCGCCCAACAAGAAGGCGTACCCTTTCCGCTTTTTATGGAGGTTCTGATCATGGAGTTCACTTTTGAAATTATACGTGAGGCTGGGCTTCGTATGCCGCGAGCCGTGGGGCAAGCGGTTTCTATTGTAGGGGGGCTTGTGCTTGGACAGGCTGCCGTGCAAGCAGGGATTGTTTCGGCTACGACTATAATTGTTGTGGCATTAACAGGAATCGCAAGCTTTGCTGTCCCTTCTTACAACATCGCGGTAGCGCCGCGTATTCTTCGTTTTGCGTTGATGGTCATAGCTGGAAGCTTCGGTTTGTACGGTGTACTCATGGCCTTATTCATTCTTATCGCACATTTGAGTAGTCTCCGTTCTTTTGGGACCCCTTATTTAAGTCCTTTTGCACCATTTATTTGGTCGGATATCAAAGATTCCATCATTCGCCAGCCTTTATGGTCAATGATTTCCCGCCCGCGTCTGATCAGCGAGCGAAATGTTCAACGAAAAGACAAAGGTCAAAAACCAGTCCCGCCTGATTCTAATGATTCTCACTCAAAGAATGAAAAAGGTGATTAGATGAGAAAAAGGAAAGTATTCGTATGGCTGTTTCTGGTGCTGATTCTATTAGCGGGCTGTTGGGACCAGAACGAATTGGAGGATGTAGCACTAGTCATGGGAATGGGAATCGACAAAACGGAGGATGGCTTATATGATGTTTCATTCCAGATTGTAAACCCAGCACAAGTAAGCGGGGGAGAAATGTCTCAATCTTATAAAGGCACAGCGGTCACTACATACAGAGAAACGGGCCAGACTTTATTTGAGACTATACGGAAGATATCAAAAGAAGTACCGCGTAAGCTTAGTTTCTCACATTTGGTGGTCCTTATCATCGGGGAAAGTTTAGCAGAGGATGACGGACTTTTTGAAGTATTGGATTTCACTGAAAGATTTTACGGATTTCGCTCGACAGCAATTGTGCTTATTTCCAGGAGCGGTCCCGCCAAACCTATTTTAAGTATTCTTAATCCAATGGAAAAAATCCCAGCGATGAAGATTCAGGAAGCTTCAAAAAAAACAGCGGAAGTATGGGGGGAGACCCCTGATCAAAATATCAATGATGTCATTCAAACACTAACCTCTAAAAGCAAGGGAGTTTCATTGAGCGGAATAGCCCTCGTCGGAGAAATGCAAGAGGGTCAAAATTCAAGTATTAATGAGCAAGCTAGACCGTCCACTTATATTGAACTCAACGGAATAGCAATTTTACAAAATGGAAAGCTGAAACGATGGCTTGAGGACAAAGAAGCTCGGGGTATTTCATGGGTTAAAAATAAGATCCGAAAAACAGTGGTCACGTCTACTTGCGAGGAAGATGAAGGTATAATAGCTGTTGAAGTCCGGAATGCCAATACTAAACTGAAGCCCACTATCAAACAAGGGGAACCGAAGATCACAGTCAATATTAAGAGTGAAGGATCTTTGCAAGAGGTCACGTGCCCAGTAGACCTTACCGATCCCCATGTCATTATTGAACTGAATAAAAAACTTGCAAAAGCAATTAAAGATGAAGTCACTACCTCTGTGAAGACCGTTCAAGAACAAGAAACCGATGTTTTTGGATTTGGTGAAGCAATGAATCAGAAATATCCAAAAGAATGGAAAAAAATGGAGAGGAACTGGTCAAGCACCTTTAGCGAGATGGATGTCGAGGTCAATGTGGAATTCTTTATTCGTGGTACAGGGTTAAGGACAAAACCTTTAATTTTAGAAAAAAAATAGTAGGGTTGGTTGAGTCTATGGTAAGAATCACCCAGAGACGTTTTTCTAAACTTATAAAATCAACTCTAAGGGAGGTGCTGGTGGCGTGGAAAAAGCCAAAGTGAGCGGCTGGCAGTTGTTTGTATTAATGCTTTTGTTTGAGCTTGGCACTGCAATCGTAATAAATCCGGGACTCGATGCTAAAAAAGACGCCTGGTTGGCTGTCCTATTGGGGATGATCATCGGTCTACATCTTTTCATCGTATATTTTACTCTTTACCGCCTTTACCCTGACCTTTCCTTGATCGGATATGTAAAAAAAATCCTCGGCAAGTATGTAGGAACGATTCTTGGGATCTTGTACTTGTTTTACTTCCTCTATATTGCAGTAAGGGATTTGCGTGATTTTGGTGAACTATTGTCTGCGTCCACATATATCTATACCCCAGTTTTTGTAATTAACACTATCATGATCCTGTCGATTGCTTTTGTACTTTGGCACGGGTTTGAAGTGTTAGCAAGAACAGGGGAATTTTTCTTTGTTATTTTGATGTTGGTCGGTGTGGTAGGGACTACGTTAGTACTTGTCTCTGGACAGATTGATATCAATCAATTACGTCCCACCTTGGAAAATGGCTGGAAGCCTGTGGTGACTGCCCTCCCTCTCACCGCTACCTTTCCTTTTGGAGAAATTATTGTTTTTACCATGTTATTCCCCTATTTGAACCATCCCCGATTATGCTTGAGGGTTGGTTTGTCAGCTATGAGTATTAGTGGCATTTTGTTAACTTGGGTTGTAGCTATGGATATAGCAGTCCTCGGTATTTATGTAGCCAGCCGTTCCGCCTTTCCATTGTTGTCGGCCATTGGTTTGATCGATATGGCGGGGCTTTTCCAGCGGCTGGATGTTGCAGTTGTACTGACACTCATCATTGGAGGATTTTTTAAGATCGCCATCTTTTTTTACACCGCTCTCATAAGCGCTACAGAATTATTTCATGTAAAAAAATACACATCATTAATATTTCCACTAAGTATTGTGGTTTTATTATCATCCATGAGTGTGGCCAGTAATTCAGTCGATCACATTAAAAAGGGGGTCGAACTTGTTCCCTATTATATACATCTTCCTTTTCAAGTGGGGATTCCATTAATCCTGCTCGCTATTGCCTTGATCCGCAGGAATTATAAATCAAACTAAACTTTGTGCCTATTTCTGATAGCCCGAATGAAGACGACAATAGAAGATAAAGTTACGAGGATTATAAATAAAAACTCGAAAGGTTTCATCACCCAAAAAGGGTTGAACAGATTGGTTATCGCTACTTTTTTATCGTTTACTAGTAAAAGGTCTATTCCGTAATTAATCATGCCCATTCCGATGCTTATAAAAAGGAAAATAAAGATAATTTTCATGGAGAAACACCTTCACTTTTTTCCTAGTATGTGTGATTGGGCAAGGCCCTATCCTAGAACCATAATTGATGTTGGTATATTTAAAAGTTGCTATCCCATTTGAGAACCAGCTTTATTGGTGGAGTAATTTATATTCCATTTCACCTTCCACCTGACCCCTAGCTACTTAGGCTATAAACTTTTACTTTTCGATGACCCGGCGTCAATAATTACATTCCCTTTATATGGATAGTATAAATAGGACGTTTTATATTGGGAATCGGCTCTATAAATTAGTTATTCCTATGTTTGAACATAAGGAAAAGTTTTATCATCCAGTACGAAAGGAAAGCCACCGCAATATCAATAAAAACTAGATATGTTAAGGTCATACCTTTGTGCATTTTTAATAAATCCAAAAAGCTAGATAAACCGCCGTATCCATATCCAAAAATGAGGGATGCAATAATAGTATAAACATAAAAACTTTTCTTCTTATTTGTACAATATTGATATATCAGCATGAAAGTAACTGGAAACAATACAGCTGTAACAGTAATGCCCGTAGGTGTAAATGAGCTAATAGGATGGGGATGGATTAGAAAATTTTTATTAGATAAAACGCTATCCACATTAGACCATAATATATGTGCTGTATAACCATAAAAACAGATTTCAAATAACCTATTTTCATCTATTTTTAAATAGAGAATAATAAAAGATATGAGCACACTTACAATATTAAACCAAAAATACCATGTATCAAGTCCAGAGTATAGACTCCAGTATTCATCTGTCAAATTACTAAGCCGCTCTTTCGTTTCATAAATTTCATTATAGAGTTGATATTGTTCCATCCTAAGTCCCCCTGTAAGTCCTGTCTTTAAATATTTGCTAGTACCGCTATTTTTATACTGTAAAGAAAGGTCTATGTTATCTCATAGCAATAAGGGAACGTCCTGTTTTTTAAGGACGTTCCCAAACGTGATATTCAATCAAATCAATCCCTAGTATGAGTTTATTATAGAAGCGATGTTATTGCACAATCGCCCCTATACCTGAAGACTTGAAATCAATATTTTGTCTTTGTGTACTAGGGTTTGGTCATTATTAAAATAACCTTATAAATGATAAATCCGACCACTAAACCAGGAACTAAAAAGAGCATAGGTAAAAAAACAGGTCCCATTATCAAGCCAAAAAGCTTTATTTTCGCTGAATAAATTAACCCAACTGTTACAAAAAATGCTGCGAATACAAAAGGAATGTAAGAAACAGAAGTTGTATTACCTTCTGCATCACGATAGGCATCCCACATGGCAAACATATATATACAAGGATAAAACATAAGCCATTGATAATCAGGGGTCTCAATTGCTGTGTTTATTTCCCCCCTAAAAGAGTACATAATCGTTAAATTAAAATTACTTTGAACGTTTATTATAACCTCTAAGACGAGAAGGACAGTTCCCTTAAGAAACCTTCTATTTAAGAACTGACCAAATCCAGGGAAGGCTATACTCCATAATAATGCTTCGTGTTTTTTTGGCTTTTTCATTCATAACATCAACCCATCATCTCTTTGTGCTACTAGGAGATTTTTTAGAAAGTTTGTTACGGTCAGCAGCAGTAGGTGGCTCTTCTAACCAACCATGATCTATCAGGATCTTCATTCCCTTATTTCCATATTTAGCAATCTCTCCTGTCAACATTGCAAACTGCGCATGTATATCGTGTCTCATTATTTCAGAGACTGCTGTACCATAATTTTTTATTCCAATACCGTTAGATAAAGATGTGTGATACAATAGCAACTTATCTGAAAACGGCGAAGTTGTAGAATCTGATATATGGGCATCCATTAGTTTAGGCGCTGGAAGGCTCTCACTCATAAGTACTTCTCCCAGTTGTTTGATTTGTCTTTCTGCTAACGAAGCTCCTTCTTGAAAATATTTTCTTAATTTATCTGAAGATGCAATCTGGCTAAATGCAGTCATCATTGCTCTGCCTAAAGTGTTTGTATTTAGGTTAACCTGTAAATGTTTGATTTCTATGGCAGTTAAGGGTCTATACTTCCCTGCAAGGATAGTTATAAAGGATTGATTATCAATAAAATCAACCTTCTTAGGATAAGGGATGCTCGGAGGCATAATGTCCATTCCTTTAGAAAGTAACAAATATATCCCTTTTTTATAGGTGCTTAATGTGTCTTGAATACACATATCAAAATAATCAACTATGTCGTGTCTAGAGGAAGAAGAAAGCGCACTCCCATATGTCTGTAAACCTGCTCTGGACATTTCTGTGATATAAAAAACCATATACATATCACTGAAAAGTGGTGGTGCGTCCTTCCTAACATCCTGTTCACCAAAACCAACTGGAACAGGAATATTTTCCTGTGTGTAAATGCCCTCAATCATATTTAGATGTTTTTTTGCAATATCAAATGCATATCTTATAAAGTCCTTAATTTCATCGTCTTCTACTACTTGAAGATGATGCTCAAATACACAAGCAAATAAAGAATCCCCAAGGTAACTTGCAAACAAATCACCAATTTCGGATGCTGCTAACTTTTTATTTTTTTGATGTTCTTTTATATGTTCCATAACTTCCTTTTCTATTTGCAAAGATGTATTTTTATCCATTTAAACTTACCTCCATAAAAACTTTATGGAATTAGCATTTGCAAATATTTTAAAATTATATAAAGTATATTTGTTCTATTGAAAGAGGAGAACCACTTTGTTGATTCTCCTGAGAGAGTTATTTAATGTATGAAAAAGTAAAATAAGGAGCAACCTATTGTTCAATAATTACCTTAAGATTCAATTTCAAGATATAATATCCACTTAATAGGGAGGAACCTGGAAATAAACATTCAACTAAACTCCACAGGTATCCCCATAGAGTTCATGGATATCATGAGTGGGTCCCCTTGCTCATCCACAACTTGACGATCCCTTATTTGTTCCCCAAACCATTGCTCGTTGATTTTTATCTTAGTAGCCATCGTTATTAAAGATAGCCATTTCTAAATCCTTAAAAATTCCATTTTAAATATTTGCATTTACCAGATTACTTCTAATGCCTTTGTGATATCACACGCCATCCGTAAAGGGCAAAGCAGGGTACCACATTCCCTACGATATAAAACCTACCTCTACTGAAATTTGGAAGTAAAGAAATATAAATTATGCACTATACACGATTTTGTTCGTAAAAAAAGCTCCGCCGGAAAACGACGGAGCACTAGGATAGCCAGGCTGAACGGATTATTGAATGTACTGGAAAGCCCGGTGAAATTTATTATACAATAACAGTGTAACTCTACACATATTTTCTTTGTAAAAATTGAATAAAAAAGCCCTGACAATCGCTAGGTCCTTTCGTTTATTTTCTATTCAGGCTCTTCCAGCTTTTCTTTTAAATCTTTAATCTTTTCTTCGTTCTTTTTGATTAGCCCCAATTGCCAACATTATATTTCGACCATAGAAATTCGGAACTACCACTAACTCCCCCACCTTCTCACTCTGTACGAAGGCTGAATTCACTAGGTATTACGTTCTTAAAACCATTGTCTTTTTTATCGGATTAGCTTTTTATTGGCTATGGTTAGAAATTTTAGCTATTACTAACCAAATATCTAACATCCCACTATTGCGGGGTGTTTTGTTAATATCTATAAGCACTTTCACATGTATTAGCTACTGGTTCATAATAGCAATGCTGTTTAAATTGACCTGTAAAGGGTTGACCATACCATGTAGGGGGACATTCACCATAAGGATTAAAATACCAAAGAGAGTACTTAGAAGGGTGTTGTCTCCAATACTTTACAACTTTTCGTGCTAATCTTTTCTCTACTTCCCTTGCCGGTCTATAAAACATATTACCTTTTTGTACTGCTTCAAAAGAATAATTCCCACCTTGAACTTGAAAAATCACATCCCGTATAGACCTTACATCACCAAAATCTAAACAATCTGCTTTAGCCCGATTTACAATGACATTCCCAACCATAAGCATCCCTAACTTTCCTTCACCTTCAGCCTCTGCCCTCATCATTCTTGCTATTAAATCGATGTCATTTCCGGTATACGCAACTCTTGTCATTATCTCACCTCTAAAGGAATTGTATGAAAAAACCTTTAAAAGATGTAAGCTTTTCGCACTTTTAGCTGCTGGACATACATCACTCGCTTCTTTCATTAATTTCAATAGCTGCTCGTATACCGGACTCGATAGCCCCATCCATCCATGAAAGGAAGACGTGTGCTCTCCTGCAAAATGCAGTTTACCTTCCGGTTGACGCATGAACTCAGAAAATTTTTCTCCTTGACCAGGAAGGAATAAAGTGAAGGCACCTGCAGAATATTTATTTAAGCTCCAGTTATAAGCAAGCGCCTGCATGTATTCATCGTAAACAACCTTCCCATAGATTCTGGCCAAGTCATCCAGGACCTCATGTACCATCTCTTCCTGGGGTAAACTAGTATCGCATCCTGTCCCCAACTATAACTCGCTAATAAATAGCTGGACCACTAGAACCGATTCCATGGCTTGGAATATAAGAAAACCTTGATGGAAAATCCGTTATGGCATTCCCTTCCCCTGCCCCCTCCCAAAAACGATGCCTAAATTCTATGCCAATTTTAACGGCAGGAATACTTACAAGTTCCCGAATAATCTGCCATTTATCAAAGGATATCGAATCATATGGAAAGATATCGATAAATTGAAATACAGGAAAAGGAATAGTAACGATTGCATAATCTCCCTCGTAATGATGCCACCTACCCGTTTTAGCGCTTTTCGCTTGGATTCTAACTTCATTTTCCATCTGATAAATCTTATCCACTTTTCGGTCCAACCGTAGATTAGGCTGCAGTTCGTTCATAAAAGATAAAGGTAGTTGGTCATTACCCCCATTAATCTCGAAAAACCTCACCGTTTTACTAAAAATAGGGAATATAATATCTGTCAAAATGTCTACGAATGAAAACTCCGGAAATCCTTCTAGTCCTAACACGACACCGATACTCCTTATGGCATCAATCGACAAAGGTCTTCCGATTGGATTAAACTCAAGGAATTCCCCCATGGAATACTCTGAGTATTGTGCTTTTAATTTCTCCTGTTCTTTAGGGGTACTATTAGAATAAAGGTCTAGAAATGGTTGTGTAGCTTCTAGAAAGAGTTCAGTGGCCGTTTTACCTTTTTCGTTTTCATTAACCGGAAAAATCAAAATGTCAGGGTTTTCCTCGTATGCTTTTCTTGTGGTTAATACATTTTTTACATAAATCAGATCGACAGGAGAAGAATTAATGAAAGGATGGAGGGGCAATTGAAACCGCCTTATATACTCAAATACCAATGCATGATTATCTGGAATTCTCATGGCACCCAGGTCTAAATAATTTCCTGAAGTAAACGGGCTCCTTACCGTATAAACCCTTCCTCCAATACGATACCCCATAAGTTTAAATACTTAAGGGGTGTTTCTCTAAAAATCCAGTCAAAACCTTTTTATAAGGCTAAAAAAACCTTATCATAACAAGGGTTTGGGCGTGATCACATCATGCCGCCCATAGGTTCACTAAGATAAATAATGAAAAATACGGTCTAAATTATTTGTGATAGCAAGTTAAATTAGACATTTATCCTATATCATGAATAAAAGGAAATAAACGGAAGTGAGAAATAGCATCCAAAAAGTATGTCATCTCTTAGGGCTGTACTAATGTTAGAATATTAAGTACTACGGAGGTAACTGTACCTGACCAACCTGGTGGAAGAGCTATTGGTTATGTAGCTAATGTATCAAGGTGATCGTTTACCAGGATGAATAACTTAAATAGCTTCACTTCTACTTAACAATACTTCTCTTTTAAAAAATATAAAGAAGAAATAGACCCCTCTCATAAAGTAAAAGGTCTATTCTTTGTCTTTTTCATTCTTGGAAAACGCATAATACATTTTATTTTGAATTTTATTTATTCCCACAATCTTCTTTAGTGAGGATCGGTCACCGTGACTCAAACTTGAAAGTTACATGAGCCTTTTCAATAAGTTTTCTTAACTAAGTCTAGCTCCTGCGAAACTAGATCGTTGCTCAACAGGGATTACACCTGGAGTAGTACTCAGTGCAACAATCTCAACTGTGTCACCAGCTTGTAACCTTACTATTTCACTAATGTCTGTCGTATTAAAATATACGGCGTTGAATCCTGTATAATCGGCATCAACATCTATTTCAGTCCCATTAACAGTTAACTGAAGTCCAAATTCATAATCAACGTTAGCATTATTAGGGTTAAATGATAGTGTGGCAGTAAATAAATAGACACCTGCTTCTTCTGCAACAAATGCTGATGTGATACTATTATATTCGTTGTTCAAATCAAACTTTTCGTTATTGAATGAAACTTTAAAATTAGAATTTACTATGGGAATTGGAGTTGCCGCACTTTTAATTGCCCTGAAAGCAGATTTATCTTTTTCATCTTTTTTATCGTGCTTCGACTCACCACTACACCCTGATACGTTCACATTAACAACAGGGTTTCCAATATTAGTATTTTTTTCAATTTTCGAATGGGCTAGGTATTCTTTCAATAAATAGTGAAGCAATTCTTCTTTATTCAAAATGATTACCTCCCTCCTTTTCTGTTACTCTATTATCATATTCAATATTTTTAGAAATGAGTGGGTGCTGACCCCATACCACATTATGAGGAACGGATACAAAGTTCCTTTAGAAAAGGAGATAAGAAACTTGGGGGGACGTCCCTAGTATTTATTTTGTGAATAAATCAAAACTCAATAAAGTTATTATTAGAAAAGGCCCATTTTTCATGAAAAACTCTAGATCCAGCTTACTTTCAATATGAGATAGTCGCTGTTCTCCACGATCCTTCAAAGGTAGTTCTTTTAATTCTTGAAGAGATTCCTTTTTTTCACACCTAAATGCTCACTCTCTTGTAAACGCTAAACTAGAGTTAACACAAATACCCGAACCAAAGTAATTCACTGGTCCGGATTTTCTGGTGAATAAAATTCTTCTTTCACAGCCTCAATTCAATTTCTATTAAAGCAACAAAAAGACAGAAGACTCATTCTCTATGTTCTTCCATTTCCCAAGCGTTTATTAACAGCCATTAAAACCGATGAATAATCCTCCCCGGACAGTAACAATCTGCCTCCCGCAAGCATCAGTAGTCACTTGTGGAGCAAACGCAAAGGCGCCTATGGTTTCAAAACATTTCTCTTGGCAACTTTCTGTGGGGCAAATCGTCCGGATAATCTGATTGACGGATACGGCTGTATCGCTGCTAAGGGTACATGGCCGATCTCCAAGTTGAAGTCCTCCTTCAATTGGCGTCAAGTCCCCCACATTGATGTGAAACCTGGCAGTTCCGACCAGACGGACGGCATCTAGGACAACAGGACATGATATTGTACCACCGCACGGGTCTTCAGCGGTCCCTTCCACTTCCTCCTCTTCCAGCATACAAACCACTTCACTCAAATCAGTGCAAGCCGTAAAGTTATCAAAAGAAGTAAAACTAAATGTAAATCCATCCGGGACGACCGCTGTTGTACAATAATCAATGGTAAAGAGGCAAGCTTCTTCTTGCTGAATATCGAGCTCGTCGACCCTGTTACCTTCTGAATCAAAATACATAACATTACTTAAGATAGTAATCCCTCCCCTCCCCATATACATATGTATTTATTGGTTTTATGCTTGGGAGAGAGACCTATGTATTAATAAAATTGAAAGAATAGTCCACTATCGAATCAACTTTAGGAAGGGTCACGATTGAACCCCTAGACTAAAGTACTCCATAATATGCCGACTAAAAAAGTCTCTCAACAATTAGAAAATTTGTTGAGAGACTTTTTCTTAGAACATTATTTTAGTTTTCGAATGACACAAAGTATGTCATTCATTGATTCAAAGAGGCTGTATTCCCCGTCACATCAGGGTTTGAGGAGATCTTACATCATGCTGGTGGTCTACCGAATTATTTTCCCTTTCGAATTCATTTAATAGTTCATCAAGTATTTGACTGTTTTCAAAGGTTTCCTTATGTGTTAACCCCAGCTTATTCCCAAGGATCAGTAGACGTTTCCATATTTCCCCGTCTCCCTTGCTAGTGAATGTAAGTTAATTTTTAGATAGACTCACTTCTGCCAATCGTTTCAGCTATTCAGTAGATTTGAATTCTCCAGCCACATTTTCTTGTGGTAAGCCATGTCCCAGAATAAATATTCTAGTTTACTCGTATGAAGGAAGATTTCTTCTAAATGAGCTTTTTCTCGTTCTGGTTTATCATCCGCAAGTTCGTTCATCAAGTTTTTCATAGATTCCGCAAGCTCCGTAAATTCGTCCGAAGCATACATCTTTATCCAATCACCATAGAATTCATGGTCACTGGCCCCCTCATTTTCGTTCAGCGTCTGTCCGATAACATTGTAGCTCCACGTACAGGCAAGCACGCATGCCGCTACCTCAGCCTCCGACCCTTGATGGGCCTTGTTCAGCATATAGCTCGTATAAGCTAAAAGTGTAGAGGAAGGTGTGGTGTTTTCTAATGCTTGCTTGCTGATTCCAAGTTTCCCTGCATAGTTTCGATGCAGGTCCATTTCTTCGTTCAGAGTAGAATGCAGTAAATCAGCAAACATGGCCATGCTATCTAAACGTGTTGCCTTCACGCTTCCTAACGCAAACACCCGGCAATAGTCTATTAAATATAAGTAATCCTGCTCCATGAAAAACTTGAATTTTTCAAGCTCTAAACTTCCATCGCCAATCCCCATTACAAATGGGTGTTCGAGATAGGCATCCCATATCGGTTTAGCATGATTATAAAGACGATCGGTAAACATCATATCTCATCCTTTCGCTCAGAATATTGAAACCAGTCATATAAAAAAGTGACCATTGTTTTGGTGAACCGTAAAAGCTGGTTTCGATTCAGCGACTCATTAACAGCATGTGCTTGATCTAGTGTTCCGGGGCCATACAGGACAGTAGGGATGCCGGCCTCCGCTAACCATCCCCCATCTGTAACAGTAGGAGACATAGAATAATCCACTGGAGTTTTGTAAATACGTTGATGTGCGTTTGCCAACAACTCAACCCCGGCATGCCTGGTGTCCACTGAAAATGCAGGGAATATTTCTCCTTGTTCTTCTATCATGGACGTACCACCCCATGAAAATTGAGGTGGATGATCTCTTAACCAGGGATCTGCCTTTGCTGCATGATTAATGTGCGTTTCTATCTCTCTGATCACTTCTTCATAGTGTTCGTCCGGATAGTAATGGACGGTGATCCATAACGAGCAGCGATTGGCAATGAAAGCCGCATGACGGCCGCCTTCAATTACAGCCGGGTTGATTGTATTGGAACCGGAAGGAAAACCAGGGCTCGATTTCGTGACTGCCCAGTGCTGCTCCAACTCTTGCAACGCTGTAATTATTTTTATCATTTTCTCTATCGCGCTAGCACCATGGAGTCCACCCCCAGCATGGACCATCGACCGCCTTTGGGCATCATGAAGTGTTTCTCTGCTTTCGATTGTTATCCAGCCAGTGATCACACCACCCTGCCCCTGAATATGACAGTCACTTGTATCGACTACTAACGCTAAATCAGCATGATACCCTCTATCACAACAAGACTTAGTCCCTGCTTCTCCAACCTCCTCCCCAACAACGGATTGGACAGAGAGATTTCCTTTAGGTTCTACACCAGCTTCATGCAACACCTGCAATGCAAAAAGAACCCCAGCCATGCCTCCTTTCATATCTGCTACCCCGCGCCCGATTACTTTGTTTTTCGTTACCGTACATACGAATGGATCATACTCCCATCGCTCATTTTCCTCGATTGCTGCTACATCGAGATGGCCGTTAATGATCAGACTCTTCGCCTGGTCTTCGTCTTGTCCCCGTTTAGTGCCTACTACCACAGGATCCCCTGGATACAGATCCCATGACTCGATGGAAAAGCCCAGACCTTTCATTTTATCGGCCATGTACTCTTGAGCTTTCTCCGCATTTCTGGCAGGCGGACTCAAAGTTGGATAGGATACCAAATCGGACAATAGGGTCAAAATTTCTTCTTCTCTTTCTTCCACTTCATTCCATAACCGAACTAACTTGTTATCCATAATACTTGCTCCTTTCCAAAATAAAATAGCTCGCCCCTTCACGAGAAGGAGCGAGCTATTACTTTTGAATATAGATATAGAAAGAAAGATTCCACTCGCTTCACTTCCCTCCGCTAGTATGATCTAGATCAGGTTATAAGGGTCAAAGCTCCAAGCTTCTCTCAGCCAATTCATGGCTCCCCCAGTGAAGTATACTTATTAAATTGTTATCCGGGAATTGAACGTAGGGAACGGGTAATAGATACGCAGTCTCATAGCAGCACTCTCTAGACATAAAAAATGCCACTTCCCAGAAAAGAAAAGTGGCTTGTTCAATTATACTAACAAGATGAAATATAATTGTTATATTTCATGTATGCACTTTCCTCCACTGGTGTTTTTAGCCAGGTCAGGTTCAAAGAGTTCCAAAGTTATACTTTGATCTCAGCCTTTAAAAAAGGCTCCCCTAGTGAATTCACCTATTAAATTTTTCATTGATTTCATTTATACCATACATTATTTTTATTTATTCGTCTATACTGTTGTCTGACTTTTTTCAATTTGTGGATTGGCACCACGAAACTAGACAATTTCTGAATGATATTTACAAAAAGTAAAAATCCCTATTTTATTTACATACATAAAAAAGCCTCTCAAAAGTTCTTTGAACTACGAGAGGCTTTCATTTATATGGTTTTCCGATTTTTGAATGACAAGAAGTATGTCAATCAGGGATTATATCAGGCTACAAACCCTTTCATACCAGGGTTTTGGGCGTTATTACATCATGCCGCCCATTCACTGTATTAAATAAATAATAGAAGATAAGACGTAAGAACCCTTAGATAATCGGTGTTCCAACTTTACGTTGTTAGTGCGAGATCAAATAGGATATGTGTATATATAAATAAAATCCAGTCATTATCCAGTCGGAAGTACAAGCTCAAACTGGCCACGGAACGACCTACAGCTTAGAAGGCTGTTGGAGTAGTTCGGATAGCAATCGCTCATGCAGGTCTAAATACCATTAAATCAACGTTTTTTAAGATTAAAAACGACGTTCACCAATGAAATTGGGGCAATAATAATAAAATTCTGCCCCATTTCTGCCCCAAATCATAAATAACTTACCCGAGTTTCTTCATTATAAGGGCATATCTTTTTAGAGATACATTTACAAGGATAGCCTTCCCTCCCTTGGAGATAATAAAAAATGAGGAGGTGATTTCAATGACACATTTAAAACTACTCGCCATGAAATTTTTGTTAAGCTTAGTAATTCTCTATATCATTTTAGGACTCGGGTTTGATGTATCATTCGGAAATGTATTTTTAATTACCCTTGTACTTAATGTACTTTCGTATGCATTGGGGGACTTAATGATACTTTCACGATCCAATAATACAGTTGCTACAAGTGCA
Source organism: Halobacillus sp. H74 (assembly GCF_052246715.1). Classification (NCBI taxonomy): domain Bacteria; kingdom Bacillati; phylum Bacillota; class Bacilli; order Caryophanales; family Bacillaceae; genus Halobacillus; species Halobacillus sp. H74. The sequence goes on along the minus strand of NZ_JBQQCI010000003.1, from coordinate 113,396 downwards.
GACTTCGTATTAGCCTTTGTTGTCCTGTATTTTATGACCGATGCTTTAACTGTAGGAAATGACGTATTCGAAGCTTCAATATATTCAGCAATTTCCTTAACAATCTTTGAGTATTTCTTCCACAAATCTGTAGCAAGAAGCCTTGATAGAGAGAAAAAGGAAAAACGAGAAAATATTAAACCAAGTAGTGAATTAAGCATGGAAGCATCTGAAGAAATTACTCCAGATGAGAACCATACCAACGATAAATAAATTACTTTTTAATCAAGGAATCCCTTAAAGGGATTCCTTGATTATTTTCTGAACAGGTTTAATACATATTGTAATTTGTTAGGAGTAGTCAATCATGTGATTAAGAAGTTTGGTCTTTTCCCCCTTATTTGCGGTTCTATTTATCAAATGACTACACTTTTCCTTTCATTACAAGGAAACACTGAAAGAATTCCGTCTTTACTAAATAAGCGTACTTGATTCCGGCAGTAACAATAAGCGAGGATTTGATTTTCACGGACTTCTACAACGCGGATTTTCCTTTGAGTCATGTTCCCTTTCCCATCTACATAAATTATCTCAAGACTCTTCTTAGCATCTGCAGCACGATTCAATATTCCCATCATTTACAGTCACCCCCTCTTTAATACGAACATTTGTTCTGTTAATATGTATGTTATCACAATCATATTAGAAGTAAACTGGAAAATGGAGGTCATTAAATGAGAGCTTTCAAGGATTTAGAAATGGAAATTTTCCTTAACGATGATGCAGCTAAAATAAAGATGAATGAGGGATGGTTTGGAGAACAAATTAGGAATCGACCCATTGTCGATGAACATGGAGATCCACTTATGATGACCTTGAACTTTATGGGGATACCTGTGGAGTTTAGTGATGAGGTAGAGGATTTCGAGCTTAAATATGAGGACGACTAAGCCCATATAAAAGTTTAAAATAAATTTTTAAAATAATGACACCAAAACCCTCCTTTTTAACGATTATAGAGTAAGGAGGCGAAAAGTTATGAATAAAACCATGCAAAAAATGGACAAGTGGCAAGAAGTATTAGCGAAGCAAAACTTAAGTGAGGAGGTGCGCCAGCTTTTAAACGAGGTCTATATGCATATCGGAGACCAAGAGTATGAAATGAATTATTTGAAAGTGAAAATACTTATGTATGAAGGGGATGAACATTAAATATAGCCCTGGCCCAGACCAGGGCTTTTTCATGTACATCAATGACTTACCTTAAGCGTTCATCCATTTCTCGATTGTTGTTATTGTTGTTTCTCTCTTCAGATGGTTCTTCTTCAAGATCAGGCTCCTGTTCATCTTTATCGACATTTGGAGTGTTAAAATCCGGCCCCATATCACCGTCATTATCATCGTCCATCCGATCTCTTTGGTCACCTTGATCATAACGTGTTGGTTCGTAATTAATATCTTCTGGTTCATTTTGTTCGTTAACTGCACAACCGGTCAAAACACTGGATAGTAATAAACCCGACAAAATCGTAACTTTGATTTTCATTTTTCCCACCTCCTATTTCAACCTCTAATATCTACAGAAATTCATTTATCATACATATGGCTCTTCTTTAATAAACCATAATAAAATACTTTGTACGCGGCACAATAGATATGTACTATCTTGAAGAATTTACTGAAAAGGAATGATAAATATGCAACGCAGAAGAAACTCTTGGTTAGCACTAGGAACAGCAGGGGCAATTGGAGCAGCAGCTATGTATGGAATGAATAGAATGAATCGTAGTGGTGGGGTACAGCAAGCGGGACAAAATATTCAAAATAGCCAAGTAGCTCAAAGTTTAAAAAATGCTCTTCCTGATCAATAACAAAAGATAAATCAAAAAATATACATCAAAAGGAAGCCACACTAATGCGTGGCTTCCTTTTGAACAGTTAAATTTTGATTTCCTGTCCAGTTGCAGCTTCTACTGCACGAAAAGCAAAAGCTACTGCCTCAGCCCGTGTAACTTTTTGGTCTGGTTTGAACAAATTATTTCCGACACCTACAGCAATCTTTGTTTTTTTAGCCTTTGTTATCTCTTTCTGTAGCATTGAACTTTTCTTAACATCCTTGAATCCTGTCTCTTTTAAATTATTCTCCATTTGTTTTTCCTCCTCTGTTTTTTTATCTGCTGTAGCGTACCCCTTCTTTACCTTTTCCGCCATGGCTTTCGTATTTGGTCCATAGAGACCATCAACTTCAAGGCTATACTCTTTCTGGAACTTCCGTAGCACTCGATCGGTTTCCGGACCAAAGATTCCATCGACCGACAGTTTATAGCCTACTTCTTACAAACACTTTTGAGCTTTGTAGGATTCGTAACCTGCATGGCCTTTCTGGGTGGTTCCCTTCAATTAATGGAATATAGTTTTTAGGTAAAGCTGCCAATCGTTTTACAACCTCCAAGAAACCAACCACAAAAGGAATGATTGCTGTAGCAAACAACACTTGCGTCATGATTTCATTTTTCATAAAAGAACCCTCCTAAAGATGTCACCTGGTCAGGTGATATGAATACCAAACCTAACCTATTTTAAATAAAAGTGGCTCACCATTATGGTGAGCCACTCAATTGTTTATTTTTTTTAAAAAATCAATTACATTATACTAGAACCTTTAACTTCTATGTTATATTTGGATCTGTAACTGCTTGGCCAGTACCAGTGTTCAAAGCTGGGGAGGTGGCTTGACTTCCATCTACCGCTCCATCACCAAACCTAGATATACTTATATTTTCTGGAGCAATATATAATGAATCTCCAAAATTTACAACTCCACCACTCATACTATTTATTCTAATTTCCCCGATAATTATACAAGGCAAATAATCATCCCCCTTAACTTTACATATGATGGATTCTACCAGCTTGTATAGTTGAAAAGTGGAAGTAACTTAACATATAGGTTTACACCTAGACGTGACCACTCGTCCATTCCGATTTACTTTCTTCCCATAAAAAATACACCTCCATGGGTGCTAGCACTACGAAGAATAGATTTGAATATAAGGAAACACAACATCGGAAATACGCCCACACAAATACGCCCCACCACAATAAAATATCCCGAATATGAATTTAAAACTTTTAAAAAGGGTGATTCAATAATGGGAAATAGAAATTGTGACAGAAATATAAGTGTGCCGGGTAAATTACCCATAAGGCCTAAAAAACGAAAAAATAAATGTAAAACAGAAAAACATGATGTCGAGCCATGCAAATCCACTTGCAATTGCAATAATGAAAGTGCAGCTCCGAAAACTGCTCATTTAACTAACGATTGTGTTTTAGTTAATTCAATAATAGGATCAAAAACTGTACAAAAAGTAGCAGAAGTGACGCTACCCCTCACTGCTTTTGATGGGCTAGGTGTCTTAGAAGACATCATCTCCATAACTGTAGAACCTGATGTTGATGCCATTACCCAAAATGCAAGACTTATTAGGGATAAGGTAGTAAACATAGGTCTAATACCTGCAACAATAACCATAACAATTGCAGGTGTAGCACTTCCAGTTACGTTAACTACGTCAATTCCTTTCCAAGAACATACGGATTTCCCTGGAGCTTGTCCAGAAGATACGCTTCAAGAAGCTCCTCTTGAGGTAGAAGGTATCTTTACTCAACCTGGCGTCCCAGTTCTCACTGGTCCATTAGGTGTTGACCTTGTTACTGGTATTTTATTTAAGATTGTTTTACGTACCACTATTACTGTCACACGTCCTGTAATACAAGATAGTATGGGTCGGGTTTGTGATGTAAATCAAAACAGATGTGACAACCCTACTACAGCCCCATCTTTCACCCTCCCTGCCCCAGAAAATGGCGGATTATTAGGATAACTCAAAAGTAAGAGGGTTCTCTTATTAGAGCCCTCTTTATATATTAGGTTGAGTATCCCTCTCCTGTAATATCCTGATATTGATCCTCTGTAAGCCATTCATATTCTACAAAGTCACCTATATCCGGTAATAAGTCTTAATTGCATTGAAGGAGAAAAACTTCAACTAGATTTTGAAGTAAAACAATTAACCAATGAATATCCAAACCTCGCAGTAATAGATTACTTAAAACATGTATTAGATAATAATGAAGTTCCCAAAATTAACAATTATCTAAGTGAATAATTTATAAAAAGGCCTGCTGGATAGTAGGCCTTTTTATAATCTGTACTTATATAAGTATACCATGTTCTAATTTCCCTTGAGTAGGCTTTCCGTCCTGCCATTTAATTGTTAAGGCACGGTATCCACTTTCAGGTGGAGGCGTTTTAATAACTTGTCCATCTTTAACTACATAAACACCGTTCTCCAACAAATCTATTTCAGCAGTTTCTACTTTTCTCGACACATCTGCCAATGTATAATCCCCCTCTTGATATGCTATAATGTGATTGTCAGATTTCATTGATGCTGGGGCTTATGCTCTGGCTTTTTTTATTAGGTTATCTCAAATGGATCTTTTATCCCTTGCGTTCTATTAGAAATATAGTTACCTTTGCCATGAATCAACTTACATTTATTAATAGGCTTCCAAGTATCATAAATACCCTCAGATAAATTTCACCCTAACGCTAGGACATACCTTAATGTTCTGGCATTTTTGTGTATAATTTTTTACCACCATGTATATAATTTTCAAGGTGGCTCATCCACTTCCATCTTGTCCTTATAAGCTTGATTGGATGAGTTCCCCTCTAATCAATTGCCGGAGCTTTGCTCTGGCTTTTTTTGTGTAAATCATTTCTTTAATTTGAATAATTACGAAAACCTTCTGCCTGGATGTTTTCACCTATTTTTTGGGATTTATGAATATTAAAGGCAGGTGACACTAATAATACCTTTGTCTAATTTAAATAAGGAGAGTGATCCCAGAATGGGTATTTTATCTGGAAGTCAACAGAAAGAACCATTGCATTATGGTGAAGTGTTTAGCCTATGGAGCTACTTGTCCGTGGCTAAGGGTAACTTAGCAAATTACCAAACCATGTATAACCATGCAGGAGACCAGGAGTTAAAACGATTCCTAGAGGAATTAGCCCAAGGTATAAAACAAGAGACTCAAGAAATTGAAGAAATCCTTAAACTTAACGGTGTTGTTTTACCTCCATCACCACCTGAGCGCTCAGTAGCAGACCTAGAGGATATTCCAGTTGGTGCCAGAGTTAATGACCCAGAGATTAGTGCGGGAATTTCCATGAACATTTCCCAGGGGTTAGTAGCTTGCAGTCAAGCCATAGGCCAATCTACACGAGAAGACATTGCTATGTTATTCGGCAAATTACACATGAATAAAGCTCAAGCCGGTGCAAAAGTTCTAAGATTGAACAAGGAAAAAGGTTGGTTAGTTTTACCACCTATGCATAAGAAATATTAAAGTACTTAAAGTGCCAGGGCATTGCTCTGGCTTTTTTATTTGTCTCTAAGTTCAAAGAGCTTCATCCTTGCTTCAACCCAGGAGCACCCTGTTGCCTTTGAATCATTTTCACGTACTCAGCAAAGAGCCTTTGGTTTCCTTTAAAAGCCTGCGAATTTGTTTCTCTTAGATTCAAATGGGTACTTCACAGATTGAGGAACTTCAGTTTCTTCGGATTTAAATAATGTCATTTGTACCATCATCATTCCTCCTTTACTTACTCCCACATTGAGAATTTTGTAAGATATTATGAGTTTTAAGAGCTCCCTGTTTACTATTCGACAAGTGGGGGTACTTCTCTTAGGGCAGTCCCAATATTTCCACGTAACGTGGGAAACCCTATTTCCAGAGCATTCACAGTGCTCTGGCTTTTTTCGTATAAAACTCTTTTACAATGCCAGTGAATTGCTTTTTAGGTTCGTATAGATAGTGCTCGCATTAGATTCCTAGAGCCTCATTTACATTTATTAGAACTAATTGGACATGCGCCTTTCCACTCTACTGACTTCACCATAAGATATATTGTTGAGCAAAGGAGGTGGCAACATGGGTGCAGGATACGGATCTGGATCAAAATTTGCTTTGATTGTAGTTCTGTTTATTCTTCTGATCATCATCGGAGCTTCTTATGGCCGTGGTGGTTATGGCGGCGGCTTTGGCGGCTATTAATTTTAAAGTAAAAGCGCTTTAGCCTCTCTTCACAACCTCCCTTAATGTACAGAGGATAGTAACTATATAATCCTCTGTATAGATACATAGGCATCTTTCATTGGGCACTTTTCTCTTCCTTAAACCAATAAATAAATAAAAAATACTTCGGAAATAAAACCATTTGTTCCAAGTTAAATTCTCCTTCGCATAATCTACGTCTTGCACCGAGTAAGATCAGAGTTAAGTTCAGTTGTTACTGGTAATAATACTTTTATATGTCAATAAAGAACGGTGATTAAAATGGACGAGATTTTACCAGTGATAATATTATCCTCTACCTTCCTACTATTAGGATTATTATTTTTTTTAGATGCGAGAAATAAATAGTATAGCCTGACTAAATTACAGCAACAATTTCATGATTAAGCATTTTTCTAAAAGGTAAAGAAGTTAGAAAACTTTTTGAGGCTCTCCAAAACGAGCATTCACATTGGCGATTATATTTGCTATCTGCCACTGTCGGAGGATTTAGACGAGGCGAGTTTATTGCATTACAGTGGTCTGATTTGACTTTGAGAACGAGGAAATAACAACCACTAATAGTATCCCTACATTCGAGAATGGAAAAACCTCACATAAAAAGCACAAAAACAGACGGGCTCTCCCGTACAGTTCCTATGCCTGCCTGATATATGGAGTTGTTAAAAAAATAAAAGTTAGAATGTAACAAAGAAAAACTTTTACTTGGTGATGACTGGAAAGCGCTATGGCTGGAAATTCTGGCATCCTACAGAGCAAAATTGAACGATTGGAAGAAAAAATGAGTGGAGGTAAATCACTGACAACTCATTAAACAGAAACTTTGAAGGTTCGCTAGAAAATAGACTCCTATACAAGCAACCGTTATAAAAAAACATAGAATGATAAGGTATAAAAAAATAAGGGAGAGATGATGATGAGTTCATGTCATTCTAAAGGAAAAGGAAATTGCGTACGAGAAGTCCTCGATGAAATCATTAAAGCACAGGATGAGGTGGCGAGCCGAGACAACTGCTGTGACGTAAGTTGTGAGAGTTCTATTCGTGAATTGCTCTCACCGACAGGAAATGGTAATGGCCCAACAACAGTTCCATTCATTTTGTACTGTAAAGATTGCAAGCCTTTTATCGGAAGTTCAGTGGTTCGACGCCAACTAGGTATGTCTCCAAACTTTGCTCTAGAGTGTTTGGAATCACCGATTTTCAAAGCGAAAAAATTCGTAGATGGAAAGAAAGACTGTGTCAAACTTGAACTTTTGATTCCAGTTACTCAAGGCGGATCGCAACCTGGTCCATCCGGAGAGGGAAACCGTGTTTGCGACTACTTCCCGGGTAGCAGTGTAAGAAACCTTCGTTCTACAGGCGTTTGTATCACAGTAGACCTTGACTGTTTCTGCAGCATTACTTGCTTGGAGCCTACAACACCATTGATGGCTACTCAGGAAGAAATGCATGACGCTGTAAGATGCGATCGTAACGAAGACTAATCGTAGAAGAAGTGTGCATGAAATTTTGATGCACACTTTTTTTGATGAAACTAGAGGAATAGACTACTTATGCTTTATTATCCACCCATTCTTTAATACCATTTCTAGTTTGTACTCAAAAGAAACACCCTCTTCTCCACAAAGAAGATTTGTTTCAGAATGTTTTTCTTCATATATTAAAACTACCACAGTGTTAAACACCGTTTAGAGTCAAAATTTTATACTTTCTTATCATTTTTTAAAAAAAACGATCTATTAAAGATCACTTCCATTAAGAAGAAGTTTAGTTTATAAATTGATTTATTGCTTTTTCCCTACCTTCAAGCGTTTTGTATTTTTATGCTCTTAGAGGGAGGCGGTCCTGTAATTCCCCATTAGTACAGTCATTTTTATAACATTTTTGATCCTCCAAACAATGGCTTTATTCTCTTATAATCATAAGGATTGCAATGGTAAACGACCTGTCATTCTTTGGTACGCTTCTTGTCACTTTGTGGTAAATACTATGTCAGAGGGGGGGTACATATTTTAGGGGTTATCAATTTGAGATTAATCGTCCTGTCACTTAATAACCATTATTACAAAATCATCCCTTTGTCACATACACCTCTTACAAATTTAAGAATAAAAGAAAAGCCTCTCACAAGTGTTGAACTCTTGAGAGGCGTATAAATTGAGTAGACAATTTGAAAAAACAGTCGAAATCCAGTCAATTTGTTCTCAAATCCTATGTTTAAAGGGTTTTGGGGGCTATCACATCATGCCGCCCATTCACTCGACTATTTAATAGGACAATAATAAGACCCTCAGTATCTTGTTATACCAAGGTTTCCATCGCAAAGTGAATTTATAAACCATAATAAGTTTTAATACTTTATGAACAGTATCCAGCCATAATCCAGTCACTAAAAACATCACCTAGAATTCAGAATAAAAGAAATAGATCTTTACCCATTTGGGATAATGCATTTTTAAAATATTTGGTTTACAAACTAACAGAACATCCTCAATTACTTTAGTAACCTCGAAAGGACCAGACCCGATATTGGAAAGTATGACAACCTTCAAATTAGATTCTGAATCTCTATAGGATGACTCCTGGGTCTTCCCGTCGCATGATATTATAGATTTAATTCTTTCTTCTTCATTAAATTCAGTTATATGAGTAATAGAAAAAATGGACGTTTGACGAATATTTAAAAATCAGCTTCCCTAATAGAGGAGCTGATTTTTTATTGGATATCTGTAAATAGACCGTTCAAGTAATCAAGGTTATCATTAGGTCGTGCGTAAAGATACATGTCTCGTTTAAAAGGATTGTTTTGTATCGGTAAAAATACGACACCTCGATATTCCACTTGTTGGACCATCATCTCTGGAAGGTAACCGATATCCATTCCAAGTGTGATACTGGGTCTCCACAACCTCACCTGTAAATTCTTCGTACCGTTTTCGAAACGGTTGAATGGTCAACACCCCATGTCCGGCCGAGGGGGTTTTGTGACTGACCATCCTGATTCCACAATTACATAATTAGAATTTCTTGGCCTGCGAACATTCCTCTCTTACGAAGCATTTGTCCAGCCAATGCGTGGTGGGAACGTGCCAAAGCAAAATGGCAACACTAACCGGATACTGATCTGCCGCCTTACCTTTTCTGTTGCTTAATAAAATCACACAACTATCGATTCATTATACATTAGCACCTTTTTCTTCTTAAACAAATGGATCCCATCCCGAATTTTTAACCCAGGTTGATAAATCAAGCAATTCGGGATGAACTTTACGTAGTGAAGGAATGTCAGCTTGATACCCATCAGTTTCTAACCATTCAAACATTTTATTTTTCTGAAATTGATCCCTGGCAGACTCCAAAACTTTACATGGCGTATCAAATACTTGACTAAACACTTTTGCCACTTCTGAAAGCGTCACTTCGTCCCCGGCAATTTCAATTGCCATTCCCTTGTATTTTTCCGGGTTGTTAAAGGCAATTGCAGCAAACGCCCCAATATCTTGCACCGAGATGATTTGTAATTTCGTATTCACATCCATAAATCCCTGTATCATCAATTTTTGTTCATGAGCTTTACTAAATCCTATAAAGTTTTCCATGAAACCAGCTGGACGGAGAACCGTAAAAGGTAAACCAATAGCACGTACATATTTCTCAACTTGCCCCTTTGTTTCAAAATGGGGAACCCCACTATCTCTTTCAGCGCCGCCGGCCGAGCCATATACAAAATGTGAGACGCCGACCTGTTTGGCAACATCCGCTACTGTTTTCCCTTGTTGGATCTCTTTTTCGGGATCCTTTAAATACAAAGGTTGAACGCTATAAACACCGTAAACCCCCCGCATAGCTTCCAAGAGAGATTGCTGATTATCCATGTTCGCTTGAACGACTGTGGCGCCCTTTTTTTGCAGTTCTTGTGCAGCCGGTTGATCCGGGCGCCGCGAAACCGCGCGCACGGACCATCCATCAGCTAACAACTTCCTGGCAACTGCGCCTCCCTGTTTTCCCGTGGCACCCAACACTAAAATGGTTTTGTCTGAATTTGTCATGTAGAAATCCTCCTTGTATTTTGTCATCCCAGCCTTATTGTTCCTTTTTATGAAAATGATCTGTGGTCGAATTTTACCTCCCCCTAAAACTTAGGAGTTCAAGGGCAAGTTTTGTTATTAATTTAATCCCTACTAAGAGATCTTCAATTTACAGGCATACTCCTCCTTCTTTATATAGCTTTACTGCATAATTCATTCCTGCGTGATTTTTTTGATATTTCTTTAATCGGCCCCTCTAGCAAGTTCTTTTACTTCGGTTGTTCTAACTTTTTAGCAGTAGGTTTCAGAACGGACAAGCTCATTACGAGCAGGCTGATGAGACCGGTATTCGAAGAACAGGATATCTTTAAACGCCTCTACGCTGAAACGGAATGGAATCCAATCATACAGCCAGCTCTTTGTGATGTCTGGCAACATTTCAGGCGGCAGGGTCAAGACCGGCATCGAGAAGAAGAACAAGAGTATGAAAATCTGCGCTGCTGCATATTTAATCCAGTTCAAGAACGCTCCCTGAATGAAATAGAACATAAGACCGACGAAAAGCATTAGGATCAACATGCCGCTTTTGTCAGGGATTGTGACCTCCAGCACGTTGTTCGCCAACTAGAATACGAGACCCGTAATTCCGCTCACGAAAATGAATCCGCCAAGCAGTTGACTGACAAGAGACGTCCATCGTAAGCCGATCTTTTTAACCACTGTAAAAAGGATCATGGAACTGATGAACGTCGTCAGCCATATAATCTGGGTGAATACGGCTGGCGCGTTACCGTTTGCGGTATAACTTGGGACAGGGTTCAGTTTCTCCGCTTTTACAGAGATGTTTTTTGCGAGCTGCCGGGCTTGCTCTACACTTAACGGCATCTGACGCTCCGACACTTGCGTATATAAATTGGTTGGGACTTGTTGGTTCAACTTTGCGATGATTCCATTAGCACTTGCTCTCCGATTGCGGCAGCTGGTTTGTTCACCCCTCATTGATCAGAATCTCGACTTCAGCATTTTGCGGACTTGGACCTAATAGAGTAGGAATCTTTTGAGATAGATCGTTCGGAATGACGATAGACGCATAGAAGTTCTAGTCATTCACCTCATTGATTGCTTTTTCGCGACTTTCCAGAATGGTCCATTCCACACTCTCATTGTCATTCTGTTTGATTTGCTCTTCTAACATTTTACCGAAGTTCAACTGCTCTCCTGTTGGGGGTGTCACACCTTCTTCCACGACGAGTGCTAACGGCATGTCTTTTGGTGTTGGATTCATGAATGAAAATGTAAAAATGATGACAGCAATCAGTATTCCAGCGAACCCGCCCCAGAATAGCTCCTGCTTAAAGAAATTCATCATATACATCCCCCTTAATAGACAAGTTTTTGATTAATTAACACTATGTTGTTTACAATGCCATTATAGAAGAATACAAGAAACTTACAATAACCAATTTTTTACGATATGTATGATAAACGACACCTGATTTAAATTTGTTGCTTATTTGATAAAAGAGGGATGAAAAAATGGCTAAGAAAACAGACCTACGAGTAAAAAGGACGAGGAAACTCATTAACGAAGCATTCTTGAAGTTTATCCAAGAGAAGGGCTTTGATGCAATGACCATTCAAGAGATCGCAGATGAAGCGTTAATCAACCGCGCAACTTTCTATCTTCACTATGATGACAAGTATGACCTTCTGGAAAAAATGAGTTCTGATGTCATCCAGGAATTGATCAGCGTCATCAATCCGCCTTTCGACCAGGCAGATCAAGAAGTGAATATTGAGAGGTTAAAGGGCAGTGTCACCAATGTTTACCAATGTATACAAAAACATCAGATGTTCTATCAAGTCATGTTCGGTAAAAATGGAATCAATGGTTTCAGGAACAATTTAGAAGAAGTGATTCGTGATAAGTTCGACAGGCACATAAAAAAAGTCGTGAAGGATCCAACCCAATTCCAAATCCCGAAAGATCTCCTTCTCCATTTCATCAGCGCTGCCTTCGTAGCTGTCATCCAATGGTGGTTAAACCAAGTGGAGAAGCCTACACCTGAAGAGATGGCCAACCAGCTCTCCAAACTCATCACCCAAGGACCAATACGAACTGCCGGCTTCAAAATCGAATGATAGTATTTTTAAGAAAGAGTCAGGTATCGTTTCAGAAGTAATTGATAATCGTACAATCCTAAAAGGTGCCTAACACTTTCATGGTTAAAGGAAGAACTTGATCGTGTCTTACCCAAACAAATACATGAAGATACTCGGAAATATTTTTCGAAGAGCAACATATAAAAAAAACCTCTCGTGAAATTCCTAAATTAACAGGAATTTAAAGAGGTTTTTTCTTTGTTCAAGAAAAATTTATGTTTCAATTGCTTATTGATAACTACAACCCAATACTCGACTTTACCCGTTCACAATCTTGGTAGGTTATTCAAGATAATGGCCCTTTTGTGGATTAAATATAGCAACCTCTTATTCCAGATAACTGGCCTATACTTGAAGACTCAGTTTCGAGATAATCGCCCTGTCACTTATAACAATTATTTTAAAAAGTTATAGGGGAAGATTGGCAAGTGAACGACTGCTACCCATTAAAAGAAAAGCCTCTCAAGAGTTTATATACTCTTGAGAGGCTTTTAAATTTAGTAAACGGTTTTTAAAACCAGTCAAAATCCAGCCAAGTTGTTCTCAAACCCTATGTTGAAAGGGTTTTGGACGCTATCACATCATGCCGCCCATTCACTGTATTAACTAAATAATTAAAAATAAGATGTGAAAACCCCTATATACTCGGCTTTCCAACTTTACGATATTAATATGAGATTAAATAAGATATCAGTATTAATAAAGAAAATCCAGTCAATATCCAGTCGGAAGTAACACCTATTGGAGTGCACATGATTAACTTTATGAGGAGTTTCTTTGGGGAAGAAATGGGGTAGGATTTCATTATTAATACCCCCTTTCTATTTGGTTACATCAGATTTAATCCCCAAAGACGTTAATTTGCTGGTATTACAACCAATACTGTTAATTACTCGAATTTCTTCATTATATATTACCAATTGAAGGATATCGGGTATTCATGTAATGTAGTTAAAGCTTATACGACAACCGTCCCCGTTAATTTAAAGTACAGACCTTCACAAATTAACTTTTGAATAAGAAAAAGAGGTGCCCCATCTACCTTCGTTGTTCTATTCAAGCCCCCCAACAGTTTAAAAGTGATTATTCACAAATATCCATTTTTATTCATGACTATTTACTTATAACGATCGATAATTTATAGTTTGCATACTTGTTTAACTCTAATAAAAATTGATTTAACGCATCATTACTTGGAAACCTGCACTCCAGAAGATAACAGCTATCTCCACTGATTTTATAATTATTGATGACATATCCCTCCTTTTTTTGGATAAATGAGAGATAAGGTTGATGATGTGTACCTTCAATATATATATTGATAAATGCATACGTAAAACACCCTAATTTCGCTTGATTTACTTTAATGCTATAACCCTCAATAACCCCATTGTCCTCTAATTTCTCCACTCTAGCTGTGGCTGCTGGTCCAGTTAAGTGAACTCTATCCCCTAATTCTTTCATCGTAATCCGGCTATTGCTACATAACTCCTCTATAATTCGCTTATCTGTTTGATCCATCTGAACGTCAACTCCTTTTAAAAATAAAGCCAAACGCCTAAAACACTTTATTTTATCTGTGTATTTGAATGCTGCTCATATTATACACTTAACACTGTTAGAGAACACATGAAAAGAAAGGGAGATGTAAAGATGAAAATCACACAAATTCGAAATGCAACGATAGTTGTGGAATATGCAAATAAAAAGTTTTTAATTGATCCTATGTTAGCAGAGAAAGGTACGTACCCACCTTTCCCTGGTACGATCAGGCAAGATCAAAACAATCCTTCAGTGAGTTTACCAACCTCTGTTGACGATATTATTAGTGGAGTTGATGTAGTTATTGTGACTCACTTACATTTAGACCATTTTGACGAGGCAGCGCAAAGACTATTACCAAAAAATATTAAAATGTTCGTTCAAAATGAAGAAGATGCAAAGGAAGTACAAAATACCGGGTTTCAAAATGTAGAGGTATTAACAAAGAACATTGTCTTTGAAGGCATCCAATTAGTTAAAACAAGAGGCGAACATGGAAGAGGAGAAGAACTATTAAAGCTTATGGGGGAAGTATGTGGCATTGTCTTTAAACATCCAAGTGAAAAAACATTGTACGTAGCTGGTGATACAGTCTGGTATGAAGGTGTACAGGAAGAATTAGATACCCATAAACCAGATATTGTTGTCGTCAATGGCGGAGATAATCAATTTATAGAATATGGTTCTCTCCTTATGGGAAAAGAAGACATCTATGAAGTACACAAGGCGGCTCCTAATGCTAAGGTTATTTCTGTTCATATGGAAGCTGTTAACCATTGGACACTATCTAGAGAAGAATTAAAAAACTTTAGTAATGAAAAAGGGTTCTCAAGTAATATTTTAGTACCAGAAGATGGTGAATCCTACAAATTTTAATATGAACACCGACAAATAGTGTCACGTTCCTATTTAAAAATAAGAAATAGAAGAAGCTCATAATTATCGAATATTTAATTATGAGCTTCTTTTAATGACGATATGAAGTGTTCCAAGGATGACAAACCAAACATGAAAAGCTACAGGGATATTTCGTTAGGAGGTAGAGTTCATGACAATGTCAGCAAAAGATACAAATGCCTCAACACACCAGCCTATATGGTTGCAAGAATATATTGATTCACCAGAAAGACAGATACACCTTTATAAAAAAACATTAAGAATTTTAATTCTTTCACAAATCTTTGGGGGAGCAGGACTTGGAGCCGGTATAACAGTAGGAGCGCTTCTTGCACAAGACATGCTAGGGACTGAAAATGCGGCAGGAATTCCAACTGCCCTATTTACTTTAGGTTCTGCAGGAGCTGCCCTACTTATAGGTCGGTCTTCACAACGTTTTGGTCG
This sequence comes from Halobacillus sp. H74, assembly GCF_052246715.1. NCBI lineage: Bacteria > Bacillati > Bacillota > Bacilli > Caryophanales > Bacillaceae > Halobacillus > Halobacillus sp. H74. The sequence continues at coordinate 98,191 of NZ_JBQQCI010000003.1, read as the reverse complement.
TAGAGCAGGACTTGCAGGCGGGTTCCTTGCAGGTGGGTTAGGTGCTATTGGTGTTATAATTGCAGCTTTAACCAACAGCATCCCACTTTTATTTATTTCTCTTTTTATTTATGGAGCTGGTACAGCGTCTAATCTACAAGCGCGATATGCAGGGACAGACCTTGCAACAGATAAACAAAGGGCAACTGCTGCAAGCATGGCCATGGTTTCTACTACCTTGGGTGCTGTTGTTGGTCCTAACTTGGTCAATATAATGGGGGAATTTGCGGATTCAATTGGTGTTCCAACCTTGGCTGGCCCCTTTATCTTGTCAGCAGCTGCTTTTATTATTGCCGGATTATTTATCTTAATTTTACTTCGTCCAGACCCTTTGGTTGTGTCCACAGCTATTGCAAATGCTAAGAAAAAAGACGATACCGTACAGACAGGGACAAATTTAAAGAATGCTACCATAAACAAAAAGGGGGTTGTTGTAGGGGTTGTAATTATGAATTTTACTCAATTTGTCATGGCAGCCATTATGACAATTACACCAATTCATATGGGACATCATGATCATGGTTTGGGAGAAGTAGGAATAGTTATAGGTTTCCATATAGCAGCTATGTACCTTCCTTCACCATTAACAGGTATACTGGTAGATAAGCTTGGCCGTATTACTATGGCTGTTGCTTCTGGTGCTACACTCCTAACCTCTGGATTGGTAGCAGCTTTTGCACCGGTAGGTTCAATGCCACTGCTTACCCTGGCGTTAGTACTACTAGGTTTAGGCTGGAACTTTGGTTTAATAAGTGGGACTGCTCTCATTATAGATTCAACACACCCATCTGTACGTGCAAAAACACAAGGATCAGTCGATGTACTATTTGCACTGTCAGGAGCAGCGGGTGGGGGGGTATCAGGAATGGTAGTCGCTCATTCTAGTTTTGCAGCATTATCACTTTCTGGGGCCATTCTGTCACTAGTGCTTATTCCTGTAGTTGTTTGGTCTCGGAAAAGTCCAACAAAGAGCTATGATAAAAAAAATTTTATTAATACTTTATTTCTTAAATAGTTAGACTAATATAGATATATAGCTATATAGTAAATTATAATTAAAATCTAATTAACAAGGCTGCTTTCAGCAAGAAATTGAAAGCTGCCTTTATTCATATAGGAGTAACTTATATAAAACAAAACATCTTACAGATAGAAAAAGTCTATATTAATTTATAAGGGTTTACAGAACTTTAGTTTACTTTAACCTAACTCAAGTTACGAAAAGTATTATGCCTAACTTTAATGTTTTGTTACGTAACAGAAAAACTCTGTACGGGAGCAGTAGTTTTTTCTATTTTTAAGCTTTATACACGTTCACATAATCACTCCTATTAGAACCTGACCAAAACAAAACCCCTTTGCTTCCAAGGGGTTTCACATCGTCCATTTTTATAGTTTATACAGGATTTTATACATCCTTGATGAATCATCGTTTTCGGCTTATAAAGAAGCCTAGGTTTTATGGAATCTCTTGTTGAACTAACCTCCCTCTTTAATTTAATGACAGCAGGAACAACCGCCATCATTACCAGGATCCTCCACTACTTCATACCCAGAGTTTGTAATAAGTCCTTTGATGTCTGCCAACTCAACGACACTTTCATCAAACGACACATCAACTTTTTCGTCAGAAAGATGAACTTTAACCGATTCCACACCCTCCAGTTGACCTACGTTTTCTTCCACTTTATTGACACAGTGCCCGCACGACATTCCTTGTACATTTAGTGTTGACTGTTGCATATCAATTCCTCCTAACACATTGTTTGAATAAAACTTTAATTACTATACCGGGGTAAGGTATAGAATGACCCTTTAAAAAAACCACATAACGATTGTGATTGTGCCTGTGCACCACCTCCTTAGATTGTTTTCCAATCTTTTTAATGGGTAGAGCAAATATTACCTTTTATCACCAGTAGGATCATTCACTGCGTTCTTTCATGTGTAGCATTTTCACTATTTCGTTTTTATTGTTTGCAAATCCAACAAAATGTTTAACAAGCTTTCTTCGACCGAATATTCCCCTTTTATAAAAGGCAAGTAATGGTACTATCTTAGCACCAGAGATTCTTTTTAGGTCCTCTTCCAACCCAGGATTTTCGCTAACATCTTTATCTGTATACTTGATATCGTTAGAAGTTAAATATTTCTTTGTGTCTTGGCAATCTGAACATGTTGGCCTTGTATATAATTTCAGCTCCAGTTTATCTTCCATTCTAATCTCTCCTTTGATTACATAACTGAGGGCTTAAATCCTTTTAAACGCAACGCATTTACTAAAACGGAAACAGAACTTAAGCTCATTGCAGCGCCAGCAAGCATTGGGTTTAATAATGGTCCACCAAGGAGGTAGAAAATTCCCATTGCAAACGGAATACCTAGCACGTTATATGCAAAAGCCCAAAATAAGTTTTGTTTGATATTTCGAATAGTAGACTTGCTTAATTCCACGGCTGTTGGAACATCCATTAAATCGCTTCTCATCAATACAATGTCTGCAGATTCCATGGCAACATCTGTACCTGAACCAATAGCTATCCCAATATCTGCTTGAGCAAGAGCTGGCGCGTCATTGATTCCATCTCCAACCATGGCCACTTTTTTTCCTTCATCTTGAAGTTTCCTCACTTCACTTGCTTTATCTTCTGGTAATACTTCACTTAATACACGATCAATTCCAACTTGCTTGGCAATAGCCTTAGCTGTACCATTATTGTCCCCTGTGATCATGGCTACTTCGATGCCCATTTTATGAAGTTTTTCAATGGCTTTTAAGCTGTTTTCCTTGACCGTATCGGCAACCGCAATAATACCAGCGATTTGATTATTAATCGCAATGTACATAGGAGTTTTCCCTTGACCTGCTAACTCATCCGATTTGTTTGCCAATGCAGCTAAGGAAATGTTGCGTACATCCATTAATTTTCTGTTTCCGGCTAATAATGTTTTGCCACCTACAGTTACTTCAATTCCATGACCAGGAATAGCATGAAAGTTTTCTACTTTAATAAAGTCTAATCCTTTATCCTCGGCCCCCCTTACAATGGCTTCACCCAATGGATGTTCAGAGCCTTTTTCAGCAGAAGCTGTCAATATTAATAATTCTTCTTCTGAGATTCCATTTACAGTGAGAATGTCTGTAACTTTAGGTTTTCCCTCTGTAATCGTACCTGTTTTATCAAATACAATCGTTTGAACTTTATGAGTCGTTTCAAGTGCTCCACCGCTCTTAATTAATACTCCGTTTTCTGCACCTTTACCAGTACCAACCATAATCGCAGTTGGTGTGGCAAGACCAAGAGCACATGGGCAAGCAATAACCAATACGGAAATCGTAATTGTTAAAGCAAAGAGTCCCGTTTGTCCTCCGACATACCAAGCTAAACCAGATAGAATAGCAATCCCTATAACGATTGGAACAAAATAACCTGAAATAATATCTGCTAATTTAGCAATCGGTGCTTTAGATCCTTGTGCATCTTCCACTAATTTAATAATTTGTGATAAGGCTGTATCTTTTCCTACTTTGGTTGCTTGATATTGGATTGTACCATTCTTGTTGATACTGGCACCTATAACATTATCGCCTGCATTCTTTTCTACAGGAATACTTTCACCTGTTAACATGGCTTCATCAACAGATGTAGTTCCTTCTATTACAACACCATCAACTGGTATTTTTTCACCAGGTTTTACGATGACAGTATCACCTACAACTACTCCATCAACAGAAATTTCAACTTCTTTTCCATTTCTTACAACGATAGCTTTCTTGGGAGCTAATCCCATTAATCTTTCAATGGCTTCTGATGTTTTGCCCATGGAACGAACTTCAAGATATTTACCTAATGTAATTAAAGTAAGGATTACCCCTGCAGACTCATAATACAGATTTTCTGCGTAACTGGAATGCCCAAGCCAAATTGCGATTGTCGCCCCCGAACTGTAAACGAATGCAGCACCAGTCCCTAACGCAACCAATGAGTCCATGTTGGGATGTCCCCTAAATAACGTTTTAAATCCTACCGAGAAAAACTTCCAACCAAAAATCATAACTGGTAACGTCAAAATGAATTGTAAAAAAGAAAACCAATCAGGGTTCAACATCGGATCTACTATGCCTGGCAATGGCAAGCCTACCATGTGTCCCATGGAGATATAGAGTAAGGGAATCGTGAAAAAAGCTGAACCCCAAAATCGTGTCCACATGGATTTTATTTTCTTTTGTTTTTTATCTTTTTCTTCATTGGTTGAATCTGATGTTTCTATATCTTCATGTGCTTCATATCCTGCATTTGCTACTGCTGCCTTAATGTCTGACACAGATACGACACTCGGGTTATACTCTATGGTCATTTTTTCTGTCGCTAGATTTACATTTGAGTTCATGACACCATCTAATTTCCCTGTTACCTTTTCGATGGATTGTACACAGGAGGCACAAGTCATGCCCGTAATACCAAATGTCTTCTGCTCCGTATCTGTCGAAGCCTTATACCCGGCCTTATCTACAGCAGCTTGAATATCTGATATGGATACTGCATCTTCGTCAAAACGGATATTTAGTTTTTCAGTAGCCAAGTTTACATTAGATTCTTGTACACCAGGCAATTTCTTCGTTGCTTTTTCAACGCTCTGTACGCATGATGCACAAGTCATCCCTTCTACATTAAAGGTTTCTGTCGCCATTTCTATTCCACTCCCTTTCTCTAATTAACTGGTTCAGCTTCATATCCAGCTTCCTTTACAGCTGCCGTTAAGTTATCTAATGTTTGAACGGTTTCATCATATTTAACTTTGACAATCTCTTTTTTTAAATTGACTTTTGCCTTTGAGACACCTGGAAGGTCTTGCAATGTTGTTTTAATTTTATTTGCACAATGAGCACAACTCATTCCTGTAATCTTTAAAGTTGCTTTTTTCATTTATTTTCACCCCATTTTTGTTATCTCTTATGGTAATTTTGTATAACACTTCAGCATCCTGATGAACAGCAATGATCATTACACTTACACTGACCAGGTACACAACTACAAGGGACTTCTTCAACAGCCTCTTTTTTCTTCATTTCAAGTGCTTTCTCCATTATTTCTATATCATCATGACTTAACGTGGCTTTGGAAATTAACTCCACTATTGTGTTACCAACGTCCCTATCACAAATGTTGTCAAAAGTAACCTCAAGGGTACTCTTGATAAATTCACTTTCACTTAAACCGGAGGAATAAAGATATTTCTTTCCCACTTTTTCAGTATGAAGCATTCCTTTTTTTGCAAGTCTCCCCATGAAAGTTTTGGTAGTCGCAGGCTTCCAATCCTTTTTTTGCTGTAACACTTCTATAACCTCTTTACTGGTAACTTTATCTTGTGCCCAAACCACACGCATAACTTCCCATTCTGAATCGGTAATCTTAGAATCTATTTCAGTGTTCATGATCTCACTCCTTTTACTCTTACGTTTACGTTTGTAAACATTTTGTTATGCTTTAAGATTACATTTGTAAACGATCAATGTCAAGTCTTCTTTTGCTTCTCACAAAATTTTATATTTATGTGGGGCGGTTAGATCAGTATAAATTCCTGAAAAAATAGTACTAAAAAACGCTTGGTTTTTTACCAAGCGTTTTTATTGGTTACCTTTATTGAAAACCATGTAACAAAAACATGAACCTGACTTTTAATAATTTCATCTCATATCTGAGCCCCTATACATGAAGACTTAGCTTCGAAATAACCGTCTTATCACTTAATAACAATTATTTAAAAATCAACCTAATATCTACTCGTTCTCTGATTAGATTGTCGCCGGAAAACCCCAATTTTATCATTTTATAAACTGCTAAGTTTGTAAGGTACTACCATAATGGGAATAGCATTGCGGAAAAGAGTAGGGCTGAAACTAAATTGAAATATCTTCTTGTTATTAAAGTTCCCTTTTTATAAGATTATTCGGTATTTAACCTTATAGTGGTCTAAGAAAACTATCTGTATTATCCAAGAATAACAATGGTGGACTGAGGTTATTACTGAATATGAAGCATCAAGGTAAGCAAACCAATTTACTAGCTCGAGGATAATTATGGTTTAGTCTGCAGTTGTTTTACTCAGTGAACTTCTCCACTTATATTTTACGGATGCAATTTAAGCGAAGAGGGGGTTTAGAACTGTGGAGAATCAAGGGTTTACAAGAACAAATAGAAGCATTAAGAATGAAAATGTATAAAACGTATGAAAATAACCCTAATGACCATGCAATTACTTGCTATTTCTTATTCGTTGGATAAACTTTTAAATGAGTTGGAACGATCGATGAGAAACGAGAAAAAAACTAAATAATAACCCGACAAGGTTATTATTCTGTAATTCTTACTTCTCAAAATAACACGAATATGTAAAAGTTTCCTATCACCCACTTTAGTCTTTCATGATGGGTTATTTTTATATGTTAGCCCAATACTTTTATGAAAGAGTATTGGGCTTTTTCTTTTACTACCCTCCATGAAGGGGTCTTTTAAGCATATCCAAACAAATCTCTTCATTGAAAAAGAAGTGATTTTTCTTATTTCTTTAGTAATATGGATAAGGATAATATGGTTGAGGATAGTATGGATATTGATAAGGGTACGGATATGGAGAAACATAAGGTAATAGCGCTAATGCTGCTAAAGATGCCAGTGGAAAGTTGCGACGTCTGAAGCGCCGGAATCTTCTTCTAGCTTGCCCATATCCACCATAAAATTGACGAGTATCTCCTTCATTCTCAATCTCTGGTTCCCGCGCATCTTCACCGACTAATACATCAAATCTGTCCCTGCCCACATCATCGATAATACCATCAAAAGAACTACCGTCTGTCATCGTTAAAGTTACATGATAATTCATGTATTTTTTACATTTATCATGTAAGTTTCTTGTTTCTCCATATTGATTGTAGTCATCATAGTTGTCTACATTCATTTTAACTCACTCCTTTCAAATACATAAATATTCATCTAAAAAGAGAAAATTACAGTTTTAGGATTACAAAGAATGTAATACTGTCTTAATGGTTACTTGATCATTTGGATTGCCATTATGCTAAATGTTATATGAGCATTTTATGAAATAATTTAGTTATTGGAAGTAAGGCTAGCCTCAAACATATCTATTATATGAAGGAACCTTTCCGCTTCACGGAAGACGTGGTCAGCTAATAGAGGGTGGATTATACTTTTGATTTTACATTCTTCAATCAATTCTCTTGCTGTTTTCTTAAAGTCTCGAAGAGCAACTACTGAAACCCGATTTTCATCAAGGAAATGATCTAAAATTGGTTGAGTTTCTGACTGAGGACGCATCGAATCTAAGTCGGTTGCCTGGAAAACTAGTTGATCAAAATCATGGCTAAATTCTCTCGCTTGGTCCACCAATTTTCTTTCAGATGGATCGAGGAGATGACCTATAAATTTAGAATGGTCTGCCATTATCCTTAAAAAGAATACATTCTCTTTTATGATTTTTGCAGGAGTCGGTCTCAATTTTCCTTCATTTAATTCTTTTAACCGTTCACCAAAATAAGCTGCCTCCCTACTAGTATGGTCTAATAATAAAGGAAAATTGTTGGACCTTATTTCACATCGTAGTGACAATCCAAGGACTTTTCGCTTATATGCCCAAATAGATGAAGCAGCTTGATATACTTGATTATTAAAAGCAGCTATTTGTTGAGGGTCAGAGTTTACAGTGAATTGACTTAATTGTTCTTCAATTCGTTCAAACAAATCAATATACTGCTGTGCCTCTTGAATTAATTTCGTGTCATCAAAATTAAATCCGAGACTTAGAAATAAGGCATGCTCTTTCATAATCCTAGACCAGAAACGGATTTCATCCAAAGACCGAGCTACAAATTGACTAGCCATATAATTCCCCCTAGAAAGTTTTCACCGAGGAAATTGTATGCACTAATTTCATTTAAAAGAACCATCATCTAATACTCCTAAATAGAACTCACTCATTGTAAGAACTAGAACTTAGTTGAAGGTTTTAGTAAGAGAAAAATTTAACGAACATATAGAACCGGTTTACTCCCATTTAATAGAGTATGTAGTTTACCATTGGTATCGCTGTTAGTTGCATTAAGGATTAATAAGAAAAATTGTGGCCTTAGAGAGACGATGCATAATATATACTTGGTAAACCCTCAAAACCACCAATTATTCACTGTTTCGCAATCATTAGTCGAACTCATTTAGTGAGTATAATCGTCGGACAAAGAAAAAGAGAATTCCTTTTTAGCTCGTCTGTGATTGTTTGTGAAAGACCACCCTACATTATTATAAGTGGTCTACAATTTATTTAGTCATGAATAGCATTAAACCCCATATAGCTAAGAAAAGTACCAAGATTGCCACAAAAAAATCATAAAATGTTTCATTATTAATGGGTTTAATTTCTAGAAACAGAAATAACCCGAATAACGGGCCACTTTTTTATAAGTGTCCATTATTCAGGTTATAGTTCAAGTTTATGACCTCTTGAGAGACCTGTAGATTTAGTAAATGATTTTAAAAACCAGTCAAAATTCAGTCAATTTGTTCTTAAACCCTATGTTGAAAGGGTTTGGGGGCTATCACATCATGCCGCCCATGGTTTCTTCACAGTAATTAACACCAATAAGAAGTGAATTTCCTTTTAAAATAACACTCTGATCGAGGTAAACACCTAGGGAATACGTGTAAATATAATAAAAGCTTAATAAAAGTATGTCATTATCATTGGTTAAATATAGTGGGTGAGGATCAGTGGAAAGCAAAAATTAAATCTCATGTGGTTAATGTTAATATACGAATTTACTTCAATAGCGTTATTTAGCTGCGCTTTTATTACTATAAGCATATCAGTTGTATTAAAAGTATTTTTCTCTGCTTCTTTCAAATAAGTCCGATGGTTATTGTGTGGGAACTTAATTTTATCAGAGGTTGTCCTTATTTTCTTATTAAAATAAAAGAAAACCATAAAAAGAGTGGTCCGCATCATTTCGATGCGGACCACTTTCAGTTTAAGCAGCCAAATTTAATTGTTATTCGCCATAACCACTAAGTGGAAGGTCATCCCAGAAGGACGTATCTGCATCGTTAATAGAACCATCAGCTAGAGCTTCAAGTGTTGCTTCCATTGCAGTAACAGCTTGTTGAATCAGCTTCCCGTTGCTCTTTTGTCCTAGGACATAATCATCGTATTCGTGATCGGCCATTCCACGCATTTCAAACAATAACGTGGCGACATCATATTCTACTGCAAGACCGTTACGGCTGATCGTTTCTGCTGATCCACCAGGATACTTAGAAAGTAAGCCATAGCCTTTATCACTTACAGCATTGTAAACAACAGAACCGAGTTGCTTCGAACGTTGAAGCACTTCATCATCTACATTTTCTGTCGTCGGATAAAGAATAGAACCTGACACCAGCTCATCTGAATCACCGAGTGTCGTTTGTGTACCTTGGTGGTGAAGATCAATCATGTAATCCGGGTTATATTTTTGTAAAACATTCTCATGAAAGGCCTTCGTTTCAGGCTGTTCACGATCCACGTGGTCTCGGTTTAAATCAACTTCGTTTGCGTTATAGCGCGTATGTGTACCTGAGACATAATCATCTAAAGAGAAATTAACATCTCCTTCAGCCCCATCAACATTCAAGCGTGGAGCAATAAGAACATTTACGTTATCTAGAATTTCTTGAGTTTTCTTACCGTTTGAAGTTAAATTCTGAATAAGTTTAAGAGCGCCTTCTGTCGTTAACGTCTCGTTTCCATGCTGCTGTGTAAGAAATAATACAGTAGGGTTATCTTCATCAGAACCGAATTTTGCTAAGTATAAGTCTCGCCCTTTTACAGACTCTCCGTAAGTTTCAAGCTCCATAGCTTTAGATTGACTGTCAGCTTTCTCCAATACTTTAACCATCTCTTCATAATTATGAAGGCGTTCATTTTTAATCGTTTCATTGCCCTCATAGTTTGGGCCATTGGCACTGTTGTCACCTGCTAATACTGTTCCTGCTGCTGCTCCCGTAGCAAGTAAAGTACCTGCTAAAGCCATTGATAAGACTTTTTTCTTCATCAATCATCATCCTCCTTCAAATTTTGTTGTCTATACCACTTCAATAATGAATATTGGAATCCCTTTCACCTTGAGGGAAATAATAACATTTAACTAGATAAGGGTAGGTGATTTGAAGGAGGGGATAAAATTTTCAAGACCATAGTAAGGGAGTTGGCGAGCTTAAAGTTGCGAATGAAGTAACATAAATAACGTGCTTCAGCCATATGCGTAAGCACGTTATTCCTTTTCAGTTAAATAAAAGCCAATATATTTAAGATTCGCTTTTAAATTCGGCACGGTCTTAGTTTTTAAAGAAAGAAACTTTACATCCACGCTTCTAACTTAACTGAAAATCTCGATCCAAATTTTGATGGCCGTGCCTAAAATCAATACAGCTAAAATCGTCTGTAAAATCTTGATGTTTACTTTCTTTCCAAAATTGGCTCCTAATGGTGAAGCTATCAGACTTGCCACAATCATGATGGCTGCTGGAATGTATAGGACTTGACCTGTCAGTAATTTATCGGTAGTAGAGCCAATGGATGAAATGAAGGTGATCCTAGTGATGAGGCAATCGTCATTCGTGTAGGTATTTTTAATACTAATAACATAATAGGAACTAATATGTTTCCGACCGCCCAGCGCTCATTATATTCTTTCACCTGAAGATAGACGACTTTCTCAGCTGCCTGTTCGGTAGGGAGTTTAGTCGGTGTGGGCGCAGGAATTGTCGGAGCAGAAGGTGCATTAATATTAAATTGATAATGAAAATTACTTACTTTTATTATGAGCAGATTAGTGCCTTGCACTAAAAAAACATTACGAACGGTGAAGTGAATTGTTTAAACATAAAACAACCTCTCAATTCATTACTGAGAGGTTGTTATTGATAATTTTGATATAAAGTATGTCAGTTAAAGACTGTACAAGGGCATAAGCCCCTACATAAAAGGGTTTTGTGCGTTATTACATCATGCCGCCCATAGTTTCATCAAGTCAAATGAGATTAAATAGGACGTCCAGGACCTTACAATAGCGAAAACTCCCCAAGTATTTATAAAAATATCTCTATCTGACAATCAATATTTACGAGTAAAAGTATGTCATGAATTATGTCATTTTTCCCTTAGAGACATAATCTCAATAATAGAATAAGAAAACTTGGGTTCGCTGTATTGGATACGTTTTATTATTCCTTAAATCCAGAAGAAATAAATAATAATGACATAGCGTAAGAATCATCAGAGGAAAAAAAATCTTTAAATGAATCAATTATTTTAATAGCTTCATCCTTTGAAAGCATTCCATAAGAATACAACATCCGAATTTGATTCGTATCTAATAATTTTGTAAAAGCCTGCAATCCTATTTGATGGCTAGTAATAGGTAGTGCTAAATAATTTACATCTATATAACCACCATCATCCATCAGTTTCCAAAGGTCACGACCAATCAATCGGTTTCCACCACCAGCTTTCTGGTCATTTCCAAACTTCTTCAATAAGTTTTTTACTTCTTGAATAGAAGGTTCTAACATTCCCCACATGTCATCATCAACATCTATTATTATTAATTGCCCACCAGATTTAAGCAGCTTGGTGATATTATGAATTGCCAAACTAGGATCATTCAAGTGTTGAAACACATACCGCGCTATGGCTAAATCATATTTCCCTTCTGGAAGATTAGAATTTAAAATATCATCTTGTATCAAAGAAAGGCGGTTATTCGTATCAACCATCAAGTATTCATTTGCATGATTTATAGTTTGTTGTGAATAGTCAGTTGCAGTAAATGTGCTGTTAGGATATTTGTTTAGCAATTTTTCAGTAACAAAGCCAGGACCACACCCGATTTCCAAAACAGACTTTCCATCCTCTACATTAAGCAAATCCAATACCTTCTCTTCTTGGGCCCAGCTCATGTTAATTTGAGACTTCATTTTTTCGTTAAAAACATCTATTTTCGACATCCTGAGTAACACCTTTCAAATATTATTACTATAGTCTACTACGGGTAATGACAACGAACTTAGATACAAATTCGGGATACATTTTTATATAGATATGCATAATAAGAATACCTAAAACGAGAGACGTCACAAGTCCGATTAATGAATAAGTAATATAACCTAATAAACTACTAAATACTATAGCTCCAGGAGTAATTAATAAATAAGTAAATTTACGAGAACTGTACTTATACTTATCCCATAATATTAAATTAAAAAATGAATGGTTAAAAACTCTTTCCCAATACACATTTGAAAACTTATGTAGAATAGCAATTAAAACAATTAAAAATATCACCTTTATGAATAACCCTGGAATTAACCAGAGTTGAACAACTCCCACACTAAGAACTTGAAGATACATAACAAGCCAAGACTTGTTTCTAATGAAAGATTTAATTACTATTTCTGTCATGCCATTAACCTGGCTGTTTTGTTTGAAGAGAGAAGAATTTTTACCGAGAATTAAATAAAGATACTTTGTCTTATTATTTTTTGTGTATAAAAACTCCGGCGCTCCAATGTAGGCTGATTTTGACAATAAGAATTGGAGTACTCTACTTTCATTTCTTATATTTAGTTCAAAAGTAGTTTTTGTTAATTTAGACTTATCAATACTGTTGTATAAATAATACAAATACACTAAAAGACTCACTACTAACTGTATCAGCTGGATCATGTAGAATGAACCTGAGTATGCAAAATACAAATATGTCCACAAAAATAATATAATAGCTAAACAAGTCAATGATATATATAATTTAATCCCTTGAAACCTTTGGTATGTTTTATACTTAAGAACTGTAGAGCACAAACCTAAAATTAACAGATAACAAAACCATAAGATTATTTCTTTCAACGGTAACGTTAAGTATTGAGTGAATATGGGTAAAAGTATAATGAGAAATAACATACACATGAAAAATGACTTCAAAAATAAGTGTATATGACTTAAGAGGAAAAGTGACCTAATGTGCCGTTTACTTTGTAGAAGTAATAATTGATCTCCTTCTTCAACGTAAACTTTCATATGTCCCGCCCATATGAAAATGAATGACACCATTATTACTAAAAAGTCATTAAGTAGGAATGGCCATGCTGCACTCGAATTCCAAAGCTCGTAATAATGATAAAGCAGGAAAATAATTAAGGGGAATATAATATACACCCAGACTGTTTTATCCACAGTATATTTCCATATGTTATATATACGTTTGTACGAATTTACGATTCTACTTTTTCCTAGCTCTAATGAATTATTAAATAGCTTTTTTTCAAGCATTTTGTTCCCTCACCAATAATTTTTCAAAGCACTCATATAAACTCTCTGCGTTTAAAGCGTTTGATTCTTTTATTTCTGTTAAAGTACCTCTTGCTACTAAACTTCCATTAGATATTAAAAGGAATTTATCACAAATTTTTTCCGCAGTATCCAAGACATGAGTTGACATTAATACTCCCGCCCCTAACTTTCTTTTGTCTTCTAATAATCGCAAAAATGCTCTTAATGCCAAGGGGTCTAAACCTATGAAGGGCTCATCTATAATATAAACATCTGGCTTTATTAAAAAGGCTAGAACAATCATCAACTTCTGCTGCATCCCTTTTGAAAAGTTTCCGGGCAATTGATCTTTTGCCTCTTCTAAATTGAATATCTTCAGCAATTCTTGCGCCTCTGAAAAGCAATCACTCTCATTAATTCCATCTAAAGATGCGAGAAAGCGGATATGTTCCCATAAAGTAAGATCTTCATAAAAAATAGGTTGTTCAGGAATATAAGCATATGATTCGGTGGGACCTTTAAATTCTATACTTCCTTCTATTTGATCTATAGTCCCCATAATTGATTTAATTGTTGTACTTTTTCCAACACCATTCGGTCCTAAAAGTCCAATCAATTCCCCAGCATGTAACGTGAAATTTATGTTTTCTATTACTTTGTGGGTCTTTTGATAACCGGCACTATTAATCGACACTTTCAGCAGTTCCAATAAAATCATCCTTTGACTGATAAGTTAGTAATATGATTTGTGAATTAAATAGATGCAATCATTAATACATTTGGAAAGTTAATCTTGAGTTCTGATTTTTCACGCCTAAAAATGCAATAATTAATGGATATTCATCATTTTGGAGATCGAGTGTTTCTTTCATAAGATTTACGTCATAAGCTAAGAAAGGGTATGTACCCAATCCAATAGAATTTGTGTTACTTAACAATTTTCCTAATAGTAACCCTGCAGCAATATTCAATATTCTATAACCTCTATTACCAATGGAAGCATAAGCCTTATTATGATTCCCCGTTATGAATGCCGTAACATTCACTTTATACAAGTCTAAGTCAGGCTGTATAACATTATCTCTTATCTTTTCAGGTATATCTTCATTGTTAATGTAACTCATTTTATGTTCGCTCGGTATATACCTATAGAAACCATTTGAGACACCTTCAATATCTCTTAAATACAAATATAGGTTTAATGGAAACTCATTCGTATTAAAGGTTTTAGTTTGAAATACCTTAGATAATATTAGTGATAGCTGATTTTTAGTAATCATGGTACCCATGAAATGATGGAAAATAGTCTTTCTATTGTCAATATATTCTAACATATCCTTTTCATTCTCAGTAACCCTTTTTGGTAATTCTATACAATATCCAGATGTTTCGGACCTATCAAAACCTAAATTCCGAATTTTGTTTGTTATACTTTTAAACTTGCTATTGTGGTGTAAGCTTTCAATGAAATCTAGAGCATCGCTTTCTTTATATTTCAGATTATTATCTAAATGATTTTCTTCTTTTATCTGTTTTGATATTCTACTGTTGAATGAACTCTTAGGTAATCTGATTTCTTTCGTGTTAGATTTAGCTGTTACTATTCCCAGCATCCCTTCGTTATGGTCAATATTGATTAGTTCCTTCGATTTTAGGTCATCAAAATCCAAGACTATATCCGTAGTAAAATTAAAACCATTAAAAGTTTCTTTTAATCGTTGTAATATAACTCCAGTGTCTAGACATTGAATACGATAACTTAAATATTTGTACTTATAAGTATTTTTATCTAATATACTTGTGACAAAAAAAACAAGCGGGGAATTATGCCTACTACCTTCTTGACCAATTATGGAATTTATTTCTGACTGAAAATCACCTTGCTTGACCAAGCTTAGCTCGTGACCAATAGGGTTGTAATGATAAATTCCACTTTGAGAGTCATTCTTTATCCAGATATATAATTCGTTTGGATATAACCCACCACCCGAGGGAAGTGCTCTTCTAAACTTCTGTGTATAGTTCTTATCTTGCATTTTTCTATTAACAACATCCAAATGAGTTTGACCATATGATAGCTTTAATAATGCAGATACGTTGATAGTATTATCCTCAATATTAATATTATGTTTTAACGGAACTTTCGGTGTATTATAATATATTTTTGACCAATTTCTTTGTGCATGGAATTTAGCTTCACTTAGTGGAGAATGACACTTCGATAAATATTCTTTATATATATTGGAATATTCTTTACTCATAATTAATCACCATAAGCGCTTTTTATTTGCTGTTTCCAATTAATATTAAAAAAATCTTCAACACCATTTGCAACTAAGTAACATAAATAATATCGCTCAAGTGGTTTTATTCCTACTTGTCCGAATGTAACATATAAAACATTAAGCATTATACGGAGGGTATTAAAAATGTCACTATTTATAACAGAATCAAAAGACTTTCTAGAGTACAGCATATTATGGAAGTTACTCATATCCTTGGTAACCCAATTCTTAGGAAAGCCATTTTCACGATAAAAATTCTCCGTATCTTCAGGCATCGGAGGTTTTATCTCCTTGTTTTCTACTAATTTTTTTACTAAAGAGTGAAATTGGTTAAAATGATTTACCCATTTAACAAAGAATTCATCGTTTAACTCTTTTCTCTCAATTCTTTTAATGATAGACATTATTAACTTTTGATTCTTATTGTACTGATTCTCGAAACGGTCTCGTAGCCTATTGTTTTTATCAAATCCATGCAGCATACTTTCTGAATGAGATCTAAAACTTAGGTATGTAAAACGCATATCATCAACTGTTGATATACATAAAATCATGATATGCATTAAGTCATTAAACAGTTGATCTTTGCGTTCATTAGATCTTCTTAACAATTCTACTATTAAACCATATGTTTCTGTACAATACTTCTCTTTAACAAACAAGCCTTGTTTACCTAAAAGGGTATGTGTTTCATATGTGGATGTTTTAATTGAATTATTATCTTCAAATGGAAAAATATCTTCTGTAATTAATTCCATTTTAGCCAATTCCTTATAATGCGTATGTACATCAACTTCTTTAATATCTTCAGATGGATAATGCTTTAGGAATTTCTCCAACTTACCAGAAACTATTGGTATTACTTGATGATTAAACAATGTAGAATCACACTTGAAATTCAACCTTAAGTGCGGTCCCTTTACCCAATGCCTGACAAAATAAAATCCTTCTATCAGGTTTTCACTTTTTAAGTACTGTATAATTGGATCGATTTCATTGATAATCACTTTGTTTTTATCTGAACCATGGTAGTATAAATTAAGTGTATTCCACATTATCGTTCACCCCTAGTTAAGTTAGCTATGCTTTCACTATCCTCTAAGACTGTTAAGAGAGTTCTATAAATTAAATATGCCAAGTATGATTCTTCAATAGGATTAATACCTAATCTATTATTATGCATATGAATGTAAGACTGCACATAAGAAACATAAGATTCTATCTTTTCAGAATTGTTCGTCGAATCCAATTCTTTCCCGTTCAAAGGATGAATAAGTAGTTGTCTTTCGTAAAGGCCATCCAATTCTACACATGTCCTTTCACTTTCGGTAAACCAATATTTATAAAGAGCGGAGAGTTGCTCAACTTCACCATGTGACACATAAGATATAAGTGGTTTTATTTGATTTTTAAGCTGCTCCGATTGTTTGTGGTATGAAGAATTCCAATATCTAAAAACTTTACTATCATTTACTTCATTCCTCTCATAAACCTTAAAATACTTGGAGTAACTTTTGAAAAAATCTATTAAATGTTCGTTTAGAGGAAAAAAAGAACAGGCAGTGAGCAGCATCATATCTTTCGCAACACTATAAAGCTTGTTACGGTCATCAGTATATCTTTTAATTAAGCTTAAAGAAACATCACTGGAGGACTTGAAAAATGACTCCGCAACTCTCATTGCGTATTCGCCTCCATAACGTTGGTACTCTGGATTATATTTAAACTCTTTAATAGTGTGATTTTCATACAGAACCTTTTCTTGTTCATTTAGATCGTTGTAATATCGTTGTGGTTCTAAGTTTACTTTTGATGGGTTTTTTTCAAAGTAGGAAGATATACTTTTTTTTGCTTCTGCTTTAACTCTTTTAAAATTGTTATCTTGAGTTAATAATCTAACCCGTACATGAGGCCCGCCGTCCCAATACCTTATGAAGAAGTATTTTTGAATGTCTTCATTAATTTTTAACTCATTTATGATTGGACGGATTCCTCTTACTAATAAATGATCCAGTCTGCTTAAGTCATGATAAAACACGTGTAAACCTACCCAATTAATATTCAAGCTTTTCACCTCCTATAATTTAATTCCAAGATTATCTCTGTAGCATAATTACCTTTAAAACCATTCATAATTGTGTTCTGAGACGTTGGGAGTACTTCTTCTATTACAAAAAATCGATTGCAATAACTGATGTTTTTGTAAAGTAATTTAATTAAGTAAATATTTTCAAGGTCTATATATTGAGGCTTTCTAAAGATATCCTTATCTTTATTCTTGTCATAACTAGAAGGGTTCTCAAGCAAGAATTCTTTTTGATCATAACTAAGGTGTAAAAAGAATTCCTTCGGTAAACCATTTTCTCTTCTCCATCGCTCTACAGATAAAAGTAAATTCACATCATTACTATCCTCTATTTCGTTAAACTTATTTTTAGGTATCCACCATTGCCTTTTTGACAATACAATGTTTCCAATTTGAATTCTCGGTATTTTTATTACCTTTTCGTTGCTTTCTTTCTTAGGAACATTATTATAGTATTCTCTTGATATAGGCATCGAAAAATACGTTGATGGAACCATTAAAAATATCATTCTATAAATAGGAGGCAATAAATACCATGTCAAAAACCCTAAATACAATGGGTGTAGATAAAGGTTATTAGATACAGATTTAAAATATAACTGATTATCTTTTGCACTATGCAGTATTTCGATGTCACCAATGAGAAATTTTTCTTCTTTACTCCTGCTTGTGCTGATACCAGGATATGAGAATTCATAAGTTGCCATATTTTTGTGAACATTTCCATTGTATCCAAATGTTCCGTTTAGTTCTGCAAAGGCATGTCCTTCTGGCAGGATTGATTGATAATTTTCACGAATATTTCTAACAAATTTATCCTCACCTCTATCAAAATGAAGCGGTTCAAATCTTGACATAAATTGCCCATAACCAGATGCAATCCTATTTAGAACAACCATAAGTTTGTTTTCTTCATCGTAATACGGCTGTACGAAATAGCTATTAGATCCTATATTTTCAACCTCTTCTGGGATTTTTTCTGAGAACTCTTTCATCCAGTTAATATCTAATTCAACATTCGAATCATTATTCGCTATGTTATCTTGCAAGTGATAATAAAACTCACCTTTTAATTTGTTTACTGTGTCCATTAATTCTAGGTTATAAGGGTTATATTCATTAGCTTCATCGTCAAATGTATCTTTAAAAAACTTCCCATACTCATCTAATGTCCCTAGGACATCTTCACTTCTTCCATTCACTCCATATTTTCTAACAAAAAACTCTTTAAATGTAATTGAATATGGCAGGTTAACTGAAAATAGACTTACAATCCTTTGTAGCACACCAAGATTTTTTTTTGTTTCCCACCAATCTGAGGTTTTTAAATTGAAATCCCCTTGATATGAAGTATCCTCAAATATGATGGGTGTAATTTTTTTTACTTCCCCACTTAACATTCTGCATGATTCTTCGAATAAGTCTTGTATCTTACTTAAAATCAACTTACGTTCCCATGCAGAGACTCCCCCATAAGTGTTTACACATTCTTCCATATCCTTAAGGTTCATAACAATTGTCTTTGCAACATCACTTGTACAATACCGATTTAATTCAGCAATAAAATCGCGCAAAATATCTTCTGAATTATCTGGCACATCTAACTTGCATTCAATTAATTGATAATCAATTAATTTATTTACGAATTTTTCTATTTTTTCTTTTTCTAAACTGGGATACACTTCTTTTAGTTGAATTATAAGTCTGGAATAAGTTACCTGAGAACTTCCATCAAGTATATTAACAACAGTTTCTATGATACGATTCATCTCTATTTTCACGAAAGATTCTTGGCAAAATAAGGTCTTTGGATTTTCTCCATTCATAAGTAACTTAGACCTGAATACTGTTAATTTGTTATTCTTAAACCTTATGTTTTTATTGATTAGTATGGGAAGGTCTTTTTTTATCTCTAAGTGCTTCTCAGCTATCGATTGAAGATACAGAACCATAATATAATTGATTCTAATTAACGATCTTTTCTCTTTTCGTTCATCGACTGAACAAACATTTTTGTCTCGGTCGAAACGACCAAATGAGACTGGAGTAAAAGTACTAAAAGGGCTTGTTTTAGCTGTAACTCTACTTAAATACATCATTAAATTTTTTTCTACTTTTCTTAATTTCTTGTTTTGCTCGTTTATTGGAGTACTGACATATGAGTATATTTTTGAAAATAAGCTTTCACTTGATAATAAAACTCCCTTTAAGAATTCCTCGTCATTGCTCACATTTTGCAAGTGCTCCCGTATTGTAGTCAATTCTCTATTAAATATACCTTCTACTTGTTCAGTATGTATTTTTCTCTTGTTTAATAAGTCAACAAACTCCTCCAATAACAATCGATTATTATAGTCTAATTCGTTAATTGCGTAATCAATCTGTTTGTGCACTTTACCTTTTTTAATTTCTCTCTTAATATTGATCAACTTTCTTCTTATATCATCATTTTCTGCTGACTTAATTTCGTCAAATAATACAGAATCAATAGATCCCTTTAGTGAGGTTAACCTATCATCTATGTTCAACATATTTCTTATAACTTTTACGGTCTCCCTATGCTTAAAAAGTTCCATTGTATCAAATGGTAATCCACCAATTCTAAACAAGACATCTTCCGAATAAAATAGTTTATTTTGTTCTTTGTCACCCTTTACTTTACACATATGCTTCTAAACACCTCACTTTAAAATTATGCAAATGGATGTGGCGATTTATTCAAATCATTTTTATTAAGCTTTTCGTTCTTTAGTCCAGCTTTAATTGGATAGCTGTACACGCGGTTGAGTTCTAAAACCCTCTCATAGTTCGTGCCGAACCCAGGAGGAAGGGCACCTGGTATTAATACTTTTACTACCGACAAATTAAGGTCTTTATAGATATCTAAATGTGGAGTTTGATCGACAACGATTACGTCATACCCTAGTTCAATGACTCTATCAATAAGTATATTTAAATATTCAGTTATATCATCAGATTTGAACGAGGTATTAAACATCTCATTAATGTCGACCTTTTCACTTTCACCTTCTAAAAGGAAATCCAAATGACCTCTATTTATTGGATCGTAGTAAAACAAATAATGATCTTCTATATTAGTTATTCTCTCAGGGTCCTTACTTAAGAGTGAAACCCTATCTTTGTTATTCTCATAAATAAATTGAGCATTCTGCGCGTGTGCTGCAATCTCTTGTAACGCACTTTTAATTGCTTTAAATGGGTCTATGTGTGTTCCTGCAGAAGTAAAAAGGTATGGTGCTTCTAATTTAGAATTTACACAAAAGGCTGCAAAACTTGGTATTTTCATATCTGTTGTTATGTTATATACATATACTTCATATCCTAAAGTTTCAATACTTTTATACAAGAAATAAATATATTCATCATCGATTAACTCTAAATTAACGGATTGATAGCTTAGTTTGGCATACCACATTAGTAAAAACGCATCTCTTTCAATTACCTCAAACAAACCGTGTAATATTGCTTCCTCCATACACCCACCCAAAGCGCAACCATTGGAGGTTTCTAATACAAACCTTTCTGTTTTTCTTTCATAATTACCAAAGTAGGCAATATCTTCAGGTATTAAGACTGGCTTTTTTAATATATTTGAATATGCCCAAATCCAAGGGATAGCTTCATTGTCTTCAAATGGCTTTAATGTAAAACTTTCTAAAGAATATTGTTTTTGGGAGTAAAGTCCAAATTCTTTTGGATGGATTGCTTCATTTACTATTCTTTCGTAACTTTCTATTACATTTACATTTTTTCCTTGAGGGTAGCTTCCAGCTACTCTTTCTAGGCACTCAAGAAATGATACTGTTTCACTCATAGTAAATGTGTTCTCCTTACCTATGGAAGGATCATTTTTTTTACTATTATGTACAGCTCTATGTCCAATTGTTACTGGAAGGAATTTGTTTGCGTATGAGGTTAATGAAGTGATCATGCCTTGTCTTTGATCTAGTAAAGCGGTTCTCAAAATTTTCAAGGAAAGTTTATCATTAGTCACCCTAAAATCACCTTTTTTCTCTAATGGACGAGATTTTAGGTTTAGTATTGAACTTTCCTTTCGATCCTGAGGTAATTCACTACAATGGTTGCAACGTGGATTTGGTATAAAGCTATGGTAATGACTCTTTAGTGTTTTTAAGTCTATTCGATATATATTATTATGAGTTAACAACTTTTTATTTCGCGCTATGCTATGTAATTCTTCTTTTACAAACATACACACTAAAGACATATGTTGATATCCCAGAACAAATGTTCTTGAAGATTCATTTTCAACATATCCATTAGAGTCTCTCAATTCACTAAGTTGATTGGCGTTATCCTGTCTATATATTTGACACTCTAGACAGCCAGGCTTATCCTTTACCGAATAAGGACCGATAATAATTTCATCCATATTAAGGTGAATTCGCAAATAAGATAAGTGATTAAAATGAGCCCATTGTTGGATTTGTAATTCTAAACTATCATCATAATAACTATAGAGAGAAATTATTATACTAAAGTGATTACAGAGCTGTTCCTTAGTGATGTCACTCAGATCATTAACTGCATAAAATTCTAAATAAGGTGCAATAGTAGTCATTTTTCGTTTGAATTTATCGGTAAATTCGAAATTTCCAACCAATAATATTTTTTTCAAAGATTTCATGAATAAAATCTCCAACTTTCGGTTATAAATAGTAATTAAAGGGAATAATATGTATAGGATCGGTCGTAAAGACCGACCCTAAAGATTCCTCATAATTATCCAGAACTAGTAGATGTGGAGATAATTGAGGTAGTACATGAAATCAATGAAGGAGCGAATGAAGCTTGTCCTTCTGCCATCCCAATGGCTTCATCAGTGTCAAGTACTTCTACATCAGAAACCTCAAGGTCTCCTAAATCTAGTTCAAGCTCTAAATCCAAATCGTTCATTTCTACTTTCTGACTCATTTTTTCACCCCCTTTCAAAGAATTATTTTCTTGAAATATAAAATACTTTTCACGAGCACTTGGAATTCATACTATGAAGTGAGAAAGTGAGTCACCCACTTTTTAACTATAAACCCTGTACTATATGAGTTAGAAATATATCAATAGTTCGAAGCTTTGAATTCGTTAGAATTAATCTATAGTATTAAATTAGAATCAATCACTTTAAACCCGAGAATTTTCAATTGAAGACTTTCTAGTAAATATATATCTTCCTTCCAAGGTATGAATACTATTTCTGTATCCTTACTGGAATTTTTATAGTTGATTGCAGCAGCACGTAAATCTCTGTAATAACAAATAGGCTTACTAGAAGGATTTTGTAACTTATTTATGCTCTGAATAACCGCTTTTAAAGCTGCATTTTGTCTATCTTTATGATACGTAACACTCCATAACCTTCCGTCCAATATAAGCCCTATTAATGAAATGGGATATTTTGTGTCGAACTCTATAAATTCCACTTTTCCATTCAGAAATTTATTAATTATGGATAGGTAAATTTGGATATCTCCATCTATTTTCAATTCCTTTTTTGTTAACTTATGGAACATACGTCCGTTAGTTACTATGTCAATAACTTCCACATTCCCAATTCCATTATTAAAACATTCTTTTGATGAATGACCAATTGCAAATACAAAATCCTTTGAAGCTACTTCTTGATTTAAGTGTATCTCCTGATTGTTAAGCTGATACAAGTTTCTAATGTTTCGATTTACTGATTCTTGATGCGCATAACTCTCCAGCCCTTTTATCAGGGCATTGTACATAGCATCTTTATGATTTACACCAATTCCCTCAATTTGATGATCTGAATATTTTCCACACAATGAAACCGCGCACTTTTGTATTGGTAATTGCTCCTTATCTTCAAAAGAAAGTTTGCGTAGTATCCCTGTACGTTCTCCTACAACACAGTTTAGTGCCTTTTCTATGAATAGTTCTCTATGTCCCTTGTCATTGTACGTTTCGCTAGTATCTAAATAATGATTTTCTAGCATTAGTTTTCCATTAATTGTTCTAGTACAATTATTGCAACCCTTAACCTGAGGAACATAAATTTGTTCTTGGGTAAAATCATCAAATCTTAAAAGTACTACATTCGTTTTTTCGTAAGTCTCTATTTTCGTTAAGTATTTAAATACCTCGAATGATACTGAGTTTGATAAATAAATTACTTTCGTTTCTTCATTTATATAATCAGAGTTAATATCACCCAGTAATTCTTCACTTCTATTCCTCACACATTTCCAACAATGATTTTCAGGTATAGGCCCTATTAACGCGCCATCATCACAATACAATATTGGGATGAAATTCACATTCTCGAACCTGTTTTTTGTGTTTATATCATTTAAATTAGTATTATCCTTATGAGCTTGCAAATACAAAACCAAATCATAATTATTAGGCTCTGTAGAATCTATATTGATTTTATTTAAATCTGCGTTCTTATGTAGAAAAACATCATTACTCAGCTTTTTATAAAAATCTTCTTTATCAGAATTTTCTGGTTCATTTGTAAGTGAATAGTCAATATATTTACTGCCAGTATTAATTAACCCCCATACTGTTGAGAAAACTAATTTTGACTGACCAATAATCAACAGGCGACTATTTCTATATTCTTCAAATGTCCTCTCAGGATTCTGCACATAACTATGTATGAATGAAATCTCACTCGAAAATCTTTCGATTATTGCTTTAGATAACTTACTTTCATCTTGTAAGTAATCATAGATAAAACCTTTGTCGAGTAAAATAATAATTATTCTCTTTATAGCATTTGCATTCACATCGCTACTATTTGAAGTAAGCTCTTCCAAACTATGGTATCCATCTAGAAAAGGGACTAGCTTTCTCATTAAAGGGTAAATATTTTTACCTTTTAATATAGATACTCCATTATTCCCTTTAAAAGCAACTCCTTCTTCGGTAGCCCAGTAAACAACATTTGGTTTTATTTTGGGTTTCATTTATAAAACCTCATTTTCTATTAATATATCTTATGGATTTTTATATAACTTTGATAGTTGATTAAAAGATTGGACAATAATAATAAATGATGAGAACACATATATTAGTGTTCCAAACCTGAAGCCGCGTAGTATGCCAGATAACTGGATAGTCCAAATGAGAATCATTACTTTCAATAAACATGCCTAAGTGTAATTGGCCAAGTCTGAGTTCCTATTTTCATTCCAATAAATGTAACAAAATCTAAATACTAGGATAATATACATATGCACATAAGTCAAATTAATTTTCTGAAAAATTAATTTGACTTATATTCTACTCTAAGATATAAGCAGGATTTTGTTGAATGAAACCTCCTTGAAATAGCATCTTATTATGCTCCCAAAGTCATCATCTGTCACTTCGTCTGACAATGGCCAGGAAATATCACATACTAAAGCCCTGTCTATGACAGATGTAATCGTATTCCTGGAGCATCCACTTTCAATCGGCTTCAACTATTTTCTGTTCCCAATTTGCGCCAGAAGGATGGTATGAGCGCATTGGTGAATCCACGATAGCTGACGCTATACTAGACAGGATTGTTCATGATTCTTATTCGATAATTATTGATGGACAAGTTTCCATGAGAGAGCGACATGGGTTGCAGAAATAAAAACTAAACGTTATTAAAAGGGTGGGGAATTTTCTTCACCTTTTTCATATGGTTCTGACACCGTGAAACTGGTTCTATTTTCCCGCAATGGTTGCACAATTTATCCGAGAAGGTGGCTCTTTTCAAACAAAATACGCAGACAGCCTTCTATGAGATTCGTATTACTCAGGGCGGAAATTTGTCTCCGGCTTCCTTCAGATTCCAGGTCACCCTGGACACCCTTGCCTTTGACTAACGGCTACAACGACCTTCACCGTTCAGGACTTGAACCCTAGAGTTTATACCCATGCCGGGCACACAAACAAAAAGCCTCTCAACTGTTTTGTTGAGAGGCTAATTGAAACCTATATTTAATTTCGAATGGCAAAAGGTATGTCATTTAAGAGGTTAACAAGGCTACAAATCCCTTCACTAAAGGGTTTTGGGCGTTATTACATCATGCCGCCCATAGTTTCATCAAGTCAAATGAGAATAAATAGGACGTCCAGGACCTTACAATAGCGAAAACTTCCCAAGTATTTATAAGAATATCTCTATCTGCCAATCAATATTTACGAGTAAAAGTATGTCATGAATTATGTCATTTTTCGTGTTGAGCCTCATTTATAATATCTCTTGTTGTGTTGGGATTGCAGAAATAGCTCCCAATTTGGTGCAAACCATCGCTCCTACTTTGTTACTGAATGTAGTCATTTCTTTGATTTTTTGAAAATCATTAATAACCTGTTGAGGCTCTTCTTCTCTTGCTAGCTGATAAAGCATGGCGCCCACAAATGCATCTCCAGCACCCGTCGAATCTATTGATTCAACTTCAATACTAGGAATAACTTCTTTCAATCGTCCATTCGAAATCATTGTACCGCGTTTTCCCAGGGTAACGGCTACCAAGTCCGTTCCCAGGTGATGAAGGGCTTCGACACCCTGTTCTATTTCATTCACCCCTGAAATCAGCTTAAGTTCTTCCTCACTCACTTTGACAAAATCAGCCTGAGAGATGCCTTGACGTGCTAATTCAATAAAATCAGATTCTCTGCTTCTCCAAAGGTCTGGTCGATAATTAGGGTCAAAGGATATGAAGTGCTGATCACATTTATACTGTTTCATCGTATTTAAATAAGTGGATTGGAATGGGTCCTCTAATAAAGCTGTAGCTGATCCAAAGTGGAGAATTCCAGCTTTTTTCAGTTCATATTGATTCAACTCTTCTTCAGTTAAATAAGCATCTGCACCGCGATTAAATACAAAATCCCTTTCTCCATCTTCCTTAAGAGAAACAAAAGCAAATGTAGTTGAGTTTTTTTCATCTAATTTGATCATTGAAGTATCAATATCTAATTCATCAAGAGTATGTTTCAAAAAATGACCAAATGGATCATTTCCGACTTTCCCACTGAACGATGCTTTACCACCTAATTTTACAATGGTGGCACAAACATTTGCCGGGGCCCCGCCTGCCTGCTTTTCAAAGTTAGTTCCTTCGACTAAGTCGGTCCTAACATCTTTACAAAAGAAATCAATTAACAATTCTCCAATACAAATGACTGAGGAAGTTGAATTCATCTTTCCTCCTCCTCTTGAACTTCAATTGATTGTACGGGTGCAGAGATAGAGCTATTGGTCACTTTGACTTTCCCTTGAGAAGTCGACAAAGAAATACTTTCACATGCTTGATCTGGATAGATTAAACTTGTAAGAGCATATCTTCCTTCATTTATAAACAGTTCAACAGAAGAAGAATCAATGACTATGCGTAGATTTATATTCTCTATACTTTCTAATTCTAATCCCTGTTCAGAGGAGAAGATATCCGAAAAATCCACCTTCCCTGATTGGCTTCGATCCAGCTTCACTTTCTTCTTTAATGCGTCTATCTTAATTGTCGTAAATTGGTCTTCCGTATGATGGAGAACGATATTAAATTGTTCGGCACTTATCCATTCAAGGTTTAAAATCAAATCTACATAAGATTCACTAACTTGATACGTTTTCACTTCTTCCTCACTATCAATTGTGTCGTGTGTGGCAATTTTTTTAGAAAAATAGGATTCAAGTTCTTTTACTGGTTGTTGTACAACGGTAAAACCATCTTCATTTTCCCAAAGGGAAAGTTCCCGAGGCAGAGTCATCTGACTTCTCCACACTTCTGTTGGAACCTGGTCCGCATATCTCCAGTTACTCATCCACCCGAGATAGATGCGTCGTCCATCCTCTTTTGGTATGTCCGAAAAACTAACTCCAGCATAGTTATCCTTTCCGAAATCCAGCCAGTTAACAGAAACGTTTTCAGCCGTAAATGTAGAACCATCAAAAGAACCGATAAAATATTGGGTTTGTGACCCAATGTCAAATTCAGGGTTATCACCCACACTCACAATCAAGACCCATCTTTGTTCATTAGAATTTTCAGCTTTTAATTGAAATAAATCAGGGCATTCCCACACCCCGTCATGAATCCCAATATTTTCTCCAAATTCGCTCTCGAACTGCCACTCTATTAAGTTGAAAGAAGAATAAAAAGAAATGGTCTGTCCCGTAGCTAATGCCATAATCCACTTCTTTGTCTCCTCGTGCCAGATCACTTTAGGATCTCTGAAGTCTACCTTAGTATCATGACCTAACACTGGGTTCCCTTCATACTTCTTCCATGTCCTTCCCTGATCATGGCTGTATGCCAAACTTTGTGTTTGAATTGGCTCGTTTTCTTCTCCACGCTCTAAATGATTAGTAAAAATCGCTACTAAGCCTGGTTCATCTGCAAAAAAACCAGTTGTATTGTTCCAGTCTACGATAGCACTTCCAGAAAAAATCATTCCCAGTTCATCAGGGTATAATGCAATATCTAATTCTTCCCATTGAATTAAATCTTTACTGACTGCGTGTCCCCAATGCATCGGTCCCCAAACGGTGTCTTCCGGGTAATATTGGTAGAATAAGTGATATTCACCTTTGAAATAAACTAAACCATTTGGGTCGTTCATCCAATGTTCTCTTGGTGCGTAATGCAGATATGGTCTGTATTTTTGTAAGTAGTTAGTTTTCATACGTGATCCTCCAATAGATTCATAATATTCCCTTACTTATCTATAAAAGACAAAAGGTGCTGTTATTAGTAGAGTCTTGTACCTGTTATTTAATTCCTGTCCCTGAACCGCCCATTCCTTGAAGCAAGTATTTTTGCGCCACGATATAAACAATGATTAACGGAATGGTTGATAGAGTAAGAATCGCCATTACCTGATTGGTATACACAGGAGGTGTTGAATTAATGTTTGTAATTGCTACTTGTAAAGGGAACTTTTCCGTATCGGTCAATACCATTAATGGCCATAAGTAATCGTTCCAGCTCGCAATAAAAGATAAGGTTCCGACCGTTGCAATAGCAGGCTTTGACATAGGAAGGATGATCCTCCAAAATATCGTCCAATAATTTGCTCCGTCTAATTTGACCGACTCTACGATTTCTTCCGGTACAGCCTTAAAGAAATTCCTAAATAAATAGATGTAAAGCATATTGGCTATCATTGGAAGTACTACAGCTAATCTCGTATTTACGATTCCTAAATCATGGATAATGGTAAACTGTGTAATGATCAACGTTTCAACCGGTACAATCATCAGTGATAACAACAGTCCGAAAAGTAACTTCTTGCCACTAAAATTAAATCTGGCAAAAGCATACCCGGCCATAGCGTTTACCACAATAGAGCCACCGGTGACCACTACTGCATAAATAATACTGTTGAAGACATATTTCAGGACCTCAAATCTAGAAAATAATTCCTGATAGGTTTGGAACCATTCTGATGGATTCAAAGCTGGCAGGAGTGATTGGATACTGCCCATATCAACATAAATATCAGCTTCAGGCTTCATGGAAGATGCCACCATCCAGATCAATGGAAAAATAAAAATACAGGCCAGTAAAATCAAGAATGAATATTCTACTATTCTTCTAAATGGTTTCTTCATATTAATCCTCCTCCCCAGATAATTTACTTTGAATGAGCGTGACAATTCCGATTACAATTCCAAAGACGACAGTCATCGCACTAGCATAACCGATCAATCGATCTGAAAACCCAGATTGATAGATGTAGTAGACGGGTGTCATTGTAGAATTCATCGGCCCTCCTTGCGTCATAACCATCGGCTGTATGATCAACTTAAAGGCTGCAATAAAGGTAGTAATCATAATTAATAATGTAGTAGGTTTTAACAGTGGCAGCGTAATATGAATGAAATTCTGCCATTTATTTGCCCCATCAATTTTACTGGCTTCATACACACTGCTGGGGATGTTTTGCAATCCAGCAAGGAATATTAACATCTGGTACCCAGCGCCTTGCCATGCTGACACAAACACAATTGTATAAAGTGCTTGATCGGGACTTGTTAGAAATGGCTGTGGTTCAATGCCGACTTTCGCTAATAGAATATTAATCAAACCTTCTGATGGATTAAGTAAATATAACCAAAGCACAGAAATAACAACTAGCGATAATACCACTGGTGCGAAATAAGCAACCTTGAAAAATATGTTTCCTTTTCTGTTTTTATTGATCAATAGTGCAAGTCCAAGAGCAGCTCCTACTTGTATTGGAATGACACAAAGGACAAATATTCCTATATTTTTCATACTTTGTATGAAGACTGGATCTTTAAATAATTGAATGAAATTTTCCAAACCGACGAACGTTTTCTCATCTGGTGTTAATAAATAGTAATCAGTAAACGCATAATAAATCGCCATAACTGCAGGAAGTATTAAAAACAGGCCCATTAAAATTAAAGCTGGAGTTAAAAATGAATAGGCCGTTAGATTATCCCTTACATTGAATTTCTTCATCCTGAGGTCCCCTTTTAAAATAATCCGACTTGGAAATACCAAGTCGGATTACCAATCTTTTATTTTAATGCTTTATCGATTTCCTCGGCCTTTGCATCCAATAGAGTTTGGATATTACTATTCTCTTCAAAATAGGTTAAGTCACTGATTGTTTGTTGGAACGTTCTGCTTACTTTTGGATATTCCGGTAAAACTGGTCTAGCATGAGCCGATTTCGCGTTTTGCTGGATAAGGACATTCATTTGTGGTGATACTTTATCCTCGACATTGTCTATTACCGATTTAGCTGCTGGAAGCACACTGTTTGCTAAGGAAATTTCTGTCAAAGACTCAGTGGATGTCATGAAGTCAATTAATGCACCTGCTGCATCCTTCTTCTCTGTTGTAGATGACATCGCGTACTGCCAGGACCCAGAAGGAGAAACGAGTTCATTGGTTTCAGGAGATGTTGGGTAAGGCATGACTCCATATTCAACATCTGGATAACTGTTTTCCATTTCAGCAATCGTCCAAGATCCTGTAAATTTCATTGGATACTTCCCTGTCTGGAACGCCTTTTCGACAGGAGTTTTAGTGGTATAGCCTTTTTCCACCATATCCTGGATGAAATTCATTGTTTCTACATTTTTCTCTTCATTAAATACACCAGTGGCCTGGGTTTTGTCATCCGAAACGATTTTTCCGCCATTTGACCATACGAAAGGAGAAAATGCGTACATCAACCACTCGCTTTGATCATCCAATCCCATATCAACTGCAGGCTGATCATACTCTTTAACAAGCTTGTCACATAATTCCATGAATTGATTCCAATCCCAAGGTTCATCAACAGTTGGTAATGTAGACAAATCGACACCTGCGTCTTTCAACATTTTCTTATTGTAGAAGATACCGACACTCGACTCAGAATACCCTACCGCATACATTTTATCTTCATAAGTTCCTTGCTGAATGATACTAGGTAATAAATCATCTTTATTACTAATGTAGTCCCCTATAGGTGCAATAATCTTCGACTTCGCGTATGCTGCTGTGTTTGGACCATCTAACGTCAAGACATCTGGTAATGTATCAGTAGTTAAAGCTGCGTTAATCTTATCCTCATATCCACCGCCGCTACCACTTCTAGGAATGAATTCAATAGAAGCCTTGTACCCTTCTTCGTTCTTCTCATTGAAGCGATCGATGATATTCTGCATTGCTTTACCTTCTGCGGTTTCCTTAGATGTATGCACCCATAGCGAAACTTCATTTGGCCCTTCCCCTGAAGTTTCTTCTTCACTACAGGCTGTCATTACAAACCCAGCAAATACACAAACCATCAACAATAAAAGTTTTCTCATGATTCTATTTCCTCCCTCTTGAAAATAAAAAGTAATGATTCAACCATAAACCAAACGGATACGAGCAACGAAGATCTTCTATGAAACCGCCTTCACGTATTATGGTATGTCAACCGGTTTCATATGTCAACCGGTTGACATTAATTTTCAAAAAAATAAATTTCTTTCTTTTTTATAAAAGTGGAGGGGGAGAAAACATCCACTTACCTTTTGGTTGTATCACTTTCTATTAACTTCACCGGTAAAATCGTTTCTTTTGGAATGTTTTCTTCTCCATCTATTTGCTTCACTAGTATTTCTAACGCTTTTTGGGCAATGTCTTTGATCGGTTGTTCAATCGTACTTAGTTCAGGCAGAAGCAATTGCGTCGTTTCTGTCCCGTCATATCCAATGACTTTGAGGTCTTCAGGTATGCTCATACCCCGCCGCTTGGTCTCACGGATGACTAAAGAAGCGATCATGTCATCACTCGCAAAAATTCCATCTACATTGGGATTTTCATCAAATAACTGTTTAATCACTGAGTCTTGAGATTCGTATTCATACGTCTTAGATTCTAAATTATGATCTTCCATAACTTTTTCATAAGCTTTGCGCCTTAAATTAGCTGGTGTTTCCAGTGAACTCGGTCCATTGATGTGAACGACATGCTTACAACCTCTATTGATCAGCAACTGTGTGGCTGTTTTCCCGCCTGAGTAGTTATCGCTTGAAACCACAGGAATTTTCTTAGATAAATAGCGATCAATACCGACTACAGGGAGCTTAGGATCCTCGTATTCTTCAATCCCCTTATTATGAGCTCCGGCAATGATTCCGTCCACTTGATTCCTCTGAAGCATCCTTATGTATTCTTTCTCTTTGTCTTCTCTTCCTTGACTGTTACACAAGAGTACCTTGTAGCCCATGGAGGCAGCAATATTTTCTAAATGGAAGATTAATTGACCATAGAAGGGATTACTCGTTGTAGGAAAGATCAAGCCGATAAGAAATGTCTTTTTAATAAAAAGTGAACGCGCAACCTCATTTGGGTAGTAATTTAACTGTTCCATTGCTTTATGGACTTTTTTTCGCGTCTCTTCACCAATATATCCACGGTTATTCATCACTCTTGAAACCGTAGTGGGAGAAACACCTGCAACCTTAGCTACATCTTCAATTTTAGGTTTCACGATTTATAGCCTCCATTTTCAACCTTATTAGTGTGATAGATGATTATACCACATCAGATTTTCTTTGATTTTATAAAAGAGTAAACCATTTACACTGTACCATAAAAGTTTTGAAAACGCTTAATGATTTACTTTATTAGAGAAATACATACAGTCAGACTGTGGTTTCGAATGAAAAATTCTATTTTTGCACTTATACTACTTTAAATATATTTACCCATTCCTATAGACAAAACTTCTCCTAAGAATGCGCTACTTCAAGCAATGGAAAGGCAGATGTCTCCCTCCCTTTAAACCGCTAGACAAACATAAAACTACTTCGAACAAAACAAAAAGCCTCTCAACAGTTTTGTTGAGAGGCTAATTAAAACCTATATTTAATTTTGAATGGCAAAAGGTATGTCATTTAAGAGGTTAACAAGGCTACAAACCCCTTCACTAAAGGGTTTTGGGCGTTATTACATCATGCCGCCCATTCACTGTATTAACTAAATAATAATAGATAAGATGTAAAAACCTCTATATAATCAGTTTTACATCTTCACGATATTAGTATGAGATTAAATAAGATATCAGTATTAATAAAGAAAATCCAGTCAATATCCAGTAGGAAGTAACACCTCAAACCAGCCCCAAAACGACCTACAACTGAGAAGGCTGTTGTAGTTACCCTAATTAATTAGTCCTATATGCTACCCTTTTAAATAAACACTTTCAGGTATTAATGCCAGGAGCGATTTCAAACTTTGTTCATCCTGTCGTTGATTCATCCAATAAGATAATCTTTGGATTTAAAACCAGCATTATCCTCTATTCTTCAATCCAAATTCAATCTCATCCTGAACAATTGACAGGCAGGGTTTTGAAACACATAATCAATATCCAGAATCAAATCGTGTACTTTATGTTTTTTGGTATTTTTATTGTGAATCTCTACATCTCCTGTTGGCAGCACGAGATAAGCTTTGTTCTTTTTGTAGAGTGGAGAGAATTTCCCAATCTCTGTTTTTCATAGGGCGCCTCCTTTAAATCTTTACTCACACCTATATTTATAATGTACTTTCAATACTAATGTAGGTAACGGGCTTATTTGCTCGATCCAAACCCAGATATTCAACACCCACTCTTCAGACTTGTTTTACAAAGTAGTTAAGGAATGAAAAAGATCTCCTGTCAATGTCCGAATGTCTGCTTCCTCACCCTCTTCATAGGTAATAATAAAGCATGTGGAAGGACCAGCTGGTTTATGTAGATCTATATCACAATTCGACTGAATTGATGTAGAAAGACCATTGATTTGAAGCAACAGTCTTATTTCCTTTTCAATCCCTTTTGAACCAACCGGCAAGACTTCATAGACACCATTATGGTGCACCACCTGTTCGAACGTAGACAACGGTACCATACGCTCTTGGTGTGCAATTACTTCTTCTCCTACAAGGGGGTCCCCAATCACGGCGAACCTTGCGCCTTCAGGGGTCTTCCTGTCCTTTATTTTTCGTTTTTCTACTTTTCCGATAATGGATAAACCAAAAGCCGACTGAGGTAATGGGAAGTTGGATTCGGTACTCCCTGTAATTGGTACATCAAACCCCAGCGAGTTCAACTGCTTCTTAATTGTTTGAACCCATTCTTCCCAGACGTACTCATCTGAAAAATTATATAAGACAACCGTTAAAGGTTGAGCACCAACAGCTCGATTTTCCATGAAGGCGACGCGGAATAATGACTCTGCTACTAAGCTGTAAGGAGCCCGGATTTGATCGCCCTCTTTCTCCCCGATGTTAGCCGCATTATCTGAGGTAATTACGAGGTCATAAGTCTTATCAACGGAAACATAACAGACGTCTCTCACGGTTTCACCACCTTTTGAGTAGATCTAATCAACATGCTGAGTTTTGGAACGACAACCATAAACAGAATTAAGTTGATCAACGATCCAATTAGAAGCGCTGGAACTAGAGTATAGTAAAAAGGTGCACTCATCAAAAAGTAAAAAGGAAGAGGCAGCAAGAGGCTGTTTCCCACCCAGAAGAAAATCAATCCGATCCATTTCTGAATTGAGTAAAGATAAGAGAAACCAGCGTAAAGAAGCGCCATTCCCCCGGCAATTAAAAGGTGGAAAATCCCCAGTGGGAACCCCCCTGTTAAGGCAGACAAAAAATGTCCAAGGCCTCCAACTACGGCTCCCCCTAACGACCCTAGGATGATGGATGCAGCCAAGGCAGGGGCAGCATCGAGGGCAACACTTCCAAGGCCGACAGGGATTTTGATAAAGCTTCCGACTGCTGAAAGAGAGACAAACAAAGCCATGAGTACAAAATGCTTCATTGCTTATCCTTTTTCTTTGTTTTACCGCGGAAAACTTCTTCACTTCGTATGTATTCTACATCAGAATGGCCATTGACATAATTGATATAGCGACTCACAGCGAAGAAGTAATCGGATAGTCGATTCAAATACCTTAAACATACTTCAGGTGCCTCTTCTATTTTTTTCAAAGAAACAACAAGGCGCTCCGCTCTCCTTGTAACGGTTCGCGCAATATGAATGGTCGCTGCGGCGTCGGATCCTCCTGGAAGAATGAATCGCTTTAATCCAGGCGTTTCTTTAATATAAGCATCCATTCGTTCTTCTAGCCATAGAATGCTTTTTTCCTCTAGTTTAAGCTTCCTGTTCGATTTTTTATTGGCTAAATCCCCACCGCAGTCAAAGAGTTCATGCTGAATTCGCTCCAGTTCTTGATCCAATTGCTTCAATTTTTCGTTTGACAGGTTTAACTCTGTTCGGGCTTTTCCGACAAAACTATTTGCTTCATCAACCGTGCCATACGCTTCAACACGAACATCATCTTTGTCTACACGGCCACCGATCACACTCGTCTGTCCCTTATCTCCCGTTTTTGTATAAAGTCTCATTACGTATTCCTCCCTGTTATTTTAATTTTTCGCCTAACCCAAACCAAATGAGATAAGCACTATCTGCCTGCTTCATCACCGTTTGGAATAGAAATCCCGTTCGATCACGCCACTCCCGATCTGATCGTTCAAGAGGAACAATCCCCTTTGTTGTATCACTTCCGATCAAGACTGCCAGACGACCACCTTCTCCTTTTTCCCAATGCAAAATCTCTTCCAATTCCTCTATAGCACTGGCTACCTCATTTTCTTTTACCATATATTCTATATTCTCTACTACTAGTATGCTTGCCCCTGGAATGGAGATTTTTTCATTAGCTAAATCTATCCATGTCACTTCATTCTCTCTTTCAAGAAGTTTCTCTCTTACCCATTCACTTTTACCGTTATAAGCTCCGCCTGTAACAAAGTCCATGTTTGATCCCTCCCTTGTTTCATCTGAAGATGGTAGCCCCCTCCAGGATGAGCGTTCCAATTCCAGATAGGTTTTGAGCCCCCATAGAGCCAACGCATAAGCTCTCGTATTACCCCTCCATGGGTGATGACAGCTATGTTTTTCCGATCTTGATGCTCCTCCAGTTCGGAGAAAAAACGAAAGAGCCAATGTTCTACCCTTGTCTGGAACACTTGATAACGCTCTCCTCTTGGAGGTGCCGTCGAAGCAGGTTCTGATACCCACTTCCGATATAAAGCATTGTTCTTTAAGTCTTCGTAAGTGTGCTTTTCCCAATCCCCAAAGTGAATTTCACGCAGCAATTGCGTTCTCCTTGCTTTCTTCTCAGGAAAAAGTTGGGCTGCCGTGTCGACACATCTGACTAAATCGCTTGTCCACACCATATCAACGTTAGGGATGAGGGAACGAGTGATGTGTAAAGCTTCCACCCCATCCGGGTGAAGAGGAAGATCACTCCATCCGATATACTGTTTTCTTATATTTCCTTCTGTCAGCCCATGACGAATAAGGTAGAAATCCACAACACGATCCATAAAAAGGTTTCGCCTCCTTCTACTGTTGCTCCAAGTACATCTCCAGTCATTCCGCCAAATGACTGGAGGGCTATTGAACGACTCATTGTATAAAGGCCTGCTGCAGCTATAAATAAGAAGGCAAGCATATACAGAAGGTCCGTGTCAATCAGGACTGCTACAGCTCCCAAAACAATGAAGTTACCTAAATTTGCCCAGAGCACACCTACTGAATAAGCTGAAGCAAACCAATGACTCAGCCCTTTTTCTTTTGCTAAGGGTGTCCAGGCAAAATGAAATACAAGCACCAGCCGGGATAGAAACGGGACGGCTAGCACTCCGAACGCAAACGTGAAAAAGGAAACGACCAGCATCTCATGAATAAAGATAAATCGAAGGAACAGAAGGCCTATGACAGAAATAACCCCAAACGCGCCTGTCCGAGGATCTTCCATAATAGCAAGCCGCTTTTCTTTTGGTTGATAGGAAAAATACGCATCGCTCGTATCCATCCATCCATCTAAATGAATTCCTCCGCTTCCGATAATGGAGAATGCCATAGTGAGCCCCGCTGCACCAAACGTAGACATTGGCGTATATTCAAGGAAAACCCAGGCTGACATAAGAGGGAAAACACCTATCATTATACCCACCCACGGCAAACTGATGATCGCTCCTCTCAGCTGCTTTTTTTCCATAGGAATTACCTGTTTGACTGGGAATACCGAGAAAAATTGAATAGCTAGAATCAACCCCTGTATATATAGTTTCATTTTGAAAATTCCTCATTATTAACGAGGGAAAAGATAGTATCTGTGTCTACTTCGCTCTCAAACATTTCAGCCAGCTGATCATATGGATCCTTATTTGGCAATGCAGCAGCTGGTATGGGAAGGTCTTTTTTGATTCTTAATCGGTTTAGCCATTCTTTTCGAAATTGTTCATTGTGAAAGACATGATGGAGGTGAGTTCCAATGATCCTCCCACCGTCAAGAACAGCTCCTTCCTCTTCATTTTCAAGATAAAACAAAGGGATAAGGTCTCCCTTCTCACTCTTCATGTCACCATGATGAATTTCATACCCTTCTACTTTACTAGACGGGAAGCCGCTCCTTGAATGAACAGTACCTTTGATTCGCCGAGTCTTCTTCGCCTCTTGAAAAATAGTGGTGATAGGAAATATCCCCATACCACTCATCACCTTATCTCCTTCTATAAATTGTTCGGTGAGCACTTGATATCCTCCACAAATCCCCGCAACCGTTCCGCCTTCGCGAATATAGGCGAGAAGCTTCTCTTCAATTCCGCGATTCCTTATTTCCTCTAAATCATCTATCGTACTCCTCGTGCCTGGCAGGATCATAGCATCTGGTCTACCTAATTCTTCTTTTCGAGAAACATAACGGATGCTTACATCTTCCTCCTGATAAAACGGGTCGACATCTGTAAAGTTTGATAGATACGGAAATACAACAACAGCAATGTCTAAGGGGTTGGCTGCTGAAGAAACTTTGTTTTCCCTGATGGACAACGAATCCTCCGCCTCAATTTCATGATCGGTATAGGGAAGAACACCGAGTACGGGGATCCCTGTGTACCGCTCTAGCCAGTCAACACCATCGTTAAACAACTCGGGATCCCCGCGGAATTTATTAATTATAATCCCTTTTACTCTCCTTCGATCAGCTTCCGGTAAGAGCTGAAGAGTCCCGACAATTGATGCAAATACGCCACCTCGATCGATATCTGCAACAAGAATGACAGGCATATCAGCGATATCTGCCACAGCCATGTTCACAAGCTCCCGATCATTCAAGTTCACTTCAACCGGACTCCCTGCTCCTTCGATGACGATAAAGTCAAAGTGTTTTTCTAATTGGGCAAGACTTTCTTCGATGACCTTTTTTCCTGCCTCATAGAAATACGTCCGGTATTCTTTTCCAGAACACGATTCTACTGATTTTCCAAGGCAAATGACTTCTGATGTCTGATCATTTTTCGGTTTTAACAGAATGGGATTCATTTCGGGCAAGGCGATCGTTTTACAAGCTTCCGCCTGTACCCCCTGCGCCCGTCCGATTTCTGTTCCAGCTTCTGTTACGTACGAGTTGTTGGACATGTTCTGGGACTTGAATGGAGCGACACGATATCCTTGATTCGTCAGCCAGCGGCAGATGGCCGTAACGACTAAACTTTTCCCGACATTGGATGCCGTTCCCTGGACCATGATTCCTTTCATAGAATTCTTCCTTTCTTGATTTGCGGATAGCTAAACTCCATCTTCACAGCACGATCGGATTTTTTCACGAGTTGTTGATGAAGCTTCCCTATTAACTGCAGAAATTCTTGAATCGCTGGTTCAAATTTCATTGCATCCGAGAACAGATCATTTGATACTAAGATAAGATGTTCAGTACTCTGCATCATTTTCTCGACCTCTGTCACCATTCGTGTAACCAGTTCATCCATCGTTTCCGATTCTATTTTCTCCATCCATTCGTTGGCTGTCCATGTCGTGACACAATCAAGCAAAACTGTTCCCCTTTGCTGAAGTTTGATAGAGGATGGACGAGTAGGACGCTCAAATACGATCCATTGCTGCGGAGCCTCTTTTCGTGCCTTCTTATGCTTTATAATCCGTTCATTCATTTCTTCATCTGTATTGACGCTCGTAGCTATGTAGTAAAGAGAGTCGGTCTGGGAATGGACAGCAAGCTTTTCTGCATATGTACTTTTTCCGCTTCGTACGCCGCCGATGATCAGGGTAAGCATAGAGAACTCCACCTTTCGAGAGAGGATAAGAGGCGTTCATTCTCCTCTGTTCGTTTAATCGCTAACCGCACAAACCTTCCATCAAGAGAGGGAAAATTATAGGTATGCCTTACGATGACCCCATTCTTCAGTAAAAACTCAATCATCTGCTTCGTATCTTCATGAAAGGGATCCTTCATTAAAAAGTAATTGGTTTGGGTCCTCATAGGCTGATACCCCAGCTCTTTAAGCTTCGGAAAAAGAGAATGCTTCTCAACAGAAATCGCTTCTGCAGTCTGTTGTTGGAAACCAGAGGCATCTAAACAATACAATCCCGCCTCTTCAGCAAATGCATTGACACTCCAAGTTGGCTGGTACGTTTTCATCTGTTTGATCAGGGAGGGATCCCCCAGCACATATCCGAGTCGCAAACCAGGAATAGCAAACATTTTCGTCAGTGATCGAAGGAGAATGACATTTGAGTTTTCCAAAACACTCGGAGAATAGAACGATTCATCTATCACAAAGTCGTGGAAGGCTTCGTCTATCAATACAACGATTCCTTTTTGTTCACACTGGCAGATCAGATCCCGTAAGACGAGTGGATGGTACATGGCTCCTGTCGGATTATTTGGATGACATAGAATGAGGACGTCAATCTTCTCCAAATAGGATTCATAATCCGATTGGTGTAAGGCAAACTGATGCTGCTCTTCTAACATGATCGGATAAATCGTGCATCCATAGGCTTGACACGCCTTTTGGTACTCAGAAAATGTCGGCTGGACAATCCCTATATGCTTGCCTTGCCATAATTGAGCAAATAGATATATCAGTTCGGATGCACCATTGCCTAGCAACACATTGTCTAACGACACCTCATGGTGTTCGGCTAGTCTTTGATGCAAGCGCTCACTGTCTGGGTCAGGGTAACTATGAATTTTTCCGAGAATTTTTTCTAAATGGGATTTTAATCCCTCCGGCGAACCAAATGGATTGGTATTTACGCTGAAATCAAGCAACGACGTTGGTGGTTCCGCATTCATTTTTTTATAAAGTTTAGTTGGATTCGCTCCATGTGATGGCCAATTCAATTCCGATTCCTCCTAACCATAGTAATAACATCCACATCCAGACCGTAATAGCTAAAAGATGGTTCACCTGTTCGATATGATAAGCAGCTGGGGATCTCAAGGCTTTTCCAATCTTCGGTCGTTCTGATTTTTCGCCAAAATAATAATTTATCCCCCCTAATTGCACCTCCAGAAGTAAAGCAGCCGCCGCTTCTCCCCAACCGCTGTTTGGGCTTGGATGACGCCGCGCCTGCACGAGAAGTTCCTGAAACAGCTTCTGTTTTTCTTTTATAGAAAAAGATGAAAAAAGAATCATCACAAAAGCAGTTAGCCGACTTGGAATCAAGTTAAAAAGATCATCCAATTTGGCAGAGACAAACCCAAAATCCTTAAAACGCTCATTTCTGTAGCCCACCATGGAATCACAGGTGTTGATTGCGCGATAGGCAATGGCGAGAGGGGCTCCTCCGATCAGGGCATAAAATAGCGGGGCTGTTACCCCATCACTAATGTTCTCTGCCACTGTTTCTACTGTCCCTCTTACAATCTGAGGCTCTTCTAAATGATCGGTGTCACGCCCGACGATATAGGATAAATACTTTCTCGCTCTCGGAAGGTCCCCTTTCTTTAATGGACGATACACTTCCATTGCAGCTTGACGAAGTCCTTTTTCAGCAATGGTCGTCCAAATGAGTACAGCTTCCAATCCAATTGCTGCATAGTGATTCCAATCGAATAACTGCTCAATCATCACAAAACTACTGAAAAAACAGATTCCGATGACGAGAACAGCCATAAATCCACCTTTGACTATTCTGCCTCCCCCTTGGTTCCAAACTTTTTCTAAATACGATATCAGTTTCCCTATTCCTATGACTGGGTGAGGTATGCCTTTTGGATCACCAAACAATCGATCTAATCCATATGCAAGCGTAATGGCAATCAAGTGAGATAGCATCAGGCCTCACCTCGTCGTTTTAAATAGCGTTCAATCGCAAGCTTTGTCGTGTCAAACACAGCCCTGCCTATCACCCTTCCTAAAGGAGAAATGGAACCACCATATTCTAGTCTCTTACCTTGCTGGGTGCTTCCGATTAATGTACTGTCCGTCGATGTTCCGGTCGCAAGCGTCCCAGATACAGCATCCCGAATATTAAGCTCCACCATTGCTTTCACCTTAGCCTCTGTTGCTGTCATCACCGATTGCACGTAAGCCTGCTCTGACAAATCACCATCTACGAAAATCCACGTGTTGATCGTTCCTGGTACAGCTTGTTGAATATGCTGATTTGCGTGGATCACATCTACGGCATTGCTTGTACCTGCTGTCACTACTACGAGCACTCGGAATCCGTCACCCTCTATGACTTTATCACAGACATCTTCGACCATCGCTGCGGTCATCATTCCTAGCGTCTCATATGTCTGATAGCCTTGTTCATCCGCATAATCTTCGAGGTACGCAACAGGATTTTCACAATTAAATGACTGGTCGACATGAAGATTGATAAAATGGCGGTACCATCCGAATCCTGGGTGCAATACTGCAGAAGAATAACATTTCAAGGGTGATGGACTATGGTAATAAACTCGATCAGAACAGATATCAAGATAGTTGGGGTCTACACTTACTTTTTCTATGTTACCTGTATAAGAAGGTACGACATTCGTGAGAGGTTTAGAGAAATAAGGGTGAGCATGAACGTTAATGCTCGACTGGTAAACTTCAGATAACTGAGTCCCCTCCAATACTTTTTCCGGGGTATGTAACGCTCTTACTCGCCCCTCTTCTAAAAGCAGGAGTCGATCACTATACAGGCTGGCCAGATTCAAGTCGTGGAAAATCGCAATGACTGTCAGGCCTCCTTGAATGGACATCTCCTTTAACGCGTCTAACATGTTTTTTTGATAACTGAAATCCAAATGATTGGTCGGCTCGTCCAATAACAGGATTTGAGGCTGTTGGGCCAGCGCCTGGGCCAGGAATACTCGCTGTCGTTCCCCGCCACTCAAAGATAGCAGTAATTTATTACGAAATCGCTTTATACCTGTTTGCTCCATCACTTTATCTACAATGTTGTAATCCTCAACCTTCCACTGTTTAAATAGCCCTTTCTGATAAGGGTACCGCCCCATTAATACCGTCTGCTCGACACTGAAGGAAAAGGATAGTTGATGATGTTGTGGGAGGACGGCCATTTCCCTGGCCATTTCCTTAGACGTCAAAGCATCTGCCGCACGTCCATCAATGAGAATTTCCCCACGTACTTTAGAAAGAGTTTGATTTAAAGCTTTTAAAAGAGTTGTTTTCCCGCTCCCATTAGGACCGATGATGCCCAATACTTCTCCTTTTTGAACCAAAAAGGAAACATCGCGTAAAATATCTTTTTCATAGCCCGCGTAAAGATGATTGACCTCAATCATTCCGATTGTCCTCCTCTCCGTCGTCTAACTAAAATGATGGCAAACATCGGGGCTCCAATTAAGGCTGTCACAACTCCTATCGGCATTTCCGATGGAGATATGATCGTACGAGCAAATAGATCAGCCAAGATTAAAAAGGTACTGCCGTTTAAGATACAAAGCGGAATCAAATGACGATGGTCACTTCCGAAAAGTTTCCGACAAATATGAGGAATAACTAGTCCGACAAATCCTATTGTTCCGGAAACAGCGACTGCTGCCCCTGTTAAAATCGATGCACCGATTAAAACCATATACTTCTGACGTTCTACATTGACACCTAACTGCTTGGCGCGTTCTTCTCCAAATGTCATTGCATTCAATTCTTGCCCTGTTACCATCAGAAGAAGGACTCCCACCACGAAGAATGGAAGCATCAGATAAACATAGTCCCATCCGCGCATTCCCACACTTCCTAAAAGCCAGTTCACAATTTGCCTGAGCTCTTCTCCCGTCAGTGAAATCATTAACGAGATCAGTGACCCTAAGAAGGAACTGAAGATGATCCCGGTTAAAATAATCGACGTCATTGACATGGAACGGTCGACTAATCTAGTAAAGCTGACGACAAGAACAATCGTTGCTATCGCAGCTAAAATGCTTACAGCCGGCAAGGTAAATCCGCCTGCAAAGGGAAGAGTGATTCCTAAAAACAGCACAGCCACAGCTCCGACTGAGGCACCAGAAGAAACTCCCAGTGTATAAGGATCAGCTAGTGGGTTTTTCAACAGTCCTTGAAAGGCTGCACCTGCTATGGCCAATGCCCCGCCAACAAGCACAGCCAGAATCACTCTAGGCAGTCGGATTTTAAGAATGATCGCTTTCTGCATGTCATCGATGCCTTCTGTGATATGTAAAAAAGGAAGCAATTGTTCACCTATAATGCGAGCAATAACCTCAAATGAGATCGATACGCTTCCTATCGATGTTCCTAGAAAAATACAAAACACTAAAACTAATAAGCTAGCACTATATTGAAACGATTTATTCACTGAAAACTTCCGGATAGATAGCTTCTCCAAGTTCCCTTACCCCTTTAACTAAACGAGGCCCCGGACGTGTGACTAGATCCGAATGGACATCATAGACCTGCTCTTTTTCAACAGCTGGAACAGAACCCCATCCATCACGACTCAACACCTTTTCCTTTGGGTTCTCTGTATAATAGCCATACGTTGTAATAATAACTTCTGGCTGTAATTCAACAATCGCCTCGTTATTCATTTTGAACCAACCTTCTTGGTCACCGACTACGTTATCCGCGTTGATGGCTTGAAGCATTTCATTTAGGAACGTTCCTTTTCCGCCACTATAGATTTCAGGGGCTGGTGCCACTTCGATAAATACGTTCTTCTTGTCTTCTTCAGCTATTCCGCTGGCCTTCTCTTTGATCACTTCTAAGTCTTCTTTCATTCCAGTCACGATTTCTTCAGCTTTGTCAGAGGTTCCAGTAATACTCCCTATTGTTTGTATACTCTCGTACACTGCATCAAAAGACGTCGCATCCTGGACAACGAACACCTTCACTCCAGTATTACGAAGCTGCTTTAAAGCTTGTTCCGAGTTATGCGCACCTGATGCATGAGCCAACACTAAATCAGGTTTTAACGAGAGAATCTTCTCCACATTTAAATCCTGCCCGCCAATCTTCTCCTTTTCCGTCACCTCATCGGGGTAATTCGCAAAATCACTTACCCCGACTACTTCTTCAGCCAGTCCTAATGTGAAAAGAATCTCCCCATTACTCGGTATGGTGCTGATAATTTTCTCAGGTTCTTCCTTAAACGTCACTTCATGATCCAATGCATCTGTTACGGTTAACGGATAAGATGTATCTGTTTCTTCTCCGCTATTTGTCTGTTCTTCTTTTTTTTCATGAGAGTTATCACTCGTCGAGCTTGCTTCTTCATTCCCCCCAGAGGCACAGCCGGCTAATAATCCTATAACCAGAAATAAGGGTAATAATTTCTTCCAAATTCGGTTCAAATTTAACTCCTCCTTTTGTCTTTTGCACACAAAAA
Source organism: Halobacillus sp. H74 (assembly GCF_052246715.1). Taxonomy (NCBI): domain Bacteria; kingdom Bacillati; phylum Bacillota; class Bacilli; order Caryophanales; family Bacillaceae; genus Halobacillus; species Halobacillus sp. H74. Next base: position 53,218 of record NZ_JBQQCI010000003.1, on the reverse strand, counting down.
AACACATCTTTTGATAAAAAGATGTGCACTATCAGGAACTCAATACATACAAAGGGGCTCCTAATTTTCTCGACACACCTCCCTATCCGCGTAGGTTAAATTGGTGTAAAAAGCAGGTAGGTCTCCTGACTCCAGATTATCGCTTCCTTGCCCCTTCCCATGCTTGATAAGCAAAGTGGACCAGCAAAGTTACTCCCTGTCACAGTGGCGGGACCGTGTTGGATTTGCACCAACTTCCCTTTTAAGCCATTGAAATAATAAAACGGCGCCTACTTTTCCAATATGTAATTACTTTTTCATTGTAAACGATATTGACCGAAATTGCTCACTTTTCAACTAAATGGGGAAAGGTTACACCTTAATAAAAGTATGCACCTCTATTTCCTGTAGTGTGTTCTAAAAAGTGTAATGAACAAAAAAAGGAAGATAGAATATCCATAAAAAAGACTCCCTTAAGATTGATTATCTTAAGGGAGTCTTTTAGCTGTTCTAGAGAAAAATCCAGTCAAAACCTTTTGTAAGGTTATAAAACCTTTTCATATCAGGGGTTGGGCGTTATCACATCATGCCGCCCATTCACTCGCCTAGTTAAAAGGACAATATGAAGTTGCGAAGAACCTTGTTATAGCAAGTTTACCCTTAGCGAATAAATTTATTAAACACAATAAGGTTTAATACTTTATGAACAGTATCCAGTCAAAATCCAGTAAGTAATCAGTCTGGAAATGCGAAGGAAATGATCCTTAGACTTGAAGAGTAATAAAGTGTTTATTTACTTAGAAAACCGGAAGATTCCGGGTAAGCTAAGATAGAATCTATAAATCGGCACCGAGTTTGAAAATTGAATTTAATCTAGATTCTTTCTATAAGAATTAAACCGAAAACTTAAACGATATATCCTCTATCTCATTCAACCTAATTCCTCAATTGATGGAATAGCAGAAATAGCACCTAACCTTTTGCAAACCAGTGCACCAACCTTATTACTAAAGGCAGTCATGCTCTTAATTTTTTGATAATCATTAAACAATTCCCGGGGCTCTTTTTCTAGGGAAAGCTGATAAAGGAACGCTCCTACAAATGCATCTCCAGCGCCTGTCGAATCAAGAGAATTAATCTCAATACTCGGAACTATTCCATTATTTGTTCTATTAGATATGAATGTTCCTTTTTCACCCAAGGTGACTGCAACTAAATCGGCTCCTAGTTGATGAAGTTCTGTTACTCCGTCTTGTATATTTTCTTTAGCAGTCAGCAATCTTAGTTCTTCCTCACTTACTTTGACGAAATGTGCACAAGAGATAGCTTTTCTTGCAAGTGTAACAAACTCTAATTCTCTTCCCCTCCAAAGATCTGGTCGATAATTTGGATCAAAAGAGATGATATGGTGCTCATCATTATAATCTCTCATAAGTTTAAAGTATGTTGATTTAAGAGGTTCTTCTAATAAAGCCGTAGCTGAACCAAAGTGGAGGATTCCTGCATTTTTAAATTGCTCTAGATCAATCTCTTCTTCTGTCAAAAACCTATCTGCACCACGATTGAATACAAAGTCTCTTTCTCCATCTTCTTTGAGAGCAACAAAAGCTAGTGTTGTTTGGTTTGTCTCATCCATTTGGACCATTGAGGTATGGACATTTGAATCTTCAAGAGATTCTTTTAAAAAATGACCAAATGGGTCATTTCCGACTTTCCCACAGAATATCGACTCGCCACCCATTTTCGAAATAGTGGCACAAACATTTGCAGGTGCTCCTCCCGCTCTCTTTTTATAACTAACACCATCCACTAAGTCTACACCAACATCATCACAAATAAAGTCAACCAGCAGCTCTCCTATACAAATAATTGAAGTACTTGATGACATTTAACCTCTTCCCCCTTTTCATCCCCCTATAGATTTAATTGTGATTCCAAATACTTTTTAGTTTCCACACATTTATTAATGGGATTTCTATTGATTCTTCACTGCCGATTAATTTGATATTAGTACTTGAAGGATCTGGATAAATTCTTGCTGACATTACTAACTCACCACCATTTAAAAATAATTCAACCGACGAGTGATCTATAAATATACGCAATGAAACTGTCTCCTGTTCTCTTAAAGAGAAGTTCGCATAACGCACTCCAGAAACTCCTTCACCTGATTTTGATCGATCTAACGTAATCAATTGATTGTATGCGTCTAATTTAATAATTGTTTGTTCATCTATTTCCTCTGAAGTACGTACAGCAATTGCAAACTCACACTCTTCACGAAACTTCAGCATCATCTCGACCTCTAAACTTTCCCCTCCGACTGGTAAGATGTGACCATTAGACCATTCTAAATGGTGAGCTCCCCAATGATTCTCACGAAGTTTCTCCAATTCACTTACAGGAGACATAATCAGTTGATTATCAGAGGATAGTGATAATACTCTTGGAACTGTCATGGACCCTGCCCATCCTTCTTTTATTGTAGGAATAGGAGATTCCCACATGTCCATCCATCCCAACATAAGACGCCTATCCATACTGTCACTGAAAGTTTGAGCTGCATAAAAGTCGAACCCTAAATCCAATTCTTGAAATGATTCGGGATGAAATTGCCCGGTATCATAATCTAAGTCGCCAACAAAGTAAACGGTGTTCTGATGATTTTGGTATCTATATCCTTCCTCTTCTATTCCAATGGGAGAAAGCATTAATATATGTTTTTCCCCAAGTGGGAACACGTCCGGACATTCCCACATGCTCCCCTGGTTTCCGTTCCTTTCAAGCATCACTCCAACGTAATCCCAGCTCACTAAATCCAGAGAACGATATAGTACCACTTTCCCTACATTCCCTTTCCTTGTTCCGACGACCATATACCATTCATCTTTGTGCTTCCAAACTTTCGGATCTCGGAAGTGGGCAGACCCCTCTTTAGGAAAAGAATCAATGACTGGATTATGTTTGCTTTTTTCAAAGTTCACACCATCAGTACTTACCGCTAAACATTGTACCTGTTTAACTGATTCTAACTCAGGATCCACTTCTTTATGTCCTGTATAAAAAAGACTCAATGTTCCTTGATTATCTACCGCGCTCCCAGACCAGCACCCATCTTTTTCATACTCTTCTTCTGGAATCAATGCATGAGGTAAGTGTTCCCAATGAATGAGGTCCTTACTTCTCACATGCCCCCAATGCATCAGTCCAGGAGAAGTTTTGTTCGGTTCATGTTGAAAGAATACGTGGTATTCATTATTCCAATATACAAGACCATTTGGATCATTCATCCAGTTTTGCTGGGGCGTGATATGATATGACTGTCTATACTTAGTATTTCGTTTTATATTTGTGTTGGTTTTGTTCATGTAATTTTCACACGACCTTTCCTTAGCTTTTAAGATTATTTGGATCCTGTCATAGAAATTCCTCTTATATAATATTTTTGCAAGAAAAGGAAACCTACCAAAATTGGAATTGTACTGACTGTATTAGCAGCAAGTATGTTCCCCCACTCCGTCCCAGCTAAGGAAGAATAATTGGCAATTGCCACTTGAATTAGCTGTTTAGCGTCATCATTTAACACTATTAACGGCCAGAAGTAAGAGTCCCAATTCGCTAAGAACGTAATAATTCCAAGTGTAATCATGGCTGGTACAGCTGAAGGTAGTATAATACTCCAGTAGATTCGAAACCATGAAGCACCATCAATTCTAGCAGCTTCTATCATATCTTTTGGAATCTCAGAGAAGAATTGTCTGAGCAAGAATATCCCAAATACATTTACAAGAGAGGGGAAAATTAATGCTCGATAGTCGTTGATCCAACCTAAGTCACTCATTAACAAATAGTTGGGAACCAACGTAACCTCTCCGGGGATAATTAAAGCAGACATGAAACAAATAAAAATAACATTTTTAAATGGGAAATCTAATTTTGCAAATGCAAACGCTGCCATAGAATTAAAAAATACGACTAAGACAGTAACAATAACCGCTACAAACAATGTGTTCCAAATATACATAAAGATTGGATTCTTCTCATCTGTGATTACATCGATGTAGTTTTGCAATGTCCAGTCCACAGGAATGAAGAGATTCAGATTTAAGCTAGTTGCATACTTAAATATTTCCTCATTGGGCCTGAACGAACCTAATACCATCCAAATGATTGGCATTAAGGCTATCAATGCAATCACAATCATTAACAAGTACTTTAGTGTTTTCCTTAAATTCTTCATTTGTCCCCCCCCTTAGTAGTCCACGTCTGATCTGAATAATCTCATCTGGAATAGTGAAATAACTAAAACTATGGCAAATAATATGAAAGCTGCCGCAGATCCGTAGCCCATATTCATTTGTTCGAACGCTGTACGGAATATATATACAACAGTCGTTTCGGTTGCTCCAGAAGGCCCTCCGCCTGTCAGAACATAGACAAGTGCTGCTAATTTAATAGCATCAATCGTCGTAATGATAGCAACAAATGCGATAGTTCTTTTTAACAATGGAAGTGTTATCAAAAAGAATTGACGTATCGGTCCCGCTCCATCCACTTTCGCAGCTTCATAAAATGTCATTGGAATGTTATTCAACCCTGCAAGGAAGATGATCATAAAAAAGCCGGCCGATTTCCAAATACCGAGAATAATAACACCGTTCATTGCTACATCTGGGTCAGACAAAAAGTTTATAGTTGGTAAATGAAGAGCCTCCAGCATCGTGTTAAGTAAACCAAAGTCTTTACTATAAATTAGCTGGAAAACAGTTGCTGCTACAGCAGTAGAAATGATAACTGGGATAAAGAATATCGTTCGAAAAACTGCATTAACAGGTGAATTCTTTTGAATAAGCAGTGCTAAACCTAACGAAATAGCACCTTGAACTGGCACAACAATAGCAGCAAAGTAAAAGGAGTGTCTCAAACTCGCCAAAAATTCAGGATCTTGCAATAAATTTTTATAATTATCTAAACCAATTAATTCCTTATTTGAACTTATTAAGTTATACTCCTGAAAACTGATGATAAACGCTTGAATCATTGGATATAACATAAAAATAATCAATAATATTACTACTGGAGTTACAAATCCTAACCCTGCTAATTGTTCGCTTCGCTTATATGTGACTTTAGAAGGGTTTACTCCCAAAATCATGCGTCTTCCTAAAGATTTAATATCTTCCACCAATTTCACCCTTTCCTAAAAAATAAAGGAGGAGAGCGCCTCTCCTCCCATCTTTTAAAAAGTCTCATAGCAAATTAGAAATTACCTACTTTCCAATTTCTTGTTGTATGGCTTTGTCTATATCTCTTACAGCTTGTTCCACTGCAGGCTCTACTTCTCTCCCAGATAGGCCAATTTCTTCAAATAACTGCCTTATACTTTTGCTTACCGTCGGATAGGCTGGAGTAACCGGGCGATTTTTTGAATATTCCTGAAGTTGCGTAACAAAGATATTCATTGGATATTCATTTAATTCTGGAATTTCTTCAGCCACAGAATAACGAATAGGTATATCTCCAGTTGCCTGTACGTATTTTGTTTGTCCTTCTTTACTTGTAAGATAGTTAACAAACTCCCACGCTTCATCTGATAACTCTGTTTTAGAAGAAATACCTAAAGCCCAGCCTCCGTTTGGAGAAACTTGTTTATCTTCTTTTGGCAGAGGTGCAATTCCGTAATCTTCCCCTAGTTTGAAATCTGGAAAGTTATTTTTGTAATGAGAAAGCACCCATGAGCCGTTGATACTAATTCCTAATTTACCTGTAGCAAATGGATCAGGTGGAAGCTCCAGTGCTGCTACTTTGTGTTTATGGTATAAATCCTTATAGAATTGGAGAGCTTCTAAAGATTCTTTCGAGTTTAAATATCCATCAGCCGTTTTGTTGTCAGGGCTAAGTATTTCTCCTCCAAACTGCCATAAAATTGGAGATTTAAAATATGAAGGACCTTCTCCATCAGAGAACCCTTGCCCTGGATCAATGCCGTAAATGCTTTCACCTAGGGCATCAAGTTTTTTAGATGCTTCTAACACTTGCTCCCACGTCCATGGATTATTTGGATCTTTAGGAGGTGCTTCAATACCAGCTTCTTCAAATAATTTTTTATTGTAAAACATGGCAATTCCTGATTGAACAATCGGTAAAGCGTATATTTCATCCTTATAAGTTAAACCATTAAGCGTTGTTTCAGGGAAATCTTCAAAGTCTGCTTCTTCTGTCACTTCTTTATTAATGGACTTCAATGCTCCTGCTTGTGCATATGCAGCTAAGTCAGGACTGTCTACTGCGAAAACATCTGGTGGGTTTCCTGAGGCTAGCGCCGTTCTTAATTTTGTTGAATAATCAGCAAATGGGATTGGTGTCATTTTCACATCTATATTTGGATGCTCTTCCTCAAAAGATGTAACAAGATCCTCATATACTTTATTTTCAACATCAGTACCCGAATTTCTCCAGAAAGTGAGTTCTGTCACATCGCTGTTTTCTTTTGATTCACCTGAAGAATCCGACGAACAACCAGCTAATAACAAAGATGATATTAGTGCAGTGGCTGCTAGCTTTGTAATCGCTTTTTTCATTGTTAATGCTCTCCCTTCTTAAATAAAAGCAAATTGACTTCGTGTAACTATAATGTAACAAAGCTTTAACAGCATTCATTTCAATATCTATAGTTTTTAGATTTAAAAATTTTTGGATGCGCTTACAATCCGGCGTAAAAAAAGAGCTGCCCTCTCTTGAAATAAGCGCAGCTCTTTAAAATGAACTATTTAAATACAAAAACCTCAATCGTTTCGGATATATTTTTATACGATACTTTGACTGAAGTAGCCCCTTTTTGCAAGCCTTTAATATACGTCCCATTTTCCTTTTGTTTTAGCTCGGCAATTTGATCGTCAGCGATTTCCCAACTGATATCTGCATCATCACTGTTGACCCAGTCTGGTTTTGTTATCGCTTTTAGTTGTTTCTCTTCGCCAATCTCGATATCTAACGACTTTTCATTAACCACGAGTCTGCTCAGTTTATTTTCTGAATTCTTCCTCCAAACTGATTTCATAGGGTAAAACGTAAAGTTGTTTAAAATTGTCTCCCCATTGTTTGAGAAGAGTTCTATACTATCACTTGTAGATTCTGGGTAAATTAAATTTGTCAACACTCTTTCCCCATCATTTACGAACAATTCTATTGATGATTCATCAACATAACCATGTATAGTAATCGTATTATCACTAGAAACTAATGGCGCTGTATACTTACTTCCGAACTGAAAATCATCTCCATTCCTATCAACGAGAGTTGAAAGACCCGCATTACTTCGATCCACGTAAATTTCTTTATTCACTACATCATAACCTATTATCGTTTCCTCATTAGATGATTTCCTTACTTTTAAACCAAATTGATCAGCATCTTCCCAACTCATTTCTGCTTTAAATTCAAAAGCAGTTCCTTTAACACCTTCTAATGTTTTACTACCATCTATTTTTAAATCCTTATAGTTAATTTCCCCCTGTCTTAATTTGTTTAATTCTTCTACCGGTTTTTGTATCAGACGAATATCCCCGCTATCATTTGTTATAAGTTGCAACTTTCTTGGAATAGACATAGCTCCCATCCATGGTTCAGTGGGTACTTGATATGGGTAACGCCAGTTCGACATCCACCCTAGCCAAACCTGTCCTCGATCTTCTGGTAAGTTGGAATAGGTTTGTGCTGCGTAAAAGTCTTTTCCATAATCTGTTGTTAGCACAGTATCTGAAGAGTAATCATTAGTAAATTTCTTGCCATCGAACTCCCCGATAAAATATTGAGCAGTGGAACCATTTGTCACTTCATTATCTCCAACACTTACATGTAAGACCCATTTTTGTCGATCAGAATCACCATCTACAGGTAATTGAAACAAACTTGGACACTCCCATACCGCTGTTTGCAAACCTTCTCCTGATCCAAATTCGCTTAAGTATTCCCAGTCTTTCAGATTTTTAGAACTATAGAATTGAGCAGTCTTGTTTGTAGAAACAACCATTACCCACTTCTTTGTTTCTTCATGCCAAATAACTTTAGGGTCTCTAAAATCTTTTATATCTGGATTATTTATTACAGGATTCCCCTCATATTTTTTCCATGTACGTCCATTATCTCTACTGTAAGCAATACTCTGGGATTCAATACCATCCTTAGAATTGGTATAGATAGCTACTAACCCAGATTCCCCATCGAAAAATCCGCTTGTATCATTCTCATCCACGACCACGCTTCCAGATAAAGATTGGCCCAATTTCCCATAGGTAAGGGCTAAATCCAAGTGCTTCCAATGAATAAGATCCTTACTAACTGCGTGGCCCCACTGTCCATTTTGTTGAAAAAACAAATGGTATTCGCCCTTAAAATACACTAAACCATTAGGATCAGCTAGATTCCCTCTTTCCGCTGAGAAATGATATTGTGGTCTGAATTTCTCTGTATAGTATTCTTCATCAGCATTATGAGAAGGCTCTGCCTTTATGGACTGGAGTTCATTCTCATTAGATTCCTCTACTTTCGAACTTTCTTCATTACATGCAGTGAGAACCAGCGTTACACTAACAACAACCACCCATAAACTCTTCATCTTGCAACCCCTTCCTTTTTCGATCTTTCCGCCCTCTATGTAAACGTTATCAAAAGATAGAAAAAGAAGAGTTAAATACTTTTAGAAGCATCATTTTATTATTTTTAGTAGATAAAATAGAAGCTCAAGTACCGTATGACTTTCTAAATTCGAGTGGAGATTGTTCATAGTACTTCTTAAAAACGGTACTAAAATAACCTGAGTTAGAAAAACCCACCATAAACGCAACTTCTGTTACCTTTAAGTGGGGGTCTTTAAGGAATTCTTTAGCTTTCTCCATTCTTGTTCTTGTGACATAGTCACTAAAGTTGTTTCCCGTGTGCCTTTTAAATAAATCTGATAAGTAGGAACTGTTCATATGAAATAAATCAGCAACATCTGTAAGTGATATATCATCTGAGTAATGCTGATGAATATAACGTTGGACACTCTCAATAATAGACTGTCCATTTGAAATTCGAGTATCTTTTATATACTCCATTATTTTTGTTGCTAATTCTAATAATTTAGCCAAGACTTTTTTATACGAGGTCATATTCCATATATTTTGCTGACACTCCCAAAAAAGGGATTGAATTCTTCTAGATTCTATTCCGTATTTAGTAATGAAAGACTGAAGTAAAAGTAATATCCTATTGGAAGCAAAGGAGAAAGTAAAAATCGAACCATCATCTCCATTAAGAATGTTGACTACATTTTCATGAAATGTTTTATAGTCTAATTGTTCAACCGCGTTAATCAATCTTCTTTCGACCTGCGGTGGAAACTCTATAAGGTTTTGGCGGCCGCTTCCATCCACTACTTGAGAATAAGAGTTTATCTGACTTTGACTCCAAGACATGATACTAGATATGAAGCCGTTTTTCAGCTCTCCCAAACCTTCAATCAAAGCCCCAATACCAACAACTGTACCTAAACGCAGATACTCGTTAGTATAATGCTGTACTTCGTGAATTACTTCATAAACTTCTTCTTTGTCATCATGCTGTAACTGAAAAAGAAAATGAGCCATACGCGTATAGTTCTGGTCATAAAAAAAATAAACATTATCGTATTTCTCGGCAATTTCCCTACACATCATTCGAAAGGGAAGCCATAATTGATCGATTAAATCTTCTCTGTTTCCTTTTCCTCTTATTTCTATTGCAACGAATTGAAACTTGGCATGTTCTTCAGTTAATTCTTCCATCTTTAATTGGCGAAGCCGATGTCCTTTTGCCTCTTGGTCAAACCAATCTTCTTTTACTAAGTGTAATAAGTATTTTTCCTTCACCTCTTGTAATTGACTGGATACTAAACTCCTTAAGTCTTTTTTCTCTCTAGTTAAACGAATATCTTCCTCTATCTCACTCCGGAGCTTTATAAGAACCTCTTCCAGCTCTTCAGGATCTACTGGTTTTAAGAGATAGTCCTTCACCCCTTCTTTCATCGTATGTCTTACATATTCATAATCAGAATATCCAGATAAAACAAGCATTTTGCCCTTGAAATTCATTTCCTTACACTTTTTAACAAGTTCTACTCCATCCATCCCCGGCATTTTTACATCGGTGATAAGAATATCTATTGGTATTTCGTTTAATTTCTTAAGAGCTTCTCTTCCATTTGAAGCTTCTTCTACAATAGAAAGCTCTAACTTTTGTTCATCAATTTTCATCCTTAATCCATTTCTTATTTGTTTCTCATCATCTACGATCATTATGTTTAGAACTTTCATCTTCTTCACCTTCTTCTACACCGTCTATGTATAAACTAATCCTAGTTCCCTCACCTTCGGTGGAGTTAATCTTATATGAGAAACGCTCTCCAAAAGAAATACTAAGTCTTCCTAACACATTTCGTAATCCTATTTTGTTTCCACTATTGCTTAACAATCCCTCTGAAGTACTCGGTTTATGGGATCTTAACTCTTCAAGTAGAGACTGCTCCATTCCAGGACCATTATCCTCTATGTGTATTTCTAAGCATTGTCCCACTAATACTGTAGTAATAATAACCTTAGCCTTCTCAGCACTTTCCATGCTATATTTAATTGCATTCTCAACAAGAGGCTGCAAAGTAAATTTAATAATTTTTACGTGAGAAGTATTTAAATTCTCATCTATAAGAACCTCGAGGTCATTATCATAACGCAACTTCATTATCGAAGTGTATTTCTTAATGTAACTTAGCTCCTCATTGATCGTGACAAGATTGCTTTTAGTATTTAAAGAGTAAGCCATCATACGAGATAGATAAATACTTACCTTTGTGACATCTTCCGTTCTACCTTGAGCAGCTAGAGAACTTATCACTTCAAGCGTATTATTCAAAAAGTGAGGATTGATTTGAAGAAGCAAAGCTTTATACTCAGCATTCTTCCGAAGTAAATTTGCTTCATAATGCTTCTGTATGAAATGGTTGAGCTTATCAATCGTATTATTAAACACGTGAATGACAAAGCCTACTTCATGGTTGTAATCAGATTGGTTGGGAATGATACACTTAGCCTCTTTAAACCTTCCTTTCTCAACAAGTCTCATAGCATTAGTCAGTTGCTCAAGAGGAGTAACTATTCTAGAAGAAATACTAAATGAAGCAATGATCGTTAAGACAAACAAAACACTACTAAGAATTAGCATATTTCTTCTCAAAGTATAAACCTCTCCGAAGAGATCATCTGTCATTACTTCACTTATTAATGTCATATTTCCAATTCCTAAGTTTTCATAAAATATGTAGTGACCTTCTCCGTTAAAATTTAATTGAATAAGTCCCGTATCTTTTGAGGTGTCCTTCATTTTTTCAATGATTGTCTCTATATTTTCATTTGAAGTAGAGATAGGACCGCCTAACATATTCTCCCCTTCATCATTAATAATATAAGTTTGTTCATTTCCTTTTCCCGGTTTCACCTTATCTAATGATTGCTCCAAAAATGAAGTTGGAAAATTAACCTTGATTACACCGTAAGACTCCAATGAATAAAAATCATATAGTGGTAACAAATAGCTATTAACCATTTCACTACCGACTCTTTGTGACGAATAACGCGACTCATCAGGATGAGAGTTCGTCCAAACCTTATTTTCATCAGTAAATTCTTGGTACCATTCTTTTTCTTTCAAGGGGCCAACATCTTTCCAAATCCCTGAACCATCCTCCAGATAAAGAGTGATCGACATATTATTCCCGTTATTCACCATTAATTGATTTACATGACCTTGGATATTATTTGTAGCTACGATCTTTTCTTGTTTTGATGCATTTTTACTTGTAACAATATCCAACCATGTTTGAGTAGTTTCACTGACTAAAACCTGTTTACCAATATCTTCAGCTTGAGAGGCCAATGTCCTAAGGTATAGAGAATATTGATCCATAGATTGTTTACTGGATGCAGTAATTTCTTTTTTCATCACAGTGATAAAATACTCAGGAACAAGGATGGATAGAATGATAAACGGAACGGTAATTAACGCTGTAAAAATGAATATTAATCTATTCCGGATAGAAAAAAACATCTTCTTGCTCCTTTGAAATTATGAATATATGTTCTTACAATCAATCATAACATTCACGTTTAAGGAATATGGGAATTAGCTTAAATTGAGTTTCGTTACATTTAACATCATTTTCATACCGAAAGTAATTGGACAATTGAAGTTATTGTTTACTTCTTAATCAATGGAGATGAGATCCGAGCATGCTGACCACTTTATAGATAGCGCTTACAAAAATATCACTTTTAACTTATTGTATTTTAACAGAATATAGTTGGAGGTTACTTAAATCTTTTTAGGATGAGGGCTTAAATTTTTTTAGAAATCTAAGGCATAAAACTAAAATACCTCCCTTAAGAAATGAATCTTAAGGGAGGTATTTTAGAAAAATCCAGTCAAAACCTATTTGTAAGGTGGTGAAATCCTATCATATTAGGGGATAGGGCGTTATCACATCATGCCGCCCATAGTTTCACCGAAGTAAATAAAGAACAATAAAGTCTGAAATATTACGTAAAAGCTATGTCAAATGGGTTGAGCAAAATTTAAAAATAATAAGGATATAAACGTAAATGTTTAATAGTATGTCAAAATGTATGTCAATGATAAGAGAATTTTAAGGGAATTTCAGTTTATTTTCTAATTTTTATCTCTGCTCCAAAACCTTCTATATCTTCTGTTACTAATTTACTCTTAAAGAAGTTGGACAATAGTGGTGTAAATTGTTCTTCTAATTGTTTAGCTGCCACTGTAGTTCTTCTTTTCTTTTTCCTTAAATTCTTTGCTTCAATCACTCGTATATTTTCGGCGTTATGCTTAGGAGTAAAGATTAAACCATCTAGTTCACATACTGATTTTTTGTAATTATTTATAAACCTAATAGATCCTAAGTAAACTATTATAAGCCCTTTATAAGATAATGATTTTAAACTAGCTCTGACAGTTTCTAATTCATGTATAGCGTCTTTTTCATGAGGACTGTGTGATTGATAATACTCAATATAATCATCAACCTTTTTTATCGTCTTTTTACATCCGTTTTCAATGATAAAAGGAGAGGAATTATTATAATAATCAAATTCACAAAAATAATCCTCGGTCAACAAGTTCCTAAAGAAATATGTAATTATTTTCTTCATTACCACTTCTTCAAGTCTACCATTGCTAACATCCTCATAAGAGTACTTACTATACAATAAATAATCGTCTAATGCTACACGAATTATTTTTAAACACTCTTTCATTTGCTTACTTTGATCTAGATTTTTGTTAATTGAATATACTGTTCTATATTTTGAAAAACTAGGAGAAAAATTATATGCAATATAACAATCTTTTCCTAAGCATGGAATGTTAGGACTCTTTTATTTCAATAAGGAGACTATTTGGGCCGTTGTAAATTTCGTATTTTCATACGTATTCTCTATGGCTTCTTCCATTGAACATGGATACGACTGAATGGAGAATATCGCCTCCAAAGGATGATAATGGTCTCGAAGTTCGATACCTCCTGCCAAGGCAATAGCAGGTACATGATATTTGGAAGCATATTCGGCAACCGAAACAGGTACTTTCCCATGCATGGATTGAGCGTCAAGATTTCCTTCCCCGGTTAGAACAAAATCAGAGGTTCGAATTTCGTCTTCCAATCTTAGTAGTTCCGCAATTACAGTAAAACCTGATTTCAATTCTGCATTCATAATTCCCGCCAAGGCACCACCTAGTCCGCCGGCTGCACCAGAACCCTTTATGGATTGCAAGTCAATTTTTTTGGTATTCATAACAAGAAGATGCTAAACCTTTCAAACCACTATCGAGATCTGCAATTTGATTCACATCTGCCCCTTTTTGTGGTCCATAGATATAGGCGGCTCCGTTCTCTCCATAGAATGGATTTGTTACATCGCATAATACAGTAATGCGACAATCTTCCAATTCTTTAAGCACGTTTGCAGTATCCATCTGTGTGATTTGGTTTAGTATATTCTCTTCGCTTGTTAGCAGATTGTCCTCTTGGTCAAAAAAGCGATAGCCTAAAGCCTGAAGCATGCCCGTACCGCCATCTGTTGTAGCGCTTCCACCTAACGAAATAATTAGATCATTAAAACCTGATTTTAGAGCAGCTCTAATTTGTTCCCCTAAACCGTAAGAGTTTAACAAATAAGGATCTCGTTCATTTTTCGGCACCAAGGTTAATCCAGTACTGCGGCACATTCGATAAAGGCAGTCTCCTTTCCCTGATAGGAAAGAATGGCAAAACTTGTCTTCACCCTTTGGTCTGGCAGAGGACCACGTACCTTTACTTTTACTTTCTTTTCAATCAAACCCTCTATAACTTCAAGAGTTCCTTCTCCACCATCTCCCATAGGTAATACTTTGACAAAAGCCTCGGGGTCTGCATTTAATACTCCTTCTTTCATAGCTTCACCAAGCTCTCTAGCGGATAAGGAACCCTTAAAAGAATCAGGAGCAATGGTTATTTTCATTTAATTGACCTGCCCTTTCTTCACCCATACATATCCATAGCAAGGTAAAAGGATAGAATTTGCTACTTTTTGGTTTGTAAATAATTCAGTCCCTTGAAATGGGAGAGGGATTTCCAACTCCTCCCTGGAGGTATTGACGGCAAAAAATACTTCTTCTTCTGTTTCTGGATTTTTACGGATTAATGCGAAAACTTTGGGATGTAACTCCAGAACTTCCTGCTTCCCAAAAGGTGAAAAAGCTCTATGCTGCTTCCTGATTTCTATCATTTTCTGAATACCTTGAAAAATACTGGATCGCCTCGGATCATTTTTTAATTTATAATTAATATCATTAAGCTCAAGCTTTTCCCTGTTAATACGACGAGCAATTCCCGACTCTTTCATACCTGCTACATCATTCGATGAGCCTAGTAACGAATGATAATAAATCGCTGGGACACCGATTAATGACAGAAGAATGGAGTGAGCGGCCAGCATCTTCTTTATTTCATCTTCCTTCGTCGTATCTTCACGTGGGTCGCGCAATGCTTCTGAATAGTTAATGTTTAGTTCATAGACAGACTGCGTCCCATCAGGATTACTCTTATAAGATACTTCTCCACCGTTCTTTTTCGTCTGCTCCACTAACTCCATACGATCCTCTTCGCTTAATATGCCTTCTGTTGGACGCATTCCTATCCCGTCATGACTCGCAAGAAAGTTAAAATACGTAGCCTGATCAGATACTTTATGGATGGTTTTTGCCCATTCTGTCAATGTTCCTACATCGTTTTTCATAAAACTATATAACACTAGAGGCGGGAGAGCGAATTGATAGACCATATTCGCTTCATTCGTACCATTGCCAAAATAGCTTATGTTTTCCTTATGAGGTACATTGGTTTCCGTAATAATTTGAGTATTAGGCTTAAATATATTTACGACCGTATTCCATAGCTGAATAATAGCGTGGGCTTCGGGCAAATGGATACTTGAGGTTCCTGATTCTTTCCAAATAAATCCGATGGCATCAAGCCGAATGCTGGTTCCGCCTTCATGAATGTACGATAGGAGTATATCCGTCATCTCTATTAATACTTCTGGATTTCTAAAATTAACGTCTACCTGGTCTTTACTAAAAGTGGTCCAGGCTGTTTTTGTTTGATCTCCTGCCCTATATTCATGATAAAGTGGGGAGGTTCTTGGTCTTACTACGTTCTCACTATCAAATTCTACTTGCTCAGGAATGAAATAATCCTGATAATAGGGATCGCCTGCTAAATATTTTTGAAACCATTCGCTAGATTGAGATATATGATTAGCTACAAAATCAAACATCAGTCGGTAGTCTTTTGAGAAATAACGAATGTCCCCCCAGTTTCCTAAATCAGGGTGAATTTTTCTATAATCTGTTACAGAAAAACCATCATCTGAAGTATATGGAAACATAGGGAGTAAGTGAACATCCGTAATTGAATCCCCTACGGTCTCTTTTAGAAACTTGTGCAGTGTTGGTAGTGTAGGCTTATCTTCCTCATAAATGCTATCTCCATAAGTAATCAGATAAACGTTTCTTTCTGTAGGAGGGAGAACTTCTTCCCACTCTTCTTTCTCCCATTTAATTAGTAAGTCTTCGAATCTACCGATCACATATCCATCTACTTCTCCATAAATATCTTCAAGGTGACTAGCTATCTTTTCCATAGATTGAACCACGTTACCCCCTCCTTGCCATTGAATTCTTAGTAAGAAAACTATTTTTGATTGAGGTCCAACTCAGATGTTCAGTGCTCTCCCAAGTGAGATCTGCTTCTTCTAAATTCTTTCCTACCCCTACTGCATACATTCCTGCCTTTTTAATAGCTTCAATCCCCACTCTAGCATCTTCAATACCAATTGAATGTTCTGGACGAGCCTCTAATGCTTCACATACGGTTAGGAAAATTTCAGGATCAGGTTTGCTACGCTTCATTCGACTTGCATCTGCGCAGTATTCAAATAAATGATCCATTTCCAAGGCTCTTAGAACAGTGGGAGCATTTTTAGAAGCTGAAGCAACCCCTAGGGGTATGTTTTCGTTTTTGATTTCCGTAATAAGCTCCATAATCCCCGGCAGAACATCTTCAGGAGTTAATTCCTGGATCATTTCTTTATAGTACTCATTTTTTTGGCTGGCCAGTTTTTCCATTTCACTCTTGGAAAACTTATCTTCTTTACCTCCATGGTCTAAAATAACGCGGAGAGATTCCTGGCGGCTTACACCTTTCAAATTTTCATTTACTGAAGGATCGAAAGGTATATCTAATTCTTCTGCTATTTTTCCCCAGGCTAAGTAATGGTAATGAGCCGTATCTGTAATTACTCCATCAAGATCAAACACCACGGCTTCTACATGATCTGAATTCATATTCAACTACCTTCCTCTTGATAATTTGCTAGTTTGTCAATTTCAAATAGCTGATCCTCTTCCAAGTAATGACGTTGTCCGTATGCTTCCACCTGGACAGGCGGCCCATAAACTTTACGAATATAAAGTTTACCTCCATTGATTTCTGTGATCATTTTTCTTTGTCGATAATAAAATGGAAATTTAAGATAGGACCAGGACTCAGGGATTTGGGGATCGAAATGAATGGTGTTCTCTCTAAATTGCATGTTGAGAAAACTAGAAACCGCTAACCAAAGAGCTCCTAGAGATGCCCCGTGAATGCCTTCATCTGATGATTTCGGGTTCGGACCAAGATCGATTAGGCACGCTTCTTGAAATAACTGATAAGCTCGCTCATTCTCCCCGCTTCGCATCGCTATTATGGAATGGATCGCTTTACTTAAGGAAGAGTCGTGAATCGTTCTTTCCTCATAATAGCGATAATTTCTTTTCATAACGTCTTGAGAAAATAGGTGTGGGAAAAGGTATAACAGCATCACCACATCAGCTTGTTTCAGAACTTGCATTTCATTAACTTCTTCTCTGGAATAATCAAGTAAAATCGACTGACTACCTTGAGTTTGTTTATACTTTGTCAGGTCAATCGCAGGCTTGTTCAAGAATGTGTCATCCTGAGGGATCAGCTTATCCTCATTAACCTGGGGCAAATATAACCGATCAAGAGCGTCTTCGATCCTTGCCTTATGCTTTAGGTCCTCTTGATTAAATTGACTCATGTACTCCAGCGTTTCTTGCAGCACATAATGTACCATGTAATTAGTGTAAGCATTATTATCAATAAACTCCGTATACTCATCTGGGCCGATCACATTCAGAATATGGAATTGACCGTTTCTTTCCACAGTCCGACTTAACCAGTATTCACTGACTTCCTTTAGAAGTTCTAACCCTTTCTCCCTCATAAACCTCTTGTCATCCGTGACTTTATAATAGTGCAGAGCAGCAAACGCAATATCAGCGACTATATGATGTTCTGCAAGTGCGGAAGCAACTTTCTGTCTTTTTCCAGTCTTAATATTGATAGCTGCATATTCAGGCGTTTCCTCTTTCCCTGTCCGTGCACTTTCCCAAGGAAACTGGACACCTTTATACCCCTTCTGAGCCGCTAACTCCTTGGCAGGAAATAATCGATTGTACCTGTACTCTAAGAGAGATTTTGCTGTTTCCGGTTCGTTGTACAAATGGTAAGGAAGCATAAAAATTTCAGTATCCCAGAAAACATGCCCTTTGTACCCTTCTCCCGTTAAACCCTTGGCTGCCATACTAAGGTTATTATTATGTTTGGGTGTCAAGATTTGTAAGTGATATTGGGCAAAATCTATAGCAAGCTGGTCCATTGCATTCGGTGAATGAATTTCAATTCTTTGTTCATTCCAAAACTTGCCCCATGCATTCACCGAAGACTTGCGAATTTTGTCATATCCAAGATCAGCTAGCTCTTTTACTTTTTCTAATCCCAGATGCGGAAGAGCTTTTTCTTCTTCGTCCAAACTTGTATAAACCGAAATGAATTTCTCTATCGTAAATGGCTCTGCTTCTCTCAGACTGGTAACAGCCTCACCTATTAACTGGCGATTTTTCGCAACATAATTCACGTTACAGGTATGCGAATACCTACATGCAGCAGATAAAACGATGGATTGGTTGGAACGAGTGGTTTTATAAACCCCTTGCATGTATTGTTCATCATAAACCCTTACGTTTTCTTCCTTTAAATGCTGTCGGCCATGGTTCGTTTGTTGAGCATCTATGCCAGTTCGTATGGATAGATGGACAGGCTTATTTAAACTTGTGAGTGTAATTCTAGAAGCCATTGCATGCTGGTCATGTTTGGCTACCAATCTATGAAAGGAAAGTTGCAATTGAAGTCCACACTCGCTTTTCCAGAGATAGTCATGAGTGATTTCCCCTCTATCCATATGCAAAGTTCGTTGATAATCAGTGATTTTTCCACATAGAGACGAAAACGGCCTTCCATCTATTTCAATTTCCACTCCCAGTACATCTGGTAGATTTACAATCTCCTCAGGCTCTTCCTCATTCGTATTGTTGTAGATCCCCGCGATGAAAAAACCCCTTCTTTGGATGGGCAGGTTTTCCTCATGGACTCCTCTGACACCCATGTAACCATTGCCGAGGGTCATAAGCGTACCGAATTTATTTAACTTCTGCAGATTAAAACTCTCTTCTGATAGTTTTAAATTCTTCATATATAAATGCTCTCTCCCAGCTCTGCTGATTTATAAAGCGACTCTATGAGAGTTTGGATTCTGTATCCTTCTTCCCCACTAGCAATAACTTCCTCAGCGGAGCCTCTGCATGTCCTCACGAAAGAGTGTATAGCTCTTCTTTCAGCTTGATCTTCTACCATTTCCTCATCCACCAAGGTGACAAATTCACCTTTATGGTCCGTATAGATTTCCAACGGATACAAGGTCGCTCCAGCTTGATCTCCATGAAATTCAGCATTCAGCTGTTTGGTTTCTTTTATGTTTAAAGCGAATGATGTACTAATTTGTATTAATCCCCCATTGGATAGTTCAATAAATCCGAAAAAAGAATCCTCGACCTCATATTTCTCAGGGTCCCATTGACCGAACGAGCCTTCGGATTTGTAAGGACCAATCTTCTTAAACATCTTCCCTGTTACCTTGTGCACTTTTGGAAAGCCCAAAATATAAAAAGCTGTGTCCAACATATGTATGCCAATATCAATTAACGGACCGCCTCCCTGGAGATCCTTATTAATAAAGCTGCCCCAGCCCGGGACTCCGGACCTCCGAAGAGCAGATAGATTAACGTGATACACATCCCCAAGCCTGCCCTGGCAATATTCCTCTCGAAGTCTTCTCGCCTCTAAAGAAAAACGGTGCTGGAAATTATAAGAAAGAATTAAGCCTTTACGTTCTGCTAATTCCATCACTTCTTTGGCATCTTGGGCCAAGATGCTTGGAGGCTTTTCACATAGCACGTGACATCCTGCCTCAAGGGCAGAGGTCACGTGTTCATAATGAAATTTGTTGGGAGTGCACACACTTACCAAATCAGGCTTCTCCTTCTTCAGTAATTCATGAATATCACCGTAATAACCGGGAATATTATTTTTTAAAGCAAATTGGCGGGCATTCTCCTTGTTGCTGTTCAAGACGGCTACAATTTCAACACCTTCTATTTCTAAATAGCTTGGGATGTGTTTGGTTTCAGCAACCTGACCTCCCCCGATAATGGCAACTTTAGTATTAGCCACGCCTTTCCCTCCCCTGGTTCTTATAGTATCGATTGCAGAAAATCGATCGAACGCTTGTATTCTTCCTCAGGATTCTCACCTCTTACACGGCATTCAATCGTTAAGAAACCCTGATATCCATTCTCTTTCAATTGTTCAAAACATTGACGAAAATTAATGGATCCACTCCCCGGCTGATGGCGATGATTATCCGCCAGATGTATGTGAGTCATGAGATCCTTATGTGCTTTCAAGGACTCCACCAAGTTGTCTTCTTCAATATTCATATGGTAAAAATCACCGATGATTTTTGTGTTTCTTAGCTTATTTTGTTCAATATATTCTCTCGCCGTTTCTACTTTATTGATCATGTGATCCTGATAGCGGTTTAAGGGCTCTAGAAATACGGTGGTTTCCGTTTCTCGGGCGACCTTATCCAACTGAACAAGTGAATCACTCACTACTCGCCAGTCCTCTTCTTGACTTCTTGGTGCTTCCATCGGAGGCAGTCTATAAGTAAACATCCCCCAGGCTGCAGGTACTACAATCCCTTCTCCACCCACATACTGGAGTGACTGTAATATCTCCGTGATTTCGCGTAGTCCGTTTTGCCTTTTGGCTTCAGAGAAATCCCCGATCCATCCGTGGTAACCGCCACAAGCTGCATGAACACCAATACCTGTCTTTTGAATAGCCTGCTTAATTTCGTCTTTATTCTCTACTAACAACTTCCCATCAATCTCAA
The DNA here is from genome assembly GCF_052246715.1 of Halobacillus sp. H74. Lineage (NCBI taxonomy): Bacteria > Bacillati > Bacillota > Bacilli > Caryophanales > Bacillaceae > Halobacillus > Halobacillus sp. H74. The sequence goes on along the minus strand of NZ_JBQQCI010000003.1, from coordinate 32,255 downwards.
AAGCCTCAAAGCCTAGACTTTTTATATATTTGAACTTCTCCAGAATATCCTCTGGGAAAAATTCCTGATTTTGTGTAGCTAGTTTCATCAAACCTCTCCTTTGTTAAACATGTTTAACTCCCATTTTTATACTTAGCTCAGGTGATTGATCCACATATTTCATGTAGGCTTCTGCACTGGTTGCAAATGGAACGACTGGATCGATTATTTTTTCACAGTTTAAATGTCCGTTCATCAATAACTGCCAGCAAGTCCTCTCCAACCGCTTCCGATTCCAACGAGGATAATCACGATTAGGTTCGCTTGCCGCTCTTGAGAAAACCAGGTTGGCATTATTGAAATGTGCTTCTCTTCCAAAATTCAATCCTGCAGGGAAAGGTTTCGCAAAGGCAATATAAGCAATTGTTCCGGCGTACCCTATTCCTTTCAATGCATCCTGCAAAGCACTGCCAATTCCACTGGTTTCAATCCAGACGTCCACTCCTTGTTTATCCGTGGCTTTTTTCACCTCATAACCTGCATCCATTGAAACCGGGTCTAAGCACAGATCAGCCCCACCGGCTTCAGCTATTTCTCTTCTATTTTCTATTGGATCAACCCCGATTACTAAGCTTGCTCCCAGTCTCTCAACTAATTGAATAGCGAGTTGACCGATGGCTCCCAGTCCTGAAATGGCAACCGTGTCTCCCGGACGAACGTGAGAATCTCTCACTGCACCTAAGGCAAATTGGAGAGGGTCATAACAGACAGCATTTTGCCACTTTCCACCCTCAGGCATTTTCAGCAATCTGTGGTTATTGATTCCGTTTACGACTACATAGTCTGAGATAGGTCCATAAGTACAGACCCGCTCTCCTAAAGAATAGCCTGATACTTGTTCTCCCATTTCTACAATTTTTCCAACGATCATGTTCCCAAGCTGAAATTCTCCAAATACAATCCCTTTCTCCTCCGGATTTTTTCTTGGCACAAAACTTCTCCATTCTTCCGAAAACTCTTCATCCATGAAAGGAGTAATCCCTCTAAAATCAACTACCTCCGTACCATGCTTCGGAGCTGAAAATTCAACTTCTATCTTTACTTCGTCAGCGTTCATTTCGACCGTCTCAAGATTTAAAAGTTCTGCTTTTCTTGGTTCTGTAGCCACAAGTGTTTTTATAAATTCACTCATCCTTTAACTCCTCCATCCGTTGTATTTCCTTTAATTAAACTTTCAGATATTGCATACATGATCACCACTGGTATCGCTGTTACAATGGACGCTGCCATCATTCTCCCCCACACATAGTCCGGTGTACTGAACAAGGAGTATAACCCTACTGGAAGTGTGAAGTTCTCAGAGCTCGAGAAGAATATAGAAGCGAACAGAAAATCATTCCACGCAACCATGAAACAATAGACAAAAACAGAAACTAACCCCGCAAAGGATAGCGGAATGATAATGTAAAAAATAACTTTCACTCGATTTAATCCATCAATCTTCGCGGCTTCCTCCAGATCTTTAGGTATCGTTTCAAAATAACTGTTGAGCATTAAAATCGCGGTGGGAAGGGTCTGGACAATCATAATTATTATCAGAGAGGTTCTGGTATCATAAAGTCCAAATCCCGAAATCAGCTTAAACAGAGGAACAATCAGCAAAATCCCCGAAAACATATAGACCATGTAAAAACTGGCGTTGATCTGAATTCTCCACCTGAAATTTAACCTTGAAAGCGCATATGCCCCAAATATGGCAATCCCTACTGATATAAGAGAAGCTGTTAAGGAGACCATAAAACTATTTTGTAAATAGGTTAAGTAAGGAAAAATATCCGGATTAAAAATGTCTACAAAATGTCTCAGAGTCCATTGTTCGGGAAAGAAAGTCGGATTAGTAGCTATTGCTTCCTCCGAACTTTTAAATGCCGTCATCAACATGATGAAGAATGGAAATAAACATATGAACAATAACAGCACCATTCCAAAATAGAAAAAAACTCGTTTTAGCATTTTATCTGATTTAGTATTAACTGCTGGCATTTAGATTCACCCGCTTCCTGACTACAATAATTAGTGTGCAGATGATACAGAATAAAATCACTGAAATTGCTGAAGCTTTACCTAAATCATTAAAAGCAAAGGCTGTTTCATAGAGATAGATGCCCAGAACATTTACTTTGTTTGTCAGCAAGTACACATCTTCAAACATGTAAAACATCCAAATCGTTCTTAACGTAATCACCGTCATCATGACGGGCATAATAGCTGGCAAAGTCACGGCTTTGAATTTCTGCCATATGTTCGCCCCATCCATTTCTGCCGCTTCATACAAAGTAGGTGAAATCGTCTGAAGAATAGCTAAAAAGGCAATAAAGGCATAAGGGAAATATCTCCATATAGCAAACAAAACGACTAAAATAAAACTACTTGTCGGGTTATCAAACCAAAGGGGAGCTCTGTCAAAAATATGTAGAATGTCTCTACCAATGTAATTAATAATCCCGTATCCATTATTAAACATATACTTCCAAGCAAAAATAAGTGAAATGGAAGGCGTAACATAAGATAAAATAATTAGAGAACGAGCAAGCTTTCTGAATTTAAAGGGCCTATTAAATAAAATCGCTACATATAGACCTAGTGCTGTACTACCTGCAACGACCAACAAGGTATAAAGAAGGGTAATCCCGAGAGATTTATAAAATTCTGCATCTCCTAATGTCTCCGAGAAATTTTCAAACCCAATAAACTCAGAAGGCAGATTAGGGTTAATCGACTGTTGAAAAAAACTGATGTAGAAGTTGGATAACATCGGGTAGCCTATTAACAATAATATTAAGAGCGCACTAGGCAGCAATAATATGAATGCCAATTTTCCATCTGATGTTTCGCGTTTAGCTTTAAACATAGCTCATGCCTTCCTTTCTACTCTTAAGAAATAATGAAGCTGCAGAATAATAATCCCTACTCTGCAGCATTTATTTTTAAATTCACGCTTAATCTACTACTTTATCCAGCTGATCTTCAGCGGTTTGCATGGACTCTTCTACACTAGCCCCACCGACCACTGCATCATTAATCATCATTGGGATAGCATTTGAGCTGGTAATGTCCCCCATCTTCACATAGTTTTTATCATCGACCAGACCAAATACTTGGATTTCATTGAACGATTCAGCAATTTCTGTAGGTAAGTCACCGAAAGCTTGAATAACTTCATTTGATTGATAAGTTTCATTTTCTACTACATTTTTACTTACCGGCTGAGCTCCGCCAGGAGACATTAACACATACTCTGTAGCATTCTCCCCTTCAGAAAGAAATTCAATAAAGGTTTGAGCGGCTTCTTTTTGTTTGTCTTCCAGTCCGGCAGGAATCGTAAGGGAGCTTGCTGTTCCATATACAGCTTCCTGTTCTTCATTAGGGATGGCGTAACCTAAGTTCTCCGCTTTACCTGCTTCGTACACCGCTGGCAGAAGATAAGTGGAATACATCGCCATAGGAGCCGTTCCGTTCATAAAGGCATCCCTTACTTCTGTTACATCATTCGATCCAGGCATCGTGTATTGTGCCAAGTCTTTATAAAATGATAATGCCTCTCGCATTTCAGGGGTATCCAAAGTAATTTCCCCTTCTGAGTTCAGTATGTTCGCATTATTAGATAGAGCGAATTGAGAGAAAGCTTGTTCAGAGAAAGTGTTTTCCACAGTTGGCAGAGCGATTCCATATTCTTGATTTTCAACATCCGTAAATGCTTCCGCTACTTCTCTTACTTCCTCCCAGCTTTTAGGTTCCTCAAAGCCTTTAGATGCTAACATTTCTTTATCGTACCAAATGCCTTGTACCCAACCACTGATAGGTACGCCTCTGTAGCTTTCCCCGTCTTCTGTTCTGACGAGCTTAAGCGCCCCTTCATAGTAGTTATCTTCTCCAATGTTCCCAATTACTTCATTAATAGCTTCAGTATCAATTAGAGCATCTTTATCCATTACTTTCGCATACTCCTGTCCTACTTCAATTACTTCTGGAAGTTCCCCGGATTGAGCAAGAGTTACAATTTTTGTGGTAAGGTTACTTTCTTCTACAACAACAGGGTCAATGGTAATGTCAGGATTTTCTTCTTCAAATTTACTAATTAACCCGTTAATCACATCCAGACGTTCCTGCTCGACAGATGTATGCATAAATTCAATCGTTACACTCTTGCCCTCGCCCCCTCCGGATTGACTAGAACAACCAATAAGTACCACAGATAACATCAACCCTACAATTAGCCCACGCAGTTTCGAATTCTTCATTTTACCCCTCCTGTTATTTATCCTGCTCCCATGTTCCTCTTTTTTGTACACAAACGGAATTTTTACATTTTAGGGAGCGCTCCCAAAATGAGATTAAAAAATATGATAGCGCTGCCATTTGTTGAAATCATATTATACTATGAGATATGTGTCAACTTAATTATCGAAATAATCCTGATTATAAAAGGGATCCTCATTACTAATAAAATAATTAAGATCCATAATTTTCTATAAAAAGAAAGATAAATCGAATGAATAGTAGTGACATCTGACAGGGGATTTGATAAGATGAAATGGAACCGGTACCAAAAGAGGTGAATATATGAAACCAAACATTTATGATATAGCTAAAGCAGCAAATGTTTCAAAATCTACCGTTTCCAGAGTGTTAAATAATAATCCGAATATATCAGCCAAGGCTAAGGAAAAAGTCCAAAAAGCGATTAAGGAGCTCAATTATCAGCCAAGTAAAGTGGCACGTGGTCTGTCTGCTGGATTTGATGCTATTCTTGTGGTCTCTCGGTCCACCAACACTACCAAAAATAATCCTTTTTTTTCTGAAATCCTTCATATTATTTCGCAGTTTTCAGAAGAACAGGATTATGATGTATTGCTGCAAACTTCTCAGAACGATGTTGAAGAATTAAAGCGATGTATAGCTAAAACAGCTTCGAAAATAGTAAAGGGAATCATTATGTTGAGCTCCCCATCTGACGAAGAATACTTTAAAGAAATCGATAAATTCAATATACCCACCATAGTAATTGGTAAAGTGATTGGTGAGCATAAGAATATTTATTCTGTAGATACCAATAACTTTCTAGATAGTTACAACCTAGTTCAATACATGATAGATCTTGGCCATAAGGATATCGCCTGCTTATACTCACCACAGGAATATAACGTTTCCATTGATCGACTAGAGGGATATAAACAATGCTTAGCGGACAACCAGCTTTCCATCAATGAGAAGCTCATGGTTAATTGCGGCTTCACCATGAATGAAGCCTATAGCAATTCTCAGGGCTTGTTTGAATTGGAGAAATTACCCTCTGCGATATTTGCAACTGATGATTTGAAGCTCCTCAGTCTATATAAGAACTTGGATGAGCGTAACATCTCTACCCCGTCAGACATTTTAATTGGCGGTTACAGCAATACAGAAATTACGTCATTTCTATTTCCTTCCATCATTCAAATTGAGAATCCTACGTTTGAACTTGGGAAAACAGCGACCAAGCATTTGTTTAGAGCTATTAATGGCGAGGATAGCTTGGAACGTAACATCATTATCCCAACCCATCGAATTGTCCAGGGTTCCAAGTATAAAACACAGGTATAAGTTAACTTTTAAAACAGAAAACAAGATCTTATAGATAAACCTAACTAGAATTCCAAAAAACCGCCGTAGATGGATGATAATTCTTCTACGGCGGTTTTCGTTTATGTATGAAGCATTATAGTTTTCTCTCTATTTTAACCGAGTATTGATTATTCTGTCTTATTATAAAGAAATGCTTATACTCCTCCATATGCGGAGTCTTATGTCCAACCATATTTGATTACTAATCCCCTCTGAACAGATTAAGTCTTTTGGGGAAAGTATAAGATGCTGAACACAATTAATATTTCTATCCATAGATAAGCCTCTCAAAAGTTCTGAAACTAATGAGAGGCTAACTAAAATATAACATTTGGTCTTTTTGAATGACAAAAAGTATGTCAATCAGGGTTTAAACCAGGCAACAAAACCCTTCATATCAGGGTTTTGGGCGTTATTACATTATGCCGCCCATGGATTCACCTCAGTAAATAGAGGAAAATAAGGTACAATTTAATTGCCAATAACCCATTTCCTTAAGTCCTAGACCAATCCATATCTAATCGGTAATCAAGCTAAATGAACAATAGTATGTCAAAAAGTATGTCATTAATATTTATTACATGATGAGCCTGTGAATAAAGTACTTCACTTAATAGCCCCTATATTTCTACACCTTATAAGCCTTATTATTTTGCCTCTCCAGTACTCGACTACTAAGCGAATAACAACCTTCTGTTCTATACTTGTGAAGTGTTGATTTGATGTCTTTTCTTATCATCATTTATTTCCTATCTGGAAGAAAACAAGACGTTATTGTCCGGATATACACATATGGTGAGGCCCATCCATCGAGAAATGCATTTATAAAAATTAATAAAAGGATAACTATTATGGAAGTTTGTGATTGTATCGTAATCATATTTGCTAAAATAAGCAAGACAACCAATTAACAGGAACTTAAAAATCACTTCTAAATTCAATCCACAAATTTAGCTAATAAAATATTTTTTCAGGAGTTCTATATCTTCCTTAATTAGCCAAAACCATTCTCTACCGCATGCTGTTTTTTCTTCAAACAATTCGTAATCCTTTGTGTGCTTCAATAATATGAGTTCCACTCCCACATTCTTCTTTTCCGAATGGTAGAGATTCACCCGAGAGCGAAGACTTTTCGATTTGCCAATTTTATAAACCGGTTTTCCTTTAAGTGTCTTTAACACATAAACAAAACCAGTATTTTCACCATATTTTTCAAGATATGGATTGATAAAACTGAAATTCTTCTTACAGAACTCTCTCCGAAACTCTAACTGCTTTGCTTCTTCAATATTTCCATTTCTTCTGTTAAAATCAATTTTGATCTGCCAGTTGTCCCGGGTTCTCGGTCCAAGTTTTTGTCCTTTCGGCCTAGCCATTCTATATCACCCCACTGTATATTAAATACGGTTTCGTTATTTATTCTCCCTTTGTCTTTAAAATACATAAAGATGAATCATAATTAGTTCGTGAGGACGTAGGGTACTAGGTGTGTACACTTGGGCTTTTTTGTCCCGCAAGTACCGTTCACAAAGTGATAAAGTTCCAAAACATTTTCTGAAGTATTACTCTATAAGTAAATAAACAATGCTTAAAATGGAAAGAATCCGATAATTTTCTTATTTTTTGAAATTTTCATCCTGATAGGTTATTTCTTTAATGTTGAAACCTTCATCTTTATTTAACACAATAACTTCTCTTTCAACAGATAAAACTTGAGTTCCAAGTAATTAAGTAAATATTTAGGGGATTAGATACGAACTTCGATATCGTTCGCTTTCAGGTGATAATTAGTTAGAATTTGGATTCGTTCTTCTGAGTCATTCGTAAACCAAAGGATCCCGTCTTCTGCCTCCTCCATCTTGACGTACCCTCCCTTATGATAGTGGAGCATACGGTGGTGATGGGCACATAAAACAATCACATTCTCATAACTATCAAGACTCTTATGGGAGTCATCCTCCACCTCATCCTGCTGTGAAACAGGAATAATATGGTGCACTTCCATATAGTAGGTTCCGTCTTCTTTTTCAATCAACGGAATAAACCCATGCTCGGGATCGTAATCGCACAGTTGACATTTGTGCCCGTATAGTTTTTTCATTTCTCTTGAGAGGCTCGCGCTTCGTTCGATCTTTTGAACGGTCGTCTCCGAACGATCCAATTCACCTTGAATCTTTTTGATCTCGATCAACCTCTCATTGACGCGGATTTTTTCCTCATCACTTTCTATGGCCTCAAGATTTCGTTCCCTGGCGTCCCTTTCCCCCCTTTCATACGTCCGCTCGAATCCCCATTCTTCTAACAGTTCATTGAGCTTCATTCCTTTTTGTACAGCGAGGACATATAGTTGATTGTACAAAGAATCTCGGGAGTCAATATAAACAAGATTGCCCTCACTGACCATTCCTTCCAGTACTCCTATATACCGTTCTTCCACTGTTTGATTGTTTTTTTCAAGATCCTTTTGCCAGTCGTAGGGTTCGTACCTTTCTGGCAAATCCTCTAAATAAAGACGCTCAAAGCCCCAAGAATTCAGAAGCTCCGTCACATTGGACAGCCCCCGACTGCGAGCATGACCTGTGAGATTGTTGTATAAGGGGTCGTAGGTGCTGATATAGACCCCATTCCCTTCCACCTTGTAATGCGAACCTAACTTCTCAACCAGGAAACTTTTTGAAGCATCCATTCGAGTTCGTTGAGTTCTCTTATATCGAAATCCAAAGTGTTCAAAAAACACTTTAAACGTACTGAATCCCCTGTTTCTGGCTAGATTCCTCAAACGGTGATAGGCAGGGTCGTTTGCAGGGATGTGAACGTACCCCTCTTCATTTACAAACCCGCTCAACTCCTCTATAATCGCCTCATCTGGTATTCGGTTGTTAGCGGTTTCGCTATCCTCCACACGAAACCCGAGCATCTCTACATACTCGTAAAACGTTTTTTCGTGCCGACGTGCGCAGTACATTATTTTATTCGTAAGCGGGTCTTCTCTGTTGAACTTAATGATCAGCTCTCCATCATCCCCCCTACGCACCAAAGAGGATTGGGGGATTTTTTCCTTCACCTCGTAATCCACTTCTTCGTATAAATCGTACTGATTTTCAATCAATAGATCGTAGATTTCTTCAGGAAGAGAAAACAAACATTTCACCCGATCGTTGCTCCGACTATACACATACAGCGCAAACTCTCCCACTTTTTGCAAATGCCTGTATAACCTTACAACGATTTCGTCATCATCGTAAATATAATCATTGTTATCAATCATTTGTAGGATAACATCCTCTTCACTTTCACTTAACCTTTCCCTTTGCCACGGCTTCGTTCCATCATCCTCAGCAGACGCCTTTTGATGAATCGCTTGTCTCGAGATGCCGAAGTCGTCCGCCAAATCAGTCAATTTACAAGAGTATTCTTCTTTCAGTTTTCGAAGAGCGTTGTTGTCATAGCGAGAACTCCTCCTATTGACCCCTCTGTTAAATTGAAATCCTAACTCTTTGATATAGGCTTTCGGCTTTTTACCGTGTTCTCTTGCTGCTTTTCCAATCTCTGCATAAAGGGATCGATCCACCTCCTCCATCTTCCCTATAACGTGGCTTGGAAATTCTTTTAACAATTGATAATAAATTCTCTTATCCGTTCCTGTGATCCGATCCACATTCACCCTCCCCTTCACAAGATGTTCGTTCCTTTTTTGTGTTATAGGTTTATTTTACCATGACATTGGCATCGCAGTTCTGCTACTACACAAACACTATCGAAAGTTTCCACACCCAGCTATAATAAACTCCTCTTGTTTCATCCAACAAAAAGGTAACAGGCCTGCATAATTTGAGAAAACGCTTCCCCATTTATTTGATACAATAGAGGATAAAAATGGAAAAATTGCAATGATCCGAAAATTAAGGAGGTAATTGAAATGGATATTGTAAAAGGGACAGAGCTACTCATTCAATTAGGGGGGAATAGACATGGCTAGATGCACGGCTCCAGTAAGGGGACATCAATCAGCGAGTGCCGCAGCCAACTGCCCAGCGTGCGGTGGGGGTTATGGTCGCTATAATAGTGGCTACAGGTCATACTCCTCCCCGTCTTACTCCCCGGACCTGAGAAGTGGGGGCGGTCGAAGTAGCAGCGGAGGTTCCGGTCGCAGTATAAAGCCGCGTTGGTCGGGAACAGGTTCTTCCGTGTTATACACGCCTGAAGAGGTCAGGGCGCTCACACCCATCCGAAATAATGTTGAAGACCTGGCAAAGCGACCTGACCTTCGTGACGTTTTCCTCTGCCATGCGTGGGACGACCGGAAGGGGATCGCCAAGGAATTGCACGATTTGCTTGAGTCACACGGTATCTCCGTCTGGTTCAGCGAAAAGGACGTTAGCCTCGGCTTGCCGTTACTTCGCGCAATAGACAAGGGTCTGGCGAACTCGCGAGTTGGGATTGTGTTGGTAACTCCTGCGCTGTTACGCCGCCTCTCAGCAGAGGGTATCGCCGACAAAGAACTTTCAGTACTCCTCGCTCGCGAGCGTCTCGTTCCAATTGTGCACGACACAACGTATGAAGCTCTCCGTGAAGTCAGTCCCTTGCTAGGATCACGAACCGGTCTGAGCACTGCTGAAGAACCAATAGCAGACGTTGTAACTAAGCTCGCAGAACTGGTCTCCATCTAAGCTCTGTTTGTAAAACCTGGTTTACTATTCAGATGAGGTTGTTTGGAGAATCTGCCGTTAGACGGTTAATTGACTAACGCTATTACACCAAGTCATTGAGCTGGTGATTTAACGTTCTAAAAGCGACTCCAAACTATCTAGGAAAGCGACGTGACTGCTTTCCTAGATAGCTTTAAAATACAAAAGGTTCATCATGTATTTTTTGTAAGAGAGAGTCTGGTGCTATATTTAACAGCGAATACCCGACTACGCTTCACTCGGCACGAGAATTGCAGTAGTACCATGAGGTTTCAGGAAAATAAATGAAGGTAGTGAGATGACGAAGTGGCTGCGGAGACTGCATAGTATATTGTAAACTGGTGAATAAACCAAAAGAGGATTGTGGAAGCGACATGAAAAGGACGCAAGTATACGAATTTATATACCAGTAAAATAATAAGGCTATGAAGGATAAATCAAGTTACATTTGAGCAATAATAGAAGATGTTGTTTGATTAATCATTTCTTTAGTCTTGTCTATATCACGGATACTAAATTCTACAGCAACTAGATTTGCAGATTAAGTACTAAGGTTTGGTCGTGCAATCCAAATCGGTTTGGTATATTTGATTGAGAATTATTGTCCAAGCCTGTTATACCATAGGAGACGCAACCCCTTCAGGATTAACACCCCCTAACAAGATCGATTTGACATCTAAATTGTTTTAGTCTTCAACATTTGCTTGGTAGTTCTTGGATGAAAGGTAGTGTTCAATAGTTTTCAAGTATGTTTTCCAATCATCATAACGCTCTTGGATTTTCTGTTCCAGAATGTAATCAATTTGTTTTTCTTCATTATAGATCCCATTTCGACGCATGTTTTCTAGCCTATTAATATATTGTTGTACTGATATTTCCTTTAATTTCTTTTCACCCTTCTTTAATTCATGTTTTCGCATTAAATATTCTTTAAAATCCATTCCATAATTTCCTCCCTCCCTGTAAATGCTAAACTAAACAGGAAAGATTTTTAAATTGATAGATTTGAACAATTTTTGATCCCCAGTAAGTTCAATACACTTTAAGGGGTGTTCATCTTATTCCAATAAACCTCTTTTTACAATTTCCACTCCGATCATATCTTCTAACTCATATAATTTCCCTACTATATGTTCATTTTCTTCATTTTGTGGAAGGTTTACAAAATAGCCTGTAGCTTGATTTATTTCTTTTTCAAACTGTATAAGTTCATCATCATTTATTTTCTCAAATCGGTTCGGTAGCTCCCTAATTAGTAAATCCAAGTTTTCAGACGTGTATGTATTTTTTTGTTCTGCCATCATACCAACCCTTTCTTATATTTTTCGTTATTTATATATACTATATGCGTTACAGTCGTTTATATCTTCTAAACATTCTTTAATTAACCTCATAACCGAATGGATAAACACACGGAGTCTACCTGTATTGTTCATGAAGTATTGGCTTTATGATCCCTCAACTAGAATATGACATAAAAAAAGGCATTTTAAATGAGATGATTGGTGAACTTGTTAAAAAAGAGATTCCAGAACATGTACAACAAGGGTTAGATTCCATCCGTGTATATGGAAATGAAGGTATTCACCCTGGGGAAATTGATTTAAATGACGACCAAGATACGGTGATATTTTTATTTGAATTAATTAATATCATGGTGGAAGAATTAATCGCGAGGAAGAAGAAGATAAAATCTTTTTATAGCAAATTACCTCCTGGAAAACTAAAAGGAATTAATAAAAGAGATAGAGACAGGAGCTAGGATTAAACCTAACAGGTAATACATGATAAGAATGAGAAAGGACTGTTTACAATTCAGTAATCAGGGGCTTTAGAGCAAGATCAAAAGGAGAATATCCAAAAAGGAACTTGAAATTCAAGTTCCTTTTTGTGAGAGATTTTAGTGTGATTTCTTTGTGCATGTTCTAAGGAAATGGCTATGATGATAGTCGTTAGTTAGTGTTGAGCATCTCGCAGTGGAATGCTAAAAGTAAGATGTCCAGCATCCCGAAAAAGAGAAATTCACTAAACTTAGAAACTTATAAGTTTGTTCTTTTCCAAGTCGGACTAACTGCTGACAAACGTGTCTTTTCATTTAACAAAAGCATCAGTTTACCGTTATTGTCTATAAAAGCTGGCGATGGATCATCTGGTGGAAGCATTACAAAATTAGCTGGGACATACTCATATTCATAGCAGTTTAAAAGTTCAACATTAAGTTGGCTGTCTTTTTTAATTGAGTTGGTTATTAAATTTGCATTTACCAACATCGTTTCAAAATCATTGTGATATTTTAGGTAAAGTGCATTTAAAGGAACTCTTTTAATTTCATTATTTTCTTCTACCGTTAAAGCGTATAACTGGTTGAAACCTAAAGTAATTTCAAACTCTTGGGTAATGAAATTTTTATATATATTGATTGCTACTTTGGGGAGCAACTTAGGTCTGGTTTTATCAAAAGAAAAAGCTTTGCTTTTATTCAAATCTTCGTCTGCAAAAGCTAAATTTTCTATACTACAATTATGAGGATTGTTGTCTAAGTGCTCAATGATAAATTTATTATCTCTCATCTTATCAACTTTTTTCTTACCATACCATATACACATTACTACCTCGTATAGCTTCTTGTACCTTTTGGTGAAAGGGGTGCTACCGGTATAGATATAAGTACGAACTTTATTTTTTATATCTTTATCACTTACGTACCAATTTCTCCCACCAATTATTCTCCAAGATTCTTTAGTATATTCAGTAAAACCATAAACACTACCATCTATGGATTTGAATGTAATTCTTTTTCCATCTTGAAATACATTTAATTTCATATCTAATCCCCTTTAATTAATATCCATATCTAATTATAAAGTAACATCAGGAGAGGTGTTTATTTTAAGCTCTAGTAATCTCTTTTGAATAAACCGAAACAATGTTACCACCTCCTTAATGTCCCTCAATATTAATCCTTTCACAATAGGGCATGTCTCCTGAAAATATTTACAATAGAAGTCATTTTAACTACCACTTAAATAAGCATATCTTGTCGTTGTTTCACTTTTCTATCGGCACAGGCTTTGTATAACCTCGATAGATGCTCCATCAGCATATGAATATTATAATTATGCCTTAATTAATGAAGTATTTCTTTATTATTTCAGCGACTTTTAATTTCCACAGAATTAGATTCCAAATATGCTTATCTCCAACTCATACATATATCCATTTTTTTGAAATTTAACATTGTTAAACAGAACATTTGTTCGTATAATACTTGTAAGGATGGTGATTAGTTTTGAGATTTCCTTGCTACACAACCACGAATCTTGAAGACCTTATAACTCAGTGGTATAAAACTCACAATTTTACAGAACCGACTGATTTAAGTGTTCATAACATTGGATTTGAGAACCAAATCTTTGTCAACTGTAGACCAACTCAAGCTAGTTATATGAAAGTAGGGAAGTTTCAAGAAATTGTTTTAGATAGTCGCCTTCCCCATATTGACCAAAGAGAGCAATTCTTCCATGAGCTTTGTCATGCATTGAGACATGCTGGCCGGCAGTTAATAATGACTAAAGATTTTTATGAGCTTCAAGAAAGAGATGCAAGGCACTTCACTCTATACGCCTCGCTACCCTACCATATGATTAAAAAGTACACGTTAACTGACCCTGAAATCATTGATCTATGGTCTCAAGATTTCAATATTCCGTTAGATGTATGCCAGGAACGACTGGAAAAAATAAAGCGACGTCCTATTGTACCAGTAAAAAGACATTTTATAACTTAGTATTTAGATAGGAGGTAAAATTATGGCATATATAAGAAAAAGAGGTAACAAGTGGTCCTATCAAGTGGAATGGGTAGATCCAGTCACCGGAAAAAGAAAAACAAGGTCTAAGGGTGGTTTCAACAGAAAAACTGATGCAAGAATTGAAGCATTAGAAAGGGAGGTAAGGGAAGGCTCCTATGTTGAAGAGAACAATATCACTTTCAACGAATTCGCAGACGTTTGGCTGAATATCTATGCGAAAAATTCTAAGGTTAGCTCGCATCGCGGACGTACTAAAGAATTGAAGCATTTCAGAAGATATTTATCGAAAATGAAGCTCTCTGATGTTACAAGAAAACACTATCAAGCATTTCTTGATGACCTACACGAAAAAGGATACGCCCACAATACCTTAGACGGGATCCATACTACTGGCCGAATGTTATTTAAAAAGGCGTTAGAATATAACCTTATTAAAACAAACCCAAGTGAATTCGCAAAAATTCCAAAGAGAATTGAAACAGTGGAAGAACTTGAGCAGAATGATGAGATAATAAAGTTTCTAGAGAAGAGTGAACTAATAACTTTTTTAAAAACAGATAAGGAAAGGGATTAGATATAGATTTTATGATGTTCCTCACCCTTGCCTACAGTGGTTTGCGTGTAGGAGAAATGCTGGCACTCAAATGGCCCGATGTGAACTTTAATAATGAGACTATCCGGATTACAAAAACCTATTACAACCCGAATAATAATACAAAGGATTATCAGCTGCTTACTCCTAAAACAAAAGGATCTATACGGACGTTAAAAATGGACAAGCAAGTGATGGGTGAGTTTAAGAAGCATTTAACTTACCAAAAAAAAATAAAAATGGTTCTGAGAGATCAGTATAATGATTTTGGATTTGTCTTCGCAAAAGAGATTAATAACCCTGTTATCCTGATTTTATAAAAACGGTTGAAAATCGTATGAGGCGTTTATTAAAACTAAGTGGCATTGAAAAAAAAGTAACACCACATTCTTTTAGACATACACACACCTCACTCTTAATTGAGGCTGGCGTCGGAACTAAAGAAATTCAACAAAGGTTGGGTCATGGAGACATTAATACCACAATGAATATATATGCTCATATAACAAAGAACATGGAAGAAAAGGCATCAAAAAAGTTCAGTGAACTAATGGAAGGTGCATTAGATTGATATCATAACACAATTATGTAAGCAATAAAGATGCCCGGATACTCCGTTTGAAAAAGTGAAGTATCCGGGTCAGGATGTTATTCAATAATCACATAGCTTTGATCAAGTTCACGTAAAAAAGGAGATATACTCAACCTCTCTACATTCTGTTCTATAGGATTATACCATTGACTTGACGTTGTAATACATAAGTTTTTTCGTGCACGAGTAATTCCTACATAAAATAAGCGTCGTTCTTCATAAATAGAATTCTCTAGTCCTTTCCCTATTTTAGGAAAGTATTCATTAGCTACTCCTGCAATAATAACGTTATCAAATTCTAACCCTTTAACTTGATGAATTGTTCCAATAAACACTTCATTCTTGGCTAATTTTAATAAATTACTTATATCAAGCATATATTCATAATTTCTTATCAATGCTGTAGCAGATCCCTTTGATTCTTTCCACAAGAGTGAACGTATATTTCTATAAAAGTTCTTTTTATTTTTGAAATCACTCTCTTTACCTTCATAATTTTTTTCACACGCATAATCAAACACTTCTAAAATATCCTCTAAATCAAATAGTTTATCTAAAGTTTCATTAACAGTAACCGACTGCTTTCTATTGAAGAAGATTGATAAATCAACCTCCTTATATGGGATATCTCCGTGAGTTTCAATATACTCATCTATTTTTTGTACACTTCTCTCACCGATACCAGGTAGACGTATAACAAAACCTGCAAGCGAATATAAACTAGGGTTTTCTTTAAAAGTTAATGCTCCAATAACCCACTTTACAACTTTATCATTAGTTATCAAATTTTGTTTTAATCTATAATATTGAATATTGGCTTCCTCTAGGGTCTTTGAAATTCGAGAGATAATCTGACTACACATGTTTACTCTTTCTCTAAAAAGAACTGCACAATTACCTTCCCCTTCTGCAATCCACTGTAAAATCAAGCTTTTTATTCTTTTTACTTCTTCATCAATATCCTTGCTCAAGTACAATTTAACTTTTTCGCCATCACTATTGCTTGTATGCATCGGGGTTTTAGTATTTCTATTCACATTATTACTTATTAATGAGTTAGCAACTTGGACAATATTATTAGTAGATCTATAGTTATAAGAGAGATTAAATGTTTTAGCATCAAATACTTCGACAAACCTTTGAATATTCTGTTCTTCTGCTCCCCTAAATTCATAAATAACTTGATCTTCATCAGCTACAGATAGAACGTTAGACCCTTCCCCTATTAAAGAAAGAAGTTCAAATTGTACTTGATCAGTGTCCTGAAATTCGTCCACTAAAACGAAAGGATATGCGTTTTGGAATATTCTCCTTAACCATTCATTGTTTTTCAATAAATCAATACATTTTGATATTAAATCAGAATAGTCTATGTAGCCGTTATCAATTTTATATTTTATATAACTATCTAAAGCTTTCCCATACTCATCAGCGTGTTTTTGTACAAAGCGTTCTTTTTCTTCTTCTTCATAAATTGAAACGTATTTTTGATAGAATATATTAAATGAATAAGCTTCATAATCTTTCTCTAAACCCTTGATTATTGCTTTATACTCATCCTGTGGAATTAATACTAAAGGACTTGGCAATCCAATTAAAGGTCCATAAGTATTTAAAATCCTGTATCCTAGGCCATGATAGGTAAAGACTTCAACAAAACTTGTATCATCAATATCAGCCATCTCTATCCGTGTTTGTAATTCTAGAGAGGCTTTTTTATTAAATGTTAAAACTAATACTTTTTGACCGTAGGGGTCAAATCTTCTTTCCCGTTCAAATTTTTCAAGCTTACTAATTAATAATTTAGTTTTTCCTGCTCCGGGACCAGCTGAAACCATTGCCGAGGTCTCCCAGTCAATAATTTCTTGAATTTTCAAATCATTCATTGACCTTCTCCTCTTCCTGATTAAAACGACTCTTAGATATATCAATACAAGTTCTTATTACCCTAGCAAAATCTCCTGGGATAGCATCTCCACTTAAATTGGAGGCAACAACTTTGCCTGTAATTGCGGACTTTTCTTTTTTCAAAGTTTCTTTAATAGCAGCTCGAAACCATATCATTACATAAGACGGGTCTATATTTTCAATCTGATCTTTAACATGAGAAAGATCTTCTATATCAATATTTTCCTGTGATGATACCTGTCTTATAAAACTAGTGTCTTCTCCAAGATTTAGGACGTTATTTAATCTAATCAACTGTCCACAAAAAAGCTTTTTTATTTCTAGATCATCTAATATTCTTAACAAATTAATTATTGGAGCTTCTTTAGTTAGAACCCCTTCAAAATCGCCCCAACCTGGTTCCCTTGGAAGTTGAATTAATTCGTCAACCATTCCTTTTAAAGTCTCTATTTCGCCTTCATCCCTGTCTAATTCAGAGTTAGTTTGATCAGGGTCAAAATCTATCAAAGCTACCGTTGGTAATGAGAAATATTTTACAAGGCGATTAAACTCTTTTATTTTGGTTTTTCCTCCACAATTTAAGACGGTAACACCATATTTATCGAATGAAAAATCAGCATTTTCTATATCTAATTTATAAGATAACTCATTGAGAGACCCTTCTTCAGTTTCCCCCTCTACTAAACATACTACATTTGAAAAAAAAGCTTCCCCATTTATAGCATTCACTCTCTTACTAAACCATTCTAGCTCTTTTGGTGTAGCTTCTTGATCAAATTGGGATACTGTTGTACTTCCACTAAATGACTTTCTTAAAATAATGATATCCTTAGGGTTAGTATTCAGCATAAAAGAGGGAGAGTGTGTAGCTATAAGAATCTGGTTATCTACAGATAACTCCTTAAAATCCCTAGCCAATGCTCGCTGTGAATGAGGTGGAAGGAATAATTCTGGCTCTTCTAGTGCTAAAATCATATTCCCTTTTATTGCAGATGTTGCAAAGCTCTTGAAAATTGCAAGCACAATGGCATTTTGATACCCCAAGCCCTGTTTTGTAAGAGCTTCGAAATCGGACTTAAAAGCTTCAAATATGTATATTTCGAGATTATTTAAAAGTTTATCTGACTCTAAATTCAATAGATTAAAACGTATATTGCGCTTCTCTTCTCCCTCTCCTTTAACTGGATAATCTATAACATGTTTTGAATTTTTTTCTATTAATTCTGAAGCCTCCTTTAATTCATCCGAGAGTATATCTGAAGCTTCTTCTATTAACTTTTGAATGGATTCTTTGGCTTCATTACCGATATCTATAGTGTCTACCAAGCGAGAAAGAAAGGTATTTCTCCCCATCTTTAATTCAGTTCTATTGTCTCTTTGAGCTCCCCTATATATAAAAGGAAATAGTTTTCTTTGCTTTTCACTTAGACCGGTCTCATCATCTTCTCCTATTATAGAAAGATTCTTTGAAAAGCTCTCAGTTGATGTATCATATTGGCAAACATACTTCAAATGAACTTGTATCCCTTCCTCTTCAGGTTGTTGGGATGGTTCAAGTTCAACTCGTTTAAGATTAAATTTAAACTCACTTAATTGTGTCTCGCTTAAATAATCAAAAACCATATTTACTACTAATGGCTCGTCTAAATCTCTAAAGTCACTGGTTTCAAAATCGCTATAATATAGACTTCTAAAAGGATTTAAAATTTTGTCTAACAGAGAGAAAACACTAGTTTTTCCTGAATTATTTGCACCTACCATTACACCATAATTTGAAAAATTAAAAATCACATCTCTGAAAGTTCTGTAATTTTGAATACCTACGGACTTTAATCTCACAATCAATCCCTCCCTTTTTCCATTATATAGATGCCTATCCTCCTTTAAAAGATTTTATTATAAACAATAAAAAGTTACTTTTCACAGGTTATAGCAATTCAAATTTAAAAACCTCTCAAAAGTTCAGTGAACTTTTTGAGAGGTTTTTTGGACCAGACTTGTTTCACACATGAATCCAGTCAAAATCCAGTCAATATTCAATTATAGTGCTTCAAATCCTTATCTATCAAAGGGTTTGAGGACAGCTTACATCATGCCGCCCATTCCGCCCATGCCACCCATGTCAGGCATGCCGCCACCAGAACCTTCTTCATCAGGAAGATCAGCGACTACAGCTTCAGTCGTCAAGAACATAGCTGCTACGGAAGCTGCGTTTTGAAGTGCAGAACGAGTTACTTTTGTAGGGTCGACGATTCCTTGTTCAACCATGTTCACCCATTCGCCTGTTGCTGCGTTGAAGCCGATGCCGACTTGTTCGCCTTTCAGACGTTCGACAATGATGGATCCTTCTTGACCTGCATTGTGAACGATTTGACGGACTGGCTCTTCAAGGGCACGAAGTACGATGCTTGCACCAGTTGCTTCATCGTCCTTCAGACCAAGACCTTCAACAGAGGTGATGATGTTCACTAGAGCTGTACCACCACCAGCGACGATGCCTTCTTCTACCGCTGCTCGTGTAGAGTTCAAGGCGTCTTCGATGCGTAGTTTACGCTCTTTCAATTCTGTTTCTGTCGCTGCTCCGACTTTGATGACAGCTACGCCGCCAGAAAGCTTCGCAAGACGTTCTTGTAATTTTTCTTTGTCGAATTCAGAAGTGGATTCTTCTGCTTGGGCACGGATTTGAGCAACACGGGAAGAGATCTGCTCAGGACTTCCAGCGCCTTCGACGATTGTCGTGTTTTCTTTTGTGATGACTGCTTTAGACGCACGGCCTAGCTGGTCGATCGTTGTATTCTTCAATTCAAGTCCAAGATCTTCTGTGATTACTTGGGCACCTGTCATTGTTGCGATATCTTCCAGCATCGCTTTACGACGGTCACCGAATCCTGGAGCTTTGACAGATACTGCGTTGAATGTACCACGAAGTTTGTTCACAACAAGTGTTGCTAGTGCTTCGCCCTCAACGTCTTCAGAGATCAATAGAAGTGGTTTGGATTGTTGGACCACTTGTTCAAGTACAGGAAGAACTTCCTGGATGTTATTGATTTTCTTATCTGTAATCAAGATGTATGGGTCTTCAAGGGTCGCTTCCATCTTATCTTGGTCTGTCACCATGTATGGAGAAGCGTAACCACGGTCGAACTGCATACCTTCAACCACTTCTAGCTCAGTGTTGAATCCTTTAGATTCTTCGATGGTGATGACACCGTCATTCCCAACGCGTTCCATAGCTTCAGCAATCAGTTGACCTACTTCGTCATCACTGGCTGAGATGGAAGCAACCTGGGAGATGGACTCACGGCCTTCGATAGGCTTAGAAATTTTACGAAGCTCTTCAGTAGCTATGGCTGTCGCTTTTTCAATCCCGCGACGGATACCGACCGGGTTCGCACCAGATGTTACGTTTTTAAGACCTTCACGGATCATGGCTTGTGCAAGGACTGTTGCCGTTGTTGTCCCATCACCAGCGATTTCATTCGTCTTGGATGCAACTTCAGAAACGAGTTGTGCACCCATGTTTTCGAAGTGATCTTCGAGTTCGATCTCTTTAGCGATTGTCACACCATCATTAGTGATCAGTGGAGAACCGAATTTTTTATCTAGAACGACATTACGTCCTTTTGGTCCGAGTGTTACTTTTACAGCATCTGCTAACGTATCGACACCACGAAGCATTGAACGACGTGCGTCTTCACTAAATTTAATTTCTTTAGCCATTTAAAAATGCCCTCCTCATAAAAATCGTATCTCTAAGTATATTATTTTTATAGAAAAAATAACTACTGAATGACAGCTAGTACATCAGATTCGCGTAGAATCAAGTATTCGCTACCTTCATACTTCACTTCTGTTCCAGCGAATTTCGAATAGACGACGCGGTCACCTTGAGCAACTTCCAATGCAACTTTCTCACCGTTATCTGTGATACGGCCAGAACCGACTGCAACAACTTTACCTTCTAGCGGTTTTTCTTTTGCAGAGTCAGGAAGTACAATTCCGCTCGCAGTAGTTTGATCTTCTTCAATAAGTTCAATAACAATACGATCACCAAGTGGCTTTAACAATTAGGACACCCTCCTTGATAAGGTTGATTTCAATTTTTGTCGGTTATTAGCACTCGTCGATAGTGAGTGCTAACACAATTATTATCATAATCAATTCGCTTTCATTTTTCAAGTAGAAACTATCGATTTTTCATACTTCTTTTTCGACAAAATTCGCACGATAACCCTTATTCCTTACGTGTGGTTTTGAAACTGTGATAGAATACATAAAGTATGTATATTGAGGTCATTGTAAGGTCATTGCACCTTGTCCGATAAACTGCAATTCAGAAGGAGTCGTGCATCTATGCCAAAACGCTATTGGTATATCATCCTGGCCTATGTCATCACTCAGCTTTCTGCTCTAGTCGGGGCGCCATTATTAGTCGCTTCCGGGATGAGTAGATTTGATGCGATTGCTGTCTGGTCAGTCTTGAGTTTCACCATTGCTACCATCATCATTCTTGTCATTCTCAAACCGGATATGAAAGAAGAAATGGTCCGCAGTGATAAAGCAGGCCCGGGAAAGATCATTCTCTGGTCGATCGCCGGAGTATTTCTTGCATTGTTCGCACAAGCGATTGCCGCTACCATCGAGTCTGAGCTATTCGGTATTCCCCCAGGATCTGAGAACACGATGGGGCTGATGGAAATCGCACGTGAATCACCATTGTTCATTTTGCTCCCTGTGATATTCGCTCCGATTACCGAAGAAATCATTTTCCGTAAAATCATTTTCGGATCGATTTACAAACGGACCAATTTCTGGCTGGCGGTACTCGTGTCCGCTCTCGTGTTCGGTGCATTCCATTTCGATTTCAAGCACATGTTAGTCTACTTCTCCATGGGAGTCGTATTCGCCTTCCTATATGTCAAAACAAAACGAATTATTACACCAATCGTGGCTCACATGGCGATGAACTCGTTTGTTGTCGCATCACAGTATTTTCTTACTGAAGAGGATATCCGCCGGATGCAGGAACAACTGGAGACCATCTTTATTGGAGGCTTTTTATAATTATGAGAACTTCACCATTATTCATGGCTTTTCTCTATCTCTCGATGGGCGTCGCTTTTACGTTTATCGCAGCTCAGGCAGCTGAAGAATCCGTTTGGAACACGACGACTGTCATCTTAGCGATTGTCGCTACGTTCAATATCGCCGTAGCGATCCGCTTGTACAATCTCCACAATAAACTTAAACAATCACAGAAAAAATAACATCACAAAAGCAGGCTCCTTAGTGGATGCCTGCTTTTTCTATGCCTTATTATCTGAAGCATCTTCATCATCCTGTACCCCTTTTAAAATGAAGGAGAAAGGAATCGCGATGATCAAAACGATGGCGGAAACGAGAAACGCTTCATTCAATGTCTGTAATGTAGCCGCCTGCATATCGATATCAGGGCTTGCTGATACTTGCGCTCGTCTCACTTCATAATAAATCGAGAAAAAGACGATTCCCAGTGAAGAAGAAATTTGTCTGAGGATGTTATTCATCGCTGATCCCTGGGCGACTAAATCCTCTGGAATACTGTTCATTCCGGAAGTCGTCGCAGGCATATTGCCCATCCCCATGCCCAGGCCTCGGACAGTATTCAATAGAAGAATGAGCCAATATGGTGTAGACAATTGTAAAAAGCTCAACCCCAGAGTGGCGAGCGCCATGATCGTCAGTCCTGGTGGTACCACATATTTCGGCCCTTTTTTATCCAGGAGTCTTCCCCCGATGGACATGAATACCCCACTGGCTGCCGCTGCCGGTAAGAACAACAACCCTGTCATGACTTCATTCAAACCATACACATTTTGAATCAATAACGGCAATAGGAAAATTCCTGAAAACAAACCAATCGATGCGGCTGAAGTCACAAGAATCGACACCGAATAAGTAGGCACTTTGAACACAGAAAGATTAAGTAGTGGGTCCTCTTGTCTATTTTCATAAAATACAAAAAGGACGACCGCAATCAGACCACTGATGATCAACATGATGTTCAATGGATCAAGCAGTGTATCAAGTGTCCTGCCTCGTCCTAACGCAAAGAGCACCGCTCCGATACCAGATGTAATAATGAGAAAGCCGATGAAATCGAATCGTTTCTCCGGATTGGTTTCTGTTCGTTCTAAGAATTTCGATGATAAAATCAAACCCGTCAACCCGAATGGAATATTGAACGCAAACAGCCACGGCCACTCTAAATATTGGATGAGAAAGCCCCCGACTGTAGGGCCGATCGCAGGGGCGACCATTGCGGCCACCCCATACACACCCACAGCCAAGCCCCTTTCATGACGTGGGAAAGAGTTAAAGATAAGTGCCATTGCGATGGGCATCATTAAACCGCCAGCCATGCCCTGGATGGCTCTTGAAAGAATGACCATCCCAAGTGTTGAAGAAAAGAACCCTATAGAAGACCCGATAAGGAAGATACATAGTCCTGTCAGGTAGACTTTCTTCTTCCCGAACCGGTCTCCGAAATAGCCTGTGAGCGGCATCGTCATCCCCATTGATACCATAAAAATAGTGAGGATCCAGCCGACCGCTACAGCATCCGACTCGAAAATTTCAATAAAACGAGGCAGGATCGGATTTAACATGCTATTATTCAGAATGACAGTGAAGGTTCCGAATAAGACAGAAACGACGACCAGCCATTTATGAGGTAATTTGCTCAATGTAGTCCCCTCCCCTTATTTCGATACACGAACTATTATCCACTATACCACGCATGCCTATCCGTTAACCCACGTGCACTCTTTTTCACACAATTGAACTGGAAATCACTCCACAAAAAAAGGACGACCTTGTTGGTCATCCCCTCTTATTATTCTTCTGCACTTCCATCTTCATTCAAAGGATAATGTTTTAAAAAGTAAACGAGTGCCTGTAATTCGATAGCAAGATCGATATGGTGGACACGAACTTGAGTGGGCACACTAATCCTCGCCGGCGTGAAGTTCAGAATACCTGAAACTCCCGCTTTGACAAGTCGATCAGCAATGCCCTGCGCGGCAGAGGCCGGTACGGTCAAGATTGCCACAGACAAGTCGCTGATCTTTTCTTCAAGATCATCGATATGATGGACACGGACGCCACCGACTTCACTGCCAATGCGCTCCTCACTAGCGTCAAAAGCCATTTCGATTTTTGTATTATTGTTTTTTGTAAAATTATAATTCAAGAAAGCTGTTCCTAAGTTACCGACCCCGATCAAAGCGACCCTTGTCGTTTCGTCCTGATCAAGAGTTTTACGGAAAAATGACAGCAAATATTCTACATTGTATCCATACCCTTTTTTGCCCAGGGCACCGAAATATGAAAAGTCGCGGCGGATCGTAGCTGAATCGACCTTTACCGCATCACTTAATTCTTTTGATGAAACGCGCATTTTCCCCTGGCTGTGTAAATTGTTTAAAAAACGATAATAAAGCGGTAAACGCTTCGCTGTCGCCTGAGGGATCTTCGCCTGTTCCATATCCATAGCATCTGACTCCTTTACCGGTCTATTCTTCGATAATCTCCGTTTTTACCCCCTGTTTTCTCATCCAGGTAAGTCGGACCAATCACCATTCCTTTATCAATGGCTTTACACATATCATAAACCGTCAAGGCAGTGGCTGAAGCCGCCGTTAGCGCTTCCATTTCCACGCCTGTACTACCCTTCGTCTTAACAGAGACTTCAATTAAAAGCATGGGGGTTGAACCGATCTCCCAATCAAAGGATACATCGATTCCTTTCAATGACAACGGGTGACACATCGGTATCCAATCTGATGTCTTTTTCGCAGCCATGATTCCAGCTACTTGGGCGACAGAAAGGACATCTCCCTTCTCCATTTGCTGGGTGGTGATTTTATCGTAGATTTCATTATTTACTTCTACACTTGTTTTCGCTACCGCCGTCCGTACTGTATCTTTCTTCTCAGAGATATCTACCATACGAGCACGGCCCTGGTCATTGAAATGACTGAATTCCGCCATTCACACCTACCCCTTTTGTGAAAAATGGTTACGGTACTCATTGAAACACTACTCTTATTCTACCAAAAAATCAAACAGAAGTCGTTAAAGATTTCACAAACTCCAACGCATTCTGTTGCGAGTCAGCTGCAGGATAAGATACACTTATTCTATTGAGGTGAAACGACATGATTCTCATGCAATTGAATCAATTGACGAAGCGTTTTGGTGCAGAAACCATTTTATCGAATATTAAATTAGAAGTACAAATGAATGACCGGATCGCTATCGTCGGACGAAACGGCGCAGGAAAATCAACCTTGCTAAAAATGATGGCTGGAGATATGAGCCACGATGAAGGGAATATTTTCAAGCCGAAAGAAACGACTATAGGCTATTTGGCACAGAATACAGGTCTGCAATCGGATGAATCGATTTGGAATGAGATGGAGAAAGTTTTCACTCATTTGAAAGATCTTGAAAAAGAATTGCGTTCGATGGAGATGCAGATGGCAGAACCGGCATTAATCGAAGATCAAAGTCGATACCAACAGCTGTTGGCCGATTATGACCGTAAGCAGGAATACTTCAAAAGTGCCGGCGGCTATCAATATGAAGCTGATATCAAATCCGTCCTGAACGGTTTGAACTTCCATAACTTTAATTGGGATACACCGATCACTTCATTAAGCGGTGGACAGAAAACCCGGCTGGCCCTTGGAAAACTGCTGTTAACCAGCCCTGATGTCCTGATCTTGGACGAACCGACCAACCACTTGGATATCGACACCCTCGGGTGGCTAGAGGGGTACTTACAAGGATATCAAGGGGCCGTGGTCATTGTCTCCCACGACCGTTACTTTTTAGACAAGATTGTGAACACTGTCTACGAAATCGCTTTCCAATCATCGAAGAAATATCATGGAAATTACAGTGACTATTTGAAGAAAAAAGAAGCCGATTATGAGCAGGAGCTGAAACGGTTTGAGAAGCAGCAAGTAGAGATCAAGCGGATGGAGGACTTTATCCAAAAGAATATCGTCCGGGCTACAACAAGTAAAAGAGCGCAGAGCAGGCGTAAACAATTGGAGAAAATGGACAAACTTGAAAAGCCGAAAGACGATAACCAGTCCGCGAAATTCAGCTTCCAAATGGCAAAAAAAAGCGGGAACGATGTTCTCAAGTTAAGGGACTTAGCCTTCCGCTATGACGACAGCTCTTCTTATTTGTTCGATCACCTTTCCCTCGATTTGAACCGCGGAGACTCTGTTGCGCTTGTCGGTCCTAACGGTGTTGGTAAAACGACATTACTCAAAACGATTATAGGGGACCTGGAAGCTTCTAAAGGAGAAAAGATGATTGGTACTAATGTGCAAATCGGTTATTATGACCAAGAACAAACGAAATTGAACTCAAAGAAAACGGTTTTGAATGAATTATGGGATGAGTACCCGATGAAGAATGAAAAGGATATTCGAACTATACTCGGTAATTTCCTTTTTTCCGGTGAGGATGTTCTGAAGCCGGTTACTGCTCTTAGTGGCGGGGAAAAGGCACGTCTCTCCCTAGCTAAATTGATGATGCAGGAAGCGAACTTTTTGATTTTAGACGAGCCGACCAACCACTTGGATTTGGACAGTAAAGAAGTGTTAGAAGCTGCTCTAGTCGATTATCCTGGAACGCTTTTATTCGTTTCCCACGACCGTTACTTTATCAACAAAATCGCTACTCAAATCGTAGAAATGAATCCTGAAGAAACACGGCTCTTCCTCGGAGATTACGACTACTATGTAGATAAGAAGCAAGAAGAATACGAGCTTCATCAAATCGAAGAAGCCGAACGCCTTCAAAACGAACCAAACAAACAGGAACCACAAGCGAAAAATAGTTTTGAAGAAGATAAAGCCGTGAAACGGGAGGAACGAAAGAAAAACCGTCGCATTGTTGAAATTGAAGAAGAAATCGAACAGCTTGAGATGAAGCTGGAAGAAAATGAAGAACTTCTCTGTGACCCCGAGATCTATCAAGACCATGAAAGATCCCTGGAACTCACCGAAGATAACGCAGAAAAGCAGAAACAATTAGAAACCCTCATGGAAGAATGGGAAACCCTCCATGAGTAATGGTAGTTACTGACACCTCAGGTCATCCAATATCTGGATGACCTGAGGTGTCAGTTTTTTACATGTATAGACGTGTATGAATGGATGTTCATTATCCACACACTTTTCAACACTTGAACACTGATAATTACAGTTTTCAACAGGGTTATGCACATTATCCACAGATAAAAAGCAATTTATCCACAATTTTGGTAGCGATTTCTTTACTATTCCTATCCATCCACGAACATTTTATCCTCTGTATGTTTATGCACCTGTGGATAATAAAAATGATAAAATTTGCAAACTTATCCACATCCTCCTGCACAAAAAGGAAAAGCTCTCCTTGAAAAAGGAGAGCTTTACGTTTATTGTTTTCTATCACCATACAATTCTAAATCTAAGCCTGGGTTCGCATTCAACTCCCAGCCGGAACGATGACCTTGATTGTATGCAACAGCGCCCGCTGCTGCAATCATGGCTGCATTGTCTGTGCATAAGTGCAGGGGAGGAATAAGCAATTCCGTTTCACTGGATTTGAACTTCTCATGAAGAGCTGCCCGAAGTCCCTTGTTAGCTGCAACTCCCCCCGCTACAATCATTTGTTTGACCCCATATTCCTCTGCTGCTCGGAATGCTTTTGTGGATAACACTTCAACAACACTTGCTTGGAAGCTTGCCGCTACATCCTCAGGTTTCAAGAACTCATCCTTTTGCTTCGCTTTGTGAAGTCTGTTAATTACAGCAGACTTCAGACCACTAAAACTAAAATCATAAGACCCATCTTCAAGCCATGCTCTTGGAAAATCAATCGTCTCTTCCCCATCTTGAGCTAACTGGTCGATCTGCGGCCCTCCTGGGTATGGGAGTTTAAGTGTTCTTGCCACTTTGTCGTATGCTTCCCCTGCTGCATCATCCCTTGTCTCTCCAATGATTTCGAACGAGCCGTGCTCCCTCATTAAAACAAGCTCTGTATGACCACCAGACACTACTAACGCTAACAATGGAAATTCGAATTCTTTTTCCAAACGATTCGCATAGATATGCCCGGCAATATGATGAACCCCTACAAGCGGTTTTTGTTTAGCAAAAGCAATAGCCTTGGCTGCATTCACACCTACAAGCAAGGCACCGACGAGTCCAGGTCCCTCTGTTACTGTTATCGCGTCCATATCATCAATCGTCAGACCGGACTCTTGCAATGCTTCTTCCAAAGTGATGGTCATTTGTTCAATATGATGCCTTGAAGCGATCTCTGGTACAACCCCTCCGAAACGTTTATGGCTTTCAATTTGAGAAGCTACGATGTTTGTCACTAATTCTGTTTCATTTCTTACAATCGCGACAGCCGTTTCATCACAGCTCGTCTCGATGGCCAAAATATATTGGTCTTTACTCATTTTAATCCCACCCACATCACTAACGCATCTTCACCATTGTCCGAGTAATACCTTTTACGGATACCCCCAGGTACCAGACCGAACTTCCGGTACATATGCTGCGCGGCTGTATTTGATACTCTAACTTCAAGCGATAACTGAATGGCTCCATGTTCAATCGCTTTCTTACAAGTATGCTGGAACAACCGTTCACCGTATTTATGTCCCCTATGATCAGGATGTATCGCGATATTGGTGATGTTGGCTTCGTCTATGATCAGCCAAAGACCACAATATCCAATGATCTCTCCATCTTTTTCTATCACATAATAGAAAGCATAAGGGTTATCATCCACTTCTTTCCGAAACGTCTCCACCGTCCAAGGAACTGCGAAGGAGGCTCTTTCCACCACCATCACGGCGCCCACATCCTCTTGTGTCATCCTTCTGATCAGAGTCATGTTACTGCTTCTCCTGCTGCTCCAACCATTTCGCTTCAGCTTCTGGTAACCTTAAGTAGTTCGGCACCAGTGCATGAAGCGAACCTGGATCTCTTTCCTTTGCTGCAGCTGCTATGATAGACGGCCTGGCGAATTGATATGGGGCTGATGGAAACACAGCTTGATCACCGAGCATCTCACGAATTTTTTCCTTATGGACAGAAAGATCCTGGCTTAGAAATAAAATCGGCTGCTCTGACTCTTTCAAGCTTTCCAACCATTCTTCCATAAGAATATTGGTTTCTTCCCGTAACACATCCATATCCTTATTATAGAGTCCAGTGTAAACTAGTCCTCTCCGCGCATCAAAAAAAGGACAGACATAGCCATCGAAAAAAACACCTTGTCTTGCCACAGCTTCCAAACTCGAAACCCCCACAACAGGAATTCCTAGCGTCCAAGCCATCGTCTTTGCTGTCGTTAGTCCGATCCGTAACCCCGTATATGAACCTGGTCCATGCGCAACCGCAATCCGATCCAACTCTTCCGGCTTAGTACCAGTCTCTCTCATCACATGATCGATTGCCGGCATCAAACGGATCGAGTGGTTCTTTTTAATATTCGTCACAAACTCCGCGGCAACTGTTTCTTCTTTAAGAACAGCTACTCCCATCACATAATTCGATGTGTCGATCGCCAGTATATTCATACGATTATCTCCTTACATATCTCTTCAAAATGCTCAGATCTCGATTGAAGGGTCAGTAGTCGAGTAGAATCATCCTTATAGTTGATGGTTATATCGAGACGTTCTGCAGGTAAGAATTCTTTAATGAACTGCGCCCACTCAACGACCGTCACACCACTGCCTTCAAAATACTCTTCAAATCCTAAGTCCTCATCACTATCCTCTAAGCGATACACATCCATATGATAAAAAGGGAAACGCCCCTGGTATTCTTTCATGATCGTGAAAGTAGGGCTGTTTATAGTTCTTTTAACACCAAGCCCTTTTCCCAGCCCTTTTGTGAACGTAGTTTTCCCTGCTCCCAGATCTCCCTCTAAAGTGAGAAGGTCTCCTGGTTGAAGACGTTCCCCAAGCTTTTCTGCAAAAGCCTTTGTCTCATCGCTTGAAAAACTCTTCCATTCATAAATAGCCATCCGCTCACCCTTTTCCCTTCAAATGTGTATAACCTGATTTCTTCAATATTGCTATTTGATCGCTTTCTTTAATAAAAACTCGAGGAGAGTCACCACTTACTTCGTCAACATCCCCTATCTTCGTAATCTGAATACCAGCAGCTTCCGCATTTTCCTGAACCAGTGTCCAATCACTTAAAGGTACAGCGCCCAGCAGCTCGAAATCTTCACCCCCGGACAACATCCAATCCTGATATTGATCAGGAAACGTATTCTTCAATTCAGAAGAAAAAGGGACCATATCCTTAGCAATGTGAATGTCCACACCAGAGGATTCAGCAATCTCGTTCGCTTCGTTTGCGATGCCATCACTCACATCATTCAATGCCACTCTTTGGAGTGCTGATAAACTCTCTGCGAATGAGACTCTTGGCCATGGCTTTCTATGCCGATCGATTAAAAAGGCTTGGTCAGAAGATGAATTATTTTTCTCATTTAAAAGCCATTCTAAACCTCCGCGAGAATCACCTAGAGTTCCCGTTACAAATAAAACATCTCCCGGAACCGCAGCTGAGCGATATCTCGCTTTCCCTTTAGCTACCATCCCCATCACCGTGACCGTGACTGAGAGCTCTCTCCCTGAAACCGTATCTCCACCAATGAGGTCCATACGATATAGGGCAGCAAGATCATCCATCCCAGCATACAGCTCGATCAACTCTTCCTCAGACCAGTCTGACGGAATCGTAATTGATACCATATAATAGGCTGGTATACTCCCCATCGCGGCTAAATCACTCAAGTTTGCAGCCAAGACACGATGACCAATGTGATGAGGCTGCATTGTTTTCCTGGAGAAATGGACGTCTTCCACCATTGTATCTACAGCGGTGACCACATCTCCCCCGGAAGGTCGAATAACAGCCGCATCATCACTGATCCCTTTAATGAGAGAAGACTGTTTATAATAAGCAGGCTGGACTGAACGTATAAACGAAAACTCATCCATATCTATTTCCCTTTCCGTATAAAATCAATTATTACTATTATACCAATAGGAGACAGATTTAAAAAATCATCAAAAGTCTAAATCCACTCGCGCCTGCCCCATTCTTAGACAAAAATAAAAACCTTAGGAAGGTATCCTAAGGTTGAAAGTTCAAATTTAAGTAGTGGCGGTCCGGACGGGACTCGAACCCGCGACCTCCTGCGTGACAGGCAGGCATTCTAACCAACTGAACTACCGGACCATTTAAATTAACGATCTATATTATGTATTTACAAATAAATTGGTTGCGGGGGCAGGATTTGAACCTGCGACCTCCGGGTTATGAGCCCGACGAGCTGCCAGACTGCTCTACCCCGCGATAATGTGGGAATTTGTTATTATAGTTCCCATAAGATTAAATTGTGACTGATCATCGTGTTTCATGAAAATTTTGTGGAGGTTATGTTCATCCTCAAATGAGATGAAATTGGTTGCGGGGGCAGGATTTGAACCTGCGACCTCCGGGTTATGAGCCCGACGAGCTGCCAGACTGCTCTACCCCGCGATAATGTGGGAATTGTTATTATAGTTCCCATAAGATTGAATTGTGACTGTTCGTCACGTTGCAAGGAAATTAATTGAAACTTAAAATATGATCAATGTGGCGGCGTCCTACTCTCACGGGGATCGACCCGACTACCATCGGCGCTGAAGAGCTTAACTGCTGTGTTCGGCATGGGAACAGGTGTGACCTCTTCGCCTTCACCACCACATCAATATAAAGTTTGAGGTGAACCCTCAAAACTGGATAAGGAAACATCATCATCGAACGTACCCTCGACTTTTCACGAACGAAATATCTATAGATAAGTCATCGATCCATTAGTATCCGTCAGCTCCACGTGTCACCACGCTTCCACCTCGGACCTATCAACCTCATCGTCTCTGAGGGATCTTATTTG